>NZ_SLWM01000022.1:0-113390 GCF_004342085.1 Kribbella orskensis
TGGTGGACCGCACACCGGTCCCCCGGCGAACGGTGAGCGAAGCATTGTCGCGGCTCGACCTGACCGGCAGGCAATTCGAATTCTTCGCCGACAAGGCGACCGGCCGGGCCCGTGTCGTCTACGCCAGGTACGACGGCCACTACGCCATGCTCAGTGCGGCTGTGCCCCTTTCTCAGCGGCGCTGAGGTTTCAGAGGGAGGATCATGATGAGGAACTATCCGATCCGGATCGAGGGCAACCTCGACCCGTCCGTCAGCCGTGGGCTCTGGCTCGTCAAGTGGTTGCTGGCGATACCGCACTACGTCGTGCTCGCCTTCCTCTGGCTCGCGTTCGGAGTACTGAGCATCGTGGCGTTCTTCGCGATCCTCTTCACCGGTCGCTACCCCCGGCCGATCTTCACCTTCACCACGGGCGTACTGCGGTGGAGCTGGCGGGTCGCGTTCTACGCGTACGGCGTCCTCGGCACGGACCGGTATCCCCCGTTCACGCTGGACGACGTACCGGACTACCCGGCGAGACTTCACGTCGACTATCCACCGCAACTGTCTCGGGGACTCGTCCTGGTGAAGTGGTTGCTGGCAGTACCGCATCTCCTCGTGGCCACCATCCTGCTGGGCGGCGGGACCTACCTGAGCTACCACATCGGTGACTCGGCCTGGTCCTTCGAGGGCGGCGGCCTGATCGGGCTGCTCGTGCTGATCGCCGGTTTCACCCTGCTGTTCACCGGTCGCTACCCCCGCGATCTGTTCGACCTCGTCGTCGGCTTGAACCGCTGGGTCTGCCGGGTCGCCGGCTACTTCCTTCTGATGACCGACGAGTACCCGCCGTTCCGGCTGGACACCGGCAGTGGGAGGGGTGAGGACGAGCGGCAGATCGATTCCACGGACAGTCCTCGACCGACCGCGACACTCGAGCACGGCCAACCAGACCCCGCACCCGTGGTCCTGGCCCGGCCTCTCGCCCCGAGCCCTGCCACTCCCACGGCCCACCGCTGGACAGCTGGTCGAGTGATCAGTGTCGTCGCCGGAGCAGTACTCGTCCTCGCCGGCATGGTTGCCTTGCCGGCCGGCGGGACGGCGCTCTGGTTCGACCAGGCGGGCCGCGACTCCGGTGGCTACGTCAGTACGGACCTCCAACAGTTCTCCAGCCCGGGGTACGCCCTCACCACCGAGGCAGGTGCCCTGCGCTTCGACGGACCCGGCTGGGTGATGAACCGGGTGCTCGGCGAGGTACGGCTCACCGGTACCAGCGCGACGGACGCTCCGCTGTTCATCGGGATCGCGGCTGACCGGGACGTCTCGGCGTACCTGTCGACCGTCGAGCACAGCGTGGTGTCGCGCCTCGCTGGCCGTCGAGTCGAGCCGGTGTACCGCCAGTACGCCGGTCAGGCGCCGGCCCAGTTGCCCAGCGACGAACAGTTCTGGGTGGCCAGCACCGCGGGCACCGGTACTCAGACCCTCGACTGGCGACCGCGAGCGGGCGACTGGAGTGTCGTGGTCCTGAACGCGGACGGGAGCCGCGCGGTACAGGCCGATCTCGCCGTCGGCGCCACGCTGCCCTGGCTGGACGATTTGGCCTACTCGCTGATCGGACTCGGGCTGATCTTCCTCCTGGCGGGCGCCCTGCTCATCTCCCTGGCGCTGCGTACGTCGCACCGCGGTACCGTCCCCCCGTCGGCGCCGCTGCCCGACGCGCACGCCGGAGCAGCACGATGAGCGCACCGGACCCCACCCGGCAGCAGGATCGGCTGCGAAGAGTGCGGCGCCTCTCGATCGCCGCAGCGATACTCGCCGTCCTCGCACTGGCCACCGTGATCGGCGTCATCGTCTTCAGCGACACCGACCAGGGTGCCAGTACCAGCCCGTTGCCGACGGCAAGCAAGCCGCCGGCCACCAGTACCGTTCCGTCGACCGGCACCAGCTCGCCTGTGTCGCCCACGACGACGAAACCGTCCTCCGCGCCGAGCGACCGGGTGTTCCGGTACCTGCCGATCTGGCCGTTCGGCTCAGAACAGGATGCCGCGGTGTGGCAGCAGGCCTACCGCACCGAAGGAAAGCAACCGTGGCATCTGGACGCCGGGCAGACGGCCCTGTCGTTCACGACCGGTTTCCTCGGCTTCGACGAGGTGAACACCATCGTCTCCAGGTCGGTACGTGGCGACGACGCGACAGTCGCGGTGGGTTACCGGACCGACTCCGCCACCCCGTCTGTCGCCGCGGTCGTCCACCTGCGGCGGATAGGTCAAGGTGACGACGCGCCCTGGGAGGTCGTCGGCACCCGGGACAGCACGTTCACTCTCGACCGTCCACGGTACGGCGCCGCCGCCACCTCACCGCTCGTGGTCGGAGGGCGGATCACCGGGGTCGACGAGTCGATCCGGGTCGACGTACGGCAGGTGTCGTCCGAGAACCCGCTCGGCACCTTCTGCTGCGTGCCGGCCGGCGGCGAGCGGAGTGCATGGTCCGCCCGGGTGTCCTTCCGCGGCGCGACCGACGGTGTCCTGGTGATCGTCGCCTCGACCGGCGGGCACTACCAGGGCGTCGAGCAGTTCACGGTCACCGCGGTCCGCCTGCGTGACTGATCGAAAGGTGGCCAGGTCAGCGATCGTCCTCCCAGCCGCGGCGGGGTGAATGGCTGGCGATCCGGTCATCCCTGCTGCGATAGACGATGTAGGGCCTCGTCAGGTAGCCGACCGGCGCGCTGAAGACATGGACGAGGCGGGTGAACGGCCAGAGGGCGAAGAGGGCGATCGCGGCCAGTCCGTGCAACTGGAAGCTGAGTGGTGCCTCCGCCATCAGCTCGGGATGCAGGTCGAAACGGAAGATGCCGCGGAACCAGACGGACACCCCGTCCCGGTAGTCGTAGTGACCGAAGATGTTGGCGACCACGGTGTTCACCAGTCCCAGCACGATCACCGTGGCGAGGAACAGGTACATCACCTTGTCCATCCTGGTCGTCGCGGAGAAGACCGGTCCCACCGTCCGCCGTCGGTAGATCAGGATCGCCAGGCCGACCACCGTGCCGAAGCCGGCGATCGCGCCGATCGACACGGCCAGGAAGTGGTAGAGCCCCTCGGAGATGCCGACCGCCTCGGTCCAGCTCTTCGGGATGCCGAGGCCCATCACATGGCCGAGGAAGACGGCCAGGATGCCGAAGTGGAACAGCGGACTACCCCAGCGCAGGAGCCTGTCCTCGTACAGCTGTGAGGAGCGTGTGGTCCACCCGAACTTGTCGTACCGGTACCGCCAGAAATGCCCGACCACGAACACCGTGAGGCAGATGTAAGGGAAGACCACCCACAGGATCTCGTTCATCGACGACCTCCCGGGAACGAGGGCATCGGCAACGGCTGTGGCGATCCGGGCGGCCGCGTGGCCGGGTCGAAAGCAGGAGTGGCGTACGGCGTCAGACCGACCTCTTCCTGCGGCGGACCTTCAGCCGCGAGCCGCCTGACAGCGGCCGACTCATCACCTCTCAGAGGCGGCAGGGTGGCAGTCACGGATTGCACCGCACCGAACCAGCGAGAGTCGGCGTCCCGCAGCGCCAGCCTCAGCAGTTCGAGGCCGGCACGATGATCGAGCAGGAGATTCCATCCGAGCCGCTGGTCGACCGTGGCGGCATACTCGAGCACTACGCAGAGGTGGTCGGGCAGTTCGGTGTCGTCCAGGACGAAACCTGATCGAAGATAGGTCTGCTTGAAGCGCAGGAGGGCGACTCCGCGACGCCGGGTGTCCCCGTGCGCGAAGTACGTCAGGAAGAGGTTGTGACGACGCCGGGTGTCGAAGGTGTCGACGTAATCCTCCTGCGCCGTCGACAGGCTCCCGGACTCCAGGCGGCCGATGCAGGCACGCAAGGGATCCCCCACTGTGCCGGTCAGAGTCTCAGAGAGCCGACGCAGCATTCCCAGCCGGGCCAGCAAACTCTCGTCCGGGTAATCGAGCAACAGCGAGGCGGTCTGCCACGCGATCGCGAGCTGCTCGCCGGGCAATGCCGGTGCCGGATGCCTGCCGCTCATCGATGATCAGCCTCCGGCTCCGAATCCTCCGGTTTGGGTGGGAAGAGACCACTCGGTGCTCCGCGGCCGTCCCAGTTCAGCAGATTCACGCGCGCTCTCTTGCCCGCTGGGGCAGCCGCCGTGTCCGCCGTCTGGCGGTCCTGCAGCATGTGGAAGTTCTCGACAGCAATCGGAGTGGTCGCTCCAGACCCTTCACCGAACGGCCCGGACCCACCCATTCCCGGGCCGCCTTCGTAATCGAGCGAGCACTCGGTGGCGAGCTCTTCCAGCGAGTGCGCCTGCTCCGCGTGAGCCGGCGGGATCACGTAGCGCTCGTCGTACTTCGCCAGCGCCAGCAGGCGGAACATGTCGTACAGCTCCTCCTCACTCATCCCGACCGCCTGCGGAATCGTCGGGTCCGGATCGCGGCCGAGGTTGATGTCGCGCATGTACGAGCGCATCGCGGCCAGCTTGCGCAGTACCAGGTCGACCGGAGCGACATCGCCGGCCGTGAACAGCTCCGCCAGGTACTCGATCGGGATCCGCAGGGCTTCGATCGCGGCGAACAGATTGGCCCGATCCTCGGGATCCTCGCCGGTCTCCTTGATCACGTCCACGACCGGCGACAGGGGCGGGATGTACCAGACCATCGGCATCGTGCGGTACTCCGGATGCAGCGGCAGCGCGACCTTGTACCGGTTGATCAACGCGTAGATCGGCGACCGCTGAGCCGCCTCCACCCAGTCGTGAGGGATGCCGGCCCGCTCAGCCTCTCGCCGCACCGCTGGGTCGGACGGATCGAGGAACACCTCGCGCTGCGCCTCGTACAGTCCCTGCTCGTCAGTCGTCGAGGCGGCTTCCAGCACCTTGTCCGCGTCGTACAGCATCAGGCCGATGTAGCGCAGCCGGCCGACGCAGGTCTCGGAGCAGACCGTCGGAAGACCCACTTCGACGCGTGGGAAGCAGAACGTGCACTTCTCCGCCTTGCCGGTCCGGTGGTTGAAGTACACCTTCTTGTAGGGGCATCCCGAGATGCACATCCGCCAGCCACGGCAACGGTCCTGGTCCACCAGAACGATGCCGTCCTCCGACCGCTTGTAGATCGCACCGCTGGGACATGACGCGGCACACGACGGGTTCAGGCAGTGCTCGCAGATCCGCGGCAGGTAGAACATGAAGGTCTGCTCGAACTCGAACCTGACCTTGTCGCCCACCTTCTTCAGGATCGGGTCGCGTTCCGCGGTGGCCGCCGAGCCGCCCAGGTCGTCGTCCCAGTTCGCCGACCAGGTCACCTTCATGTCCTGGCCGGAGATCAGCGACTTGGGCCGGGCCACCGGGGTGTGCTCCTGGGCCGGGGCGTCGGTCAAGGTCGAGTAGTCGTAGGTCCAGGGCTCGTAGTAGTCCTGGATCGACGGCATCTTGGGATTGGAGAAGATGGTCAGCAGCTTCTTGAGCCGGCCACCGCCCTTGAGCGTCAGGCGGCCGCGCCGGTTCAGCTGCCAGCCGCCCTTCCAGGTCTCCTGGTCCTCGTAGGTGCGCGGATACCCCTGCCCCGGCCGGGTCTCGACATTGTTGAACCACACGTACTCCGTGCCGCTGCGGTTGGTCCAGGCTTGCTTGCAGGTCACCGAGCAGGTGTGACACCCGATGCACTTGTCGAGGTTCATCACCATCGCCATCTGTGCCATCACTCGCATCAGTACCGCACCTCCTGGGACCGCTTACGGATGACGGTGACCTCGTCGCGCTGGTTGCCGGTGGGGCCGAGGTAGTTGAAGGCGAAGGACAGTTGCGCGTAGCCCCCAACCAGATGAGTCGGTTTGATCAGCAGCCGGGTCAACGAGTTGTGGATGCCGCCACGCTTCTTCGAGGCCTCCGCGATCGGAACGTCGATCAGCCGGTCCTGGGCGTGATGCATGTAGACGGTTCCCTCCGGCATCCGGTGGGACACGATCGCCCGGGCCACCACCACACCGTTGCGATTGACCGCCTCGATCCAGTCGTTGTCCACGACACCGACCTTGGCCGCGTCCTGGTCGCTCATCCAGATGGTCTGGCCACCGCGGGACAGCGACAGCATGAAGAGGTTGTCCTGGTACTCGGAGTGGATCGACCACTTGCTGTGCGGGGTGAGATAGCGAACGGTCACGCCGTGCTCTGTGACGGAGCCGATCTCCGGTTCGGCGAACAGCGCACCCATGTCCAGCGGTGGACGGTAGACAGGGAGGTTCTCGCCGAGCTCGGCGATCAGGTCGTGGTCGAGGAAGAAGTGCTGCCTCCCGGTCAGGGTGTGCCACGGTTTGAGGCGTTCGACGTTGATCGTGAAGGGCGAGTAGCGTCGGCCACCGGTCTCGGACCCGGACCACTCCGGCGAGGTGATGACCGGGGTCGGTGCTGCCTGGGTGTCGGCGAAGGTGATCCGCTTGCCCTCGTGCTCTGCTGCCAGATCGTGCAGCGGTTTGCCGACCCTCTTCTCCAGTGTCTTGAACCCCTCGGTGGCGAGCTGACCGTTCGTCGTACCGGACAACGCCAGGATCGCCTCGCAGGCGTGCACGTCGCGTTTCAGCGACGGCCTGCCGTCACCGGGGCCACCGCGGACGGCTCCGTTCTTCGCCCGCAGGTAGTCGACGGAATCCTTCACGTCGTAGGTGACACCCTTGGTCGTCGCGCCGAGCTTCTCCATCAGCGGTCCGAGGGCCGACATCTTGGCCGCGACCGCGCCGTAGTCCCGTTCGACCTCGACCAGCTTCGGCATCGTGACCCCTGGCACCGGCTCACACTCGCCGGCTTTCCAGTCCCGGACGACGCCGTGTGGATTCGCCATCTCGTCAGGAGTGTCGTGCAGCAGCGGTACGGCGACCACGTCGTACCGCGTGCCGAGGTGCTCGGCGGCGAGCTCGCTGAACTTCTCCGCGATCGTCTGCCAGGCGTCCCAGTCGGTCCGGGTCTGCCAAGGTGGCGCGATCGCCGGGTTGAACGAGTGGATGAACGGATGCATGTCGGTGGTGTTCAGGTCATGCTTCTCGTACCACGTCGCCGCGGGCAGCACGACATCGGAGAAGAGCGTCGTACTCGTCTGCCGGAAGTCCAGGGTCAGCAGCAGGTCCAGCTTTCCCTCCGGTGCCTGCTCGTGCCAGTCGACCTCGCTCGGCCGACGACCCTCGGGCGCCTCGCCGGCCCGCAGCGACGACCCTGCCCCGAGCAGATGCTTCAGGAAGTACTCGTTGCCCTTGGCCGAGGAGCCGAGCAGATTCGCCCGCCAGATCGACAGGATCCGCGGGAAGTTCTCCGGCGAGTCGGGATCCTCGCAGGCGAAGCGGAGCTCACCCGACTTGAGCTGGTCCACCACGTGGTCGGCCACCGGCCGACCGGACGCGCGCGCCTCGTCCGCGAGATCGTGTGGATTCCTGTTGAAGGTCGGGTACGACGGCATCCAGCCCAGCCGCGCGCTCAGGGCGATCAGATCCGCGGTCGTCTTCCCCGCTAGCCGTCCCTCGCCTGTCTTGGCGGCCAGCGTGTCAGCCCCGAAGTGGTCATAGCGGAACTGATCCGTGTGCAGGTACCAGTACGCCGTCTGGATCATCTGCCGCGGCGGGCGTGACCAGTCCAGCCCGAACGCCAACTGAGCCCAGCCGGTCACCGGCCGGCACTTCTCCTGGCCGACGTAGTGCGCCCAGCCGCCGCCGTTCACGCCCTGGCAACCGGTCAGCGTGGTGAGGGCCAGAAACGCCCGGTAGATCGTGTCTGAATGGAACCAATGGTTCGTGCCGGCTCCCATGATGATCATCGACCGGCCGTTGGAATCCTCCGCGTTCTGAGCGAACTCGCGGGCGATCCGGGCCGCGGCGGAGGCCGGCACACCGGTGATGCGCTCCTGCCAGGCCGGCGTGTACGGCGCGGTCGCGTCGTCGTATGACGTCGGCCAGTCCCCAGGGAGTCCTGACCTGGCGACGCCGTACTGCGCGAGCATCAGGTCGTACACGGTCGTCACGAGAAGTCCGCCCACGCGGCGAGCAGGCACCCCACGCGCCACGTTCCCGGCCGAGCCGTCGGCGGTGTCGAAACGCGGCAACCGGACGAGTACGGCGTCCGCCTCGTCACCGGCCATCGTCAGGGCGGGATCGACCTCCCCCAGATCCAGGTTCCAGCTGCCCGCTCCGGACGGCCCGAAGCGGTGACCGAGCGAACCGTTCGGCACCACGGGAAGGCCCGTCCGGGAGTCCATCACGACAGTCCTGAAGTGTGCGTTCTCCTCGCCCTCGAAGGCGGGAAGGTCGGCTGCGGTGAGGAACTTGCCCGGCTGGTAGGTGCCGCCGCCGTCTTCGTCGAGCTGGATCAGATACGGCAGATCCGTGTACGCCTTGCCGTACGCCGTGAAGTACGGCGTCTGCCGGTCGACGAAGAACTCCTTCAGGATCACGTGTCCCATCGCCATCGCCAGAGCGCCGTCGGTTCCCGGTGCCGCCGGCAACCACTCGTCGGCGAACTTCACGTTGTCCGCATAATCGGGGGCGACGGCAACGACCTTCTGGCCGCGGTACCGCGCCTCGGCCATCCAGTGCGCGTCGGGCGTCCGGGTGACCGGCAGGTTCGACCCCCACATGATCAGGTAGCCGGCGTCCCACCAGTCCCCCGACTCCGGGACATCCGTCTGGTCCCCGAAGACCTGCGGCGACGCGACCGGCAGATCGGCGTACCAGTCGTAGAACGACAGCATCGTGCCGCCGATCAGCGAGGTGAACCTGGCGCCGGAGGCGTGCGAGACCATCGACATCGCCGGAATCGGCGAGAACCCGGCGATCCGGTCCGGTCCCCACTTCCTCAGCGTGTGGACGTAGGCGGCGGCCACCATCTCGGTCGCTTCGTCCCAGCTCGCCCGTACCAGTCCGCCCTTGCCACGAGCCGACTTGTACTGCGCCGCGCGGGCCGGGTTGTCGACGATGTGCGCCCAGGCGGCCACCGGATCACCGTGCTGCGACTTGGCCTCCCGGTACATCTTCAGCAGCACACCCCGGATGTAGGGGTAGCGGATCCGCGTCGGCGAGTAGGTGTACCAGGAGAACGCCGCGCCACGGGGGCAACCGCGCGGCTCGTACTCCGGTTTGTCCGGGCCCACCGACGGATAGTCGGTCTGCTGGGTCTCCCAGGTGATGATGCCGTCCTTGACGTACACCTTCCAGGAGCAGGAGCCGGTGCAGTTCACACCATGGGTCGACCGCACCACCTTGTCGTGGCTCCATCGATCCCGGTAGAAGTCGTCGGCGCCGCGCCCTCCCTGCTTGTGCAACGTCCGCAGATCGTCCGAGACCACCCCTTTGGTGAAGTAGCGGCGGGTTCGGACGAGTGCCTCGCTCAGTCCTCCGTCCAGGCCGATCTCGCGGTCGGGCCGGTTCGGGTCCGGACGATCCCCAGTACTCATGCAGTGTCCCTCGCTGGTCGGGTAACGCTACGCGTGGTGAAGGGCGTCCTGAGTGGCGCGGTTCGCCGTGTTTCTCACAATCGTCAGGGTGAGCAGCAGCGTCAAGGCCGCGGTGACCGAGAGCAACACGAGGCCGATGCCGTACGAGTCGGTGCGTCCGTAGACGTAGCCCATGATCAGCGGCGGGACGAACCCGCCGAGGCCCCCGGCAGCGCCGACGAGGCCGGTCACTCCGCCGACCCGCGACGGATCGGTGACCTTGGCAACGAGCGCGAACGTCGCCCCGCTGCCGGCTCCGAGTGCGGCAGCCATCGCCAGGAAGGCCACCGTGCCCACGTGCTCGAGCAGCGGGGTGGTTGCTGCGACGGCCGCGCCCGCGACGACGACCGAGTACGAGGCGGCCAGCACCGGGACGGGTCCGAGCCGGTCGGACAACCATCCACCCAGCGGGCGCATCAGCACCGCCACCACGACGAAGCCTGCCATCCTGTTGGCCGCGTCCGCGGCATCCAGGCCGTAGGCCGTCTTCAAGTACGACGGAAGGTAGACGGAGAAGGCGACGTATCCGCCGAATGCGACGGCGTACAGGATGCAGGCCTGCCAGCTGATCGGCAGCTTCGCATTGGCGACGAGCCGGGTAAGCAACGAACCAACCGGCTGGGTCCGGCCGGGCGCGTCCCGAAGGAGCAACCAGGCCGCGACCGCGTAGAGCGTCAAGGCCAGGGCAGTGAGAAGGAACGGCGTCTGATGGCCCACCTTGCTGTACAGCTTGACCGTGGTCAGCGCGCTGATGGCCGTACCACCCATCCCCGCGCCGAAGATGCCGATCGCCAGCCCACGGCGCTCAGGCGGGAACCAGGCGTTCACGAACGGCACACCCACAGCGAACGCGGTACCGCCGATGCCGAGGAAGAAGCCGCCCAGCAGCAATGCGCCGAACGAGCGCAGACCGACGTACCCGATGAACAGGATCGGGATGATCGTGGCCGCCGAAACCAGCGGGAACATCACCCGGCCGCCGAACCGGTCCGTCAGTGCCCCGACCGGGATCCGGCCGAGCGACCCCACCAGGACGGGCACAGCCACCAGGAGCGCTACGTCGGACTCCGAGAGAGTCCCCAGCGTCCCCTCGGTCCGGAACAGCGGGCCGAGCGGGCTGAGCAGCGCCCACGCCCAGAAGTTCAGCGCGAATCCGAGGGTGGCGAGAGCCAGCATCAGCCAGGGCGATCTGGTAGCAGGTGATGCGGAACCAGTACCGTCACCGGCCCCGGCGACACTCGCTCGACTCACGCTCATCGTTTCCTCCGTCGTCTGCGGTCGTTCTGATCTGCCGTAGACCGAACCGTCCCAGCATCTGGCATTTCCGCATCGGCCGGGAGGGCCCAGAGGTCCTGGACCGGAATGCCCAAGGTCCCGGGCCGACGGGACCGATGCCTCCTGTACCGCCGGCGCCGCGGCGTCGACGCTGGTAACCAGGTCATCGAGTCCGCGAGTTCCAGGAGCATCAGTGCGCGAGCAGAAGCTTTCCCGGCACCAGATCGACGTCCTGGTCGGATCCGCCATCGCGGCGCCGAGCATGCACAACACGCAGCCCTGGCGGTTCGGGATCAACGGCCCGGACATCGAGGTCTTCCTGGATCGATCACGAGCGCTGCCGGCCGAGGACCCGACGGGGCGAGCGTTGCTGATCGCGGCCGGTGCAGCGGTCTTCAACCTCAGATGTGCGGCTGCGTCACTGGGCCTCGACAGCTGGTACCGCCTGGCCCCTGTACCCGAGGAGCCCGATCTGGTCGCCCGGATCATCGTCGCACCCACAGCGACACCGGACCCCGACCTCGCCGCGCTCCACCCGCAGGTCAGCCGACGTCATACCAGCCGTGAACCCGGGCGTCCGGCTGCTCTGACCGCGGAGGCCCGCGACAGCTTGATCCACGCCGCACTGAGTGAGGGTGCCGACCTCTCCTGGCTGGCTCCGCAGGGCGCTCAGGACGCCCTGAGATCAGGTGCGACCGCCCTGCTCCACGGCTGGGCGGACCACGCGCGGACGGCCGAACGCGCGCGCTGGATCGGGGGCGAGCGCAAAGAGGACGGCATCCCCATCAGCGCTCTCGGACCTCGTCCGACCGTCTTCCCTCCGCCGGTGCGGGACCTCGGCGCCGGCCTACCCGGACGCGGCAGGTCCCGGAAGACCTTCGAGGACGACCCGGTGCTAGCCGTGCTGTCGACTGCCGCAGACGGGACGGTTGACCGGTTGGTGGCGGGAATGGCGCTCGAGCGCGTCCTGCTCACGGTCACCCAGAATGACGTCCAGGCGTCGTTCCTCAACCAGGCTCTGGAGTACGACGACCCGCGCTCCGCGGTCCAGCAACTCACCGGCAGGCCGGGCTTCGCCCAGATGGTGATCCGTTTCAGCCACAGCCCGGTCAGCGCCGCCACTCCCAGACGCACCATCGCCGACGTCCTCGCCCCTGATTCCTGAAACAGGTGCCGCCGCCACCCCCCCCGCCGGCGAGCGAACTGATCCGCACTGTCCAGACTGCGGCAATCGGGCACCGCGGCTATCGTCTGATAGATCGGGCAGCCCGCAAGGCAGGAGGCCTTTCATGGATTTGGGCCGAGGGCCGGTCGCACGGACACAGTGGATCGTGCGAACGATCGTCGCCAGCCGCACCGTCCGGATCACAGCACTCCTGGCCGCAGTCGGACTCTCGCTGTGGAACGTCGACCGTGTTCCACACACCTCGGTCCTGCCTGCGATGGCCGGCTTGCTGCCGTTCGCGGTCGGCAAGTACTTGTTGTGCCCCTTGCGCTGGCACGCGCTGTCGAGAAGCGGCCGCTCGCGGCGCTGGCACCTCCGTGCTTATGCGGAGAGCGAGGTCCTCGGACTCGTCTCACCTTGGCACGCCGGCGCGGATCTGTGGCGGATCCACCGGCTGGAGCGCATCGGAGCACGGCGTCCAGCCGCTGTCTCCGAGGTCGCGCTCGATCGATTCGTCGGCGCCGTCGGGCTGGTGGTCGCCGTCGCGGTCTGTGGCGTGGCGATGCCCCGGGCCGTGCTCGCGGTCGCGCTGGGCGCCGCCGCCGTGGTCCTCGCGGCCGCCCTTGTCGTGAACCGCCGGCGGCCGGGTCTGGCCGGCCGCTGGCCGTGGCCGTCCCCAAAGATCTTCGCGATGGGCGTCCTGCTGTCGATCGGCTATCAGCTCACCATCCTCGGGTTGCTGATCGGGGCGATCAACGCGGTCGGCGACTCGGTGTCGGCGATGCAACTCGTCGCCATCTTCGGGGTCAGCCAGCTCGCCGGCGTGCTTCCCGGCGTCCACGGGGCAAGTCCTCGAGAGGGTGCTCTTGTCGCCGGTCTGGCCTCCATCGGTGTCTCGTGGACGGCGGCCTTCGGCGCGGTGGCGTTGACCGCGTTGCTCTATTGGATCCCGGCCCTGCTCCTGGGGGGCGGCGCGCTGCTCCTGCGGTGGCGTGGATGGTTCACCGAGCCGCGACCGGGTACTACGTGACCCGCTTCCGGGTCGTCGTCGCGCACCGGGCCGGCAATGACCTCGGCTCGCTGCGGGTCGCACTGGACGCAGGCGCCGACCTGGTCGAGGCCGACGTCCACGCGTTCCGGGGGCGCCTGGAGATACGGCATCTGAAGTCACTCGGACCGCGGTGGCTCTGGGATGAGGGCAGGTTCGTCCGCCGCCGCGACACACCATTGCTCGAGCTCACAGAACTGCTGACGGCACTGGACGGCGACCCTCGGCTCCTGCTCGACCTGAAGGGAATCCATCCCCTTCTCGCCGGCAGACTCGCAGCCGCACTACGCGAGGCACTGCCGAACGGCACAGTGATCGTATGCACGCAGCATTGGTGGATGCTCGACGCCTTCCGCGAACTGCCGCAGGTACGACTCGTGCTGTCAGCAGGCAGCCGTCACGGACTGCACCGGCTGCGAAGGCGTCTCCGCACACTTCCGGCGTACGGAGCGTGCGTCCACCGCCGGCTGCTCACTCCAGCACTCGTCACAGAACTCCGTCAGGGGGCCGAGTTCGTCTTCACCTGGCCGGTGGACACCGAAGACGCGCTCCGGCACGCAACCCACCTCGCCGTGGACGGCGTAATCGGAAAGAACCTCCCCCTACTCGGCGCCGCCGACTGACTCCAGCCTCCAGTGCCGCACGGCTGGGACCGACCCGGCAGTGCGGTTCAGGCCAGGGCGAGGAAGAGTTTCTCCAGTTTGGCCACGTCGATGTCGCTGTTTTCGTCGGCGAGACAGCGCTGCAGACCGGTGGCGACGATGGCATAGCCGGACCGGGACAGCGCCTTGTTCACGGCGGCGAGCTGGGTGAGGACCGACTCGCAGTCGGCCCCCTCCTCCATCATCCGGATCACGCTGGCCAGGTGCCCGTTCGCGCGCTTCATCCGGGTGATGATCGCCTTCATCTCGGTGGGTTCGAGGTCCATCGGTGTCCTGCCTTCTGATCGGGTCGCGTCGGGCAGTGTATCCCCCCAGGGGGATATGTTACCTTGATCAGCATCCCCCCGGGGGGATCAGAGACTCAACGTGCCGCAGCCAGGGAGGACGCATCGATGCGAGAGCCGGACCACGACGCCACCGTCGTCGGCATCCGCGAGTTGTCCGAGCAGGGGCCGGTCGAGGACGCGGACCGCCGCCCCCAGGGACCGGAGCTGACCGTCCGCGCCTTGGAGACTCCCTCGCTGGGTGACCGCAGCTACCTCGTCCACGATGGCGAGGTGGCGTTCGTCGTCGACCCCCAGCGTGACGTCGACCGCTTGCTGACGATCCTCGACAGCGACCAGGTCCGGCTGACCCACGTCTTCGAGACACACATCCACAACGACTACGTCACCGGCGGCTTGGCGCTGGCGCGAGCCACCGGAGCGCAGTACCTGGTCAACGGCGACGACGCGGTCTCCTTCGACCGCACGCCGATCCACGACGGCGAGACCGTCGAGGTCGGCCAACGCATACGTGTGCGGGCGATCCACACGCCCGGCCACACCTTCACCCACCTGTCCTACGCGTTGACGGACGCCGGGCGGGGCAACGAGCCGATCGGGGTCTTCACCGGCGGGTCACTGCTGTACGGCGCGACCGGGCGCCCAGACCTGCTGGGCACAGAGAACACCGACAAACTGGTGCGCCACCAGCATGCCTCGGCGCACCGGCTGGCCGGCGCGCTTCCCGACGGGACCCGGGTCTACCCGACCCACGGCTTCGGCTCCTTCTGCTCCGCCACCCAGACCAACGCCACCGAGTCCACGATCGGGCAGGAGAGACGGACCAACCCGGTCCTGACCCAGGACGAGGAGACCTATGTCCGCGAACTGCTCGACGGTCTGGGCGCCTGGCCTGCCTACTACATCCACATGGGCCCGGCCAACGCCGCAGGCCCCGCAGCCCCCGACCTGTCCCCACCCGAGCATGCCGATGCCACCGAGCTCCGCCGCCGGATCGAAGCCGGCGAGTGGGTCGTCGACCTGCGCAATCGCATCGCCTTCGCAGCCGGCCACGCTCGCGGCACCCTCAACTTCGGACTCGACGGCGCTTTCTCGACCTACCTCGGCTGGCTCATCGAGTGGGGCACGCCGGTGACCTTGCTCGGAGAGACTGCCGGCGACGTCGCCCAGGCGCAGCGTGAGCTGGTCCGCATCGGTGTCGACCGGCCGGTGGCACACGCCACCGGCGGTCCGGAGCGGTGGACCACCGGCCCACTGGCGGCGTTCCCGACCGGCACCTTCGCCGACCTCGAGCAGGTCCGTCACCACCGCGACGTGGTCGTCCTGGACGTCCGCCGCACAGACGAGCATCGCTCCGCGCGGATCTCGGGTGCGGTCAACATCCCGATCCACGAACTGCCGCGCCGGCTGAACGAGGTCCCCGCCGGCGAGGTGTGGGTGCACTGCGCCGCCGGCTACCGCGCCTCGATCGCCGCGTCGTTCCTCGACGCCGCCGGACGCACGCCCGTCGCGATCGACGACGACTTCCAGAACGCCGAGCAAGCCGGACTCCAGTTGCTGCGACCCGAGGCCTGACCAACTCCGCCAAGCCCTGAACGATCCCTGAAACAGGAGAACACCGTGTGCCGACCTGTCATCTGCAAGACCTGCGCCAAGACCACCTGGGCCGGTTGCGGCCAGCACGTCGGACAGGTCAAGGCAATGGTCCCCGCCGACCAGTGGTGTCCCGGACACCCCAAGACCGAACGCCAGGGCAGCCTGCTCCACAAACTTTTCGGCCGCTGACGCCATCAGCGGCAACCGCGGTCGCGGAACGGCAGGAAGGCTTTCATCTGCTCAACCGCTCCTACAGCAGGTCGTACCTGAGCCGGCACTTCGCCGCGATCGTGGCCGCACGCCTCAGCTGTGCAGACGGACGTGCTCCTTGGTGATCTGCTCGATGTCGCCAGCCGCGGCGTGGATCAACTCGTGGGACAGATTCGACAGCGCCCGCGCCACCGCGAGTTCGTCGCCGATCTCCGCGACCTCCGCGTCGTCCGGGTGCCGGTGTGCGGTGCCCCGTCCGACCAGGTGCGTCTCGTCGTTCGTGTGCAGCCGAGCCTCCGCATGGGTGATCCGCTCGTCCTCGTGCTCGTCGATGAAGATCTCGACGTTCCAGCGTCTGGTCGCAGTCATGGTCCTCGGCCTTTCTCGCTCGGCAGACCTACTTCTTGCCATCGTCGGGCCGCCGCGGCGATCCGGCCTAGGGCCATCCGGTCCGTAACACCAGGGGACTTCAGCCCTTTTCGCCACCCGCCGGGTGCGGTGGCCGCAGCATCACTCACCCGCAGCAGGGGTCGAAGGTCCCGGTTCGCAGGGACCGATCGGCCGGTGCGGGCTGCAACGGCCAGGCACATGCTCGAAGCAGACAGGTTCGATCGGAGGTGGCGTCGTGCTTCAGCGGGGCTCGAAGGTCGTGCCGGTGCCCTGGGTCCGGCGGCTCGTCATGGACGCCGGCCGGGCGGCACACCGGCGGCACGCGGTCCACGGCCTGTTCGAGGTCGATGTGACCACGGCCCGCGAGGCGCTGCGCCGCCATCGGTCCGCGACCGGTGAGGAACTGTCCTTCACCGCGTTCGTGATCGCCTGCGTGGGACGCGCGGTGGCCGCCGAGCCGGCAGTCCAGGCGTATCGCGATCTCCACGGCCGGGAGGTCATCTTCGGCCAAGTCGACATCGGCCTCCCGATCGAGGCCACTCTGGACGGGGTTCCCTTCGCCTTCACCCACGTGATCCGCGACGCCGGCCGACGTTCGGTACGAGACATTCACCGCGAGATCCGTGCGGTCAAGGCCGACCCGAACCGAAGCCCCTCGGTCCGCAAGGCTGCCTGGGCACGCGCCTACCTGCTCCTGCCCGGGATCGTGCGCACCGGGTTGCTCGGGGCCCTTCACCGGCTGCCGGAACGCCAGCGCGCTCTGGCCGGCACCGTAGGTGTCACCGCCGTCGGCATGTTCGGCGCGGGTGGCGGGTGGGGCATCGCCTTCCAGTTGCACACCCTCGGCATCGTCATCGGCGGCATCACCGTTCGGCCCGCGCTCCGCGCGGGGCAGTTGGTCGAACGAGAGTGGCTGCAGCTGACCGTCAGCGTCGACCACGACATCGTCGACGGCGCGCCGACCGCGCGGTTCATCAGCCGTCTGCGCAGCCTCCTCACGTTCGCCGACGGATTGCCGGCCGCCCCACCACCAGCCGCGTCAACGGAAGCCGGAGGACAGAACCATGACTGACATCGACAAAGCTCGCGCCCAGCGAGAGGCACTGGCGAACGCGGCCGGTCGGCGCACCGCGGGCCCATCACGGACCGCGCAAGCAACCGAGCGGTACCTCGGCGCCGCCCTCTACGAAGCCCGGCACGGTCATCACGAGAAGGCGGCCGACGAGCAGGACACAGAACAGCCGCCCGACGCTCCGCCGACCACCCAGGAGCCACCCCACAGCCAGACGACATGACCGGCGCACCGCAGCGCCTGCTCGCCGTACTGCTGGCCGAACACGACGAGGACCTGGCACCAGGAGATGCGCAGCGAGGTGCCCGACCGGGATCTTCCCTGGCCGGGCACCTGGGTTGAGAGCGTTACGGTGTGTGCTCGATCTTGATGGTCCGCGCCTCGGCCGTCATCGCCGTGATCGGCACCCTCACCTCGAGGATCCCGGCCGCGTACTTCGCCTCGACCTTGGCTTCGTCCGCGCCGTCGGGCAACAGCACCCGCCGGGTCAGCGAACCGTAGTGGAACTCCGAGCGAGCACCGTCGTGCTCCTCCTGCTGACGAGTCGCCGTGATGGTCATCATGCCGTTCGCGACCTCGACCTTGATGTCCTTCGCGGGGTCGAGCCCGGGCAGCTCCGCCCGGACGACGTACGCGTTGTCGTCGGCGAACTCCTCGATCCGGACACCGCGCATCGCTGCCGGCCAGGTGAACAGGCTCGGCAGGCTATCGGCCCAGTCGAACAGGTCGGCGAACTGACGTCGGCTGTCCTTGTGCTCCAACGAGGTCATCGTTTCCCCTTTCCGTAGTTCTTCCTTCACCTCCACAGCACTGCGGCGCACGGGCTCGCAGAAGGGGCGTAGGGACCGGGTGGCAGGGACCTTCGACCCTGATCGGCAACCTGTCCACCAACAGAGGACTGGCGGGTCTGACCGCCCAGGACTTGAGGGACTTACGCCTCTGCTGTCCCCCTCTCCGTCAAGTGATGCTGGAGGTCGAAGGCGCGTCACCGGGCGAGCGCCGTTGGTGGACGACATGGGTACGAACGTGGTCAGCCGAGCGTCATGCCGGCTGGGCAAAGCCTTGAGAGGGGCCTTGGCTGCGGGCCTCCTTCTTGGATCCGCCACGTCGATCGTCCCTCTCGGGTCGGCGCTACCTGCCTCCGCCGCCGACGCTCCGGCGACGGTGATCGCCCGGTACCAGGAGCTGATCCCTCAGCTCATGGCCGAGCAGGGAGTACCGGGTCTGGCCGTCGCGCTCGTGGACCGCGAGCGGGCGCTGTGGGTCGAAGGATTCGGGTACCGGGACCACCAGGGCGGTGCCCCGGTCACCGCTGACACGATCTTCAGCATCCAGTCGATCTCGAAGTTGTTCACGGCAACGGCAGTCCTGCGGGCCGTCGCGGCCGGACGACTGGATCTCGACGAGCCGATCACGACCTACTTGCCCAGGTTCACTGTCCGCAGCGCGTTCGAGGCGCATCCCGAGCGGAAGATCACGCTCCGGATGCTGCTGAGCCACACCGCCGGCTTCATCCACGAGGCCCCGGTGGGCAACAACAACGACCTCGAACCCGGCGACTTCGACTCGCACGTTCGCAGCATCTCCGACACCTGGCTGCGCTTCCCCGTCGGCAGCGGGTACGCGTACTCGAACCTGGGGATCGACCTCGCCGGCTACATCTTGCAGGTAGTCGAGGGCAAGCCTTTCGCGGCGGCCATGCGCGACTCGCTGCTCGGTCCGCTCCGCATGGCCCACAGCACGTTCGATCGGGCGGTGATCCGGTCGAACGACAATCGCGCTGTAGGACACGTCCAGCCCTTTCCCGAGCCGATGCTCGACGTACCGATGACCGCGGCCGGTGGCCTGTACACGAGCGCCGAGGACATGACCCGCTTCCTTCGCTTCCAGCTGGACGACGGCTCCATCGACGGTCGCGCTGTCCTCGATCCGAAGCCGATGGAGGAGCTGCGCACCGTCCGTGCGCCCAAGGTCGGCGCACCGTCCGGCTATGCGCTCGGCGTGCTCCGCACCCGCTGGAATCGCTGGGACGAAAGGCCCGATCTCTTCACCCACGGCGGCGGTGGCTTCGGGTTCATCTCCGACCTGTGGTGGCTGCCGCAGCTCCGGCTTGGGATCGCCATCTTGACCAATTCCCAGGATCACCAGCTCCAGCAAGACCTCGCACTGTCGATTCTGCGTGACCTCCTCACGGAGCCGGGCGCGTATCGCGATCGGCTGCTTGCGCTGCCGCCGCGGCCACCGGTCGTCGATCCGGATCTGTCCGAGCCCCCGGCCGGGATGGCGAACTTCGTCGCCGACGCCGCCATGCCCACCACGGGTGATGAAGCCACCCGCTGGGCGACCTACTCGGGCTCCTACCGAACGCCGGCATGGGGCGTGCTCCCCCCGACTGGTCTGCCGGACCGGTTCGTCGTCGACGGGGGCGTCCCGTACTTCGAGGACAACGCGACGGGATCGCTCGTCCGGCACCGTCTCGTCGAAGTCGCACCCGGCGTGTTCCTCGCAGACAACGGTGAGACGCTCGACCTGCGAGACCCGGTCCCGAGGTGGCAGGGCCTCAGGCTCGTTCGAGTGGCAGGTGGTCCGGCTCTCTGGCAGTGGGGCGTTCTCGGGACCGCCGCCCTCCTTGGAGCCGCGTGGCTCGTCGGCGCCGCCGTTCGCGAGGTACGTCGCCACGTGTCACGCTCGGCATCAGACCAGCAGCCCTCCGCCTCGCGCCGCTGGCGCCGGATCGCCGCACTCGCGGCGCTCTTCACGGCGGTGCTGACGCTCGGAAACGCCGTCCGGATCGCGCGGATGCCTACTCTCGTGGATTCCGGCTTCCTCGGCTGGCTCGACCTCCCCGCAGCCGAGCGCTTGGCGGCGCACTTGCCGCTGGCGCTGGCCGCTCTGGGCGCGTGCACGCTTGTTCTTGTGGCGGCAGGGTGGGTACTCCACTGGTGGTCGAGGGCGCTCAGACTCCAGTACGCGGTACTAGCCATCGCCTCAGTTGCCGTGGTCGCTCAACTCGCCGCCTGGCAGCTCATCGGCTGGGGAGTCAGTTGACCGGTGCGCTCAGGTGGTCGGCACGCGGCCTCGCGCTACCGCTGGGTCGCGCATAGCCCTCAGCGACGTACCGATGCCGTAGGTCAGAAAGTATCCCTCGGGGAAGATCTCGACGATCCGGCAGTTGGCGAGCCGTTCTGCGGGCATCAGCGCGGCCAACTCTGATGCCGGTGATCCGTCGGCGAGCGAGCCCCGCGGATGGACGACGGCCCTGGCGTGGAAGCTGATTGTCGCGGGTGGAATCGGTAGCAGCAGCGACAGGAGTCCACCCCGCCGCACCGGAATCGTCACCGCGACCCGACCGGTGGCAGGTATGTGCAGGGCTTTCCAGCTCTCGGGCGCGACGGCAACGTAGAGGCGGTGCCGCGCGGCGGTGTACACGACACCACTCGACCGCGGCTCCCCCGCCGGGGTCACGTAGCTGAGCACCGCGAAGGACCTCTTCGCGATCTGCCGCCAGACTTGTTCGCCGGCCAGTCCGAAGTCGACCGCAGCCGGTCCGTGTGTCTCCACCATCGCTCTGCCTCCCGAGGTGTGGTCGTCTCTCGGCAGCGAGGGCGGCTGCCGGGTCAACTCAACCGTCCTTCGTGCTCCTTAGCCCGGGCAGAGGCGTCGTACCCCCGATCCACGGGACTTTCGCCCACTGCGTAGAAGGTCGGCCATCTGGCTCGCACATCGGCATCGACTACAGCCACAAGGCGACCCAACATCTGATCGCTCAAGCTGAGTCTGTTGATGTTCGGTGAATTCGGGACCCGCGTCACCACCCTGTTTCAAGACTTCGGTGGAGGGCCTGCGAGCTGAGTCGATCTCTTGAATCATTGAGAAGGGGCCGACCGCGGCGGCCGGCGATGTTGGCACCCGGCAGCGGCCCGTCGGCGACTCAGGTTGCGGACTCGGATTCGTCGTGCCAGCCGGCGCTCATCTGCCGCGGTGCGGGGATTCCCGCCGCCTTGCAAAAGTGCTCAGACGTGGCTAACGTACAACCACATGGTTGTACTTAGCGAAGAGAGCGAAGACGAGCTCAACCAGCTTTTCCGTGCCTTGGCCGATGGCACGCGACGTGACATCTTGGCGCGGTCGCTCACGGAGACGCCGTCGGTGTCCGATCTTGCTGCGCGCTACGAGATGAGCTTCGCCGCCGTGCAAAAGCACGTCGCCGTGCTCGAGCGCGCGGGTCTCATTCAGAAGCGTGCAAGCGGCCGCGAGCAGCTGGTCTCCACCAACCACGAGCGGCTCCAGCGCGCTGCCGAGGTCCTCGAATACTTCGAATCCATTTGGCGCCAGCGCATGGCGCAGCTCGACGATGTTCTTCTACCGAAAGGAAAATGATTATGCCGCTTACCTCGGTCACTAAAGACGCCGCAGAGCTCACCCTCACCGTCGTGGGCGACTATCCCGTTCCGCAAAAACGCCTTTGGGACGCCTTTGCCGACCCGCGCCAACTCGAGCGCTTTTGGGGGCCACCCGCCATGCCCGCCACCTTCACGCGTTATGACATGAAAGTCGGCGGTCGCGCCGAGTACTTCCTGACCGGGCCGACGGGAGAAAAGTGGAGCGGCTCCTGGAAGTTCACCGCGGTGAATCCAATAAGATCGTTCGAGGCGCAGGACGGCGAAGATAACGCCGAGGACGAGAACATGCCGTCGTCGATGAAGTTCGCCTTCGAAGCCACGCCGACGGGATCGCGCATGACCTGCGTCACGAAGTTTTCAAGCGTTGAAGCAATGGAGCAAACGATTCCCGGCATGGAAGAAGGGCTACGCGCAGCAATACCCCAACTCGACGCAGTGCTTGCCGAACGGAGCGCGTCCGCTGCGCATACTTAGGACTGACCACCCATCTCATAGCGATCGAGCTCTTCTTGAACACGGACGTAGTGGGTGATGTCAGCGATCGCCCGCTTTCGCTACGCGCGAGCATCCTGATGGGAAAGCGGTCACATAAGACTCAACCTGTCATCCGCGTGATGGGGTGGGGCCACGATGCGCACCCATGGACGCCGTGGACGGCCATCATCGTGGGCGCAAGTGGATGAGGCACAAGGCGTGTCCACCGAGGAGAGCGCTGGATGCCAAGGGTCAGATGGTCGGGTTTCCTACCCTTGCGAATCGGTCGAGGTGCGCTGGTTCGTCGCAATGCCAACAGAATAGAAACCCCAACCCCAGGACAAGGAGACTCAAATGAGAAAGCTCAAAATCATCGAACACATCTCGCTCGACGGCGTGATCCAGCACTCCGCCGATGATGACGATTTCCCCTACAGCGAATGGACCGTGCCCTATCGAACTCCCGCTGGCCGGGACGCAATGCTCGCCGCGCATGGCGAGAGCTTCGATCTCCTGCTCGGCCGTCGCACCTACGATGCCTGGTCGGGCTTCTGGCCAAAGGCACCGAGCAGTCCGATGGCGGACCGCCTCAATGCGGCAAAGAAATTTGTCGCTACCCACCGTCCGGAAAGTCTTGAATGGGGCCCGTTCGAGGGCCTCGCACCGGACATCGTCGAGGGCGTGCGCCGCATCAAACCGCAGGACGGCCCGGACCTGATCCTCTCGGGTAGCTCCACGCTGACATCGACGATGCTCGAACACGGGCTTGCCGATGAAATCCTGCTGGCCGTCTATCCGGTCCTGCTGGGCACGGGGAAGCGCCTCTTTGCGGACGGAATCCCGGCACGCACATTCGAACTCGTCAGCACGAAAGCATTTCCGTCCGGCATCATCTTCAGTACTTACAAGGTCGCCGGGCCCTTGAAGACCGGATAGCTCGACGATGCCCGCTCAATGAGGTCCGCCACCTTGTCGGGCTGCGAAACGGCCACCGCATGCGAAGCCCCGGGAACCTCGACCACCACCTTGGTGTGGGCGGGCTCGCAGACGTCCGCCGCAAACTGGCCGCGGTACTTGGCCGGCTGGATGCTGAGGTCGTTGCTCCCGTCACCGAGCGGTGTGCTCTGCAAGGTGCCGCCGAGTGTGCTGCCGGGGCACTTGTTCGCCAACTCCAGGGCGCTTTCTCCTTCGGCCGGGGCGAATGCCGCGATGTAGACCAGCGCCTTCACCTGCAGATTCCCGGTCGCGGCTTCTGACATCACCTGCATCCGTACGAGTGTCCTGGCGGATGCCGAGGTCGGCCTCTGTAGGACCGACGCGGCTCGTACGCCGAACGTCTGCCCCCACGGCGTCATCCGGCGTAACTCAAGCGGCACTACCCGGTCCACTGTCCACTGCGGGGATATACGAACGATCGATGCCTGCTGCAACGTTCTGTAGACCCGCGAACCGCGTCCTCATTTCGTCAACAATCTCAGCACAGCATGGGCTTTGGCTGTCCGGGTTGGGCAGCACCGACCCGGCCGCGCGTGGGCGACGGGTCTGCCAGAGGGACCTTCTTGATCGACGGACAGAAAACAGTAGGCATGACCACCGAAAACAACGACCAGCTCATCGACGAGTTGCGTGACGCGATCATGGGCCGAGTGGTGTCGCCCGCCGACGACGGCTGGCACACCGAGCGGATCGCCTGGCACCTGCTGGTTCCTCAAGAGCCGGCCGCGATCGTCCACGTTGCGGATGTCGAGGAGGTTCACCATGCGATCCGGATCGCGGCCCGGCACGGACTTGCGGTGACGGCGCAGCCTCGTGGACACGGCGCCCATCAGATCCGTGCCGTCGAGCTGGTCGGTGCCATGGCTGAGCAGTACCTTGTGCTCCTCGGTGCGATCGCGCCGGCTCCAGAACTCCCCGCATTGATCAAACAGCCTTCGACGGCATCACGTCGAGGCTGGGATCCTCTATCAGCAACCGGTACCGATTACCCTGTCGGAAGACAAGCCGATCGAGCAGATCTTCGAGCCCTCCCCACTGGCCCGTCTCCGCGAGATCAAGGAGCGTGTCGATCCCGGCCATCGCGTCCGAGGCAACCACCCGCTGTTCTGACCGGGCGCCGACCCGAACGCTGGAGGGTGCCTGCCACACGACCGGCAGGCACCCTCTCCTTCTGCCCGGAATCGGCCGAGGAAGACTCTGACGACGGCGGAGAACAGGACCGTCGCGTGAATGCCGAGCGTGTACCCGCACCACGACCTCCGGATGTGTCCCGGCCACCGCGGTAGACCGCAGGTAGCGTCATCACCCGACGGGCTGCCGGGTTCCGTCAACCCGTCCGGAATTGCTGTGCGGCTGCGCAGCCTGCTGGCCAGTGCCCCGGTAAAGGACGATGACGTTGATGACGGCCGCAGGCACCAGCAGGCAGAGGACCACGACCAGCGTCCATGGCGGGACATCGGCGCTTGAGTCGATGAGGTCCCAGCGGCCGACCGCGATCGCTGCGCCGATGCAAGCCAGGAGTGAGGTCTCGAGTACGTTGAGATGTTCGTTGGCGCGCACGTGGAACCCGGCCGCCATCAGCCCGATGACAGCGAGCCCGATGGCCGCCAGTGGGGTCAGCCACGGCAGGATCCCGGTCACCTCAGGCAGCACCAGACCCGCGGCTGCGAGGACCTCCGCAACGCCAACGAGGATCACTTGGCCGCGGGGAAGGCCGGAGAACCCGATCCAGTTGTCGAGGCCGCGGCCGAGGACCTTCGGGGCGCCACCCGCGAGGAAGAAGAGGGCCAGGAAGCCTTGGGCGATCCAGAGAACGACGTGCGACATTGTGTTCATAGTGCTGCTCCTTCGCGTACGGGAAGGTCGGGGCTCGTTGCCGTTTCCCCTGCCCACCTTCGCTGATGCCGAAATTCGCAAATGCGATAATATGATAACCATATCATATGTGTTCAGCATCAGCAGGTGCGCGCAAGTTACGACGGCGACAGGTCGGACCAGACAGTCATGGCGTCCCTCCGCTACAGGGATGAAAGGTGAGGGTGATCATGGGGCTGGGGGGTTGGATCACCCGGCCGGTCTCGATGACGAACGCGTCGATCAGCGCCGACCGGTACTGGATGTACGTCGGGTTGCTGAGGCGGCGGCGGCGCCGACCGGGCCGGACGCGCTGCACGTCACGTCGCCGAGTCGAGCAGGTACCCGTTCGCGGCGTGCACCTCAACGCCGTCGAACCCCACGACCCGGGTGTTCAGCGCCTGTACGAGTCTGTCGACCACGGTGTTCAGGTCGTCCCCAGTCAACTCGCGGGACCGCCCAGGGACTGGTTCCGCCGTAGTTCGGCATCATCTCCCTGGGCGGCTGGACGGCGGACGGTTCGCCGGCGGACTCGCAGTACGGGTGCCCTGTGAGAGCGAGAGCGGTCGGAACCGCGCCGTTGATGAGGTCAGGTTAGGTGGGAGGCAGCTAGCGAGACGACGCACTCCAGCTCCGCCCGGAAGATGGTCGAGTCATCAATCATGATTGCTGCAGGCGACCACTTCAGGTGCCTACAGGGCTTTCTAGGTTTGGGCCACTAGGTTGCCGAACTGTGCGGGGAGGAGGCCGCCGTCAGCCGTGCAGGCCTCGCCGGAGCGTTGCGTCATTTCAACGGTAGGCGGCGATGTTGCGCTTCGCCCAGTCGGCGAAGGTTCGGGGTGCACGGCCGAGGACCTGTTCGACGTCGGGGCTGATCCGCAGTTCGGCGGGGGTGGGCTCGGCGAACACATCGAGGGTGGTCTCGACCACGGGCTCCGGCATGAACTGCAGCATCTGCGTTCGGGCCTCGTCGCGAGTCTGGTCGACGAACCGGATCGGTTCGCCGAGCGCGTCGCCGATCGCCTCGGCTCGTTGCCGCGGTGTGGTGAGGGCAGGCCCGGTCAACTCGTAGACCTGCCCAGCGTGACCGTCCTCGCGCAGGGCCGCGGCGGCGACCTCGGCAATGTCGGCCGGATCGATGGTCGGCACGCCGACGTCCCCGAAGGGCGCGGCGACGGTCCGTTCGGAACGGACCGTCTCGATCCAGGCGTACGCGTTGGAGTTGAAGCCGCTGGGGCGCAGGATCGTCCATTCCATGCCCAATTGCCGGACAGCATCCTCGATGGACTGCATCATGCCTCCATGCGATGCCGACTGGGGTCGGGTGACCACTCCGATGGAGGACAGCAAGACGATACGGCCGACTCCGCCGGCTTTCGCCACGTCGACGATGTCCCGCGGGCTCAACAGGTGAGCACTAGCGCCGCCATCATGGAGGAACAGCGCGTCAGCGCCGTCCATGATGGGCCGAAGGCTCTCCGAGTCGGTCAGGTCCGCCTGCCGGATTCGCACACCCTTCGGCACCGCCGCGTCCGAGACCCGTCGGGACACCGCCGTCACCTGCTCGCCGGCTGCTGCGAGGGTCTGCACGAGCGGTCGGCCAACATTGCCGGTCGCTCCCGTTACTACGATCATGAATAGCTCCCGTGTCGTTTCGTCGTGGTTGCGCACGCCCGAGCGGGCGAGAAGATCGCGGGCGGGGCGGCCTCGCTGCTCTCCCCGGAGAAGCTAACACCGCCGGTATAGTAGGTACCTACAGGAAAGTGACTACCCACAAGGAGCGCGTATGGCCGGCAAAGCGACCCAGACGGCACTCCCATCGATCGATCCCGAAGAGGCCTGTCCGATCGCCCCGGTCGTCGACATCGTGTTCAGCCGGTGGACGACACCGATTCTCTGGACCCTCAACATGCACGGCCGGCAACGGTTTGTTGAGCTGGAACGCCGGATCGCCGCGATCACGCCGAAGGTGTTGACCCAGCGGCTGCGTCAACTCGAACGCGACGGCATGATCGTGCGCACCTACCACCCAGAGGTCCCGCCGCGGGTCGAGTACGAGATCACCGAGCTCGGCCGCAGCCTCGCCCCGCTGTTCGCGAATCTCGCTGAATGGGCCAGCACCAACCTAGCCAAAGTCGACCTGGCCCGGCACGACTACGACACCGCTGCAGCCAGGTAACGCATCGTCAAGGACGCCACCACCGCTCCCTCGCCTCGTTGCTCCAAGCAATGACTTGGCCGAGCATCGTGGCATTTCCAACGTTCTGGTTGCCATCATCGGCAACGGCGGTGTTGTCCACTCGAGGAGGAGGAGGAGGGCTCAACTGCGGCAGAGAGTTGGTGGTTGAGCAACGATGGGTTCTCAGACAGTAAGGATCAGACGCCCGGTCACTTCTTTGGCGTCCATCCGACGGTGAGCCTCCGCGGCCTCCGCGAGCGGCAACTCGGTGACGGGAAGCACGAGGCGCCCGTCGGCGAGCGGCGGCAGCACTGCTACGCCGGCAGGCACGCCCCGTTCGGGCTCGGCGGCGAGCAGGCCACCCACATTGAACCCGAGGACAGCGATGTTGCTGACCCAGATGTGATTGGTGTCGACCACATCGAGCCCGAGCGCCAGGGCGGCATCCGCCTTGTCGGCGCTGCGCACAGTGCCAACCACCCGTGAAGCACCCAGAAGCCGGGCGACCGCCGGAAACGCGGAGGCCAAGCCACCGATGACGCCGTGCACGAGCAATTTCTCGCCCTTGCGAAAGTGGCCGACCTCCGTGAGAGCGAGGTAGGCGGTTGCCGCGTTGGCCAAGCCGGCAACCGCTTGTACGGCGGTCACCCCGGTATCCTCGATCGAGACGGTCAAGTGAGCCGGGGCGACAGCAATCTCGGCGTACCCGCCTTGGTGGGAAAGCGTGAGGGTGGTTACGTGTTCGCCGACGCGCAACCCGGACACGCCCTCACCGAGAGCCCGGATGGTGCCGGCAACCTCGAGCCCTGGGATGAACGGCGGTTTGACGACTCCCTCACGGGCCGCGTACACGCCACGGCGGATGATGCCCTCGACGAGGCCCACCGAGGCGTGGGTGACGTCGATGGTCACCTCTCCGGGCCCGGGCTGCGGTTCAGGAAGTATGACCTCATCGATAACTTCCGGACCGCCGTACCTGGTGATGGACATGGCTTTCACCCGAACTCCTCCGCTGAACTGCTGGGCAGCCGGGTTCCCAGCCTGCCACTGACGTTGGGCGCTGTGGGCAGCCGGGTGTCCGGCCGCCCGCGGGGTGGTGCTCAGTCGACGAAGGTCGCCTGGGTCTCGAGGTAGGCCTGCAGACCGTGGGTCCCGAATCCTTCTTGGCTGGTCCCGACTCGTCGTACGTCACCGGCGAGGTCATCACCGTAGATGGCGGGCTGACGGCCTTGAGTTCGCCCTCGACCGATTCCTTTTCGGCTCTGCGCGGTCTCTATGTCATGACTGAAAACAACACCCGCCGACTGGTGCAGTCCGTTCTCGTATCGCTCAACGGAGTCATCAGTGAGCCCATGACGTGGGCCGGGCCATACTTCGGGGCGGGAAGTGCTGCACACTCGCTGGCCGTCCTTACACGGAGTGACGCGTTCCTGATGGGTCGGCGCACGTACGAGATCTTCGCGCGACAGTGGCCGACCGCGACGGGTCCGTACGCCGACTTCCTCAACCGGATGCCTAAGTATGTGTTCTCGTCGACCCTGGCCGAGGCGGAGTGGGATAACACCACCGTCATCGCCGGTGACGTTGTCGAGGGGGTCCGCGCACTGAAGCAGGCCGGTGGCAACGACCTCGTGGTCTATGGCCACGGTCGCTTCGGGCAGGCACTCGTGGACGCGGGCCTCGTCGACGAGTTGACCCTCACGATCGTGCCGGTCTTCGTCTCCAGCGGCACTGCCCTCTTCCGCGACAGTGAGGAGAGTCACCGCTGGGAACTCCTGCGAGCAGGCCGAGGCCACGATCCCGGCCTGGCGAGCCTCACCTACCGCCCCGCAACCGCCAACGGCCGGCCGGGCGATGCACCGCAGGTGTAACGCAGCAGGAAGACGTGACGACCTGACCGATCACTTTCGGCCGTCAGGCCGGTCTGTATTCATGGACGCCCCGATCGGGTCCCAGACGATGGCGACGGAGGTCTTCGGGTATGGAAACAGCACAAATCGCGGTCACATCGGATGACGAGGAGTTTGCTCGTCGGATCGATCCGTTCCGGCAGGAGCTGCTCTCCCATTGCTATCGGATGCTCGGCTCGATCAACGACGCCGAGGACCTGGTCCAGGAGACCTACCTGCGCGCCTGGCGTTCGTACGGACGTTTCGAGGGACGCTCCTCGCTGCGCGTCTGGCTCTACCGGATCGCGACCAATGTGTGCCTGTCCGCCCTGGAGCATCGCAGTCAACGTCTCCTGCCGTCGGGCCTGGGTGCGCCGAGCGACGATCCCGAGCGGCCGTTGACCATCGCGCCGGTGGAGACCGCATGGGTGCAGCCGTTACCAGGCTCGCCTGCCGAGCCGCCGACTGATCCGGCCGTCATCGTGGCGGCACGGGACAGCGTCCGGCTTGCCCTCATCGCGGCCCTCCAGCACTTGCCGGCCAAGCAGCGTGTCGTACTGATCCTGCGCGACGTGCTGGCCTGGCGGGCAGCTGAAGTCGCTGACCTGCTGGGAAACACCACCGTCGCGGTCAACAGCCTGCTGCAACGCGCGCGGGCTCAGTTGGAGCGGGTGGCACCGACTGAGGACGGGCAGACCGACCCCACCGATCCTCGAGTGCGCGCCCTACTCGACCAATACGTCTCGGCTTTCGAGGGTGCGGACATCACTGCGCTGATGGCCGTACTGCGGGATGACGCGGCGCTGGAGATGCCACCGAACCTGACCTGGTTCTCCGGACGCGCCGCAGTAGTCCGATTCCTCGAGAAGAACGTCTTCACAGGTCACGCGGCCATTCGGATGATCCGCATCACCGCGAACGCTCAACCCGCCGTAGCGACGTACTGGCTCGACGACGGTGTCTACCGACCCCACGCGCTGCAGGTGCTCACGATCACCTCCTCTGGTATCTCGCGCATCGTGTCCTTCAACGACCCGCAACTGTTCCCCACCTTCGACCTCCCTGTCACCTTGGCGCCGGAGGAACACAGGTGATGCTGTGGCGGGCATGAGCGGTTCGCTTCGCCTGCTGGAGCGGGCGATCTGCTACACCCAGGAGAGCATGGACGCTGTCGTCGCGGGCTTCGGTCCCCTGCCGACTCCCTGCAGCGGCTGGGATCTCCACGACTTGCTGGTGCATGTCAACGACTCTCTTACGGTCCTCCAACAGGGTGCCGACCTGGGATTCATCGACCGCTATCCGCTGCGGGACGGGCTGGATGGATGTCGCGATCCAACGAGCGTACTGGTGACGACATTCCCGGCGCGGGCCCGACGGCTACTCCATGCGTGTGCTGACGCCGCGCAGTCCGATGGCCGGATCGCCGTTGGCGGCATGCAGATCGCGCCCGCCCTTGTGATGGTTTCCGGCGCCGTGGAGATCGCAGTACACGGGTGGGACATTTCTGTTGCCTGCGGCTACCACCACCCGATTCCGGCGACGCTCGCCCTCGGCATGCTGAGTCTGTCGCAGCTGGTGGTCGACAACTGGATGCGGGAGTCGCTGTTCAACGCGCCGGTCCGCGTGTCACCTTTGGCCAGCCCGAGTGACCAGCTCATCGCATTCCTCGGGCGCCGCCCGGTCGCTTAGCCGGTCGCTTCTGCACGCGGTGGGAGCGCGCGGCCGAGCGCCGTCATGCGGGTGCGATGAGTTTCTTGTCGCTGCGAGGTCTTTACCAGGGTGACCACTCATCAGATTGATCAAGATCACCCGATACCAAGCGGGCCGTCAGTCGGTGCCGCCCCGGCCGCACGGAAAGGATGGACGCTGGCGCTGGCCGCGCTCGGCGTCTTCCTCACTTCCCTGGACGTCGTCGTTGTGGCAACCGCGCTACCGACCTTGCGGTCGGACCTGCACGCGAGCCTGTCCGATTTGGAATGGACGATCAACGCTTACAACCTGGTTTTCGCCTGCCTGATGCTCACCGGGGCATCGCTGGGTGATCGTTTCGGGCGTCGCCGGCTCTACGTTCTCGGCCTTCTCGTGTTTACGGCCGGTTCCGCGGCGGCCGCATTGTCTTCGACAGCAGGCGAGCTGATCGCCTCGCGTGTCCTGCAGGGCGTCGGTGCCGCAGTTCTGATGCCGCTGACCTTGACGTTGATCAGTAACGCCTTCCCGGTCGAGAAGCGCGGCGCCGCGATCGGCATCTGGGGCGGTGTCTCCGGCCTCGGTGTGGCGGCCGGTCCGGTGCTGGGCGGAGCGATCGTGGACGGGATCTCCTGGCAATGGATCTTCTGGATCAACGTCCCAGTGGGGCTTGTCGTCGCCGCCCTGTCCACCCGGTTGCTGAAGGAGAGCCGTGGTCCTCGGCAGCAGCTGGATCTCCCCGGCCTCGTGATGGTTGGCGCTGCGCTGTTCGGACTGACCTGGGCGCCTGTCCGGGCGCCGATCGCCGGCTGGGGCAGCGCCGAGGTGATCGGCGCACTCCTCGCCGGGGTGGTCTTGCTGGCCGCATTCCTGGCCTGGGAATCGCGGACCCGTACGCCGATGCTGCCGCTCGTCTACTTCAAGCGTCGCGCATTCACGGCCGCGAACGGGGTGACGTTCTTCCAGTTCATCTCACTGCTCGGGTCACTGTTCATGATCACCCAGCTGTTCCAGATCGGGCTGGGCTACTCGCCGTTGGAGGCCGGCCTACGGATCCTGGTATGGATGGCGATGCCGATGTTGGTGGCGCCGATCGCCGGCGGGCTCGCGGACAGGTTCGGCAACAAGCCGTTCATGCTGGCCGGGTTGTTGCTGCAGGCGGCGGGTGCGGGCTGGCTGGCCGCCGTGGTGGAGCCTGCGGTCGGCTACGGGACTCTGGTGGGACCGCTCATCGTGTCCGGGGTCGGCATCGCGATGTGCTTCCCGACGGTCGCGAACGCGGTCGTCGGATCGGTGCCCGCCGCGGACTCAGGTGTTGCTGCCGGGACGAACAGTGCCTTGCGCGAGCTGGGTGGAGTCTTCGGGATCGCGATCGTTGCCGCGGTCTTCGCCGCGCAGGGCGGCTACGGGTCGGCGACGGACTTCATCGACGGGTTCAAGCCGGCGATCGCGGTGGCGGCTGCAGTACCGGTGCTCGGTGCGGTGTTCGCGGCACTGGCACCTTCACGCGCCCAGGAGCAGCTCGAAAGGTCTGCCGCGACGGCCTGACTGGCCGGGCCCGGCGGCATCCGTCGCCCGGCGATTTCTGAAACATGAGAGGTGATCTGTGAATCCGGATCTGTTGCGTGACTATATGACAAAGCATGACGTCAGCCGCCGTGGCGTGCTGGGGCTGGCGGCAACGGCAGGGATCATCGCCGCAGGGACCGCGGGTGGGTTGTCGGCCAGCGACGCCGCCAAGGCCGTACCGGGTAGTGCTGCAGGACCGGCTGATGATGTGCCATTCGACTATGCGGATCCTGCGAACCTGCAGGACTGGGCGCCGGGCCCGTACGGCGCCGACGACCAGCGAGGCACCTTGAACGAGGTGACGCCGGAGAAGACAGCTCGTATTCTGCGTCAGACGCTGGACCCGAAGCATCCGGTCACCACCTATAACCTGGGCGCATTGATGTGGAGCGGGTTCCCGGCCCTGCAGCCCTATCCCCCGAAGCGGATCCATGAACTGCGACTGGTTCTTGGCGGATATGAGCCGCCGGAGAACTTCCGCGCCGAAGGAGGATACGTCGCCTTCACAGAGCCGATCGGCGCCAACAAGCTCAGCGTGCATGAGGAGCGGTTCACGGCCGAGCAGCCGCCCGGTTATCCCGCGCCGCTGTCCACGACATTTCAGCTCGGTTCGCAGTTGGATGGTCTGAACCACGTCGGCGCCGCCGGCCTGTTCTACAACGGTCTACGTGGCCGGGACATCGCTCGAGGACATGGCACCACGCGACTGGGCAGCGAGAACATAGGCCCGATCGTGACCCGCGGCGTTCTGCTGGATGTGCTGGGCGTCAAGGTCGCCACCCGGCAGAGCAGCGACCTCGGGTCCCCGGCGTCCAACGGCGCGCCCGTACTGCGGCCGAACTACCGGATCACCGTCAATGACATCAAGCAGGCAATGGATTTCGGCCGCATCGACCGGATCGAACCAGGTGATGCCGTGCTGTTGCGCACCGGCTGGAACCAACTGCTGGCCCGACGGGATGCGGGCGACCTCGCGCGCTGGGGAGGTTCCGGCGGAGTACCGGGGATCTATCTCCGGGAGGCACGGTACCTGGCCAAGTTCCGGCCCGCGATCATCGGCAGCGACACCTGGACTCTCGAGGTTTTCGGAAACCCGGTCAACGAGGACGGCACGATCATTCCAGTGCACCAGGAACTGCTGATGCGTCATGGCATTCGGATTGGCGAGTCGTATGCCCTCGATGAGCTCGCTCGTGATCGCGTGTACGAGTTCGCATTCATCGTGACGCCCCAGTTCGTCGAAGGCGCCACAGCCGGCAACACACCACCGGCAGCGCTCGGCCAACCCAAGCACGGCTGAACACCCGCGTGTATCCCCACCACCGGCGTGATGACTGGCCGGGGTGGGGATACGCGGCTCTTCGAGGTTAGCCGGACATCGCCTCGTGACTGGCTGTGCTTCGGCGTGACTACCGGTGTCATGACCGGTCAAGCCGCGCTCCCGGCCGGAGGGCGCCGTTCTGATGGTGTTACGACAACCCGTTGCGCGCCCGGGAGTCGCCGCCGGCCTTGGTGTCGGCAACCTCTGGCCCGGTCGAGCCGCCGTACGTGGCGATCTTGTACTCGGTTGCGGTGAGGGAGAGGGTCAATTCGCGGATGCGGCGCCGGATGGTGTCGCGGTGCTCGAGCAGCATGTCGAGCCGCTCGGGCACCGTCTCCTCCCCTGCGTCGACGAGGGACACGTAGTGCTGCAGGTCGCGCATCGGCATACCGGACAGCCGCATCCTGGTGATGAACACCAGGCGGCGCACCGCTTGGGTGTCGTAGACGCGATGACCGTTGCTGTCGCGGGCCACGTCGACCAGCCCGGCTCTCTCGTAGTAGCGCAGCGTGTGGGGCGAGATATCGAGGAGGTCGGCGACTTCGGTGATCACCATTGACTCGGGGACGTCGGCCAGGTCGGCGAGGCGGAGGATCGCTTCGACCGACCCAGCACCGTCGTCACCAAGTGCCTCAAGCGCCCTGGTCATCAGCTCGTCCGTGGCCATGACAACCAGTCTAGACCGGCCGTACCGGCGGCGGTACGTCGTCGAAGTCGGCGCTGCGGGCGACCTCGGCCCACCGCTCGACCTCGTCCAGGCCACTCCGATAGGCGCCCGAGATGCGCTCGACCGCCTCCCGTCCGAGGGGCAACCGCAGCGGCACCTCGTCGCTGTACGCGAGGGACAAGATGATCTCGGCCGCCCGCACCGGATCACCTTCCTGACGGCCGTCGGCCCCGGCCATGTCAGCACGGACGCCGGCGAGCAGGTCACGATAGGTCTCGGACGCCTCGGTGAACTCGAGCACATCGGCCCCATTGAAGTCGGTGCGGAACCGGCTCGGTTCGACGATCATCACCCGGATGCCGAAGGGCGCGACCTCCCCGGCCAGCGCCTCGGACCAGCCTTCGAGGGCGAACTTCGAGGCGGAGTACGCCGACACCCCGGGGAACGAAGTCCGCCCACCCTGGCTGCTCATCTGCACAATCGTCCCCTCACCCCTCGCGTGCATCGCAGGCAGTGCCGCGCGAACCAGTGCCGCAGGGCCGAACAAGTGCAGGTCCATCAACTCACGCAACTGCCGATCGCTGACCTCCTCGACTGCACCCACCACAGCCCGGCCCGCGTTGTTGACCAGCACATCGAGCTGACCGAAGCGGTCAAGGGTGGCCGCCACGAGACCCGCCGCCCGAGTCGCATCCCCCGCATCGAACTCCACGATCAGGCAGCTGTCCGGGTACTTCGCCCCCAACTCGGCCACACTCTCCGGCCGGCGCACCGCCGCCACCACATTGTTGCCCGCCGCAAGCACCGACTCCGCCAACGCACGCCCGAGACCACGCGACGCGCCGGTGATGATCCATGTCTGTTTTCTCATGCCGGCGACGCTATGGCTTCGAGCGCGCTCCAACGCAAACCCAGGTCGAGCTACAGCGCGGAGCCGCCAGAGACATCGACGGTCTGACCGGTGGTCCAGCGGGACGTCGCCGACGCGAGAAACACGCCGAGGTCGGCCTCCCACCTGCTACTTCAGCTCAGCGGACGTCTTCCCGAGTAACCTGCGCGCGACGATCAGCTGCTGGATCTGCTGCGCGCCTTCGAAGAGGTCCAAGATCTGTTGCAGCGCGGCGGTCGCCTCGGTGCGGATCGGCGAACCTGGGCTTTGACCTGCGGTTTCACCTGTCATCGATGATCAACGGTGACCAGGGTTTGTCACCGTCTCACGGAGCTGTGACAGCGTAAAAATTTGCCTACGGCAACATTTTGAACGCAATACGGCCGAGTAGCACCCAGTGTACTGTCTCCACTCCACGACGCAGTCATCTCGAGCCGTCACCCGGTGAGACGATCTGCGTACGCCACACACAATCGCCCGATTCCCCGTCCGCCGGACCGGGGATCACAGTCACGGTTCTTGCACTCAAGGCGTTTCAGCTACGCGCAACGGGTATTCCCGCATGCTGCCGGGCCAGCCGTTGAGCGTTTATGGACGATCTCCCACCCCCGTTCGGCACTGATACCACCGCACGTCGGCACGTCTGTGCGCACTGCGCCGCCGCCTACATGGCAGCCAGATCCGACCAACGCTTCTGCTCAGATCGAGCGATCGAGGCAGATGACCTCGAACGCTTGACCACATTGCTTGCAGAAGTCCAACGGCTGCAGCGCCAAGTCACCGAACTTCAGAGTGCCAACACCGGCCTCCGCGACGCCCTCTCTCGCGCCCAGATGCGTCTGCTCGCACGCCACGCCGGGTCGCGCAGGTGGAATTTGATCGACGGCTCGCGGAGCTGAGAAGGGCAGCCTTCTGCACGCAGCTCTCACAAACCCGCACTGGTCCGCGGCTGGAGCTCATAAGGGTCAGCACCAACCGGACCAGGCCGAGGAGCCTGCCACCCGCGGTCCGTGAGGAGACCGACGGTGACAGGCTCCGGTGGAGGGCGGAACGGGCGCGGAACGCAGGGGTCATTGAGGAGAGGGGAACCCCTCAGCACACCCGCCCCGCCTGATTGGGGATCTCAGAGAGCAGGATTTCGATCTGATAGCTCTGAAGACGTTGGCGGAACTCGATGGGATTGCCGATCCCCGCGAAGTGCAGGAGGCTCGGCACGATCAACACCCGGTCGTCGAATTCCATGACTGCGGCGAGCGCCTTGTGTAGCTCCGTCGGAGCGGTCTCGATCTCGTCGATGAACAGTGCGGCAAGCTCGCAACCACGTACCGTTGCGCAAGCAACGATTGCTTCTCGACGCGCCACGACCTCGGCATTGCTCATGAGGAAGTGCTTCCTGAAGTACCCAAAGGCCACTCGCATGTGTCCCTAACCCCGTTGATATCTGGACTTGCCGTCGTGGGATTAGCCTCGGGCAGAGACCTTCGCGGTCACCATGGACTGCCGCTGACGCAGCACCGAACTTTCACTGACCCACACGCCTGGAGTTCAAGTAGAAGCCTCGCCCCGCGGGTGCGACACTTAGGCCCGTGATGGTGCAGCTCTGGTCCGGTCGCGAGGTACGGGCGCTGCGCGAATGCCTGAGACTGAGCATCCGCGAGTTCGCCACACGCATCGGCGTGAGCGAGCGGATGGTCTCTCGATGGGAGGCCGGCGGAGCGAACATCCGCCCAAGACCGATCAACCAAGAAGGCCTGGATTCACTCCTGGCGGCGGCGAGCGACGACGAGAAGTCGCGGTTCGCCGCTCGCCTCCAGACCGTCGAACAGCAACTGCCGGATGAGACACCCGAGCCCGTTTCGGCCGTTCCACTCCCGTCACTTCAACCTGACGCCAGTCCGCGGCGACCATCAGTCGTCGGGCCGCTGCCGGAGCGCTCTCACGGCCTGGACGTGCTCGCGATGCAATCCTTCCGGTCCGCCGACCTGCAAGTCGGCGGCGGTCACCTGTACGGCGCGGTGGTCAAGTACCTGCACACGCAGGTTGGTCCTCGGCTGTTCGGTGGCGATGTCGTCGTCGAAGACCCCGCCGTTTTCACCGCAGCCGCAGGGCTGACAGAGATGGCCGGCTGGATGGCCCATGACGCCGGCCGCGACGACCGCGCGTACAGCCATTTCCTTCGGGCGTTCCACCTCTCCAAGGCGGGCCAGGACCGCCAACTCGGCATCCACATCCTCGCCAGTCTCAGCCACCTCGCCCACCACCGAGCTGATCCAAATGGGGCCATCCGGTTCGCCAGAGCTGGCGAAACCTCACTGGCAGAAGGTCCGGCAAACCCTGAACTCAGCGCGCGACTCCTTTCGATGCAGGCGCGAGGTCGAGCAGCGCTAGGAGACGATCAGGAAACGCGGACGCTGTTGGGGCGAGCCGAGTCTGCGCTCCACCGAAACCACGAGGAACCCCCATCTGAATGGGTCAGCCGCTTCGATCTCGGCAGCCTGGCCAGCGAGGCCGCACGATGCATGCGGGAACTCGGGCGGCCCTCGGAGACCCAGGCGCACGCACAGCAAATCCTCGATCTCCGGCCATCGAACCGAACCCGTAGTCGCGCATTCGGACAGTTGTTCCTGATCACCGCGCTGATCGACCAGGGCGAGCCAGCAGAGGCCTGCCGCATCACTCGAGAGGTCATGGAAGCGACACAGTCACTCGGCTCCCAGTTGGTCGCCCAGCAGTTCGAGCAGATCCACCAACAACTCGCGCCGTACACAGATCTGCCATTCGTAGCCGAGACGAGAAAACTCCTGTCGGACACGGTGCGTCAGCGAGTCTGGCTCCAAGAGTGGATCACGTCCGACGCCTTCGAATCACAGGTGACGCCACGATGAGCACAGACGAACCGCTCTACCGTCGCGACCCGCACGCATGGCAGGAACACCTGGCCGAGGGAAACGCCCGACAAGCCAGAAAGCGCGTGGGAGCCGACGCGATCCTCCGCGACAGCCAGGGTCGAATCCTCCTCGTCGACCCCGACTACAAGCCTGACTGGGACCTGCCCGGTGGCATGGTCGAGGCAAACGAACCACCACTCAACGGCGTCATCCGCGAACTGAAGGAAGAACTGAACCTCGAACTGTCGACGAGCCAGCTGGCGCTGGCGTGTGTTGATTGGGTCTCTCCTCACGGTCCCTGGGACGACTCGTTAATGCTCATTTTCGACGGCGGACAACTCGACACCGACCAGATCTCGCGCCTCCAGCCCGACCACAATGAGTTGAAGCGATTCGCCTTCCTCGCACCGGACACCGCCCGACAGCGACTGCGGCCGTACATCTGGCTTCGCCTAGAGGCGGCTCTCAAAGCCGTCGAGTCGCATACAGTCGCCTATCTCCACGACGGCAATACCGGCTGACGGCTCCGACCCGAGACCACGACGTCGCGCACACCGGTGGCTGATGGGTTCGCCGAACGCGGTCCGCTCGTTCACGTACGGCGTGACGTAGTCGAGCACCGCCTTTGCAGCACCGAGGGAGAGCGCGCACCAGCCGAGTCGCGAGAGGCGGACGCAGACGGCGTAGTCCTCGAGGGTTCCGAGTTGCACGGCCGGCACGTCCTCCAGCACCACCCGGGTGAGACTTGCCGCGCGCAACCCCATCGCCGGCTCGGCCTCGATCGTCACGCCCGGGTGGTCCGACTTGATCAGGAACAACGCCGGGCCCTGGTCCTCCAACTGCGGGCGATCACGAACAACTCGGCCTCGGCGCCGCGAGGAACCAGCGACTTCACTCCGTTCAGGAGGTGACCGGTTCGTTGCCTCGTCGCCCTGGTCCTGAGCTCGAACGGATCGAAGAGCGGCCGGGGTTCCACGCTCGCCAGCGCGGCCGCAGGCACGGAATCGCCAGTAAAAGCAGGAAGATTACGTGGCTTGCTGGGTCTCGTCACCCCACCACGAGATCGCCGTACTGACGGCCGCCGGCGCGAGGCACGCGACCGACCGCCTGACCCATGTCGCCGTGCGCCATCGCCTCGGCGACCAGTACTCCGGTCATCGCCGACCGCTCGGTCGCGATCCCGACGAGATCCTCCGGTACTTCGATGAGGCTCAACCCGAGCTCGGCGGACTGCGCCAGCCCCTTCGGGTCCGTAGTACTGGCGTCGTTGGCTGCTGCGGCTCCGGGGCCACAGCACCTCGGCCGCGAACTCGGTCAGGACGCCGACCACTAGCTGCTGGTCCTCGGTCGGCGTCAGGTCGAACCGGCCGGTCCCCTTCGCCGAGGGCAGTCGCGACAGCTTCGCCAGTTTCGTCGCCGCGGTGAAGCTCCGCGTGAGCGCGCCCGCGGTCCGGAACCCGGTCTTCGTCGCCTCGAACACCACCCGCTCGCTCCGCTTCCGCAGTCCCAGCCGGTCGACCACCCGCGACTTCGCCAGCCGGTTCAGCAGCGCGACCCCCACCCCGATCGCGTCGCGCCGGCTCCTGGCCACTGCCTGCAAGCTCAGGTCGCAACTGTAAACCGAAGTTACAACTCAAGTCGTGACTCGGCTCACGGCAGGGTGAGGCCGGCGGCTTTGCCCGTCAGGTAGCGCTGCTCCGGCAGGCTCGTCGTACGGCGGGCTGCGGCGAGGTAGTGCTCGCGGGCCTCCGGGAGGCGGCCGAGGCGCTCGAGGAGGTGCGCGCGGACGGAATCCAGCCGGTGGTTGTCGGTCATCCGGTGGTCGTCGTCCAGGGTGGCGAGCAGGTCTAGGCCGGCCTGGGCGCCTTCCACCTGGGCGAGGGCGATCGCGCGGTTGAGCTTGACCATCGGGTTCGGCGAGATCCTCTCGAGCAGCAGGTACAGCGCCAGGATCTGCGGCCAGTCGGTCTCGTCGGCGCTCGGGGCCTCCGCGTGGATCGCGGCGATGGCGGCCTGCAGTTGGTACGGGCCGACCTCGCCGCTGGCTAGCGTGCGCAGGATCAGCGCGGCGCCTTCGGCGATCGGTTCTTGCAACCAGAGGCTGCGGTCCTGCTCGTCGATCGGGATCAGGCTGCCGTCCGGGCCCGAGCGCGCGAGGCGGCGGGAGTCGGTCAACAGCATCAGCGCGAGCAGGCCGGCGACCTCGCCCTCGTCCGGCAGGAGTTGGTAGAGCAGTCGCGTGAGCCGGATCGCCTCGGCGGTCAGCTCGACGCGTTGCAGGTCGGCGCCCGAGGTGGCCGTATAGCCCTCGTTGAAGATCAGGTAGAGCACCTGGAGGACCACCCGGAGGCGGTCGGCGCGCTCCTCCGCGGGCGGCATCGCGAACCGGCTGCCGGCCGCCTTGATGCTCTTCTTCGCGCGACTGATCCGCGGTGCCATCGTGGCGTCGGGCACCATGAACGCCTTCGCGATCTCGGCCGTGGTCAGACCGCCGACCGCCCGGAGCGTCAGCGCGACCTGGGAGGCCGGGGTGACTGCCGGATGGCAGCAGAGGAAGAGCAGGGTGAGCGTGTCGTCGGACTCCGGCGGCTGGTCCTGATCGGCGCCAGGCGCAACGAACTCCTCAGGGCCGGCCATCGCGGCGACCGTGTCCTCACGGCGGCGACGGGCGTGCTCACTCCTGAACAGGTCTGTCAGCCGCCGGGTCGCGACGGTGATCAACCAGCCGCGCGGGTTCGTCGGCACCCCATCCACCGGCCACTGTGTCGCGGCTGCGAGCAGAGCCTCCTGTACTGCGTCCTCGCACGCGTCGAACTGCCCGTTCCGCCGAGCCAGGAACCCCAGCACCTGAGGCGCCAACTCCCGCAGCAGGTCCTCTACCCGATACTCCTCGTTCCCCTCCATACCTCCACCCTCGCACTCCCCCGGCGCAACCCCAACCACACCCGCCCCGCAGGCGCCGCGGCCTAAGGTGATGGGGTGGAACTCGAGGGGGCGACGGTTGTCCTGACCGGCGCGACGACGGGTATCGGTCGCACTACCGCGGTCGCGTTGGCTCCGCGGACTCGGCGACTGATCGTCCACGGACCACAGTCGCCGGCTGAAGTCGCGGAGTTGCTGGCTCAGCTCCGGGGTGGGACGCGGCCAGGCGGTGAGATCGTCTACCTGCAGGCCGACTACGGAGAGCTAGAGGCGATCGAGCGGTTGGCTGAGGGAATCCGGTCCGCGACGGATCGGGTCGACGCACTGATCAACAACGCTGCCCGGCCCGGCGCGCCCGCTCGTACGCTGAGCCGCGACGGCATCGAGCTCACGCTACAGACGAACTACCTGGCACCCGTCGCGCTCACCACCGCGCTCCTCGACCTGATGCCATCCGGCCGGATCGTCAACGTGGCGTCGGCGACTCACCTGTCCGCGACGCTCCACCTGGATGATCTCGAGCTCGCGCGGCACGCATATGCTCCGTCCACCGCCTACGCACACTCGAAGCTCGCGCTCGTGACGTACACCTGCTGGCTCGCGAAGAACCTGCCAAGCCCATCCATCGAGGTGGTCAGCATGCACCCCGGGGTGATCGCGACGGACCTGTTGCACGCGATGTTCTCCATCGGCGGCGACAGCGTCGAGTACGCCGCCGCGAACCTGCTCGAGGTCGCCTCACTCACCGGAGACAACGGCACGTACTACGACGAGCGCGTGCCCGCACCTCCGAACCCGACCGCCCAGGACCCCGAAGCGCAGTCCCGACTCCACCAGCTCACCACCAACCTCCTCGGACGGCGGGCCTGACGCCAGGCTGCTCAGCGTTGGAGGCGGCGGAGGGCAGTTGTGGTGGGGATCCGGGTCAGGGGGCCCACGAGGGAGGCGTCGCGCAGGGCTGTTCGGGCAGCAAGGTGACCGCAGGCGCCGTGGACTCCAGGGCCGGGGTGAATGGCCGAGCTGCCGAGGTAGAGCCCGGAGACGACAGTGCGAGGACTGCCCAAGCCGATGGTCGGGCGGAAGATCAGCTGCTGGTGGAGTTGGGAGGTGCCGCCACCCAGAGCACCCATCCCCAGCGAGGCGTTGCCGGCCGCGAAGTCGCTGGGGCGTTGGAGATCGCGGTCCACCACCAGGTCGAGGAATCCGGGCGCATGACGTTCGATCGCGCGGTCCATCCGGCCGGCGAGCTTGTCCGCGGACGCGTCGTCGGCGATTCCCCGCGGCAGGTGTGAGTAGGCCCAGACGGCCTCCGAACCGGCCGGTGATCGAGTGGGATCCGCCTTGCTGGTCTGGCCGATCAGCAGGAAGGGTGCTGACGGCAACCGCCCGGTGTCGAGATCCGCGGACAGGTGGACCAGGTCGTCCGCGGTACCGCCGAGATGGATCACCCCGGCCGAGTGTGCCTCCGCCGCGCGCCACGGGATCGGCCCCCTGAGCCGGTAGTTCACCTTGACCGTCGGGTAGTCCCACTCGAACCGCTCGAGATCCCGCCGCAGCCCGGAAGGAACACTTGCTGCTGGCAACAGTTCGCCGTACAGGGTCGGGGCGGAGACGTCGGCGATCACCGCGCGGCGGACGGAGATCGTCTCGCCCGAGGCAGTGCGGACTCCCGTCACTTTCCCGGCGGCGACGTCGATGCCCGTGACCGGAGTACCCGAGGCGAGGAGGACGCCGGCGAGCTCGGCGCGGCGGACCAGGGCCTTCGACAGTGAACTGGATCCGCCGGCGGCGACAGGGAAGCCGACGTCCTGGGCGAGCATCGCGAGCAGCCAGCCCATGGTGCCGCTGACGCTCCCGCTCAGGGACGCGTCGGCGTGGAACGCGTTCCCGGCCAAGAGAGCGCGCCCGCGTGGACCCTCGAAGAGTTCCTGGCCCATCCGGTGCATCGGCATCGCCATGAACCGCGCGAACCGGGCCAGCTCCCCCACCGACCCGAGCTTGCGAGCCAGCTGAAGGCCCGGCCCGACCGGCGGCCAGGAGGTGAGCAACGACTTCAGGAAAGGCTCGCGGATCTTCACGTAGAACTGGTAGAGCCGAAGCCAGGCGTCGCCGTCAGCCGGGTGATCGACAGCCAGAGAGCCGGCGGTGTCGGTCGGGTCAGGATGGATCGTGGCCGCGGTCTCATCGTCCGGATGCATCAGATGCGCCAGCGGCGCGGGAGCGTGCGCCCAGCGGAGCCCGTACTTCTCCAACTCCAGTGCCCGGAGCACCGGCGAGGCCACGCCCAGGGGATAGCTGGAGCTGAACCGATCACTGATCCAGCCGTCGCTCTCCTCCGAGCGCACTGCTCCACCGAAGAGATCCGCCGCCTCCAGGACGAGCACATCCCAGCCGGCGTCGGCCAGCCCGATCGCGCTCACCAGCCCGTTCGGCCCTGAACCGATCACCACGGCATCAACAGTGCGCGGCAGCATACGGTCGACTCTAGCGCCCTGCGTCGGATGTTGTTTGAGTGATTGCGGTGGTCAGGTGCGTGCATCGCGGTGCTGGACGAGCGTCCTCGATGCGGAGCATCGTGGATGATTGGCCAGTGCCGCGAGGTGCGTGCCTGGGCACCGCAAGCGCCAAAGAACATCCGACGCAGGGCGCTAATTCTGGCGGGACTCGATCTCTTGCATCAAGGTGGTGAGTTCGTGGGCGCGCCCGAGCATTGCGGGGTCGACCATCCGGCCGTCGGGAAGCACGATCACGCCACCGTCCGCTACTCCGGCCTTGGCGACCGCGGCCAGGAGAGCCGCCGCGTCGGCGACCTGCGAGGCCGACGGCGTGAAGCACTCGACGATCGTCGGCAACTGCCGCGGATGAATCGCCGTCCGGCCGACGAAGCCCAGCGCGCGGCCTTCGAGACAGGTACGCCGCAGGCCTTCCTCGTCCTTCACGTGCGGGTAGGCCGACAGCATCGGCGCACCAAGGCCGGCCGCGCGCGAAGCCGACACGATCCGACCGCGCGCCCAGGCGAGGCCTTCCGGCCCATCGACACCGAGTGAACTCGCCAGATCGGCCTCGCCCAGCGCCACCGCGACCACCCGACGGTCAGCGGACGCGATCTCGAAGGCACGCTCCAGCCCGAGCGGCGACTCGATCAGCGCCGTGATCCTTGCCGACGGCACCTGCTGGAGCACCTGCCGGACGTCATCGGCGCTCTCCACCTTCGGCAGCCGGATCCGGACCGCCGGTACTGCGGCCAGCGCGGCCAGGTCGTCCTCGATCCACGGCGTCCCGGGCGCGTTCACCCGGACCTCGATCGCCGTGGACCCCTTGAACGCCGCGACCCAGGCAACCGCCCAGCCCCGAGCATCCACCTTGTCGGCCACGGGTACGGCGTCCTCGAGGTCGAACACCACAAGATCGGGGCCGGAGGCAACAGCCTTGGCAAACCGGTCCGGCCTGTTCGCCGGCACATACAGAGCGGTGAGCACCTACACGACACCAGCCTCACGCAGCGCGGCCAGTTGCTCGGCGGTGACACCGATCTCGGCCAGTACGGCGTCCGTGTCCGCGCCATGCGGGCGACCCGCCCAGCGGATCGACCCGGGCGACTCCGACAACCGGAACAACACGTTCTGCATCTGCACCGGCCCGCCGAGCTCGTCGTCCTCGACGGCCACGATCGTGTTCAGCGCGGCGTACTGCGGGTCCGTCATGATGCCGCGGATGTCGTGCACGGGGCCGACCGCCGCCTCGGCCTTCTCGAAGGCGAGCATGACCTCGTCCAGAGAGCGCTCCCTGATCCAGGAACCGACGGCCTCGTCCAGCTCGTCCGCATGCTCGGCCCGCTCCCGACCGGTCCCGAACCACGGCTGCGCGACCAGATCCGGACGCCCGACCAGGGTGACGACGCGTTCGGCGATGCTCTGCGAACTCGTGGACACCGCGACCCACCGACCGTCGGCGGTCTGGTAGACGTTGCGCGGCGCGTTGTTCGACGAGCGGTTGCCCAGCCGGGGCTGGACGTAGCCGGTCTGCTGGTACGCCGTGATCTGGCCGCCGAGCATCATCAGGATCGGCTCGATGATGGCCACGTCGATCACCTGGCCGGCCCCGGACCGGTCCCGCTCGCGCAGGGCCACCAGTACGGCGTACGCGGTGGCCAGGGCGGTGATGCCGTCAGCGAGACCGAACGGCGGCAGGGTCGGCGGGCCGTCGGGTTCACCCGTGACGGCCGCGAATCCGCTCATCGCTTCGGCGAGCGACCCGAAGCCGGGGCGGCTCGACCATGGCCCGACCTGGCCGAAAGCGGTCACCCGGGCGATCACCAGGCGCGGGTTGGCCTCGAGCAGTACGTCGGGTCCGAGTCCCCAGCGCTCCAGCGTGCCGGGCCGGAAGTTCTCAACCAGGACGTCGTTCGCCCGGACCAGGTCGAGGAACAGTTCGCGGCCCTGGGACAGGTCGAGCGTCGCGAGCCGCTTGTTCCGGCCGAGCGTCTTGAACCACAGCCCGACGCCGTCCTTGCTGGTCCCGTGACCGCGCGCCGCGTCCGGCCGGGACGGGTGCTCGATCTTCGTCACGTCCGCGCCGAAGTCCCCCAGGAACGTCGCCGCCAGCGGTCCCGCGAACAGCGTCGCCGCCTCCAGCACCTTCACTCCTTCGAGTGGCGCCGCCCTCATCCCGCCCCGCCTCTCACAACTCCACGAACAGCGATCATGCCGAGCACCGGAAGACTCCAGGTGTCATCCCGCGCACCGGAAGCCGATGGTCTCCGAGCGGTCCAGGCCGCCGCCGGTGAGGACCAGCTTGAAGCTGACCTCCGGCTCCTGCGGCCCACCGTCGGAGTACCAGTCGGAGCCCTCGGCGACATAGTGCGAGCCGCCCTTGACGATGCAGAACCGGCTGCGCCCGTCGCGGTGCTCGCTCTCGGTCAGGTTCCACACCAGCGGTTCGGCGCGCGTGAACCCGTCCAGCCCGGCGGCCACCTGCCACTCGTCCTCGGTGGGCAGCCGCCCGCCACGCCAGGCCGCGTAGGCCCGGGCGTCCGGCAGGTCGACATACGTCACCGGCTCGTCCTCGGTGCCGGCCGCGGGCGCGCCGTCCACCCAGTGCGCCAGGAACCGGTTCGCGACCTTCGGCTGGTACCCCGTTGCCGCCAGGAACTCGGCGTACTCGGCGTTGGTCACCTCGCGGACCGCCACCGGGATCTCGGAGAGCGTGACCTCGCGCTGAACCGTCTGGATGTCGTGCAGACGAGGAGGCAACGGCTTCCACTCCTCGACGTACGGCGCCTGGTCGTACAGCCCGGTCTCACGCCGCCGGTGCCGAACAGTCAGAGAGCGCTCCCCGGCCGGTACGACGACCGTCGGGCCGAACGTGGCTCCACCGGTCACCTCCGGTACGGCGACACGCTCCGTCCGAGCGACCGGGAACGCCGAGTCCTCGACGTGCGGCCGGGAGAACGTCCCGAGCCGGCGAGCGGTCGCCCGGCAGGTCTGGCCCGCCGTCGCACCGATCCGAACGATCCCGGCGACCCCACGCCCCGGCACGACCAGGTGCACCCCGTCGTCGTCCGCGGTGATCGGCACGCCCGAGGTCACGTCGTACCAGTCGCCGACCTGGTCATCGGAGTGCAGCACGACGCCTTCGAAGTCCTCGTCGTGGCGGTTGATCAGGGTCCAGAAGGTGACGTCGGCCAGCTCGAACCGCGAGGCGAAGACGCCGTGCGCCCGGGCCTTGTCCGGGATCTCCGGGGTCAGCGGGATCCAGTCGCCGTTGATCAGAACGGGCGAGAACGCTCTCTGGGCCGCGACCATCCGGCGCAGCGTGGCCCGGTCCCGCGCGTTCCAGCCGACCCAGGCGGAGAACACCGACTCCCAGACCAGGATGCCGACGCCGTTCACCCAGGCGGACTGCAGTTCGTCGCTGTGGTCGCGATTCCAGCGGCGGGTGTGGTGCATCATGTGCCGGCGCTCGAACAGGTGCGCCCGTAGGACGCCGGGCGCGCGGGTGTCGGCGAACCACTGCGCCCAGGACAGCGCATGGTCCGCGATCCTTGCCAACGGCAACCTCGACTCGCCCTCGAGGGCGATCGCCGGGTTCACCTTGCGCAGCGCCCGGGTGAAGGCCGGGTCGCCCTCCTTCAACGTGTCGAGAAAGGCGCCGTCGGCACCGAAGTCCGCGACCAGCGCGGCGAACTCCTCGGCGTCGGACCGGGCGGCCCGGCGAGTGCCGACGTCCCATGGGTTGTAGTCGAAGAAGACCTTGAGCCCGAGGTCGTGCAATGCGTCGATCAGTTCCTTCAGCCCTGGCACATCACGGTAGAAGTCGAACTGGTTGCGCGAGTCGATCCCGATCACCGGGTACGCGTGCCACAGCACCACCGCGTCGTACCCGCCGAAGTCCTCGATCCCGTGCCGGACGAACTTCTCCGGCGTGAACCGGCCCGCGTCCACGTCGTACAGCTGGTCGTCCCAAAGCCAGACCAGCGCCACCGAGTACGCCGTCTGGGTCCACTCGCGGCCGGGCACCTCGTAGTGCGTGCCGCCGTCGTACCGGGTCCGGTCGTAGGCGCCCATCAACCACTCGGCGAGCTTGCCGCGCCAGCGGGGCAGGTCGGCCGGGTCGTCGGGGGCGCCGAGGATCTTGGCGTCGTCGAGGAAGGCCAGGTCCGCCCGCAGACCGAGATCGACCTTGGCGGGCTGGTCGATCGGCCTGGGCTCGAGGGGGTTCACAGGTATACCTCCGCATAACGCGCGTCGATGACTTCCCCGTGAGGCACCGATGGGATCGCTCCCCCGGTTTGAACGCTCAATGAAGCAGCAACGTTAGCGCGTCGGACAGCATTCGTCAGGTCGCGGCCAGTAATTGGCCCGGTCGTTGATACGGCAGCCAATGTCGCCGCCAGTACTCCGCAGAAGGTGTCGCCGGCCGCGGTCGTGTCGACCACCTCCACCGACACACCTGGGACCCGGATTTCCGCGGCGTCCCGGGTCAGGATCACCGCCCCCTCGGCGCCCAGTGTGACCACCGCGGCGGGCACCCGTTCCAGCAGTGCCGACAGTTTCGGGCCCCCCACAGCCTCGGCCTCCGTCTCGTTCACCACCAGCAGGTCGACGTGCGCGAGCAACTCGTCCGAGAGCTCCGCCGCGGGCGCCGCGTTGAGCACGAAGTACGAGCTCGCCGCGGCTGCCGCCTGCACCGTACCGAACGGGATCTCCAGTTGGGAAAGGACTATTCTCGCCTCGCGGACGGCGTAGAGCGCCTGCTCGGACAGCTCGAGCGTCGCGTTGGCCGACGGTGCGACGACGATCGAGTTCTCCCCGTCCTCGGCGACCGTGATGATCGCCGTACCGGTCGGCTGGTCGGAAGTCGAGACGAGGGACAGGTCGACCCCGGCCTCGCCGAGCGCGTCCCGCAGCAACGACCCGCCGTCGTCCGCGCCGAGCGCGGCGATGAACGCGGTCGAGGCGCCGGCCCGCGCGGCCGCGACCGCCTGGTTGGCACCCTTCCCGCCCGGGCCGCGGGTCAGCCCGCCGGCCAGCACGGTCTCGCCGGGCCGGGGGATCCGCTGGACCGGCAGCACCAGATCCACGTTCGCGCTCCCCACGACTACGACGTCAGCCACGCCGCTCCCCCTCGTCACTCGTCGCCGCCGCCACGGTCCGGGCGGCCAGTTCGTCGATCGCCACCTGGTTCATCCCGGGCAGGCTGGTGGCGATCCGGTTGTCCATTGGTCTGGACCACTCTGCCGGAACTCCGAGCACTGCGCCAAGTACCGCCCCGACAGTCGCACCGGCCGAGTCGGTGTCCCACCCGCCCATCACGGCGCGACCGATCCCGGTGGCGAAGTCCGGCGCGGTCAACGCGTACGCCGTGAGGGCGCTGTTGTTGACCGAGTGCACCCAGTGCAAGTGACCGTACGCCGAGTGCAGGGCGTCGAGCGCCTCGTCCAGCGGAGCATCGGCGAGGGACAACCCCAACCGAACGGCCCGGGCGAGCTCACCATCAGGGTCGACCACCTCGAGACCGGCCAGCGCGACCTCGCGGGGATCGTCGAGCACCATGGCCGCCGCCGACATCGCCGCCACCCACAGAGCACCATCGACACCCGCGCCGGTGTGACTCAGCCGCGCGTCCGCCAGGGCGAGCTGGGCCGCGGCCGTCCGGTCCCCCGGGCGCGTCCAGCCATAGGCATCGGTCCGGATCTGCGCGCCGATCCACTCGCGGAACGGATTCCGCACCAGCGCCGCCTGCAGTGGATCGACCCCCTCGAGAAGGTTGCGATAGGCAACCCGCTCGGCGGTGAACACCCGGCCGGCCGGCAGATCGCCGAGCCACGCCTGCGCCACGTCCTCGGTGCTCAACGCGGAGCCATGCCGCTCCACCAGCTGCAGCGCCAGGATCGCGAAGTTCAGGTCGTCGTCCTCGGGCATCCCGTCGATGACCTCCCGCAGACTGGTCGGCTTCGACCGCCGGTTCCACGGCCACTTCGCCTGCACATCGTCGGGGACTCCGACCGCGGTGATGTACTGCCTCAGCGGCCACTGCCCGGAGATCTCCAAGATCTCGCGGATGCCCTCACGCGGGATCTTCTCCACCGGCTTGCCGAGCAGGTTGCCGGCGGCCCGGCCGAGCCACGCGTTCAGCACGCGCTCCGACAGGTCGGCCGATCCGGTCAGCTTGTCCAGCACCGGGATCACTGGCGGCGTCCACGCGGGAGTCCGCGAGTCCAGTTCGGCCAGCAACTCGCGGGCCAGCTCCCGCAGCTCCGCCGTCGCCGGCTTGTCGGAGGCACCCGACACAGGAGCGTCCGCAGTACCGCCGGCTCGGCGCCAGCGGTCCTCGACATCGGCGACGTCGACACCTTCTGCACGACCCTGGACCAGCTGGTGCGGCAGCAGGTCCTCCGGCTGCACCCAGGTCAGTCTCATCGGAGCATTTCCTTCCACATTTCCGGTAGCGCCAGGTGAAACGCCCCTGACATCAGGCCAGGGCGTCCAGCGCGGCCGTACGCCGGGCCCACCGCTCGGCGTCGGCCTGGTGCAGATCCTTCGCGACCGAGGCCATCACCCGTCCGGGCTGCTCCAGGTCGGTCTTGCTCGCCTCGGCGACGGTCGTCGCCCAGTCCGCCGGTACGCCGGCCCGGCCGCTCAACGCGCCGGTGATCGCGCCCGCCATCGACGCGATCGAGTCGGCGTCGCGACCGTAGTTCGTGCCGCCCAGGACAGCCTGGCGCACGTCGCCACCCGACACGAGCACGAATCCGAGCGCGACCGGCAGTTCCTCGATCGCCTTGGTACGGCTCGGCCGCCGGGCGTCCAGCGACTGGTCCCGGTAGTCGGGCCCGACCGAGTCGAACGGCTCGACCGCCTTGCGCAGCACGGGAATCGCCTCCTCCCAGTCCGTCACCCCGTCGGCGGCGTCGACGATCGCCTCCACCGCGGACCGGGTGCCGTCCTTGGCCAGTGCCAGTGCCTGCTCGACGGCGGACGAGGCTGTTGCCCCGGGCACCATCGCGGCCGCGACCGCCGCGGCGAACACCCCGGCGGCCTCCCGTCCATAGCTCGACTGGTGGGCGCCGGCCAGGTCGATCGCCTCGGCGTAGGCCCCGGCGGGATCACCGGCATTGGCGATCCCGACCGGCGCCACGTACATCGCCGCGCCACAGTTCACGATGTTGCCGACGCCCGCCTCGCGCGGGTCGATGTGCCCGTAGTGCAACCGCGCGACGAGCCACTTCTCGGCCAGGAACACCCGCTGCAGCAGCAACGCGTCGGCCTCGAGCTCGGGGACCCACCGGCGGCCCGACAGCATCTTCGGGACCAGCGACTCCGCGATCGCGTACGCGTCCAGGTGCGCGCGGCGTTCGTCGTACACCTCGACCAGCGCGTGCGTCATCAACGTGTCGTCGGTGATGTGCCCGTCACCCTTGTGGTACGGCGCGATCGGCCGGGCGTTGCGCCAGTCGTCGTACCAGGGGCCGACGATGCCGGTCACCCAGCCACCGTGCCGCTCGCGGATCGCCTCGGGGGTCCAGCCCTCGACGGCGCCACCGATCGCGTCGCCGACCGCCGAGCCGACGAGAGCCCCTACCGACTTGTCTTCGAGCACTGTGCTGGTCTCCTCGGGCATCAGCTGTTGACCTGGCCCCAACCGTCGCTGAGCTTCTTGCCGAGCGTCGCCAGATCGATCTTGTTCGCCAGGAACTGCTGCAGCGCCGGAGTGGCGATCTGATCCTTCCACCTCGGGTAGTTCTCCACACTCTGGAACGGCGCCTTGGTCAGCTCGGCCCCGCTGGCCAGCGTCTGGGTCCAGCCGTTCTTGCCACCGGTCGCCTGCTGGATCGCGTCCCGGGCGGCCTGGGTGGTCGGGATCAGCCAGTCACCCTGACCGACGGCGGCCAGGTTCTCGGCCTTCATGAAGAAGTCGATGAACTGCGCGGACTGCTTGATGTGCTTGCCCTCGGCCGGCACCGACAGCGTCTGCGGGTTCGCGGCCTGCTTCTCCGAGCTGCCCTTCAGCGGCGGCAGCACCTCCCACTGGAAGCCCTTCGGGGCCTGCTCGACGATCTGCTGGGCGGCGTAGTTGCCACCGACGATCATCGCGTACTTGCCGCCGTAGAAGCCCGGCAGCACGTCCGAGCCGCTCTGGGTCAGCGAGGTCGGGTCGATCGACTTGTCCGTGTAGGCCATCGCGTCGATCCGCTTCGGCACCTCGAGCTCGGGGTCTCCGATCTTCACCTCGGCGTCCCGGCCGGTGCCCTCGAAGAAGGTCGCGTCGAAGTTCATCCCAAGGTTCAGCACGGTCGCGGTCGGGCTCTTCAGGCCCCAGCCGAGCCCGTACCTGCCACCGGCGGTGAGCTTCTTGGCATCCGCCTGCAGCTGGTCCCAGCTGAGCGAGTCACCCGCGGTCGAGACACCCGCCTGCTTGAGCAGCGCGGAGTTGCCGAACACGACGTACGACTGCAGCAGGGTCGGCGCGGCGAACACCTTGCCGTCGCTGGACACCGTGTCCCAGACACCCTGTGGTACGGCGTCCTTCGTCTCCTGGCTCAGGTACTGCGAGAGGTCCGCGAGGTACCCCTGGTTCGCGAAGCCGGTGATGTCGGCGGACTCGTCCTGGATCACGTCCGGCGCGGTACCACCCTTGAACTGGGTGACGAGCTGGTCGTGCACCGAGTCCCAGCTGCCCTGCACATACTCGACCTGGATGTTCGGGTTCGCCGCGTTCCAGTCCGCGACGATCTTCTTGGTCGCCGCGACGGTGGTCTTCTGGAAGGCGAGGCTCTGGAACTTCAGCGTCACCTTCTCCGTGGACCCGCTGTCACCGGAGCTGTCGTCACTGCCTCCACCACAGGCCGCGAGCGCCACCAGTGCGCCCGCCGCCATCAGGGCGGTCACTACTTTCTTCATGTTTTCTCCTCGGGGGGAAGGGACTCAGCCCTTGACAGCGCCACTCAGCAGACCGGAAGTCAGCCGGCGCTGCAGGAAGGCGAAGAACACCAGGCTCGGCACGGTGGCCAGGACGGACGCGGCCGCGAGTGGTCCGAACTGGACCTGGCCCTCGGCCCCGACGAAGCGGGCGAGCACCAACGGCAGCGTCTTCAGTTGCGGGTCCTGCAGCAGGACCAGGGCGAAGAAGAACTCGTTCCACGCCGAGATGAAGGTGAACATCGCGGTCGCGATCAGGCCCGGCCGCAGCAGCGGCATCACGATCGACACGATCGTGCGGACCCGGCTCGCGCCGTCCACCGACGCCGCCTCCTCCAGCTCCCGCGGTACGGCGGCGACGTAGCCCTGCAGCATCCACAGCGCGAACGGCAGCGACCAGACCATGTAGACGATCACCACCCCGGGGATCGTGTTGGTCAGGTGCAGCGGCCGCAGGATCAGGAACAGCGGGATCACGATCAGGATCACCGGGAACACCTGGCTGACCAGGATCCAGCCGTTCGTGACCGGGCGCAGCCTGCTGCGGAACCGCGCCAGCGCGTACGCGACCGGCAGCGAGACGACCAGCACCAGCACGGTGGTGGCGACCGAGATCTGCAGCGAGTTCAGCATCGACCGGACCAGGCCCTGCTCCTCCAGCGCGTCGCTGAAGTTCGACAGGTCCGGGTGCTTGGGCAGGAACGACGGCGTGATGCTGGCGAACTCCTGCGGCGACTTCAGCGAGCTGGAGATCAGCCACAGCAGCGGGAACGCCAGGAACACCAGATAGCAGAGCACGGCGAGGTACTGCAGTGCCCGGGTGGTCGGCCTGGTTCTCATGCCTCACTCCTCAACCGGCTGCGCAGGTAGAAGGCGAGGAAGACGATGATGATCACGACCATCACGTCGCCCATCGCCGCCGCCATGCCGAAGTTCCCGTACCGGAACGCCTCGTTGTAGGCGAAGAGCATCGGCAGCATCGTCTTGCCGCCCGGGCCACCCGCGGTGAGCACGTAGACCAGCCCGAACGAGTTGAAGTTCCAGATCATGTCGAGGCTGGTGATCGCGATGATGACGGTCCGCAGCTGCGGCAGCGTGATGGACCAGAACTGGTGCCACGCCCCCGCGCCGTCGACCGCGGCCGCCTCGTACAGGGAGCGGTCGATGCCCTGGAGTCCGGCCAGCAGCGTCACGGTCGTCATCGGCATGCCGACCCAGACACCGACCACGATCACCGCCGGCAGCGCGGTACTGAAGTCGCCGAGGAAGTTGATCGGGTGATCGGTCAGGTGCAGGCTCTGCAGGATCTCGTTGACCGGGCCGTTGGTCGGGTGCAGCAGCAGTCGCCACATGATCGCGACCACCACGGGCGGCATCGCCCAGGGGATCAGCGCCAGCGTCCGGGCCACGCCGCGGAACTTCAGGTTCGTGTTCAGCAGCAGGGCCAGGCCGAGTGCCGCGACGAACTGCAGGATGGTCACCGACAGGGTCCAGATCAGGCCGATCCGGAACGAGTCCCAGAACAGCTCGTTGTGCAGCAACTTGGCGAAGTTGTCGAAGCCGATGAAGTTGGTGTCGACGTTCAGCCCGGCCCGCGCGTCGGTGAAGCCGAGCGCGATGCCGCGCAGCAGCGGGTAGACGCTGAGCAGCAGGACCGGCAACAGCGCGGGCAGGAACAGGAAGATCGCTTCCCGGTTCTGCTTCGGCCGTCCGGGCGGCTTCGCCTCGCCGGCCTGCTCGGGAGCGCTGGTCAGAGTGGCAGTGCTCATGGCGTCGACCTCCGAACGCTCAGGGTCGGCTGGACGACGATCCGCTTCGGCTTCCGGGTGTCGTCGTCGATCCTTGCCAACAGCAACTCAGCGGCCCGGCGGCCTCGTTCGGCCGATCCCAGGTTGACGCTGGTCAGCGGCGGGAAGGACTGCTCGGCCAGCTCGCTGTCGTCCATCCCGATCACCGCGACGTCCGCCGGTACCGCGAGGCCGTACGCGGCGAGCTCATGCATCACCCCGACGGCGAGCAGATCGTTCGCACAGATCACCGCGTTCGGGCGGTTCGTCTCGAAGAACTCCCGGCCGGCGGCACGCCCGGCGGCAAAGGTGAAGTCGTCGGCCTCGATGGTACCGGCGGCCTCGAGCTTGTACTGCTTCACAGCGTCGGCGAACCCCTTGGCCCGAGCGGCACCCGGGACAGTGTCCACCGGGCCGTTCACGAAGGCGATCCGGTCGCGGCCCTTGGCCAGCAGGTGTTCCACGGCCAAGGCCATTCCTTTCGGCGAGTTCGCGCGGACGGTGTCGACCCCTGCCGAGGCGGGCACGTTACCGGCGACGACCACCGGCACGTCGCACTCGCGGATCGACTTGATCAGGTCGTCGTCCACCCGCAGCGGACTGATCACCAGGCCGTCGGCGTAACCGCGCGCCATACCGCGGACCAGGGCGACCTCGTCGACCACGTCGGAGCCGGTGGTCGTCACGACGAGGCGATAACCGGCGGCGGAGACGACCTCCTCGACCGCGCGCATCATCGTCACGTAGACCGGGTTACCGACGTCGGCGACGGCCAGCGTCAGCTGGAAGGTGCGGCCCACCTTGAGCGATCTCGCCCGCGAGTCCGGCACGTAGCCGAGCTCCTGGACCGCGCGTTGCACCCGCACGACCATCTCCTCGGTCGCGGGCAGGCCGTTGAGGACCCGCGACACCGAGGCCACCGAAACCCCGGCGGCCCGGGCCACTTCCGCGATCGTCGGCCGGCTCACGCAGTCTCCTGTAATCGTTCTTGTAATCGTTTACAGCGCAGACTCTAGAACCCCCACCCAAACCCCGTCAACACCGGACCACCCGTCCCGTGGTCCACACCCACGGCAACCGCCCACCAGCCGGACAGCTGATGGGCGGTTGAGGTATTCGGAGGAGGTTACTCGTCCTGTTCGTCGGCGCCCGGGCGCTCGGCCCAGGGGGTTTCCTTGGCCGGGCGGACGACGATGAGCTTGTCGCCCGCGGCGAGCACCGAGACGGAGGAGTCGTAGTACCGGTGGACCTTGCCGTCGCGGACGACCGAGACGACCCGGTCCGGGACCGAGGAGGGCGCCTTGCCGACCTCGCGGCCGAGCACCGGGCGCTCGGCGACCTCGAGGCCCTCGCCGTAGGTGAGCAGGTCCTCCATCACCTCGCCGAGGTTCGGGCTGACCGCGGACAGGCCGAGCAGCCGGCCGACCGCCTCGGAGGAGGTGACCACCGCGTCCGCGCCGCTCTGCCGCAGCAGCGGGACGTTGTCCTCCTCGCGGACCGCGACGACGATGTGCGCGTTCGGGTTGAGCTGGCGGACCGCCAGGGTGACGAGCACCGCGGAGTCGTCGCGATCCGTCGTCACGATCACCTCGCGAGCGGTCATCACCTCGGCGCGCCGCAGTACGGTCCGGTTGGTCGCGTCGCCGTGGAAGGCGGCCATCTGGTCGTTGCCCGCGTCCCCGACCGCCTGCGCGCGGGGATCGATCACCACGATGGTCTCGCGCTTCACCCCGTTGCTCAGCAGCGTCTGCACGGCCGAGCGGCCCTTGGTGCCGTACCCGACCACCACGACATGGTCCTTCATGCGCTTCCTCCATCGCGAGTCGCGCATGATGCGACGACCTTCGTTCGCCAGGACTTCCAGGGTCGTGCCGACCAGTACCACCAGGAAGGCGATCCGCAGCGGCGTGACGAGGAAGGCGTTCACCAGCCGGGCCGTCGGCGTCACCGGAGTGATGTCGCCGTACCCGGTCGTGGTCAGGGTGACGGTCGCGTAGTAGATGCTGTCGATCAGGCTTACGCTGCCGTCGTAGGTGTCCTTGTAACCGTCACGGTCGACCACCACGATGAGCACCATCAGGGTCAGCAGCGCCAGCGCGATCAGAAAGCGCCGGAACAGCTCCATCACCGGCGAACGTGTGCTCGCGGGAAGGTTGACCAGTAGACCGTGCGGATTGCGACCGGAGGGCAGGGATGGCACGCGTCTGACGATAGGGCACTGACGGCCGATCCACCGCATGCGACAGGCTCTGGTCGGACAGGGCGACCGTCACCATCAGGTGACCGCTGTCCTGCACCACCCGGGTCCGCATCCGCAGCCCCTCGACGGTGCGGAGCATCCCGTCGTTCTCGGGCTGCACCATGCAGACCACCCGGTCGGCACCCAGGTACCGCGACTCCTGGATCACCCGGCGCAGCAGTTGCGAGCCGAGGCCCTGCCGCTGCCAGCCGTCCTCGACCAGAACGGCCACCTCCATCGCCGTACCGCTGAGCTCCTCCCAGGGAGCCGCGGTCGCCATCCCGATCACGGCGTCGCCGACGGTCGCCACGATGGAGACGCCACCCGCGGGGGCGGACAGGTGCCTCGCAGTACGGGCGGTCAGCTTCGGCATCGGCACGTGGTACCGGCGTGTGCGGCTCTCGTACGAGCACCGCTCGTGCATGTCCACCACAGCCGACGCATCCTCGACAGTGGCCCTGCGCAACTCCGGAACTCCGCTGCCGGGGCGTGGGCCCTCCGTGACAGACCCCTGGTAGCGCTCGGCCAGGCGTCCCGCGATCTCGACCAGTACGTCGGCCCGGGCCCACTCGGCGGGCGTGTACTCCTCGAAGCCCTGCAGGGTCTCGAGTTCCTCGTCGACCGAGACCGGGTCGTCGATGAGCCGCAGTACGGCCCGCAGGTAGCGGGTCGGTGCGTCGCTGAGCACGTCGGCCTGGCACGGCCGGACCGTCGTGTTGGAGCAGCCGGCCTCGGCGACCAGCGCGGTCAGGTCCTCCGCGGTCCAGCCGACCCCGGTGGAGATGACGAGTTCGTCGATCGCGCCGGATTCGGCGGTGAAGACTTCCAGACTCAGAATATTGATGTCATCCGCACCACAGCGTGCGGCGAGTTCGGCCAAGGCGCCGGGACGGTCGGCGAGTTCGGTCCTGATCTTCCAGAGCATGAGTGAGGCCCCTCCCTCGTGGCACCGCCCGGTTGCAGGCGGTTCGTTCCAGGGTGCGTGGGAGGTGTTGCCTAACCGGGTCCTGCGTGTTACGCCGAGGTAACCCTGGTGTGATCCAGGGCCCGTGAGAGGCGCTCGCCACAGTCAGCCGCGGCGCTTGAGGTGGGGCAGTCGGGGGCTGACCCTGGGCTTCTGGGCGGTCAGCGCGACCGCGTCCTCGCGGCGGTCGAGGTCGGCGTGCCGGAGCAGCTCGGGGTAGCTGGACTGCGGAACCGGCGGGTAGGTGGTGACGATCGCGTCGCCGCTGAAGACGAAGAAGATCGCCTGGCCTTCCTTGATCACCTTGAGCAGCGAACCATCGCGGACGGTGAGAGCGTGCTCGAGCGCCCTCTTCCGCGCCGACCGCTTCGCCAGCGCGGCCTGGAGCGCCTGCTGGGCCGGTTCCCGCCCGTGCTTGACCGCCTCGAACGCCATCGGCCCGTACCGGACGCCATACTTGACGACGTTCTTGACCAAGCGACTCCGACCGGCTGATGCCATGCCTCCGACTGTACTGACCAGGAGGTCGCTTTGCGGTGTCCTCTGCCTACCGAGCGGTCGCAGTGCCGGGTCGGAATGCGGTCTTGGAGCGGGTCGGGCACCATTGGGCGAGTGACCGCACCTACGCCGCGCCGGCCGATCCTGCCGGGTGCCAAGCTGTTCGAGTCGCTGCCTGGCGCCCATGACCCGGCGGCGGTCGCCGAGGTCGCGCACCGGACGGCCGAACTGCTCGTTCGCGGCGCCCGGTCGAGCGATGACGCCGACGTGATCGCGCGAGTGGTCAAACTGGCCGACGACTACGGTCTGGACGAGTTGGCCGACCTGTGGTCGGACGCTCCCGCCGACTCGCTGCCCGGCACGCTCTGGCGGCTCTACCTGCTGCGCTCCTGGGTGCACACCTCGGCTGAGGACGTCTCCCGCGAGTACGACACCGGCCGCAAGTACGCGGAGGTCCACGCGGTGGTGGCGGGCGTCGCCGACCCACCCGGGCCGACCGAGGTCAAGGACATGGTCGACGCCGTACTGCGAGGCGTCGCGACGGGTGATTTCGCCACCACGCTGGACCGGGCCGCGGCATTCGCGCGGATCGTCGCGACCGGCCGGGCGCACCTGGCCGACGACGGGCACGACCAGGTCCGTTCCGCGTCCCGGCTGGTCGAGATGGCAGACCAGTTGCAGGTGGCCGCGCGGACCGAACGCGCCGGCCAACTCTGGTAGTTCGCCGCGCTGTCAGGTTGTTCACCGCCGGGGTACTTGCAACCTGACGAACAAGGTGTTATCGGCGTCCGATGCGTGACATCTCAACAGGACAAGGGGTTTGGGCACCCGTTACACTGTTGGAGGTGTCGGGCCGCGGTAGCCCCGGGTCCCAAAATTAGCCGCTTCGAGCGGCCACGCGCCGTGAGGCGCTTCCCGGTCCGGCACCACAAATCCTCTCCCGTCGCCATCGTCGCGCGGGCTCATCCGTGAGCCGGACATCCCAGCGCCCCTGGGATGCCCGGCCCGGCTCTGAGATGTCTAGCGAATTCCGTAGAAACGCTTCAGGGTCTGGGTGCCCGACTTCCCGTTCGCGTCGGTCAGCTCGACCTTCAGCGTGACGAAATCGGTCGCCAGGGTGTTGTCCACGCTCGCGGTGACCTTCGTCCCCGTGTTCTTCACCGGTACGTCGAGCCAGGTCCCGCCGTCGTCGTACGACGCCCAGGCGCGGGCCGAGGTGATCTTGCCGGGCTGGTACCACTCCCCCCGCGTTGGCGCCGCCACCGAACCACGGCTGCCGGTCGGGATCAGGTTGAGGCTCCACGGCCGCCACACGTCGGTGTACTCAGGGTCATCTCGGGATCGCCGAGGAACGAGTACGACTCGACCAGCTCGTCAGCGCCGGGCGTGGCGACGACCGCCGCCAGGGAGTAGGTGCCCGCCCGCAGGTGCAGCGTGCGGTCGGCGCCGTCGAACCCGCTGCGCGGCGATGCTGTCGAGGTCGAACACGTCCAGTGTGGTGATCGACGAGGCGGGCTTGCCGTTGCGGTCGATCATCCTGACGGTGACATCCACGTGCTGCGGTTCGAGGTAGAACCCGAGCGGGGACGACCGTCCGGCCGTCGTTGCTGGTGGCAACCACCCGCGCGCTGATCGCGCCGTACAGGCTGTAGTCGAGGTCGACGGACGGATCGACGACGGACAGGGTGGACCGCCGGATCGCGCTGGTGCCGCTTGATGCCCGCATCCTCGGGTTGCTGCTGGCCAGGCTCACCGACCAGGCCGTGGCGAACCAGTTGGGCCTGTCGATGCGCACGGTCCAGCGGCGCGTCCGGGCCTCGATGGACCCGGTGGCCGCCGAGCCCGCCTTCAACTCGGCTTCCAAGCCGCCCGCCGCGGCTGGCTCTGAGCAGCCTGCGGTCTGGGACCTGAGGGCGGGCAACCAGGGTCGAGCCCGGGAAAACCCTCTATCGGGATCCACCGAACGCGAGCAGACTCGACCAAAGGCAAAAGGGATGAGGCCTGCTGGGGCGGCCGCTGAACAGCCGGGGAGGGACGATCGGCATGGAGGGGCAATTGAACGGACAGACGTCCGTCGTTCTCGCGGACGACGTCGTACGGGTCTATGGCGAGGGAGACACGGCGGTCCGCGCCCTGCGCGGGGTCAGCGTCGACATCGCGCCCGGACAGCTGACGGCGGTGATGGGGCCGTCGGGATCGGGCAAGTCGACGCTGATGCACATCCTGGCCGGCCTGGACAAGCCGACCTCGGGCTCGGTGCGGATCGACGGCACCGAGATCACCACGCTCGGCGACAACGACCTGACCAGACTGCGGCGCAAGCACATCGGCTTCATCTTCCAGTTCTTCAACCTGCTGCCGATGCTGACCGCGCGCGACAACGTGCTGCTGCCGATGACGATCGCCGGGGAGAAGCCGGACCCGGCCTTCTTCGACGAGTTGATCGACCGCGTCGGGCTCCGGGACCGGCTCACCCACCGGCCGGCCGAGCTGTCCGGCGGCCAGCAGCAGCGGGTCGCGATCGCGCGGGCGCTGGTGTCCCGGCCGACGGTGATCTTCGCCGACGAGCCGACCGGCAACCTCGACTCGAGGACCAGCGGCGAGATCCTCAACCTGATGCGCGCCTCGGTCGACGACTACGGCCAGACCACGGTGATGGTCACCCACGACGCTCGCGCCGCCACGATGGCCGACCGGGTGCTCTTCCTCGCCGACGGCGAGATCGTCAAGGAGACCGGTCAGGCCAGCCAGCACGAGATCCTGCAGATCATCGACACGCTGGACCTGCAATGATCCGGTTCGCACTCCGCGGGCTGCTCGGCCGCAAGCTCCGTACTGCGCTCACCGCGGTCGGCGTCGTCCTCGGAGTCGCCCTGGTCTCCGGCACCTACGTGCTGACCGACTCGATCTCGAGCGCCTTCGACTCGATCTTCTCGGAGAACTACAAGAACACCGACGCGGCGATCACCGGGAAACCCGCGTTCGAGCTGAGCGACGACAGCGCCGGCGTGGCGCCATCGTTCGACCAGAGCCTGCTGCCGAAGGTCGCCGCGCTGCCTGAGGTCGATCTCGCCGACGGCGCGGTCGCGGGCGAGGCGCAGCTGATCGGCCGCGACGGCAAGGCGATCGTCTTCGGTGGCGCGCCGAACCTCGGCTTCAGCGTCAACCCGGACCGACCGGAGTTCAACTCCCTCGCCCTGGTGAGCGGCGACTGGCCCGCTCCGGACGAGGTCGTGATCGACACCAAGACCGCCAAGGAGAAGGGCTTCGCGGCCGGCGACACGATCGGCGTCCAGGCTCGCGGCGCGGTCCAGCGGATGCGGATCTCCGGACTGGTCGAGTTCGGCGCCGTCTCCTCGATCGGTGGCGCCACCCTGGCCGGTTTCGAGCTGCCGACCGCGCAGCGGCTGTTCGACAAGCCCGGCAAGCTGGACCAGATCCTGCTCACCGGCAAGGACGGCATCTCCCCGCAGCAGCTGGTCGACGCAGTACAGAAGATCCTGCCGGAAGGCACCCAGGTGCGAACCGCGGACGACCAGGCGGCCGAGGACTCGGCCGGAACCGCCGGCTTCCTCGACTTCTTCCGGACCTTCCTGCTGGTGTTCGGCGGCATCGCGCTGTTCGTCGGGTCGTTCGTGATCGCGAACTCCCTGTCGATCACCATCGCCCAGCGGACTCGCGAGTTCGCCACCCTGCGGACGCTCGGCGCCTCCCGCCGTCAGATCCTCGGCTCCGTGGTGCTCGAGGCACTCGTCACGGGCGTGGTGTCGGCCGCGGTCGGGTTGTTCCTCGGCCTGGGCATCGCCACCGGCCTGTTCAAGATCTTCGACGCGGCAGGGTTGACGCTGCCCAACAACGGACTCGTGTTCCGCACCCGAACCGTCCTGGTCGCGCTGGCCGTCGGCATCCTGGTCACCTTGCTGGCCAGCCTGCGGCCCGCTTGGCGAGCCACCCGGGTGCCGCCGATCGCCGCCGTACGGGAGGGCGCCAAGCTGCCGCCCGGCCGGTTCCACCGGTTCCGGCCTCTGGGTGCCGCCCTGCTCGCTGTCGGCGGCGTCGCCCTGGTGATCGCCGGCTTGTTCGTCGACGGGCTCAGCACCACCGCGCTGTTGTCCCTGCTGGCGGTCGGCGTCCTGCTGATCTTCATCGGCATCGCGCTGTTCGCTGCCCGGCTGGTGAAGCCGTTGGCCGCTGCATCGGACCCGATCGCCCGCTGGTCCGTTGTCGTCCTGTCAGCGCTGGCGTGGCCGCTGTTCTCCTTGCCGTACTGGTTGCTGCGCCGTGGATTCTGGGGACCCGGGTCAGGCGCGAGCCGAGCCGGTGGATTCGTGCTCGGCGCAGTACTCAACCCGATCCTGCTCGTGATCGTGGCCCTGATGGCCCTCCGTCGCGCGGTGACCTCCTGGCAGCCGGAGTGGCCGGCGGACTTCCCCGGCGTACTGTCGGATCGGCCGGCGGTACAGATCGGCGGACAGAACAGCCGTCGCGATCCGCAGCGGACGGCGTCGACCGCGGCGGCCCTGATGATCGGGCTGGCGCTCGTGACCTTGGTGGCGACGCTCGGGGCCGGGATCATCCGGCCGTTCGAGGACGCCGTCGACAAGATCTTCAGCGGCGACTATGCGATCGCCGCGCAGAACAACTTCAGCCCGCTGCCTCCGACGGTGGCCGCAGCCGTCGCGGCTGTGCCTGGCGTCGAGGCGGTCTCCAGTGTGCGAGGCGGCCAAGGACAGGCTTTCGGCGAGACGATCAATGTCACTGCGGTGGACACCCAGGCTCCCGGAGTACTGAGGTTCGACTGGCAGGGCGGATCGCAGGCCACCCTCGGCGAACTGGGTCGGGACGGCGCCATCCTGGACGAGCCGTACGCGACCAAGCACAACCTGCAGGTCGGCTCGAAGCTCTCGATGACCACCGTCACCGGCGCCACCCTGCCCTTGACGGTGCGCGGCATCTTCAAGCCACCGGCGGGTGGTTCGCCGTTCGGCAACGTGACGATCTCGACGACGACCTTCGACGCCACCAACCCGCAGCCGCAGAACCTCTATACCTTCCTGAGGATGCAGGGCGGCGTCACCGCCGCGAACACGGCGGCGCTCAACTCCGCGCTGAGCTCGTTCCCGAACGCGAAGGCGCAGACCCGCGAACAGTTCAAGGACGCCCAGTCGGACGGCATCCGGAGCCTGCTGAACGTGCTCTACGTGCTGCTCGCGCTGTCGGTGCTGGTCAGCCTGTTCGGCATCGTGAACACGCTGGTGCTGACCGTCTTCGAGCGGACCCGGGAACTCGGCATGCTGCGTGCGATCGGCCTCACCCGGCGGCAGGTGAAACGGATGATCCGGCACGAGAGCGTGATCACCGCACTGATCGGCGCGGTGATCGGGATTCTGCTCGGACTCGGCCTGGCCCTGCTGCTGGCCGCCCGCCTGGACGAGGTCAGTTTCGCCGTACCGACCGGGCAACTGGTCATCTTCGCCGTCGTGTCGGTGGTGGTCGGCCTGTTCGCCGCGATCTGGCCCGCGCGCCGGGCCGCCCGCCTCAATCCGCTGGAGGCGCTGCAGTACGAATAGCGGTCTGTCGGCGGGTTCCGGCACCGTTAGTCATCACCTGGCGACTCCAGGCTCACCATTCCGCCCTTTTTCGGCTACCTTCGCGAGGGCCACGGTCCATCTGAGCGGTGGACCATCGGCCCGTCCGCCCCGTGCCCCGAAGAAGGGAACCCCTCATGCGCCGCCTCCCCCGCGCGCTGCTCCCGTTTGCCCTGGCCGCCGGTCTGCTGTTCCAGAGTGTGGTCGCGGTGCCTGCCGGCGCCGGCCGTGGCCGCGAGTTCGACATCCAGGCCCACCGCGGCGGCCTCGGCCTCACCGTCGAGTCCACCGTCGCCTCGTTCTCCCGTGGTCTGGAGGTCGGCGTCAGCACGCTCGAGCTGGACGTCCAGATCACCGAGGACGGCCACGCGGTCGTCACCCATGACCGCAAGGTCACCGGCGCCAAGTGCAAGGACACCGCTCCCTACACGCCCGGCGACCCGGAGTACCCGTACGTCGGCAAGTTCATCAACACGCTGAGCCTCAAGCAGGTCAAGCAGCTCGACTGCGGGTCGCTGCCGCAGGCCGGCTTCCCCGGCCAGACCCCGGACCCGGGCGCCCGGATGCCGGAACTGCGGGACGTGTTCGACCTGGTCCACCGGTTCCGCGCGGACAAGGTCAAGCTGAACATCGAGACCAAGGTCGAGGCCGGCGCGCCGACCGAGACCGCGCCGCGCGAGCAGTTCGTCCAGGTGGTCGCGCGCGAGATCCGCAAGGCGAAGATCAGCCGCCAGGTGACGATCCAGAGCTTCGACTGGGGCGCGCTGATGCGGATGCGTCAGGTGGCCCCCGAGCTTCCGATCGTGGCGTTGACGAACTACGACTTCCTGCAGACCGGCCAGCCGGGCAAGTCCCCCTGGCTCGGTGGGATCGACATCGACGACTTCGGCGGTGACCTGGTCAAGGCGACCAAGTCGTTCGGCGCCGACGCGATCTCCCCGGTGCACGGGTTCCCCCAGGACGGCAAGGTCACCGACCCGGCGTACCGGCCGTACGTGACCACGGACATGGTGCGCTCGGCCCACAAGGCCGACATGAAGGTCGTGCCGTGGACCGTGGACGACCCGGCCACGATGCGGTCGCTGATCGACAAGGGTGTCGACGGCATCATCTCGGACTACCCGGACCGAGTCCGGACGGTTGCCCAGGACGAGGGCTTCCGGCTGCCCACGGCGTACGACCAACCTGCGATCCGGGCGCTGCCGGCGGCTCACGCGCACAACGACTACGAGCACCGGCGGCCGCTGCAGGATGCCCTCGACCGCGGCTTCAACAGTGTCGAGGCCGACGTCTGGCTGATGGACGGCGAGCTCCGCGTCGCCCACGACCAGGAGGACGCGGTACCCGGCCGCACCCTGGAGAGCCTGTACTTGCAGCCGCTCGTGAAACAGGTGAAGCAGAACCACGGGCAGGTCTACCGGCACGGCGCCGACTTCCAGCTGCTGATCGACATCAAGAGCGACGGCCCGAGCACCTATGCGGCGATCGACCAGGCTCTGCAGAAGTACCGCGGCATCAGCACGGTCTACGTCAACGGTCGTACCTACACGGGCGCGGTCACCTCGGTGATCAGCGGCAACCGCCCGCTCGACGTACTGAAGGCGCAGAAGGTCCGGTACGCGGGGTACGACGGCAGGTTGTCCGACCTGAACTCCAAGCTCCCGGCGTCGCTGATGCCGCTCGTGAGTGACAACTGGTCCAACAACTTCACCTGGCGTGGCGTCGGGGCGTTCCCGGCGGACGAGCGGGCCAAGCTGCGGGACATCGTGACGACGGCGCACCACGCGGGCTACCGGGTGCGGTTCTGGGAGACGCCGGACACGCCTGGAGCAGCTCGTGAAGCCGTCTGGTCCGAGCTGGTCGTGGCTGGTGTCGACCACCTCAACACCGACGACCTGCACGGTCTCGAGGACTTCCTGCGCTAGCGGACCCCCCGGAGCGCGCGAAACCTCGCCCGCCGCAGCCGCACAGTGTGCTCCGCCCGCGCTGAGAGGGTTCGCCCACTGTCAGAACAGTGGGCGAACCCCCCGAGGAGACAGCGAACCCCCCAGAGCACCAGTGAGGCTTCGCCTCTGACCGCCGAGTGCGGGGCTGGCGTGGGTGTCATGGCGCGGGGTCTGGCCGCCGGCGCCTGGTCAGGGCTTGATTTCCGTGAGGGCGACGATGTCCTCGCCCTCACGGAAGGCCTTGCGCTGCTTGGCGGCGCCGTTGCCTTCTCTGAGCAGCCGCTGGAGGCTCTCGTCCACCAGGTCGAGCTCGTTGAGCTCCTCGAGCGCCGGAGTCACGTGCTGCCGCAGGAGGTCGAGCAGCTTCGGCATCGGGAGTGTCTGGGCCCGGAGCACGTCCAGCCCGTCGTTGGACAGCCCGTCACGCGCGGACAGCCAGTACGCGGCCCGCAGTACCTCTGGCTCCAGCTTCGGGCCCAGGCCACCATCGGCGAGCGCGGTCGTCACCAGGGCGCGGATCAGCGTCGCGAGCAGCACTGTCTCGTCGATGGTCAGCGGGACGTCGCTGATGCGCACCTCGACCGTCGGCAGATGAGTGGACGGCCGGATGTCCCAATAGACCATCCGCTCGTCCATGATGCTGCCCGACTCGACCTGCATCGCCACCGGCGCGTCGTAGTGCTCAGCCGACTCGAAGTACGGCGGTGGCCCGGAGCAAGGCCAGCGAGAAAACATGATCGAGCGCCAACTGCTGAAGCCGGTGTCAGCGCCCAGGTAGATCGCCGAGTTGGCCGTCAACGCCAGCAACGTCGGCATCCAGGGCCGTAGGTGGTTACTGACCCGGATGGCGGCTTCCTTGTCCGGCACGTCGACGTGCACGTGACATCCACACACGCTCTGCTCGCGAGCCAGCTGCCCGTAGCGCGCCTCCATCTCCAGGTAGCGCGGCTTGTTGGTGATCAACTGCACAGCCTCACCACCAGGCGGTACGGCGATCGCCAGGAGCTTCGCGCCCTCCTCGGCGGCGGCCCGGGCCAACTGCGAGCGGAGGCGCTGCAGGTGATCGCGGAGCTCGGCGGGCGTGTCACAGACGGGGAGGTTGATCTCCACCTGTGCCTGGGTCAGTTCGAGCTCCACGTCGATGCCCTCGGCCTCGGCGGCGACGGCCTTGCTGCGCGGCAGGGGTCGACCACTGGCGGACACCAGCAGCAGTTCCTCCTCGACGCCCATGGACGGATGGGTCAACGTGTCTCCTCGGTTCGGTGCACTCCGAGGTACCCAGCCCGCTCAGGGCGGAAACAGCGCGCCTGGCGTGCGGTCCGCGAGCGGGTGGCCGGCGGCCATGGCCTAGGCTCTGCGGCGTGAGTCTGCCGATCGTCACCGCCACCCGGTACGTGCTGCCGCTGCGCGAGGGTGGATCGCTGCCGGGCGTTGTCGAAGGCAACGATCTCGGCACCTACGTGCTCAAGTTCCACGGCGCCGGCCAGGGCCCGAAGGCGCTGGTCGCCGAGATCATCGTCGGCGAGCTCTTCCGCCGGCTCGGCCTGCGGGTGCCCGAGCTGAAGCTGATGGAGCTCGACCCGGCGATCGGCAAGTCGGAGCCGGACTACGAGATCCAGGAACTGCTGATCCGCAGCGCCGGGCTGAACCTGGCCGTCGACTTCCTGCCCGGCGCGTTCGGGTACGACGGCTCCAGCGGCAAACCGGACGACGCCACCCGGGCCAAGATCCTCTGGCTGGACGCGTACGTCGCCAACGTGGACCGCTCCTGGCGCAACACGAACCTGCTGGTCTGGCACAAGGACCTCTGGCTGATCGACCACGGAGCCGCGTTGTACTTCCACCACTCCTGGATGTCCGCGGAGAAGTTCACCGCCCTCGCGTACGCCGCGGCCGACCACGTGTTCGCCGACGTCGCCCCGCAGGTGCCGGGGATCGATGCGGAACTGGCGGCGGCGATCACGCCGGAGCTCCTCACCGAGGTGCTCGCCCTGGTGCCTGACGAGTGGATCGTCGAGGGCGACCGGGAAAGGTACCTCGGCCACCTCTGCGCCCGGCTCGCCGATCGGACCGCCTGGCTGCCGGGTGGTGGCCGGTGAACAACATGGTGAATCTGGTGCCCTTCGACTATGTGATCCTCCGGGCTGCGCCGCGGATCGAGCGCGGCGAGTTCGTGAACGTCGGCGCCGTGCTCTACTGCCGCTCGCTGGACTTCCTCGGCGCCGCCTGGGACGTCGAGCCGAACCGGTTGAAGGCCCTCGATCCAGCGGTGGACGTGGACGTCGTGTGCGCTTCGCTGGAGCACATCCGCGCGATCTGCGCGGGTGACCCGGACGGCGGCCCGGCGGCAGCCACCCGGATCGGCGAACGCTTCCGCTGGCTCGCGGCGCCCCGCAGTACGGTCGTCCATCCCAGCCCCATCCACAGCGGCCTGACGAACGACCCCACCGCAGACCTCGACCGCCTCGTCGAAGCCTTCGTCCGCTAGCCCTCGAGGGCTCCTGACACCACCTCGCGGGCCTGGGCGAAGACCTGGTCCAGGTGGTCCTTGCCCTTGAAGGACTCGCCGTAGATCTTGTAGAGGTCCTCGGTGCCGGACGGCCGCGCGGCGAACCAGGCTGACTCCGTGGTGACCTTCAGCCCGCCGATCGGCGCTCCGTTGCCCGGAGCACTGGTCATCCGATCCAGGATCGGCTCGCCGGCCAGCTCGGTCGCGGTGACCGCGTCGGCCGAGAGCGCGGCCAGCTTCGCCTTCTCCTCGCGGCTCGCCGGCGCGTCCACCCGCGAGTACGCCGAGGCGCCGAACCTCTCCACCAGCTTCGCGTGCGCCTGCGACGGGGTCTCACCGGTCACCGCGGTGATCTCGCTGGCCAGCAGCGCGAGCAGGATGCCGTCCTTGTCGGTGGTCCAGACCGTGCCGTCGAACCGGAGGAAGCTCGCGCCCGCCGACTCCTCGCCACCGAACCCGACCGAGCCGTCGATCAGGCCGGGCACGAACCACTTGAAGCCGACCGGCACCTCCCACAGCCGGCGGCCGAGGTCCGCGACCACCTGGTCGATCAGCGACGACGACACCAGCGTCTTGCCGACCGCGACCTGCGGACCCCACTGCCGGTTGGCGAACAGGTAGGAGATCGCCGCGGCCAGGTAGTGGTTCGGGTTCATCAGCCCGGCGTCGGGCGTGACGATGCCGTGCCGGTCCGCGTCGGCGTCGTTACCCGTGGCCAGGTCGAAGCGGTCCTTCTGCGCGACCAGCGAGGCCATCGCGTACGGCGAGGAGCAGTCCATCCGGATCTTGCCGTCGTGGTCCAGCGTCATGAACGACCAGGTCGGATCGAGCCGCGGGTTCACCACGGTCAGGTCGAGGCGGTGCCGCTCGGCGATCGCGGCCCAGTAGTCCACGCTCGCGCCGCCCAGCGGGTCCGCGCCGATCCGGACGCCCGCACTGCGGATCGCGTCCAGGTTGAGCACCGCGGGCAGGTCGTCGACGTAGTGGCCGAGGAAGTCGTACTCCCCCGCCTGTGCCCGGGCCGCCTCGAACGACTTCCGCCGTACTTCGCGGTTGCCGCCGGCGATCAGCTCGTTCGCCCGCGAGGCGATCCAGCCGGTCGCGTCGGAGTCGGCGGGGCCACCGTGGGGCGGGTTGTACTTGATGCCGCCGTCGCGCGGAGGGTTGTGGCTCGGCGTGATGACGATGCCGTCGGCGCCGGCGCCCGCGCCGCGGTTGAGCCGCAGGATCGCGTGCGACACCCCAGGGGTCGGGGTCAGCCGGTCAGCGCTGTCCACCAGGGTCTGTACGTCGTTCCCGGCGAGCACCTCCAGCACGGTGCGCCACGCGGGCTCCGAGAGGCCATGGCTGTCCCTGCCCACCAGCAGCGGACCCGTAGTACCTTCTCCCGCACGGTACTCGCAGATCGCCTGGGTGATGGCCAGGATGTGTGCCTCGTTGAAAGCGCCGTCGAGACTCGAGCCGCGGTGGCCCGACGTACCGAAGACGACCTTCTGGGCGGGGTTCTCGACGTCCGGCGTGATCCCGTCGTAGGCCGCGAGCAGCGCGTCGACGTCGACGAGATCCTCGGGCTGTGCGGGCTGACCTGCGCGTGGGTGCATGTGGACATGCAACAAGCCTTCGGCGGCTTCCACAACTCCTGCGGTGGTGCGTCTCAGCTCGGGTAGGGAGTGAGCAGCTGATCTACCGGTGCGTAGTCATCGGTGAGGACCGGTCCTGCACCGATGAAGCTCTGCACCGCGGGGGCGTCGGAGAGCAAGGTGGACCGGCCGGCCAGCCGCTGCCGGATCGCCGCGGCGTCGATCGGCTGGTCCGACGCGAGCAGGACGAAGTTGCCGCCCTCGGCGCCGCTCAGCGCGTTCGGCCTGGAGATCACGGCGACATGCGGGAACTCCGCCTCGAGGGTCCGAGTCTCGGCCTTGGCGAAGGCCTGCGGCGGGTAGTCGATGACGTTGACCAGATAGAGGCCGTCCGGCTTGAGCACCCGGCGGACGTCGGCCACCACCTCGCGGGTGGTCAGATGCCACGGCACCGCCACTCCCCCGAACGCGTCCATCACGACCAGGTCCCGGCTGTCAGCCGGCTCCGACCGTACGCCGAGCCGCCCGTCGCGGACCTGCAGGTCGAGGCCCGGGCCTGGCTCGGCGCCCAGTTCCGCCTTGTCGATCTCGATCACCCCCGAGTCGATCTCGTACACCTTGTTCTCGGTGCCCGGGCGGGTGGCCGTCAGGTAGTGCGGCATGGTCAGGCCGCCACCACCGATGTGCAGCGCGGTCAACGGCTGCGCGCCCGGCCAACTGCCGTCGATCGCGGCGCCGAAGTCCTTGGTGTACTCGAACTCGAGGTGCTCGGGGTCGTTCAGGTCGACGTACGAGTGCCGGAGCTGGTCCAGGTACAGCGTCCGGCCACCTTCCCGGTTCGGGTCCGCCACCACCCGGGCGCAGTGGTATGCCGTCTCGATGTCGCACGGCCTCGGCGCGACGACCGTCAGGCCGGTGCCGATCAGGGCGAGCACGAGCGGGCGGGCGGCTGCCTTCAGCCCACGGAAGTAGATCGTCAGCGCGGCGCCCCCGACCACCAGGACGCCGCCGAGGCACAGCACGATCGTGCTGGTCGGGACCTTCGCGACGAAGACGAACCCGGTGAGCACGGTGCCGACGATCGCGCCGACCGTGGCGTAGGCGGACAGCCGTCCGACCACCGTTCCGGTCTGCGTGAGCGTGGACAGCCGGAGCTTGGTCACCATCGGAGTCACCGCGGCGAGCAGCGATGCCGGCAGGAACAGGGCGATCGCGACGGCGAGGAACACGGCGTCGCCGGCTGAGCCGCGGACCGCCTCGCCGGTCCAGCGGACGACCGGGAGGATCAGGAGCACCAGAGCGCCGCCGAACATGATGAGCGGGCCCAGCGTCCTGGTCGGCGGCACAGCGTCCGCGAACTTGCCGCCCATCATGGCGCCGGTGGCGATCGCGGCCAGGGCGACACCGATCACCGCGGTGTTCGTCTCGAGGGTCAGCCCGAGGTACGGCGCGACCAGCCGCAGGGAGACCAACTCGAGGACCAGCACCGCGGCCGAACTGCCGAACGCAAGGGCGATGGCCACTTTGTCGCCGACCGTTTTGCCACCGCTGATTTGTTCCCCGCTCGGGTGCTGGGCGGGCGTCTCTGCCGTCTCGCTCACCGCGCCACCCTATCGACGCCTGTCGAATCTCGCGTCAGCCGTTCGTCAGGGTTTCAATGAGATGCAGAGGAGGTGCTGCCATGGACGCGACCGAGAGTGCCGATCTGTACGCCGCGACGCGGGCGCGGGTGACCAAGGCGGCGCAGGCGTTGACCGCCGACCAGCTGACCACCCGGGTGCCCGCGTGCCCCGACTGGACCGTGCACAACCTGATCTCGCACCTGGCAGGTGTCGCTGGTGACTTCGTGACGGGCAACCTGGACGGTGCACCCCGGCCGCCCTGGACCGCAGTACAGGTGAACGCTCGTCAGGATCTGCCCGTCGACGCGATCCTGGAAGAGTGGGCGGAGACCGGACCGACGCTGGAGAAGCTGATCCGGAGCGGCAGCACGACCCACCCGCTGGTGTGCCATCCGTATGTGGACGCAGGCACCCACGAGGCTGATCTGCGCGGCGCGATCGGCACCGGGCGGCCGCCGCGGGAGATCTGGCTGGCTGCTCTCGACTGGATGCTGCCGGATCCCCGGCCGTCGGACGAGGCGCCCGGGACACTGTCGATCATCACACCCGACGGGACCTACCAACTCGGTTCGGGCGAGCCGAGCGCCGAGGTCCACACGGAGACCTACGAGCTCTTCCGCGCCATCTTCGGCCGCCGGAGTCCCAGCCAGATCGAGTCGTGGCAGTGGCCGGCCGACGCGCGTTCCTGGTCGGCCGCCGTGTCCCGTCTTCCACAGCGCCCTGATCATCAACACGACTGAATTGCCTTGTGGACAAGGCGGTTTCGAAGGTCGGAGGCTCGTACTTTCCTTGGCATGAGCAAACGAATCGTCGCCTTCTGTTCCGATCTCATCACCGCTGCCGGCCCGCAACCCACCGACGAACTGGCCCGCCGAGTAGCCGCGGCCGGCCTGACCAAGTCGACCAACCCGGTGACCACGGTCCGCACTGCGCTGCGCCAGTCGCCGATCATGGTGCACCTCCCGGACGGCCGGTTCGACAGCGCCCGGCGGATGCTCGACGGTGCTGCCCTGACCCACCGAGTCCGCTACGGCACCAAGGACCGTCAGGTGTTGTTCACCGGTCCTGAGCTGGCGGTGCTCGACCACCTGCTCGTGCACGAGGGCTCCCTCGCCCTGGCGGCCGGCGGGGCCGTGACCTCCTCACTCGGCGAGTTCGGTGGCTGGTGCGGTCCACCCGACTGGCTGCCCGACGTCCCGACCGACTCGCTGCTCGCCTTCCGCCTCAGGAACGGCCGGCTCTGGGTCGAGCCCGTCGCGCACGAACCACCCCACCAGAGCCCCGAGCTGGAACGCCTTCGGGTCGTGCTCCGGCGGCATCTGAAGTCCGACGACAGCCTGAACAACTGGCGCAGCCACCACACCCTCGGCCAGGTAATGCTCCGCGCCCTCGCCGAGGTCCCCGATCTGCTGATCGACCCCCTGCCACCGCTCGACGAAGTCCTGCAACTGGGCGACGAGCGCTGGGCTCGTGACTGGCCGGTGGAATCCGTCGAAGGGCTCCGGCCGGGACACCGGGTCGTCCTCGAAGACGTACCGGGAGCGCTGGTGACCGCCCTCCGCCGGGATGCCGAGCAGCTGGGCGTGACCACCGGCGAGTTGACCGTCCTCCTGCTCTCGGCAGCCACCTACCGAACGGCCATGCCCTGCCGTCATGACGCCCGAGCCGCCTGGCTGGCCGATCCGTCAGGCCCTGGGCGCGAGCTGCCTGAGCTCAGAAACGGACGGGACACGCGCGAGCTCCCTGATCCCAGCCACGGCCGGGATGACTGCGATGTCGCCGAGGACGACTTCTCCGAGCACTGGCCCGAGGATCTCGGCGCTCTCACCAGCGATTCGGCCTCGCCGAGTGGCTGAGTCGCTTTACCGCGGTCCGGACTGGTCGAGCTGCGCGATCAGCGTCTTCGGGGCGATCTGGCGGTAGGCGTCGTCGACGATCTCCTCGAGCTGGTCCCAGTCCACTCCCTCGACATCCAGATACACCCCCAGCCAGCCACGATGACCGACGTACGGCGGCCGGAAGAAGTGCTCCGGATCCGCCGCCACCAGCGACTCCTGGACACCCTCGGGAGCCGCACACCAGAAACCGGTCCGGTCGTCGTGATGCTGGTCGGCGAACATCACGAACGTCTTCTTCCCGCGGATGAACCAGGTCGGCTCCCCATGACTCAACCGCTCAGTTGTATCCGGCAACCGGAGGCAGAGCTCCCGCAACCTGTCCAGCCCGTCCACCACGACCACCCTGCCTCTCCACCCGATCCCGCCCCAGTCGTCTCACCCTCCCACCGGAAAGGAGCGATCGTCTTGTCGAAACGGGAGCTCGTTTGTTCAATGGCGCGGTCCCGGGCTGACCACACCGGACTCGTAGGCGTAGACGACAGCCTGCGCTCGATCCCGAAGGTCCAGCTTGGTCAGGACCCGGCTCACATGGGTCTTCACCGTCTGCTCCGCGAGCACCAGGGTCGCGGCGATCTCCCGGTTGGACTGACCCCGCGCCACCAGCCGGAGTACGTCGGTCTCGCGCGGGGTGAGGTCGGCTGCAGTGGTCGGGAGGACGGGCTGCAGCCGGGCGAAGTCCTCGACGAGCCGGCGTGTGATCGACGGAGCCAGCAGCGCATCTCCCGCCGCGACCACCCGTACTGCGGCGGCGAGTTCGTCCGGCGACGAGTGCTTCAGGAGGAACCCGCTGGCTCCGGCGCGCAGCGCGTCGTACACGTATTCGTCGAGGTCGAAGGTGGTGAGCATGATGACCCGGGGCGGTTCACCGGGTGTCGTACCGGTGAGGATCTGCCGGGTCGCCGCCAGCCCGTCCAGAACCGGCATCCGCACGTCCATCAGGATGACGTCGGGCGCCTTCTCGGCGGCGAGCTCCACCGCCTCGGCGCCGTTCGCGGCCTCGCCCACGACCTCGAGATCCGGTTGTCCGCCGAGCAACGCGCTGAACCCGGCGCGGACCATCGCCTGGTCGTCCACCACCAGGACCTTGATCGTCATCCGGCTTCCTTCGCGTTCAACGGAATCGATGCTTGCACCAGGTATCCGCCCTCGGAGGTCGGCCCTGCCTGGAACGTGCCGTCGAGCAGTCCGACCCGCTCACGCATCCCGACCAGCCCGTGCCCGCTCCCCGGCGCCGCACAATCCCCTGTCGGCGAAGGCCCGTTCGCCACAGTCAAGACAAGCGCATCCCCCGCTCCATCGACTGCCACCTCCACCTTGGCGCCGGGGGCGTGCCGCACCGCGTTGCTGATGGCCTCCTGCGCCACCCGGTACGCCGTGAGCTCCGCCGCCGGGTCCGCCTCGGCCGGAAGTGCGACCTCAAGCCGTACGTCGGCACCTGCCCGGCGGGTGGTCGCCACGAGTTCCTCGAGCTCGGCCAGACCTGGCTGCGGACCAAGCTCCGTCGGCCGGTCCACCTCGGCGGCGGGATCCTCCCGCAGCAAGCGGAGCACGCGGCGCATCTCCATCAGGGAGGAGCGCGCATCGTCCGCGATCCCGGCAAACTCCTCCCGCACTTCAGCAGGCAGTTCTCGCAACCGGTGTGGTGCGCTGTCCGCGCGAACCACCACGACGGACAGGTGGTGCGCCACGACATCATGGAGTTCTCGGGCGATGCGTGCGCGCTCCTGCAGCCGGGCACGTTGCGCACGTTCTCCTTCGCTGATGGTCTCCTGCTCAGACAACCGGCGTCGTGTCTCCGCTCGTGACCGGAGCAGGTCCGCTACTCCGACGGCCACCGCCGACAACACCGCCATCGTCAGCAGGCCGGCCCAGGTACCGCGCTCTGGCGCCAACGCCATCGCGACCACGCCGACTACCTGCGTGGCCGCCCACCAGACCGCCAGCGCGGTCCGCGATGCACCACGCGCGCCGACGATGACCAGCACCGCCGCCTGCCCGAAGACGCTCGTCACCGGCCAGGGCCAAGCCTCGTCCGGTGAGACCGGCACACACACCGCGGCGGTCAGAGCCGTTCCCAGCAAGGAAACAGGCACCGCCACCGTCGGCCGCAACCAGGCCGAGGCCAACGCCAGGGCGCGCAACGTTGCCAACGCAAACGCGCCGCCCAAGGGCACCTCGTAGTGCTGCCCCAGATCGGCCGTCGTCAATACCAGCAAGGCCCCAGTGGCAACGCCGGCCGCGATCCCACCCCGCCCGGCAGGCCAGCCGGCCTGAACACGCCGCTCGGAGGTCACCACGCGAGCCTAGACCGCTCAATCTCCCGCGTCGTCATATCTGCTGGGTCCAGGAGTACAGGAGTGCGAGACCGGCAAGAGTCAGCACCGCGGTGACCGGGATAGTCCACCAACGAGTGAGGGAGCCGTAGAGACGGCGCACAGTCGCAGCCTGCAGGAGCGCGATGCCACGGAGGGCGAAACCGAGCACCGGAATGAGCGGCACGGCGACTGCGGCGTGGACCGCCCAGGCACCCGCTTTGGTCGGCCCGCCCCACGTGCCGGGCCCGTAAGGACCGTGCTCGACAAATCCATAGAACGGCCCACGGACGACAGCAAGCACCAGCATCATCACCAGAAACCAGCACAGCACCCCAAGCACCAGACTCGAGAACCCATGCAGGAACAAGGCCGCCTGCCCCGGCCGCCTAAGCCGAACGGCCTCGGCGGCCCCCAGAAACCGCCCAAGCCTCCGCCACCTCTCGTGCACACCATCCCCCCGCCCAACCACCGCTCCCACCATCGCCGCGACACCCACCGGCACCAACGCCACGTCATACGCAATCGCCCGCACAACCCGACCCACAAGGCCGCGACGCCGCCCCTCCTCCCCCGCCGCCAGGCCTGCCACCGGTCCGCGGCCGTTCGCAGCGGACGTGGTGCCGCCGCGTGCCGCGGGGCTGGTGCCGGGGGTTGCCGCGGAGCTGGCGCCGGGGGTTGTGGAGGTGGGCGGGAGGCTGTTCGTCATGGGGTGCTCCTTGGTCTCAGTAAGTGAGATCGAGCCTAGGAATCTGCGTCCCATCTGGCATCCAGCCACAGAGCGAAGTCGCATCCCCTACCCCAGTACGGGGTCAGCTGTGATCTAGCTCACAGTGACCACGGTCCGTGTCGAGGCGTTACACGGTCAGTGCCGGTGGGCGCGAGCGGCAGTGCCGCGCCCGACAGGAGGTTCGGACAACATGCGCATTCGGAACCTGGCGGTGATCGCCACGCTGATCCCGGTCCTGATGCTCACAGACTGCGGCAACGACGAGTCCGCCGAGGTGGCCGCGTCGTCGCCAGGCGCCAAGAAGGCGTCCAAGCACGGCCTGCCCGACCCGGTCGCGAAGGAAGCGGCGCCCGACGAGAACGCCGGCCCCTCGGACGACCCCGTGGTCAACGCGTACTACGAGTACCGCGTCGCCTTCGACGTGATGATGCAGAGCGGCGGTCAATCGACCAAGCAACTGGTCCCGGTGATGACGCCGACCCTGTACAAGTCGATCAGCCAGCAAGCGAGGTACTACCGCTCCAAGAAGCTGCACAACACCGGCGAGACCAAGGTGCTCTGGGCCAAGCGGACCCTCGGCACCACCGGCGTGATCGTCCGCGCCTGCTACGACACGACCCGGGCCCGCACGGTGAACGCCAGAGGCAGGAGCGTCCTCCCGGCGACGACCCCGACCCGCTGGCTCGACGAGATGCGCGTCGAACTCCGCGAAGGCGTCTGGGTGGTCGACGGCGGCCGCACCACCCCGGAGAAGTGCTGAGTCACACCCGCAAATCGACTCCGGTCCGATGCCGCCGGGCACACCTCGCGGACCGGAGCCAACTCACAGCGCGGAGAGCCCCATGCTCTCCGCGCTGTCGTTTCTCCACCCAGGCAAGGGCGCCGAGACAACTCTCCAGCTCTCCAGCTCTCCAGCTCTCCAGCTCTCCAGCTCTCCAGCTCTCCAGCTCTCCAGCTCTCCAGCTCTCCAGCGAGGATGATGAGGCCTCCCGGCGAGGTGGTGGTCTGGCTCCCCGGGGTTGTCAGGCGTGGCGGCTCGACTGGTGAAGGAGGGATTCGACGGCTTCCAGCAGGATGGGGTCGTCGATGGGGCCGGACCACACGATGACGCGAGCCTTGTCGCCGAGCTTGGCCGCCACCAGTTCACGCGCCGGCGTGGGGTCGCCCTGATTCAGCAGTACGACGAGACGTCGACCGTCGCGCTGGAGCCGGTCCAGCAGCGGCGGCAAAGTGGAACCGCGGAACAAGCCCGGGTCGCTCTTCACCTTCGTCTCGATCATCACCCCGCGGCCGCGGACCACCAGCAGGAAGTCCGCGCGATCCCGGGTGAACTCGCGATCGTGGTACACCCGCGCCTTCGGCCAGAGTCGCTGCAGGGCAAGATCCACCTCAGCGTCGTACCGGGTCGCCAGGCGGCTGACCCGGGAACTCGTGCCGCGCGGACGGAACGTCTCCGGTGTGCGGCGACCTCGCCGCCGGCGCCCCAGCAGGGGCCGTAACCATCGATACAGCGTGGTGTCGATCATCGGCGGACCCCCTGGACCTAGCCGGCACTCACAGAAAGTCTGTCAGCACCGACTGTGACGAACCAGGCCCGGAAAGGGTCCACCGCTGATCGTGACACCATTGCGACGAACCCGCGAAACATCCGCCACCCAACAATTTCCGCGACCTCGGATTTCCACGACCTCGGTCTGTGGATGGGGTGGGCGGCGTTGCCGAAGCCGGCGAACTGCCGGGCATGCGCGGGGTAGCTGGTCAGGCGTTCTTGATCGCCGAGATCTCGATCTCGAGTGCGACCTTCTCGCTCACCAGGACGCCGCCGCCCTCGAGGGCCGCGTTCCAGCTGACCCCGAAGTCCTTCCGGTTCACCACGACCGCTCCCTCCAGACCGATCCGGGAGTTGCCGAACGGGTCGGTCGCCGCGCCGGTGAACTCGAAGTCGATGTCGACCGACTTCGTGATGCCGCGGATGGTGAGGTCACCGGTCACCTTGAAGCTCTCGTCGCCCTGCGGCTCGATGGCCGTCGACGCGAACGTGATCTCGGGGTGGTTGTCCATATCGAGGAAGTCATTGCTGCGCAGGTGGTCGTCGCGTTGCTTGTTTCGGGTCTCGATGCTCTTGGCCTGGATGGCGACCCGGCCGTGGGAGTTCGCCGGCTTCTCGCCATCGATGTGCAGCGCGCCTTCGAACTCGTCGAACCCGCCCCGCACCTTGGCCACCATCGCGTGCCGGGCGACGAAGCCCATCCGGCTGTGCGCCGCGTCGATGGCGTAGTCGCCGGTCAGTTCGGGATGTCCAGTGGTCATGCAGTCCGCCTCCCAAAGAGGTAGTTTAGTTTTCATCTTCTAACTTGTCAGACCGGGAGCCCTTCGTCCAGACCCGATTACGGGATGTCCGCGGATCCGCCCAAGAAACCTCCTGCCGCCTCAACAAGCGCCAGGAGCCGCTCCTCCACGCCTCACGGGCTGGCCGTCCACCACCTTCGTGTCCGCCAACGCCGCCCTCTCCGGGCAACGGCTGACCTGACTCCCGCCCACGACCGCCACCCCGAGCCGCGCCAATCCACCGCAACCGCCGACTAGCGAGTTGTCGACGCCGTCTCGCATCGACCTTCTTGCTTAAGGCAACGAGATTATTTCGGTTGCCAGCCCGCCGCCCGAGCGGGTTGGCTGTGGCGGCAGCCCGAGGAAGTCGGCTGCGCCAATCGTCGACCGATCCCGGAGGACCAGCCGTGCAGCCGCTCAGTGCGGACGAGATCAGAAGCTCCTTCGTGAACTCGTCCAGGAGCCTGGTGAAGGCGATGACGCTCCCCCGCGACTTCGACTCCCTGCCCTGGGACAGCCTGGACTACCTCGGCTGGCGCGACCCGAAGGCCCCCGCCCGCGGCTACCTCGTCGTACGCCGGGACGACTGCGTGACCGGGATCGCCGTGAACACCGCGGCGACCGGCAAGCCTCGGCGCGGTACCGGGTTGTGCGACCTGTGCCACACGGCGCACCAGGTCACCGACGTGGCGTTGTTCGTCGCGCGCAGGGCCGGCGCGGTCGGCAAGGCCGGGAACACCGTGGGCACCTACATCTGCGCGGATCTGGCGTGTTCGCTCTACCTGCGCGGCCTTCGCGAGCTCGAGGTACCGCAGGGCGAGACCGTCGCCGCGGAGGTCCGGGTCGAACGTCTCGGACAACGGCTTGAAACATTCGTCAGCCGGGTACTCGCCTAACCACGACCAGGACGACACAATCTCTCTGTCCGACTGGTCCGGAGAACTAGTCTGATCGACAAGGCCAGGGCAGACCGCCAAGGGAGAACGAGGTCGCGATGTCGGAGTTCAGAATCACCCACGAGATCCACAAGGTCCACCCGGACATCCGCGAGCAACTCACCGCCACCACCATCGAGGCGATCAACGAGTCGAGTTCGCGGTCCGCCGAGGACGCCGCCCTCGTGCTGCGCAACAAACTGGGTGAGATCGGCGTACACATGAGCGAGGAGGCCTGCCTGTCGGCCATCGAGCGACTCCGATCCGGCAAAACCCTTCGCTTCGAAATAGAGCGCGAGGACGGCCACTCCCACATCGAGGAGTGAGCCACACCCCTGAACCCAAACACCCCGGTACGCCGGACCGGATCCGCCGGCATGCCCGCACCTGAGCATCCCGTCGCGCCGGGGGGCGAGTACTTCGTCGGTGTGGACCTCGCTTGGGGACAGCGAGGTACCACCGGCCTCGCGGTCCTCGACCACACCGGATCACTGCTGGACGTCACCACCCGGCAGACGGACGAGGACATCCTCGCCTGGTTGCGCCCGTGGACGGCGGGCCCGTGCTTCGTCGCGTTCGACGCCCCGATCATCGTGGTGAACCCCTCGGGCCACCGCTCGTGCGAACGTCTGGTCTCCCGCCACTTCGGCCGCTTCGGCGCGTCCTGCCACGCCGCCAACACCGCGAACCCAAGCTTCACCAACGGTTCGCGAGCCCTCCGCCTAGCAGACGCGCTAGCCCTGGACCTGGCCCCAACCTCCCCAAGACGAGCAGCCGAGGTCTACCCCCACCCCGCCCTCGTCACCTTCTTCGACCTGCCGAAAATCCTCACCTACAAACACAAACCAGGCCGGGACTTCAACCACCTCCAGTCCGAACTACTCCGCCTGATCACCCTCCTGGACTCCCTCGCAGACGCCTCCCCGCCTCTACTCCTGAAGTCCGACCCGGACTGGCAAGCCATCCGCTCCGCAGCCGAACTCGCCACCCGCAAGTCCCACCTGAAACGCCTCGAAGACGCCATCGACTCAGTCGTCTGCGCCTACATAGCCCTCTACTCCACCACCCACCCCACCAGAACCCGCCTCCTAGGCAGTCCCACCACCGGTCAAATCCTGGTTCCCGTCTCGCCCACCCAAGCCAACCAAATAGACCACCCCTAACCACATCCCGAGCCACCGCCAGGGAGACTCCGCAAGCGACGCCAAGCAGCCAGCGCCCCAGGAGCAGCCGGCGAGCAGAGCCCAGCCGTCGGAGCACGACGCGCAACAAGCAGACGATCACCCGAGGCCAGCCGCCGGAACACAGCCCGAGCAACCAGCAAGCGACCGCCCGAGGCCAGCCGCCGGAGCACAGCGAGCGGCGGGCAGGCGATGGGCAGACACCGCCGAGTGGCGGCGCATGGCGAGCGTCGATCGGGTGATGACCTGGGGCAGCGACCAGTGATCTGGTTGGACGTCGGCCGCGAAACCGCGACGACTTTGTGCATCGCGTGAGCGCCCCAACCGGCGACGAGCGCTCAGACCGTGCACAAGGTGCCGGCCCGCCCGCATCTGCCATCCACTTAGTGCACCGGACGAGTAGTCCTCGGTTCCGTCGACGCACGAACGGTGCACAAAGCCGCGGCGCACCCGGGCGCGGTCGAGAGGCTGCGGAGGGCGGCCGAGGTACGGCGGCGGGTGCAGGCGCGCGCTGGAAGGAGGTCGGCAGCCGGTGGGAGCGGACGCGGCTGGAGCTAGGTGTCCAGCGGACGGGAGCGGGCGCGGGGAAAGAGGTCGGCAGCCGGTGGGAGCGGACGCGGCCGGAGCTAGGTGTCCAGCGGACGGGAGCGGGCGCGCTGGAAAGAGGTGGTCAGGCGGTGGGAGCGGACGCGGCTCGGGCGAGGGATGCGGGCGGGAGCGGGCGCGCGGGAAAGGGTGGGCAGGCGGCGGGGAGCGGATGGCGCTGGGAAGAGGTGGGCTGGTGGTGGTCAGCGGGCAGGTGGGGCCGAGGTCTGGCGTCGGGGTGGGGGTAGGAGAGGCGGGGGTGTGCGGTTAGGGGTGGGGGGTGGGTGGGCGGAGGTTGGTGGCGGTCAGGAGGGAGCGGAGGGTGATGTTGGCGAGGGCCAGGGCTTCGTGGCCGCCCTGTTGGCGGTCTACTACGCAGAGGGCGGAGTCGATGGTGGCGCCCAGGGTGCGGAGGTCGTTGGTTGACTGGAGGATTTGGCCGCCTTTGGTTACCACGTCTTCGACGATCAGGACTCGGCGGTTGGTGACGTCGGTGCCTTCGGCCAGGCGGCGGGTGCCGTAGGGCTTGGCGTGTTTGCGGACGAAGGCGCACGGAAGACCGGTGTGGCGGCTGAGGGCGGTGACGACGGGGATGCCGCCCATCTCCAGGCCGGCGAGAACCTCCGTGTCCGGCGGGACGAGGGGTGCCATCGCCTCGGCGATCGCGTCGAGGAGGACCGGGTCGGACTCGAAGCGGTACTTGTCGAAGTACTCGTTCGTGGTGATGCCCGAGCGGAGTACGAACTCACCGGTCATATGCGAGGTTTGATAGATCCGCTGCGCCAACTCGTCGAGGTCCACGCCCGCACCTTAACCACCGCCCGACCCGCCGGTTGCATCCGGCACCTAATCCCCCGCGGCGAGCCGACATCTCCCCCGGCAGCCCGACCCCCGACACCTCCTCGGCCAGTCGATCCCCGCCAGCCCGACACCTCCCGGCAGACCGACAACCTCCCCCGCGGGCCAACGCCCCGACTCCCGAGACCTCCCGGCAGGCGTCTCAGCCGGCCTTGCGTTCGTTGGAGGATGGGAGCAGGTGAGGCGGCAGCATGCGGACGAAGTCCTCGAGCGCGACGATCGGCACGCTGAGTTCCCGAGCCGCCTGCGCCTTCACCGACAGGCTGTCCACGTCAGCGGCGACCAGGAACGTCGTGTCCGGCCGCACCGCCTCCTGCGGGATGAACCCGGCAACCACCGCCCGGTCCCACCACACCTCGCGCTGCTCGACCATGTCCCCGGTGAACACCATCGTGCTCCCCGCGGGAAACGCTCGCGCACCGGGACGCGCCGGTACGACGTATCGCCCGTTGCTGGCTCGGACCAAAGCATCATCAACGTCGGAAGCGCGGTGCCCGAGCATCACCGCCACCCGGTCCAGGTCGTTGCGCTCGTCGGCGCTGACGTCGAAACCCTCGGTCCACAAGGCATCCGCGAGATCCGCCACGTAGACCCGGTGCAGCTCGTCCACCTGCGACCGGCTCAACCCGAGATCGGTCGCCACGTGCACGAGCTGATCCGCGCCCTCCTGGTTGATCTCGCGATCGGCCAGGATCATGTCGAGCACGGCGAGGTACGAGTCGGCCTGCGGCGGCTCCGGAACACGGGGCAACTGGTCGACCAGACGGCTCATCCATCCGTGCCGGCCACCCGCGTGCACCGGCCGCACGGTGGGCGTGAACTCCCCACCGGGCATCGAGGGCCACCTCAGCCGGCGGACCTCGTCGTACGCCCATTGCCAGGGCGGTGGTGAAGGGAAAGCGCGCAGATAATGACTGAAGAGTTGGGCTGTCGCGCGAGTATCCGCCAGCGCCGAATGCCAGCCCTCGATGGAGATGCCGGCCGCCGAACAACACGCGCCGAGGGTGCGCTTGGCACCCGGATACAGATAGCCCGCGAGCGCCATCGTGCACATCGACCGCTCGGTGATCAGCGGTACTGCGAAGCCGAGGCGGGCGAACTCCGCGCGGAGGAATCCGAGGTCGAACTCGACGTTGTGCCCGACAACCATCCGGCCGGCGAGCAACTCCCCCAGCTCCCGCGCGACATCGGCGAACTCGGGCGCGGCGAGAACGTCCGCGGTCAGAATCCCGTGGATATGTTGAGGTCCGAGGTCGCGCTGCGGATTCAGCAGCGTCACCCACTCGCGCTCAACCCGGCCGTGCGCGTCGAGCAGCACGACGGCGATCTCGATCACCCGATGCCGGTGTCCGGGCAGCAGGCCGGTGGTCTCGGTGTCGATGACGGCATACATCCCCGGCGCCTCCTCCAGCTCGAATTCCAACCTGCCTCAACCCAATCACACCCCGCCGACACTTTCCGTCGACCGCCCCACGCGGAGCCCACCGGCAACCTCGAACACACGACTCGACAGCCACACCTGCACACGTTGCCGCACGAAACGAAATGACAGCCGCAATTCGTTGTAACGAACGCATTGGAACGATCGATAGGCCAGATGCGTGGGGGGAACGCCGGACGGCGCCGCGCATCAAACGAATGCGCCGCAGCGCGCACCGGAGGGAAATCACTGATGAGTCACTCAACTACGCCCAATTTCTCGCTGCCCGGCGAGGACCGCCCGGAAATGCCACTGCTGGAGGCTTCGGCGAACGCCCAGGCACCCGCAGCCGCGCCGACCGCGGCACAGCAGACGGAAGTCCCGCAGCCAGCGCAGTACGGCAACTGGCAGGCACCTGTCCCGCAGCCGATTGCCCACGGCACACAGCGGCCCTTGCCGGCTCACACAGCGCCGGCCTACCAGCCGCTGCCGATGCACCAGCAGCAGGCGATCGGCCAGATCCGCAGTACCGGGTTGGCGATGTTCCTGTTCGTGATCACGCTCGGCATCTACGGACTCGTCTGGTTCTACCAGGTGCACGATGAGATGAAGCGCCACACGGGCCAAGGTCTCGGCGGCGGGCTCGGCCTGCTGACCGCCTTCTTCCTGGGCATCGTGAGCCCGTTCATCGTCTCCGCCGAGGTCGGCCAGTTGTACCAGCAGCGCGGGCTGCAGCGGCCGGTCAGCGGTACGACCGGACTGTGGTACGTGCTCGGCATCTTCATCCTGGTCGGGCCGATCGTCTGGTTCGTCAAGACCAACAGCGCATTGAACGCGTACTGGCGTTCGCTCGGCGCTAGCTGAGAACGCCTTGCGCAGCTCACAACGGAGTGACATGCAACTGACTATCGACACAAGTCTCAGGCCGCGGCTTCTGGAGTTCGTCACGGACTCCGAGGCAGTCGAGGATCTCGCGAGCTACTACCAGGAGGGACCGCCCGGCACGGGGTACAGCGGGCGGTGGTTCGAGCGGATCGGGACGCCGGAGGACCAGGAGCGGGACCGGAACAGGCTGACGGCTGATGACATCGTTGCCGTATCGGCCCTGGGGATTCGGTTGCCGATCACGGTGTCCAGTCGGCTGCTGGGTGAGGACGCCGCCGAGATCTCCGAACTGCTGGCGGAGATCCCCGCCGATGTGGACCTCTGGGACGCCTCCAGGTCTGACCTCGGACCGCGGTCGGCGGCCGGCCGGCTGTTCCAGCGGTTCCGGGCGATGGCGTGGAACGGCGGGGAACACGGGACGTCCGGAGTCACCGCGAGCAAGCTGCTGGCTCGCAAACGGCCCCTGCTGATCCCGATCTACGACCGCCAGGTGAGGACTCTGGTCGGCCTGAGCAACGGCGCGAACTGGTGGGTGTCCTTGAACGCCGCGCTGACCCAGGAGCTCCGCGAGCACCTCGAGGTGCTGCACCAGGAAGCCGGCCTCGAACCGATCATCACCCCACTGCGGACGCTCGACGTGGTCCTGTGGATGCGCGCCCGCCGGCACGCGGCGGCAGCCCGAGCTTCCTGACCAACGCCCGTACGCCGCGGGAGGCGTACGGCGCAGGGGACCTTTCGCTGATCGGGGGGCGTCAGCGCAGGGAACCTCCCCACCGGCGGGACGTCAGCCAGGGATGACGTCCCGCCGGTGGCTCGCCAGCCTCGAGGACATCCAGCCGGTGGCTTCGAGGAGGTCCCGCGTGCCTTCGGGCGGATCCCGCCGTTGGCTCGTCAGCTTGGGGTGACGCTGGGCTCGTCTGGCGGTGGGATGTCGACGGCGATCTCCTCGCCGAGCGTGGCGCCGCCCGCCAGGTCGAGGTCGTCGCCGCTCCAGAACCGGCCCGGGTCGTACCAATTGGGGCGCCGCCCGGGCGGCAGCAGGCCCATCTCCTCGTAGGTCACGGCGACCACCTCCGCGCAGTACGCGGTCTCCAACTCCAGCTCGCGTTCGCCGCGGCGGAACTTGGGGATCCGCCCGCGCAACCAGCGCGACGCCAGCCGGGCGGTGGACGGGAACGGCGTACCGTCCAGGCGCGCCACGGTCCGCAGTACGGCGTCCTCGGTCTCGCGGGTGATCGGATACTCGAGCTGGCGCAACCATGCGCGCTGGCCGTACCGCCGGGACCAGACGAGCACCGCGTCGCGCAGATCATGCAGCTGTACGCCGCGGTGGTGGCTCCCGGTCCACACGTCCGGCAGGGAACGACCGAGCTCGGCGTGCCACATCAGCGGCGGCAGATCCTCGATCACGATCGCCATGCCGACGTGGTTGATCGGGCTGTTCGTGGTCAGCTGGATCGCGCGATCGGCCGCGCTCTCCCCGCGGAACAGCCAAATGTCACCTGTTCGTGTCAGTTCCGTAGCGTCATCCAGTGAAATCCGTGTCTCCACATAGTTAGGTTAGTGACATGAAGGCATGGAAGGTCGTAGGGCTGGCTGGGCTCGTCGGAGTCGCCGCCACCGGTGTCGTGATCGCGCGGGGCGAGCGGAAGCGCCACGCCTATACCCCCGAGGAGGTCCGCGACCGTCTCAAGACCCGCGTCAAGGAAGCGGCCAACGGGTAGCAGTACCTCGTACTGCGCGCCCTGGCCGGGGGTCGGCACTCACCTGAAGGTCGTGCCGGGCTCAACCCCGCACGGCTAAAGGTTGTGTAGGGCAACATCTTTCAGGCGGCCGGACTCGATCACGGCCGTCTGGAAGGTGCAGTGCGGCTGGCGCCGGCGGTCCGTCGGCGAGCCCGGGTTGAGCAGGCGAAGACCGCGGTGCGTCGTCGTGTCCCACGGGATGTGGCTGTGCCCGAAGACGAGCAGGTCCACGCCCGGGTAGGCCTTCTCGCAGCGCTCCTCGCGACCTTTCGCCTGACCGGTCTCGTGCACGACGGCCACGGACAGCCCGCCCAACGTGACCCGGGCGACCTCCGGCAGGCGCTCCCGCAGTACCGGACCGTCGTTGTTGCCCCAGCAGCCGATCAGTCGCTGGGCCCGGTCTTCCAACTCGTCGAGCAGCTCGACGTTCACCCAGTCGCCGGCGTGGACGACCACGTCGGCGTCCTCGATCGCCTCCCACACCGCGGCGGGGAGCCGCTTCGCGCGTACCGGCAGATGGGTGTCCGAGATCAGCACGAGCCGCATGGCTCCCACTCTGCCAGACACCCCCTGCCGATGGTTTCAGCCGTGCAGTGCCGCGATCAACTCCCGTTCGCGTTGTGGGCTGAGGCCCGCCTTGCGCTCACGGTCGAGACCGAGCTCGCGCTCCCAGGCCAGCGTGTCCGCCACGAACGATCCCCGGGAGCGATGCTTCAGCCCCGCCGCGATCGCCGCCTGACCGCTGCGGTTCGACCAGCCCTCGTAACCAGGCTCGGTCAGCCACATCGCGAGCGAGTCGGGCCCCATGTACTGCTCGACCTTCTGCTCCTCCAGCCACTCGCGCGGCGCGAGCACGACCGGCCCGGTGTGCCCGCCGACCGATCGGATCAGGTCGATCCACTCGCCGAACGGCACCACCGGGCCAACGGTGTCGAAGGTCCCCGTCGTGCCCTTCTCGGCGCAGTCCAGCAGCCAGGACGCGAGATCCCGTACGTCGATCACGGACGTCGGCTGCTCGGGTGTGTCGGGGACCAGGAGTGGCTCCTCAGGCGCTCGCGCGGCGCGGGCGACCCATGCCCCGGCCCGGTCGCTCTTGTCCCCCGGCCCGCCGATCAGGCCGGCCCGCGCGATCACCAGGCGATCCCCCACCGCCTCCAGGGATGCCTGCTCCGAGGCGACCTTGGCCTCGCCGTACAGCTCCCGATCGACGACGTCCTGATCGGTCGCCTCCCGCAAGGCCGCGGACTCGTCGGCTCCGGGGGTGTCGAACTTCTCGTACGCGTTGCCGGATGACACGTAGGTCCAGTGCTTCGCGCGAGCGCCGAAGGCCTCCAGAGCGGCCCGGACGAATCCCGGCTGCCACGACACCTCGAACACCGCGTCCCACTCCTGCTCCGGTACGCCGTCGTACGCGTCCGGCTGGCTGCGGTCGGCGGTGACGAGGGTCGCTCCGTCGGCCACGGCACCGCTCTCACCACGGGCCAGACAGGTGACGGCGTGCCCACGGGCCAGCGCCCGGGTGGCGATCTCGCGCCCCAGGAAAGCGGTTCCACCAAGAATCAGAATGTCCACCAGGACAGCAAATCAGGCGCCCCGGACAAAACCCACGATCTCTGCCCAGGGCAGACAGCCGGACACGCTTCGTCGCCTCTGATCTGCACCGAGTCAACCGTCCCGGCAAACCCTTGCGGTGGGCACCTATCAGGCGCAGTGTCAGCAGCAGGAGGGACCAACTAGCAAGGGGGAGAAATGGCTGCATTCGTTCAGATCATCGAGTACCGGACCTCCAAGCCGGACGAGGTCGCCGCACTCACCGAGGAGTTCCGCAAGGCCCGTGAGGCCGCGGGTGACGGCGAGGCGCCGGTCCGGGCGACGACCGGGCAGGACCGGGACGACCCGGGTCGCTTCCTGAGCATCGTGGAGTTCGCGTCGTACGAGGCGGCGATGGAGAACTCGAACCGCGCCGACACCACGGAGTTCGCGCAGAAGATGATGGCGCTCTGCGACGGCGAGACGAAGTTCCACAACCTCGACGTGACCCAGTCGATGGAGTACACGCGCTAGAACGCAGGAGGCTGGCTGAGGACAGCAGCTCGGAGTACTGCGCGAGCGGGCCGGGCGCCGGAGGGAGTTCGGCGCGCCGGCCCGCTTGGGTCAGACCAGGTCCGCGGCGCCGGATCCGGTCGTGGTCTTGTTTCCGTGGGTCGAACCGTCTGGAGCCCCGGTCGGGGCCTTCGGACTCGTTGTCGCCTGGTTCGGGAGCCGCGTGCAACTCCGGCCAGGGTTGGGGAGGCCCAGACCGTGGTGGTCGGGCAGTCGCCGTACCAGCGGAGCGCGACCGCCCCGTCGGTGAACCGGACCCCCTCGGCGACGGGACCGGTACCGCTGACGCCGGAGACGTCATGATGGCGGATCAGCCGGAAACGGCGAGCTGTCATGTCGGTGCGACCTCCCAGAGCCGTTCACCCGGCAGCGGGCGGTCCGGGCCGGGATCGGAGTCGGGGACGGGTTCGCTGGTCACGCGCAGACCGGCGAACCGGCGCGACATGGCTGCGGCATGGCGGTCGGCCAGGTCGGCCTCGGTAGTCCGCGACGACGTGGTCACCGAACCACACTTGTACGCGGCGACGATGCGGTCCCGCCGGATCGCCGGACATCAGTGCACCCTGCGCCCGGATCGCGGACCCGGAGCCGCCACACCGTCACCTGTCGGAGTTCCCATCAGCGACATCGAAAACCTGCAGTTCTCGTCAATCACTTCCACTTCCCTGTGGGATGGGTTCACTCGTAGTGACGGCCCACGCAGACAGTTCGATGTCGATCACAGGGGGCTCGGGTGCGATGGGGTCTTTTGCGTAGGTGTAGTTCGCGGTTACTCGGTCTGGGCTGATGGTGATGCGGGCTTCGGACCATTGCTGGCGGGAATCGGCGGCCATCGACTTCAGCAGCTCGGCGACCGCCGGGCCGAGGTCGACCTGGATCTCGTACTGCGACTCCTCGGGCGGGTCTTGCTCCGTGATCTCGAGGTCGCCTGATTCCGCGACTACGATCTCCAGTTCGATCGGCTCGGGTTCCTCGTACTGCTCGTCGGCCTTCTGTTGCTTCTTGCGGAGCCTCTCGAAGGCCTTGCGAGCCACCTGGATCAGTGGGGGTTCGTTGCCCTCGGCAGGTTCCGAAGGTTTGAAGGGCAGGGAGAGCCTCTCGACACGGCCGAAGACATCCCGCTCGGCAATGTCCCCCGACCCGCCGGTCGCCTTGTTTCGGTCCGCCGACCGGGCGTCCGGCTGGTCGCTGGAGCGCGACGCACCGACCAGGCGTTCGGCCCAAGCACGTGCCTTCGGGGGCGCCATCGACAGATAGTGCGCGGCCTGCTCACACGAACGGGCGGCCGCGTCCAGTTGCTGGGCGGCGACCGTGGCCCGGCCATGAGAAGCGGCCATGGCGAGGGCGGCGTTCTCTCTGCAGCGGTCGGCTGTGCGTTGGAGGTGGGCTACTACCTGCGGGACCTCGTCGAGACACTCGACGAGGCCGCGAGCGACTCGCTGCAGGTCGGAGGGCATCTGCTCAGATCTGGTCGGCGTAGCTCTTGCAGCCGGCCGAGGCGATCTCCAGGGCCTCCGCGGCCTGTTCGACCGCCTTGCCGGCGGCGTCGAGGATCTCGGAGATGTCGCGGTCCACCCCGGTCGCAGTACCGGCGATCAGGCTCTCCACCTGGGCGCTGTGCTGGGTGAAACGGAGCTTGAAGCCGGCCAGGCCGCCCGCTGCCTGCTTGGCCTCGGCGGAGACCTGGTGCAGCTGTTCCTTGAGCCGCTGTACGTCGGACACTTACTGCCTCTTCCTGAAAGTCACTGCTACTGGTTGCGCTTCTTCGGCAGCACGATCGCCGTACCGGAGACTGCCGCTGGTACCAGGATCGCCAGCCACCAGGGCAGGCCTGCTGCCATCACGATGAAGACCACGGCTGCCCCGCCCCAGCCCCACCACCGAGCACCAGCCAGGCGCGGCAGCCCCAGCACCCGCGACGCGGCGAGCATTGTGACGGCGGCGATCGCGGCAGCCTCCAAGGCGACCAGGAGCGAGCCCCTGAACGCCCAGACCACCAAGAACCCGACCAGCACCTCGGCGGCGCTGATCGTACGGCGTCTGCGGCGCTCCTGCAGGGCCCGGGCATTCGTCCGGACCTCCTCCAGCTCGTCGACCGTGTCCGCGAGCTGCTTGGTGAGCTTGGCCGCGGCGGCCTCCATGTCCGTCATACCGCGCATTTCCGGCAGCGGGATGGTGGTCCGCTTGCCCTCCGGCGGCAGCCCGGCACGCCGCAAGCTGGCAGCGGCCGCCTCGGCGAGCGCGTTGAGCCGGGTCTCCAGCTTGCGGCCGCGCTCGGCCATCGCGTCCGCCTCTGCCATCGCAGTGGCTTCCGCCTTCGACCGGTTCGCGGTCAGTCTGTCCTGGGCCTGCTGGGCGTCCGCCCGCGCTCCTGCCACCTGCCGCAGGGCCCGCGCGTAGTCGGACCATTCCTGCTGTTCGGTCTTCATCGGGGTACCAGCTCCAGCAAACGGTCGACCTCGTCGAAACGCAGCGGCGCGAACGGTACGACGACCTGCGCCTCGGGGTGCAGGCCGTCCCACAGCAGCGCGCGGTGCGGCTCGGAGGCCCACCTGATCAGCGAGCCGGCCACCGCGCGGACGCCGTCCTGCGGGTGGCGCAGGAAGAGGTGGGTAGCGACGTTCGCCCGGTTGAAGCCGAGCTGCTCGGTGCAGACGTGCAGCCGGTTCCACCAGCCGAAGGTGACGAGCCCCTGCGCCGGTCCCCCGCGGACGATGTCCTGCAGCGCGTTCGCGGGACTCTCGAAGAACCCGTCGGCGTGCAGCTGCATCTTGGGCACGCCGTGGAAACCGAAGCCCAGCAGGTACGTCGTACCGCCTACACGCCCGTCCCGTACCGCGTCCCGCAGGGAGAACAGCCGCGGCACGATGTCGCCGTGCTTGTCGACGGTCTCGACCTCACACCCGAGCTGCTGCAACGTCTGGATCAACGCGCCCTTGCCCTCGGCAACCACCGGCGCCGAGTCGGTCCCGTCCATGAAGATGAACCGCGGCGGTACGGCGGCCGCCGCGGCCGCGGAGACTGCGAGTCCCGTCAACACACCGAGCGCATCCGCCGGACCATCACCGAGAACCAGTACTCCGGCGCCGGGCTCGGGCCGCACCTCCACGGCAACAGGTTCCTCCGTCACCGCGATCGGCAGCCCGGTCCACGGACGCCCCAACTCGGGTCGAACCGCCGCGGCCGTGTCGGTCACCCGGGCCGGCTCGTCCAGGTGGAACACCCGCGGCGGGTGCGTAGTACCGGCTTTCTCCCACAGCTCGCGGCGGAGATCGTCGAGGACGACCTTGTCCGCGAAGCTCACCAGGACGTGCTGGTTGTCGTCGGGCGAGCCGAAGTTCGCGTTCAGCACGGCCTCACCGCGGAACTGCAGCTCGGCGGCGGCCGTGTTCCCGGTCCGCAGGATCGCCTGCGAGTCGGCCGGCGTGGTCTTCAGCGCGATCCGGTACGGCACCTGCCCGAAGATCGAGTCGCGGCGGGTGGACAGCCGCTTCACGCCCTCGATCGTCTGCGTCGCCAGCACCACGTGGACGCCGTACGCGCGGCCCAGCCGAACCAGCCGCTCCAGCAACCGCGCCGCCTCGTCCGCGAGCTCGTCGTCGTCCTCGAGCAACACCTGGAACTCGTCCAGTACTGCGAGGATGCGCGGCGGGCGGTCCTCGCTCGCCGGCAGCTCGGCGATGTCCGCGACGTTGCCGTGCGACTTGAAGATCTCGCTGCGCCGGGCCAGCTCGTCCGACAGATGGCGGAGCACGGCGAGGCCGAACGCCCGGTCGCTGTGGATCCCGAGGACCCGCACCTGCGGCAGCCAGTGCTCCCGCTCGTTGGCCGGTCCGAGCGAGGAGAACTCGACACCGTGCTTGAAGTCGAGCAGATACATCTCCAGGTCCGCCGGGGCATAGCGCGCGGCCAGCCCGTGGATCAGCACCAGCAGCAGGTTCGACTTGCCCTGGCCGACCGCGCCACCCACGAGAACATGCGGAAGAGCGGGATTGCCGCTGCGCAGGCGGACCAGCGCGGGGGTGCGGTCGTCGTACCCGATCACCGTGCTGAGCTCGTCCGTGACCGGTTGCCACCAGGTGTGGCGCTCCGGCAGGGTGCGGTTGAAGTCGATCGTCGGCAGTACCGCGATCTCGGCCAGCTCGGCGATGACATCACAGATGCCGGCGGCAACGTTCGCGTCGAAGGCCGGATCGAGCCTGGCCGGCACGTTCGGCAGCTGCGACAGCTCGACCTTCTCGTTGATGATGGCAACGGGATCGAGGAGGTCGAGCAACTGCCGTGCGTCGACCTCGTGCTCGGAGGTGCTGCTCGGGTCGTGGTGGACGAGGAAGCAGATGCCCCGATCGGCCCCCGTCGCCGCGAGCCGGACGAGGTCGCGCTGGGCCAGGTTGTCGATCCCGGCCGGGTAGTCGAACAGCACGATCAACCGGTACGGATCGGTCACCCGGCCGCTCTCCCGGACCAGATCCTCGAACCGCTTGTGCCCCAACTGTGCCTGCCTGCTGGCACGCATCGAGGACACGTCCACCAGCCCGGACAGCACCGTGTGCAGCTGATCAGCGGTGTGCGTTGCCCTCGGCACCAATTGCGGGTACTTCGTGGTCAGGTGCCCGAGCAGCCCCATCATCCCGGTCAGCCGCGGGTCGAACGCGTCGATGCGCAGCCGGAACGGCTCGGCCGAGGCAACCAGCCGCAGCGCCACACTCTGCAGCAACCGCCGCGCGGCCTCGTGGCGATCCGCCGTCACCTTCCACCCGTTGGTGCGCAGCAGCGGCGCCACCACCGGAGTACCGGTTTCCAGCTCGCCGACCCGCACGTACGACGGGGTGCCGGCGCCGACGAGTTGCCTCGAACGCCAGCGGGCGTCGTTGGGCGGGATCGATGCCAGTCCGGGTGCCAAACGGTCGGCCGCCAGCCGCGCCGCGGGCTCCGCGGTGGCGAGAGCCTCCGCGGTCGCGGCCTCGACCAGACCGCGCGACTCCCGCCGTGCGGCGACCGTCTCGGCCTGCATCTGCCGATGCAGCTGCACGGCGCGCTGGTGCTCGCCCCGGGTGTGCCGACGGGCGTTCTCGAGGAGTTCCCCGAGCGCGAACTGCAGGCCGCGGATCCGTGCTTCCAGAACTTCTGGAGAAACCGGTCCGGGCGCACCTCCCCCGTCAGGCGTCTCCGTCACGAGCACCGTCCTTCCACCTTCGCCCCGCGACCCAGCAAATGCCTTCGCCAACCATGTCACACCAGCAGTCCCGGGTGTCACTCCAGATATCAGAAGTCTCACCTTCCGATCCGTCAGTCGGGGGCCACGATCTCGAGTTCGTAGCCGTCCTGGTTATGCAGGAAAGCGGCGTAATGCTGGGGGCCGCCGGCGTACGGATGACGATCGGCGAACATCAGTGTCCAGCCGCGGTTCGCTGCCTCGGCAACGATCGCGTCGACCTCGGCCCGGCCGGCGGCGTTCAGCGCCAGGTGGTTGATGCCGGGCCGGAGCCTGTCGTGGGTGGTCGCGGACAATGCCGGGCTCTGCTCGACGACGATGTACGAGCTGTCGACGCCCGATGTGAAGATGAATCCGCCGGGCCAGCCGTCCCCGTCCTTCCAGCCCAGCCGGCGCAGGACCCAGCCCCAGTCGTTCAGCGCTCGGGAGAGGTCCGGGACCCAGATCTCGATGTGGTGCACAGCGGCGGCCATCGGAGCATTATCTGTGCTCGTCGAAACGGCTCGACACCGCCACCGCGACCAGCCCCGAAACCACCAGCCAGGCCAGCGCCGCGACCAGCCACGGCCACCAGTGCCGGCCGGACGCGGCGACGGCGACGGCCTTGCCGAAAAGGCCGCCCGCCGGGGCGAAGACCAGCACCACGAGAAGGCGGGCGATCGTGGTCTCCTTGGTCATTCCTCCATTGTCCGAGCCGATCGCCGCCACCGCAGCGACGTGGGCGTTTCGCGGGTTCGCTTGAATGTCGCTTGTTTGTCGGAGCGGGGCGCTACCGTCTGCAGTGACACTCGAGCAGGCTGCAGTGATATCGAGCAGGGGGAATGGTGAGCGCGACCCGGATCGAGACCACGGCCTACGGCGCGGCCGCCCTGGAGCGCCTCCAGGACGTCGTGGCGGGGCTGAAGAGCGACGACCCGATGAAGCCGGTCACGCTGCTGCTGCCCAACAACCTGGCCGGCGTCGCCGCCCGTCGTTTCCTGGCCCGGTCCGGTATCGCGGGACTTTTCCTGGCCACGCTGCCGCGGCTCGCCGAGCAGCTCGCCGCCGGTCTGCTCGCGCCGCGGCGCCCGGCCACCCGCCCGATCGTGGCCGCCACCTGGCGTACTGCGCTGTCGAAGGCACCGGGGATCTTTACCGACGTGGCGGAGCATCCGTCCACCATTCAAGCGCTTGCAGCGGCCCATCGGGAGCTACGCGATCTCAGCGCCACCGCGCTCGACAAGGTCGCCGCCGCTTCCACCCTCGGCCCTGACCTGGTCCGGTTGCATCGTCAGGTCACCGATGACCTGGCGCCCGAGTGGTACGACGAGACCGATCTTCTGGTGGCTGCTTCAACTCGGTGCACCGAGGATCCCTCGGTGGTCACGGAGCTCGGCGCGCTGGTGCTCTACCTGCCGCAGGAGCTGACCCAGGCCGAGGCGGGGTTCGTCGAGGCGCTGGGCGATGCCGCCGCCGATCTGACGGTGATCGTCGGGCTGACCGACGTCCGGCGCGCCGACCGCGCCGTGCGGCGGTCCCTGGAGCGGATCGGGATCGACCTGCCGACGTCCATCGCGAAGAACTACCCGGTCGCGACCGAGGTACTGAACGCGTCGGATGCCGATGACGAGGTTCGTTGTGTCGTCCGTGATGTGGTCAGGTCGCTGGAGCGCACGCCTGCTCATCGGATCGCGGTGCTCTACGCGTCGGCAACGCCCTACGCGCGGCTGCTGCACGAGCACCTGGCCGCGGCCAAGATCGAGGTCAACGGGCCGGGCACCCGTCCGGTGCACGAGCGCGCGATCGCCCGAACCTTGCTGGAAGTGCTCGCGCTGGTCGACCACGATCTGCCGCGAGGCGACTTGTTCCGGGCGCTCGCGAACGCGCCGACGCGCGATTTCACCGGCGAGCGCATCCCCGTGCCGCAGTGGGAGCGACTGTCCCGCGTGGCCGGGGTGGTGCGCGGTGACGACTGGGACGAGCGGTTGGCGCGCTACGTGGAGTCCGAGCGCCGTACCGCGGAGCAGGAGCAGGCTTCCGAGGATCCCCGGCCGGCGGTGATCCGCCGAGCGCAGTACAACGCGGGTAATGCGCAGCAACTGCACTCCTTCGCTGTGGAGCTCCGTAGGCGGCTGCAGGGGGCTTCTCAGCTCGGGACGTGGGCGGAGGTGGCTCAGTCCGTGCTCGGGCTCTTCCAGGCGCTGCTCGACGTGTCTTCGCTGCCTCTCGAGGAGCAGTACGCCGCGGTCGCGGTCGAGGGATCGTTGCGCGGGCTGTCCACGCTGGACGAGCTCGGTACGCCGGCCAGCCTGTCCGTACTGCGGGATGTCCTCGACCTGGAGTTGCAACAGTCCCTTCCCCGCGTCGGGACGTTCGGCACCGGAGTACTGGTGGCTCCGCTGTCCGCGAGCATCGGGCTGGCCGTCGACACCGTCTTCGTGGTCGGACTGTCGGAGGACCTCTATCCCGGTCGGGTGCACGAGGACGCGCTGCTCCCCCATCGGGTCCGGGAGGCGGCCGCGCCGGAGTTGGCGTCGTTCCGGGACCGGCTCGACGAGAAGCAGCGACATCTGCTCGCGGCCTTCTCCGCCGGATCGTCACGGGTGGTCGCGTCGTTCCCGCGCGGAGACCTCCGCCGCTCGAGCCGCCGCCTGCCCACGCGCTGGCTGCTCGGCACGTTGCGCTCGCTGACCGGCGACCACGCGCTCGCCGCCACCGAATGGGACCAAGCCGAGTACGGCGACCGCATGCTCACGTCGGCCTCCTACGCGGGGTCGTTGACTACGGCAGCCATGCCCGCGACAGAGCAGGACTGGCAGGTCCGCGCTGCGACAGCCGGTCTCTCGCTGGGTGACGGCGTAGTCGATCAGGCTCGGATCCTGCTGCGTGCAAGGGCATCGGACGAGTTCACCCGCTTCGACGGGAACCTGTCAGGCGTGTCCGGTCTGCCGGACTACGCGCTGGAGGACCGGGTTGCCTCACCGACTTCGCTGGAGTCGTATGCGTCCTGCCCGCACGCGTACTTCGTCGAGCGGTTGCTGCAGGTGGAGCCGCTGGAGGCTCCTGAAGACCTGCTGGTGATCTCACCGCTGCAAGTCGGGAATCTGATCCACAACAGCCTCGACGCCTTCGTCAGCCGGCTCGCGAGTTCGCTGCCCGGGTACGGCGAGCCGTGGTCGGAGGAGCAGCGGTCTTTGCTACTGACGATCGGGGCGGATCTCGCGGAACGCTTCGAGGCGGAAGGGCTGACCGGCCATCCGCGATTGTGGCAGCGCGAGCGGTTGCGGATCCTCGGAGACCTGCTGGTGCTGCTCGCCGACGACGAGCGCTGGCGTGCCGAGCACGACGCCTCGGTGGTGGCGAGCGAGTTGCGGTTCGGGTTCGACGGCGAGCCACCGGTGGAGATCCCGGTGCCCTCGGGGCGCGTGTTGCTGCGCGGATCCGCGGACAAGGTCGACCTCGGCAAGGACGGCACGATCTACGTCACCGATGTGAAAACCGGGGGTTTCTCCCGGTACGAGGCGATCGAGTCAGATCCGGTGGCCGCCGGGACCAAGCTGCAACTGCCGGTCTACGCGTACGCCGCACGCGCTCGGCTGGGAGATCCGGGGACGCCGGTCGAGGCGTCGTACTGGTTCGTGCGCAAGGGCGGACGACGGATCCCGGTGCCGCTGACCCCCGAGGTGGCCGCGCGATATGTGGACACCCTCGACGTGATCGTGTCCTCGATCGCCGCGGGGTACTTCCCGGCCAAGGCGCCCGAAATCCCGGACTTCCTTTGGGTGCAGTGTCCCTACTGCAACCCGGACGCGATCGGCCACAGCGAGGTCCGGGCCCGGTGGGAGCGGAAGAGGAACGACCCGACGTTGGAGCGGTTGGTGCGGCTGATCGATCCGAGTGCCCTGCCCGCGTTCGAGGAGGTGGCTCTCGATGACTGAACTCCTGGACGAGAATGCGCGCGAGCAGATCCGGTCGGACACGGCGTCCACGCTCTTCGTGGAGGCCGGTGCGGGCTCGGGGAAGACGCATGCGCTGGTCGATCGCGTGACCACCTTGGTACTGCGGGACGGGATCCCGCTGCGGGAGATCGCGGCGGTGACGTTCACCGAGAAGGCGGGTGCGGAGCTTCGGGATCGGCTGCGGGTGGAGTTCGAGAAGGCCCGGAAGGGTGAATTCCGGTCGTTGGCGGACGAGGCGCTCGATGACCTGGACTCTGCCTCGATCGGGACGCTGCACTCGTTCGCGCAGCAACTCCTGCTCGCGCACCCGATCGATGCCGGGCTGCCGCCGCTGATCGACGTACTGGACGAGGTCGGGTCGTCGGTCGCCTTCGAGGAGCGGTGGTCCGAGCTGCAGCAGCAGTTGCTGGACGACGACTCGATCGCGGAGCCGTTGCTGCTGGCCATGGCCGTCGGGGTGGAGCTGAAGCACCTGCGGTCCTTGGCCCGGCTGTTCGGCAACGACTGGGACCTGATCGGCGATCGCGTGCTGGTGGATCCGCCTGAGCTGGTGGCGATGCCCGATCTGACCGGGTTGATCGCGGCCGCGGCTCAGATCGGTGCGACCGTGGCGCACTGCCGCGACGACGAGGACCGGATGCTGGCGAAGGTACATCAGGTCCGCGAACTCGGGCTGATGCTCGACGCGGCCACGGACCAGGAGACGCAGCTCGCGATCCTGCAGAGCCTGCGAGCGCTCAAGATCGGCAAGGTCGGGCGCAAGGAGAACTGGCCGGACGTCGCCAAGATCCGCAGCGACTGCGCCGAGGTGGTCGAGGTCGCCGGGTCGCTGGTCGAGCTGCTGCTGGATGCTTGCCTGCGGCATCTGTCGCACTGGATCGCAGAGCGGGTGCTGGAGTCAGCCGAGCTGCGGCGGGCCGAGGGGCGGCTCGAGTTCCACGATCTGCTGGTGCTGGCGCGTGACCTGCTGCGGCGGGATGCCGCGGTGCGGTCGGCACTGCAGGAGCGGTACCAGCGGTTGCTGCTGGACGAGTTCCAGGACACCGACCCGATCCAGATCGAGCTGGCGGTGCGGATCGCGGGCGGCGCCGAAGCCGACGCCCTGGACTGGCGAGATGTGGAGGTGCCGGACGGCCGGCTCTTCGTGGTCGGCGACCCGAAGCAGTCGATCTACCGCTTCCGCCGGGCGAACATCGCCACCTACCTGACCGCTCAGGAGCTCCTCGGCGAGACGGTCACGCTGACCACGAACTTCCGGACCGTGCCACCGGTTCTCGACTGGATCAACACGGTCTTCGCCCAGCTGATCATCCCGGAGCCCGCAGCCCAGCCGACGTACCACCCGCTGACGCCGCACCGCGTCCCGTCGCCGACCTTGTCCCTCGAGCCAGAGGGTGGTGGCGGGTCGTCTGCTGGGCTTTCTGCCGACGACCCCGTCGACACGGCTCCGGTGACTGGCGACCAGCTATCACTTCTCGGCGACTCCGACGACGTGGATGACGCAGCCGAGGAAGCGCTGACGGATCTCGCCACAGTCATCCCACTCAGACGCCACCTCTCCGTGGTACCGGCACCGGATGCCACCTCCACCGAAGCAGCCGACTCCCCGAGCGCAGCCGGAAGCATCAACTCATCCAGCACCGCAGGTGCGGATATCGGCGGCTCCCCGCTGGCCGCGGCGGCACCGGGGTCGAGTGGGGCCGGGCCTGCTGTGGTGGTGTTGGGGGCGGAGCCTCACGACGACCTGCCGCGTGCGCAGGCGTCCGTCCTCCGCGAACGAGAAGCAGCCGACGTCGCCGCCGTCATCGACCAAGCTCTGGGCGAAGGTTGGCTGGTCTACGACGAGAAGGCCGAGGCGTGGCGACGAGCCGGCGCCGGCGACATCGCAGTACTGGTTCCCGCTCGCACCTCGCTGCCGTTCCTCGAGGAGGCGCTCGACCGCGCGGACATCCCGTACCGCGCCGAGGCCAGCTCGCTCGTCTACCAGACTGCCGAGGTCCGCGACCTCCTCGCCTGCGCCCGAGCGCTAGGCGATCCCAGCGACCAGCTCGCCCTCGTCACGGCCCTCCGCTCCCCGCTCTTCGGCTGCGGCGACGACGACCTCTTCACCTGGAAACGCTCCGGCGGCTCCTTCACCCTGACGGCGCCCGTCGCCGACTCCCTGATGACCCACCCGGTCGGCGAGGCCATGGAGTGGCTGCGCCGCACGTACTACGCGTCGCGCTGGATGACGCCGAGCGAAGTACTCGCGAAGATCGTCGCGGATCGCCGGATGCTCGAAGTTGCTGCCACCGGACCGCGTGCACGTGATGCGTGGCGCCGGGTGCGGTTCGTCGTGGATCAGGCGCGGGCTTGGTCGGAGGTGGAGCACGGCGGCCTGCGGTCTTACCTCGCCTGGGCGGCTCACCAGGGCGAGGAGGCCTCGCGCGTCGCGGAGGCGGTGCTCCCCGAGACCGACGCGGATGCCGTGCGGGTGATGACGATCCACGCGGCCAAGGGCCTCGAGTTTCCGATCGTGATCCTCTCGGGCATGACCGCCGCGCCGAACCACCAGCGCGGAGTACAGGTGTTGTGGCCGCCCGACGGCGGGTACGCGGTGAAGCTGAAGAAGTCCGTCCAGACCGAGGACTTCGATCTGGTCCAGCCGGTTGACGAGCAGATGGACGACTACGAGCGCCGGCGCCTGCTGTATGTCGCCACGACGCGAGCCCGGGATCACCTGGTGGTCTCGCTCCACCGCTCCGGCAACCGCCGCCACTCGAGCAACGCGGAGCTCTTCGCCTCCGCGGGTGGGGTCGACGCTGCCAACGCCGTCCTCTTCACCAGCCCGGCGGTCGAACCGCGGACGAGCGAGGCGCAGTCGCCAGGCTCCGAGGTCGCACCTCCCGTCAACCGGGCGGAGTGGACCGCGCGGGTCACCGCGGCGCGGCAGGCCAGCCGCCGGAAGTCCGCCCAGAGCGCCTCCGGCCTCGAAGGAACCGGCCCGGACGTCGCTCTCGAAGGAGCCGACCCGGGCATTGCCAAGGCCCCCCGCGACGTCGAGCTACCTCCGTGGTCGAAAGGCCGCTACGGCACCGCCATCGGCCGAGCCGTTCACGGCGTACTGCAGGTGGTCGACCTCGCCACCGGCGCAGGCCTCGACGCAGCCGTCTCGTCGCAGTGCCTCGCCGAGGGAGTTGTCGAGTACGCCGATGTCGTGACCGCGCTGGTCCGTTCAGCGCTAGCCTCCGACGTCGTCCAACGAGCAGCCGCCCGCGAACACTGGCGCGAGTCGTACGTCGGCACCCTGCAACCCGACGGCACGGTCCTCGAAGGCTTCGTCGACCTCATCTACCGGGAGGACGACGGCACGCTCGTCATCGTCGACTACAAGACCGACGCGATCCCCGCCTCAGCCCTCGACGCCCGAGTCGCCTACTACGCCCCCCAACTCCAGTCCTACGCTGCCATGCTCCCCAACACCGGCCGCCCCGTCCTCCTCTTCCTGGCCCCCACCATCGCCCACGCCCACACCCTCTGAGAGCACTTCACTTCGACCGGCTCGGACGATGGCTGACCCACCTGCATCATTGAAATTGGGTTGCTGGGGCAAGTGGTGAGCTGCACGATCGTGGCATGACCACGACCACTGTCCTTCTGCTGTTGATCGCCGCCGCTCGTTCGGTGCGGGTCCAGCAGCAGGCCGGCCGAGTGTTGGGATCCAGCCGCTCGCAGTCGTGATCGCCGCCCTGGTCGCAGGGCTCCTCGCCGGCTATGGCATCGCCATGCCCGTCGGAGCCGTCGCGACGTACCTGGTGGCTCTCACCGCCCGCACCTCGCTGAAGCTCGGCGCCTTCGCCGCCCTCGGCGTCGCAACAGCCGACGGCGTCTATGCCCTGATCGCCACCCTTGGCGGCTCAGCCCTGGCCCCACTCATCGAACCGATCACGGTCCCGCTGAAGTTGATCTCAGTGCTGGTCCTCCTCACCCTGGCAATCCGAGGCGCAACCACCGCGATCACCCAACACCGCCGACTCCAGTCCTCCGCGGGCTCGACCGACACCCCACTCACCCCGGCGCGCGCCTATGCCGGCCTGCTGGCGATGACCATGCTCAACCCCACCACGATCATCTACTTCACCGCCTTGGTCCTAGGCAGCCAAGACGCCACAACCCCCACCCACCTCCAACAAACCGTCTTCATCCTGGCTGCCTTCCTCGCCTCCGCCTCCTGGCAACTAGCCCTAGCCACCAGTGGCGCCGTACTCGGCCGAGTCCTCACCACCCCACGAGCCCGCCTGGCCACAGCCCTCATCTCCAGCACCCTGATCACGGCCCTGGCGCTCCACCTACTCCTGTCCACCCTCTGACTCCACCGAGACCCATGGTCCCGAAATGAGCCCGATGCCCGACGCAACCCCCAGTACGCCGTACCGGCAGGTGCGGGCGAGACGCAAACAGCCGCCCAGACGCCACTACGAGAGCTACGGATCCCCACCTCTACTGTTGGGCGGTGGCGAGACTCGCGGTGAAGCTTCTGTTGTTGGATCAAGATGACCGTCTGCTGCTCATCCACGCCAAGGACCCTCTGACACAGGCCGAGTGCTGGTACCCCGTGGGTGGCGGCATCGAACCTGGCGAGACATTGCAGGAAGCCGCGGCCCGCGAGGCCCACGAAGAGACCGGCTTGGTCGACCTCCCGCCGGGGCTTCCGGTCTGGCGACGCGATCACACCTACGAGTACGACGGCCGAGCCATCGAGGTACACGAAAAGTGGCTGATGCACACGGTTGATCGTTTCGACCCGGTGCCCGCGCAATTGACCGAGACCGAAGCCCGCACCATCTTGGGCTTCCGATGGTGGCGGGCGCAGGAGCTGGCCGAAGTGACCGAGACAATCTTCCCGCCTCGGCTCGGCTACCTACTGATGGACCTGCTGACCGACGGCGCGCCGGCAGAACCCGCCGACATCAGCGAGCCGAAATCCACCAGCCATCCTCATTTCCCTGCCAGCCGGTGACTGCGGATTCCGCGTCGGGTCAGGTCACCTCCGTTGGCTTGTGACGGAGAGTTCAGGGAGGCGAGGGGTGATGGTTACAGGTTGTGGATGAGTGGGGATGTCACCCTGTGCTGCGGGGAGGGGTGGCGTCCCCTACGATTCAGCGCATCCGGGTGTAGTTCGGATTCGTCAGACGGATGCCCGATCCGGCTGGCGGGTCTGCCACGAAGAGTGTGAGGGTGTGGCCATGAACATCGGTAGTCGGAAGATCGTCGTGGACGAGGCAATCGCGCAGCTACGGCTGTACGCCGAGACGAACGGCGCGGTGCTCAAGTACTACGACGGTCTGCCCGGGATGACGAACGTCGGTGGATCCGAACCGGACCAGGTGACGCTGGAGGACCTCGCCCGGACGATGGTGATCGGGTCCGACCTGCGGGCGGCGGACATCCCCTGGCTGCTCGAGGTGGAGGCGGAGAAGGAGTTCGCCGCGATCCCGGTCGACGCGCGGCTCGAGGACGCCGCTCCTGGCACCGACCTGTTCGAGGCGGCCAACGCGCTGGACGAGAAGTTCTCCGGGCACCGCGGCTTCGGCCAGGCGAAGAAGTCGAAGCTGCTGCACCTGAAGCGCCCGTATCTCTACCCGGTCAGCGACAGCTTCATCCGGATGACCTACAGCAGCGCGTCCGCGGGCGCCGAGTTCCTCGCAGCCGTGCACCACGACCTGGTCAACCCGGCCAACGTCCGCGACTTCAAGCTGCTCCAGGTCCGCCTGATCGCCGAGCCGGCGACCTCCGCCGCCCGCCTCCTCGGCGAGGCCCCCACCCTCCGCCTCCTCGACATCCTCGCCTCACTCCTGGGCGAGGCGAAGTAACCTCCGTACGCCGAGACCGCGCCGCCTCCCGTACGCCGAACCCCGCCGCGCGCGGTCCCGCCGTACTCCGGGGTCGGGCTGCTACATGACTCCGAGACGGGCCAGCGGTTCTACCAGTTCGCGCTCTTCGTAGGAGAGGTGCGACAGCAGTACGTCGTCCAGGAGGTCGACCGCGGCGCGGAGGCCGTTGATGTCTCCTGATCCGTCAACCAGTGCGACCAACGCCTTGTCGACGCCTTCCAGGACGTCGTGGATCACCAGGTGCTCTTCCTGCAGGCGGTTGACCACCGGGGCCAGAGCTGGATCGGCCCGGCGCAACCGCGGGAAGAGCGAAGCGTCCTCGATCGAGTGGTGCGTGGTCACCAGCCGGCAGTACGACTCGCAGTACACGCCCAGGGTCCAGTTGTTCTGCCGCATGGTCATGGTGTTGATGTGGGAACGCGCCTGCCCGACGCCCATGGATCCCGCGGCCACCTGCTCGACCAGATCCCGGATCTGCTCAAGTTCAGCTCGCAGATGGTCGTGGACCTGGATGAGGTGCTGGCCTGACGCCAGTTCGTGGGGTGTGTAGGTGCGGTTCGGGTCGAGTGCGGGGCCGGTCGGGCGCTCGGATTCGTCCCAGGGCTGGACTGCGCTCCGCTTCACAGCGGGCGGCGGTGTGGGCACCACGCTGAAGCTGCCGGCCGCGCGCCCTGCGGATGCCGAGGAAGGCGAGCTGCCAGCGGAGGCCGCGCCCGCAGCAGGCGCCGAGGACAGCACAGCAGCGGGGGACGTGGAGGCAGAAGTGGCGGAGACCGAGCGCGCAGAGGAGACGACCTCGCGGACGCCTTCTGCGACGTCGGCGAAGCGGCGGATGTCGTCGGGGTCGTCGGAGCCGAGGATGTAGGTGGACATCCCCTCGGTGAGGGTCAGCTCGGCGAGCTGCTCCACCCACACTTCCTCCGGTCCCTGTAGGAAGCCGCCACGTCCGTCGAAGCGCCCGGACAGGTTGTACAGCCGCCGTATCTCCGACGGATCCCGCCCAGCAGCCACAGCCGCCTCGTCGATGAGCTTGTTCTTCTCAGCAAGCTCCTCCGGCGGCAGGTATCCGCTCGACGGCAGCCACCCGTCCGCCAGCCGCCCGGTCAGCGCCAGCATCCGAGGCTTGTACGCCCCCAGCCAGATCTCCACCTCATGCGCAGGCGCCGGCCCTCTCTTGGCGCCAGAAACCGTGTAGTGCTTGCCGGCAAGCCGAATCCCACCGCCCTCAGGAGTCCAGATCTCGCGGATGATCGCGATGGCCTCCTCCAGCGCGGTGATGCTCTGCCCCGTCGTCAGCGCGGGCCCACCGTTGGCAGCGACAGCCTGCAGGAACCCACCAGCCCCCAGACCAAGCTCCACCCGTCCGCCGCTGATCCGGTCCAGCGTCGCCACGCTGCGCGCCAGCACGACCGGGTGACGCAGCGGAAGGTTCGCGACGTTGGTCGACACCTTGACCGTCTGGGTGTGCGACGCGATGACCGACAGCAAGGTCCACGCGTCGAGCAACCGCGGCTGGTACGGATGGTCCTGCAGGGTGACGAGGTCGAGCCCGACCTGCTCGGTCAGCTGTGCCAGCGCGATCACCCGCTCGGCGTTCTCGACCGCCGGCGTCAGGAACGTGCCGAAGACCAGCTCGTGCCCGTAGTCCATGCTCCACCTGTGCCCTGTTGTCGACGTTGCAGTAGTCGTTGCCCGAATAGTTCGTGCCACGTACTGTTGACCTGACGAACAAATTACTTCGTGCCACGAACAATCACAAGTGGAGCCACCATGCGGGAGACCATCGGAGCCGCCAGAGGCCTGGTCAGGCTGGCCTTCCTCGTGCAGAACCTGTACGCCGAGGTCGGCCGCGGGTGCGATCTCACCGAGGCACAGGCGCGGATGCTCTGCGTGCTGACCAACGGCTCCGTCGGGATGGCGGAGTTGTCCGGCCAGCTCTGCCTCGAGCGATCCAGCCTCACCGGCCTGGTCGATCGCGCCGAGCAGCGCGGTCTGGTTGTACGCGAAGGAGATCCGCACGACCGCCGCGCGGTGAAGGTCAGCCTGACCCCGGCCGGGTCGACCGCGGTGCACCGGTTCCACCAGGAGCTGACCGAGCGCCTGGAGAAGCTCACCGCGGAACTCCCCGTCGCCGAGCGGGAGCGATTCACCCGGACTCTGCAGCGACTCGTTGCCGACGTACCGGTTCTGTTCGCAGACTGAGTGCCGTGATCCTCTCCTCCGCACTGCAGGCGATCGGCAACACCCCGCTGGTGCGGTTGCGGCGCATCGTGCCGGACGGCGGCTACTCAGCCACTTCGGCGAACGCCTCGTCCAGCGACAACTCGGAGCCGCGCGCGTACTCCGCCTCGAACGCAGCCGCGCCCAGCGCAGACCGCGCAGCCACGAGAGCCCGCTCGATATCCGGCTGCTCGGCCTCAGTCACCAGATGCCCCCCAGCAGCCCGGACGACGGCCGCAGCCCCCAGCAAGTGCGCCGCCACAACCTTGTCCGCAATACAGGCCGCAAGCCCCTCCAGAGCCCAGCACATCCCCCGCCCCGACTCGTACTCACGGGAGATCCGGTACGCCTCCACATGCCGTTCGCGCGCGCCGGCAGGCTCACCGCGCAGCTCCAGCGTGTACCCGAGCTCCTCCAGCACCATCGACAGATAGAGCACCGGCTCGTCCTGCCGACGCGCCGCATCGACCAGCGACTGCAGCCGCTTCTCCGCAACGTCCAGATCACCCGTACGCCGGGCCGCGCAGCCCAGGACGATCTCCGCCAGCGCCTGCGACGGCCGCGAGCCTTGCTCGGTCGACAAGCGCAGTCCCCGCTCCCCGTACTCGAGCGCGCGGTCATAGTCGCCCTGCCTCACGAAGGTCCAGCCGAGCCATCCCAGCTCGCCGGCAACCTCCGGCCAGAGACCAAGCTCCTCAGCCATCTGCAGGGCTTCGGTGTGGAGCCGCACGGCCCGCTCGAGTTCTCCCCTGAGCTCAGCGACCGCCCCGAGCCAACCAACGGACTGCAGGAGACCCCAGCGATCACCAAGCTGCCGGAAGATCCGAGCACCCTCGGCGGCATCCTCCTCCAGCGCCTTCAAGTCCGACCGGACATGGGAGTGCTTGCCACGAGCCACCAGCACGGCGGCCACACCCCACTGATCACCAGACTCCTCGAAGGCCGGCAGCACCTCATCCAGCAGCGCCTGACAGGTCACCAGATCGCCCGCATCGCTACCAGTGAAGGAGATCCACCACTTCGCTCTCGCATCCGCGGTCGCCAGCACACGGTCCCGAGCGGCCGCCGCATCACTGTCACCATCGAGGTACATGAACCCCGCCAGCCAAGCCGCCGCCTTGTCCGTCGGCACAGCCAACAACGATCGCCGCGCCTCAGCGAAGCGGCCCCTGAGGAACCAGTACCAGCTCAGCGAATCCACCAGCCGCTCAGCGAGCTCGAAGTCCCCCGCAGCGACAGCACCGTCCAGAGCGCTCCGGAAGTTGCCCGCTTCGTCGTCGAGCCGCTGGAGCCACTTGCTCTGCTCCGGGCCATACAAATGAGGCCGAGCCAGCTCCGCGAAGTCCGCGTAATACAGGTGATGCCGCTGCCGGAGCTGGTCGAGTTCACCCGCCTCGCGCAGCCGGCCGACGCAGTACGCGGCCACCGATTCCAGCAGCCGGTACCGCGGGCCGTCGGCTCCGTGCACGGACACCACGAGCGACCGATCCACCAGCCGGATGAGCACGTCGTCCACGCCCTCTTCGGCGCACACCCGCTCGGCCGCGTCCGGAGTACAGCCGTCTGCGTGTACTGCGAGCCGGCGGAGCACGGTCTGCTCCTCAGGCGAGAGCAGCTCCCAGCTCCAGTCGATCATCGCCATCAACGTCTGCTGCCGGGGCGCGGCACCCCGATGACCGGTCGCCAGCAGGCGGAACCGGTCGTCAAGCCGTGCGACCAGCCCCTGCACGCCCAGCGCGCGAACCCGCGTAGCGGCCAACTCCAGAGCGAGCGGGATGCCGTCCAGTCTTCTGCAGAGCACCGCGACAGCTGAAGCAGTGTCGGCGTCCAAGGCGAAACCTCTGTCAGCCGCCGTCGCTCGCCCGACGAACAACTGGACAGCAGCCGACGCACGGAGTTCGTCGAGGTCAGCAGCCACAGCAGGCACCTCCAGCGGCGGCACACTCCACACCGCCTCACCTGGTAGTCCCAACGGCTCACGGCTGGTCGCCAGCACGCGCAGCCCGGGCGCGGCAGCGAGCAAACGGTCCGTCAGCTCAGCAGCCGCGTCTACTACGTGCTCGCAGTTGTCCAACACCAGCAGCAGTTCCAGCGTCTCCAGGGCCGCAACAAGCTTGTCTCCACCCGACTCAGGCCCACTGTCCCGAAGATCCAACGCAGCCTGTACTGCGTCGCCGAGCGAGCCGGCCACGTCTAGAGCGTCAGGGGTCACCGCAGCCAGTTCGACCAGGATCACCCCGTCGGGGAATCGCTCGGCCAGTCCTGCAGCCGCAGCAAGAGCGAGGCGTGTCTTGCCCACTCCCCCGGGCCCGGTCAGCGTCAGCAGGCGATCCTCAGACAATCGGTCCTGGATCTCCGCAACTGCCTCGGAGCGGCCGACAAGATCAGTGAGCTGAGCAGGAAGGTTGGTCCGGCGCGATCGCACCTCCTGCGGCGGGACCGCTTGCTGCAGCACTGCCTGCTGCACCGCCGCCAGCTCAGGACTCGGGTCCAGACCGAGCTCGTCGGCCAGCAGCACGCGCAACTGCTCGTAGCTGTCCAGAGCCTCGCTCTGCCTTCCCGCTCGGTACAGCGCCTTCATGTGAATCGCCCGCAGACGCTCTCGCAACTGATGCTGCGCGACGAGATCCGCCAACTCACTGATCAGCGCGTTGTGCTCGCCACGCGCCAGCCTGGTCTCGAAGTGCTCCTCCTGCGCCGTCAGCCGCTGCTCGCTCAGGCGCGCGATGGCCGTCTCCAAGTACGCCTCGTCGGCGAAGTCCGCATAGGCCGGTCCTCGCCAGAGCGCCAGCGCGTCGTCCAGCCGCCCCTGCTCCACGAGAGCGGAGAACCCCAGCGCATCGTACGAGCCGCTGTCGACCTTCAGGGAGTACCCGGCCGGGCCGGACACAACCAGCGCGCGGCTGCCGGGCTCGGCGTCGTCGAAGGCTCGGCGGAGCTGGGAGACCTTGGCCGAGAGCGTGCCGGACGGGTTGCCGGGTAGGTCCTCGCCCCAGAGGTCGTCGATCAGGCGGTCGGCCGGCACCGGGCGGCCCTCGTGCACGAGCAGGTCCGCCAGCAGGGCGCGGACCTTCAGGCCTGGGACAGTGACGGGCTCGCCACTGTCGGTCCAGGCCGTGACCGGTCCAAGCACGCCGAAACGCATGGCCGCACCCTATCTTTCCCGAGGTTTCCCGGCCCTGCGCTTTTCGGAGCTTTCCGGCCGCACCGTCCACGACCGGAAAGAAACCGTAAAGGGTCTCCGGCAGAGTCTTCCTCAACAGCCACGGAGAACAGCCACGGAGGAGGTGAGCAGGTTGAAGTTGCGGCTGGCGGTCATCATCGGCAGCACCCGGAACGGGCGCTTCGGACCGACAGTGGCCGGCTGGTTCGCCCAGCAGGCAGCCAAGCGGGCCGCCTTCGACGTAGACCTGGTCGACCTGGCCGTTGCGAACCTGCCGTCGACGATGACGGACACGGACGAGCCGACGCCGGCCGAGGTCGCAGTACTGGCTCCGCGGCTGGCTGCGGCGGATGCCTTCGCGGTGGTGACGCCGGAGTACAACAGCAGCTTCCCGGCGCCGCTGAAGACCGCACTCGACTGGTACTACGAGGAGTGGCACGCCAAGCCGGTCGCGATCGTCGCCTACGGCCGCGAGAGCGGAGGCCTGTACGCCGCGGCTCAACTTCGGCAGGTCTTCACGGAGCTGCAGGCGGTGGCCATTCGCAACACCGTCTCGCTGCCCTGCTACTGGGAACAGTTCGCCGCCGACGGCAGCTGGCCCCGCCCCGGCTGCGGCTACGAGGCCGCGGCCAAGAACACGCTCGACCAGCTCGTCTGGTGGGCCCGAGCACTCCGCAACGCCCGCACCGAACACCCGTACCAACCTTGAACACCCCAAGAACAACGAAGAAAGGCAAGACCATGAGGAAGCTGATCGAATCCACCTTCATGACCCTGAACGGCTCCATCGGCAACCCGCAGGAATGGAGCGGCCCGTACTGGGACGACGAGCACACCGCCTACTCGGTCGCCCTGATGGAGAACACCGAGGCGCTGCTGCTCGGCCGGGTCACCTACGAAGGCTTCGCCGAGGCCTGGCCGCAGCGCGGTGGCGACCCGTTCACGGACAAGTTCAACGCGATGCCGAAGTACGTCGCGTCCCGGACGCTCAAGGAGACCACCTGGAACGCGCAAGTGCTGCAGGGCGACGCGGCCGACGCGGTCGCCGAGCTCAAGAAGCAGAACGGCGGCGATCTGCTGAAGTACGGCACCGGCGAGTTCGACAAGGCGCTGCTGGAGCGGAAGCTGGTCGACGAGTACCACTTCTGGATCTTCCCCGTGCTGGCCGGCGGCGACCGGATGTTCCAGGGCGTCGACCTCGACGTCACCCACCTCGAGCTGCTCGACTCGACCACTTTCAAGTCCGGCATCATCGTGCACAAGCTCGCCCCCAAGGCCTGACGACGGGCGGAGCCAGGCACCGGCTGTCACGTCCGGGGAACCGTGGGTCACCACCCATGGTTCCCCGGACGTTTCGTCGTTTCAGGCTGGGTACGGGCAGGTCAACGGGGATGGGGAGGCGAGCCGGACAGCGTTTCGGCCGCCGTGAGAAGGTCCTCGCGGTCCATCCAAGATCGCAGGCCTGACAGTCGGACTGGAGGTCTGATGGAAACCGTCATCACCATCATCGTGATCGTCGTGGTCGTGGCCGCAGCCATCGTGGCGGCGTACGCGTACAAGCGACGGCGGTCGGACCAGCTGCAACAGCGGTTCGGACCGGAGTACGAACGCACGATCGAGGAGTCGGGCGACCGCAAGGTCGCCGAACGCGATCTGCGCCAGCGCGAGCAGCGTCGCGCCAAGCTCGACATCCACCCGCTGAGCGGCGCTACGGCCGAGCGGTACCGCGCGGAGTGGAACGTCCTGCAGCAGGGATTCGTGGACGCGCCGGCCGACGCCGTCGAGCAGGCCGATCGCCTGGTCCTGCGGATGATGCGCGAATCCGGCTACCCGGTCGACGACTTCGACCAGCGGGCGGCGGACATCTCGGTCGACCACCCCGAGGTCGCGGAAAACTACCGCGAGGCACACCGCGTCGCGGTCGCGCAGACCCAGGGCCCGGTGGACACCGAGGACCTCCGCCAGGCCGTCACCGCCTACCGGCGGCTGGTCGACGTCCTGCTGGTGGACGAACGCGCCGAGCTGGACGGACAACGCGCGGACCTTGATGGCGCGGACATCGATGCAAGGCATGTCACGGGGCCGACCGACACCAGGGAGCAATCATGACCACCAAGGACAACGAGCCGCTCGACCACCGCTACGAGGACGACCGCCTGCTCGACGGCGAGCGCCCGCTCGACAGCGACCGCCCGCTCGACGACCGTCGCCCGGATGAGGACCGCCCGCTGGACGCCGGCCGCGGCCTGGACGACAACCAACACCTCCACGACAACCAACGACTGGACGACAACCAGCCACTGGACGACACCCGCCTCGTGGACGACGACCGCCCGCTCGACGCCAATCGTGGGCTCGAGGACGACCGGCCGCTCGACGCGAATCGTGGGCTCGACGACGACACGCCGTTGGACGCCGGCCGTGGGTTGGACGACGCCGACCGTACTGCGGACGTCGATCGCTCCGGCGACACCGGAGAGCAGACCCCGACCGAGGGGCTGTCGGCCGACGACCCGCTGGTACCGACCGAGACCGCGGTGGACTTCAAGGCGCGCTGGGACGTCATCCAGCAGGGCTTCGTCGACGACCCGCGTAACTCGGTCACCGACGCGGACAAGCTCGTCGGCGACGTGCTGCAGCGGCTGTCCACGTCGTTCGACCAGCAGCACCAGGGCCTGGAAAGCCAATGGGCCAACGGCGAACCGTCCACCGAGGACCTCCGCGCTGCACTACAGCGCTACCGCGCCTTCTTCGAGCGCCTGCTGACCCTCTGACCGTCCTGAACTCAGCACTGGTACGGCGAGTCGCGCCCACAGCGGCTCGCCGTACCGGTGCGTGGTGACCCCGAAAATCGTCCGGAAGTCCTACAACCAACCGGCCCCGCCCGCGGGGCGAGGCCTTCCCAAGCACTCGTCAGGGCGCGATGTTCTGGTTGAGGTGGAACAGGTTGTCCGGGTCGTACTTGCGCTTGACCTCCACCAGCCGCTCGTAGTTCCCCTTGTAGTTGTCGACGATCCGGCCCTGGTCGTCGCCCGCCATGAAGTTGATGTAGCCGCCGGCCTCGGAATGCGGCGCGACCGCGTCGTAGTAGTTGCGCACCCACTCGATCCCGGCCTCGTTCTGCGCCGGATCCGGCCACATTCCCGCGATCACCGTGGCGAAGTTCGCGTCGCGATAGGCGAAGGCGGTCGCGTCGGCAGGCACCCGGTGACAGGCGCCGTCGATCGGGTAGATGTGCACGGTCGAGTTCACCGCCGGCAGCCCCGGCGCGTGCTGCATGTGTGCCTGGATCGCCTCGTCGGTCAGTTCGGTGACGAAGTTCGCCTTCCAGTAGTGCTGGAGTCCCGGCGGCACGAGCGCGTCGAAGGCGCTGTTCAGCGCGGGATACGGCATCTGCCCGACGCTCTCGGCGACCACCGGCGCGAACTCGCGGAACCTCGCGATCTCCTGCTCACCGCGCTCCGGATCACCGGCCCAGCAGCCGACGATCAGCGTGAAGCAGTCCCCGTGCCGGTTCTCGGGGATGAACGGCAGTGGCGGCGCGAGCTGGAACGCCGGGAATCCACCAAGCTGTTCCGGTGCGTCCTTGATCATGTCCCGGAACCCGGCCAGTACTGCGGCCGCATCGGACATCTCGAACAGCATCGGGCCGCCGTAGATCGTGTCCACCGGCGCGAGCCGGTACTCCAGTGCCGTGACCACGCCGAAGTTGCCGCCGCCGCCGCGCAGTGCCCAGAACAGGTCCTCGTTCTCCTTCTCGCTGGCGATCAGGAACCGCCCGTCGGCAGTGACCACATCGGCCGAGATCAGGTTGTCGCAGGACAGGCCGAGGCCGCGAGCCAGGTAACCGATGCCGCCACCGAGTGTCAGCCCGCCGACACCCGTGGTCGAGATGATGCCACCGGTCGTCGCCAGGCCGAAGGCATGCGTCGCCGCGTTGAAGTCGCCCCAGGTCGCTCCTCCGCCGGCCCTCGCGGTCCTGGTCGTCGGATCGACGCGGACGTTCCGCATCCCGCTGAGATCGGCGACCACGCCATCGTCCACGGTGCCGAACCCGGGCACGCTGTGCGATCCCCCGCGCACCGCCAGGTCGTATGAGTTCTCGGCGGCGAAACTGATCGTCGCCATCACGTCACCCGCGTTCTCACAGCGCACGACGACCCGCGGGTGCTTGTCGATCATCGCGTTGTTGACCTTGCGCGTCTCGTCGTACCCCGCGTCGTCGCGGGTGTAGACGGGTCCCCTGGTCCGTTCCTTCAAGTCCTCGATCGTGTACTCGCCCATGACTCCTCCTGTGTGGCGGGCTCAACACACGTGACGACCGGCGCGCAGGCTGCCGCGCCGATCAGACCGGCCAGGCCGCCCGTCGAACGCAGCGCGAGTACTTCACCCCAGAGTGCATCTGGTCCCCCGGACGGCAGCCGGACCTCCCCTGACATACCGTCCCCACAGAGATTCCACCCGGCACGGCCCGGAAGTCAATGCCCATTCCCCCAGCGGACATCAACGTCCGGGACCCGTAAGCGGCGGATCAGCGGATGAGGGTGATCAGCTGGGCGGTGCCCGGCTTGACCTCGGCCGTGAACGTGGTGCCGTAAACCTTCACGGACCGGCCGACCGGCGTGCGGCAACCTCGCCTGGATCGCCGCGTGATACCCCTTCAGCTTCTCCCAGTACTGCACGGGCGTGAGCGTGGTGACTTGGTCGTACTCGTTGCCCAGTTCAACCGACACGAGGTCGTCGCCGAGCACTTCGTGGGCCACGGCGACTTCTTCCACCACCTGGTCCATCGTGACCTGTCCGTCGAGCCCGGACTTCAGCGGGCGGATCACCGATAGCGGTCTGTTCGACAGCTGGCGGCTTACAGAGCCTGTTGAGAAATGGGTGTGGCGGTGGTGTGGGTCACCGGGTGGGCGTTCGAGTATTGGGTATGGCGAATTCGTATCGGCCGGTTGAT
>NZ_SLWM01000023.1:0-111488 GCF_004342085.1 Kribbella orskensis
GCTCCGGGCGAGCTCCCAAGGGCAGCCAGCGGGACACCGGCCAACCAACCAAAAAACAACAAAACTGAAGTCTCTACGGTTTCAGGGGATTGCCGCGACCCTGAGCAGGGCCCCGCCCGCGCTCGTCGACGCGCGGAGCGGTGCGGAGGGGTTGGCGAAGACCCCGACGACGTCGGTGCGGCGCTTGATCTCCTTGTTCACCCTCTCCAGCGGGTTGGTCGACCAGATTCCTTCCAGTGGCTGATCGGGAAGTCGGCGAAGGCGGTGACGTCGTCGGCGGCCTGGCGCAGCATCGTCTCGACCTTGGGGAGTTGCCGTCCGAGCATGGTGGCGATCACGTCGAGTTGTTCGCGGACATGCAGCGGGTCGGGTTGGGCGAAGATGGTGCGGATCGCGGCGGCGACCATCTCGGCGTGGCCCTTTGGGCACCTGGCTGAGCACGTTGCGCAGGAAGTGGACCCGGCATCGCTGCCACGCCGCGCCGAGCAGGTCGGCCTCGATCGCTTGCTTGAGGCCGGCGTGGGCGTCGGAGATGACAAGCTGGACTCCGTGCAGGCCGCCGGGTCTTCAGGCTGCGCAGGAACGCGGTCCAGAACACGCCGTCTTCTGAGTCGCCGACATCGAACCCGAGCACCTCCCGGCGCCCGTCAGCCGCACACCCGGTGGCCACCACAACGGCCTGCGAGACCACCCGTCAAGGTCGCTGGCTTCCAAAGCATTGAGAGTGCCGCCGGGGGTGAACATGAAGATCATCCGTGTGACCGTGTGGGCCCTATTCCGCGATCAGGTCGAACTGGTTTCCCTCGACGTCGAGGAAGGTGATCGATTCGGTGGAATGCCACTCGCCGCGACGGACCTCGGTTGCCCCAAGTTCACGAAGGCGGGTGGCGTCGGCGTCGAGATCATCGGTGGTGAGGTCAAGATGGATGTTGTTCTCAACGGTCGTTTCGGATGTGGACCGGCGAAAGTACAGCGGGATCGCAGCCAGGATCGCCGCAGATCCTGAGTCCGCTGAAGCCGCAACGTGGCGGCCCAGGGCGTGGGCCCAGAACTCGGCCACCTTGTGCGGATCTTGACAGCTGAAGGTAACTGCCCCGATGTTTGTCGTCATCTAGCTGTCCGTGATCTAACGATTCGCCCCGGCGGTGATTGAAGCCCGGTGCAAACAGGTCATGTGTGCCCATGACTCTCATTCGATTAGTGCCCGGGAGGCTGCGTCTCTTTCGTCTCATGTACCGGGCTCTTCGTCACTTCAGCCGGCGCGGCCGAAATGGACGACTTCGTCCAATACGGGATAGCGTCATCAACCGCTAAGCGCGCCGTCGGTGCGCCCCGTCCCCGCATCGAGGAGCAGCGTTGACTCACGAGGTAACTATCATCGGTTCGACCATCAGTACGCCCCGGTTGCAACTGCGTCCGTGGCATCACGATGACTCAGCCGGGGCGCTCGACATCTACGGCAGCCTGGAGGTCTCCCGGTGGCTGGCCCCGGCGATGGATCGCGTCAACGACCTCGACCAGATGTGCGCGGTGATCACCGGATGGATCGCCGCACCTCTGGGATCCGACGGGCGCCCAAGTGGCCGGTGGGTGATCGAAGAGACCGAGAGCGGGCGCGTCGCAGGCTCGGGCCAGATTCTTCCGCTGCCGCCGGAAGGCGACGACCTGGAGTTGGGCTACCAGCTCGCTCCATGGGCGTGGGGCCGGGGGTTGGCGGCCGAGGCGGGGCACGCACTGGCCCACTATGCCTTCAGCAACGGCGAGGAAGAGGTCTTCGCCGTCGTACGGTCCAATAACGCACGCGGCACACACGCCGCCCGCCGTATCGGGATGGAATGGGTCGGGGAAACGGACAAGTACTACGACCTTCGCCTTCAGGTCTTCCGGCTCCGCAAGGGCGACTTGGACACCTCCACGCTCGAGCCAGGCCCCGTCGAACGCTGATCCCTGATCGGGTCCATTGACTGTTCTCGAGCAGCACCGCCATACCCTGCCCTGAGCCCGCTGGACCTCCACGCGATTGGCGCATTAAGTGGACTGTATAGTCCTAACGCGTGGCAGGATGCGTGAGCGGCGCCGGGCTGGCCTTAGGGAGGAACAGATGAGGACACACTTCGCGGAAATCTTGGCCCGCGAGGGCGCTTGTCTGGCTGGAGTCACTGACGGGGCGAAGCTGGCCGGTTGGCGACGTCGGGTGGTCGAGGAGCTCATGACGCCGCGCTCACCGTACGCGCTGGCACTGCGGCAGACCGGTGATGTGCCCGAGCGAGCCGACTTCCTCGGTCGGTGGCGGGGATTCATCGAGGAGGCAGTCGATCGCTTGCTGCAGGCCGACGTGACACTCAGCACCACCCGTTCTGCAATACAGGCAACGAGCAACGGCCACGACGTCGACCCCCACAAGACCGCGGTTCTGATCCTCGCCGCGCTTCATGGCGGCAGCACCCTGAGCCAGATTGCGCAAGACCCATGGCCCCTCAACGCCGCGCTCGACATCGCGCTCGCGCCCCTGGGGGGGCCAGAGGACGCCAACAGCGGTGACACCACAACGGAACGAGCCAATCAGTAACATGAGTCCGTGATGACGACCGCTGACTCGCACAATGGCCGACGCCTGACGGCGCGCGGTGCAAAGACGCGGGCCAGAATCGTGGCCGCAGCAGCCGACCTCATGTACATCCAAGGAGTCGGAGCTACCACGCTTGATGACGTGCTCGCGGCGAGTGGTGCGAGCAAGTCACAGCTCTACCACCACTTCGACGGTAAAGAGGCACTCGTGCGCGCCGTCGTCGAGCATGTGGGCCAACGCGTCATCGAGCGCGAGCGCGACGCACTCGGCCATGTATCGACGTTCCGGGGCCTGCGACGCTGGAGGGACGCGTTGGTCCAGAACAACGCGCTCCGGCATGGCGCCTACGGGTGCGCGCTCGGCTCACTGGCCTCTGAGGTTTCCGATCACGACGCTCTCGCACGCCAAGCCCTGGCCGGGTTGTTCAGCGAGTGGCAGGGACTCCTGGCAGGTGTGTTGCAGAGGCTTCAAGACGGTGGTGCCCTTCCGCCCGACGTCTCGATCGATCAGCTCGCAACCGGGCTCATGGCCGCCCTCCAGGGTGGCTACATGCTGTCTCAGACCGCGCGGAACGTCACCCCGATGGCAACCTCGATCGATATGGCGCTTGCGCACATCGAGAGCTTGTCTGAACGAACCAACTGATTGAAAGCCAAGATCCCTACGCTGCGAGCCTCGCTTCCCCGCGGTCAAACGAGGGCGCAGCGAAGATCGCGGCGGGCACCATCGTGGCCGGCCACACCGCGACCCCGGGCCTTGGGCTGCAGATGCCATCTCATCACGAGCTTGGGGATCGCCGGGGCCCGAAGGGAAGCAGGGTCGCGCCGACGAGCTGACCGTCATCGGCGGCCTCCACTGCCCACAGGCCCTGCGGCAGAGAACTCTGAGACGATTGCACCTCCCACTGGCCCAACAGCTTCCGCATCTCGGCGAGGTCACGCACAGGCTTTCGCATTCCGGTCGCCTCGGCGGTTCCGGGGTCGCCGTAGATCTCGAACGCAGCCTGGGCATCTTCGGCAGACCAGGACCGCAGGATGAGGGTCGAGGTGACGATGCGATCAGGCTCGATGGTGACGTGCAAGCCGTCCATGGCGTCAGCGCCCGCTGGTCGTGTCTCGGGCGGTGCGAGTGGCGATGAAAGACGAGCGGTTGATCTCGACGGCGTTGTTCCATTCGGGGTGATCTTGGACGTAGTCAGCAACAAAGCCGCAGTAGATACCTGTCTTGGTCTGACTCTGGCTCAGGTCTTCTAGCGCATAGCGCGTCAGGGCCGAAGCGACACCTCGATGCCGTTGGTCTTGGTCCACGTAGGAGTGCGTGAGCGAGACCCGCCCGCCGGTAGTCTCATAAGCCAGGTTACCGACGACCTGGCCATCGATCAGTGCCTCGTAGAGGCGGGTGGACTCGTCCTTGCGCACCTCGACGGCGGCCGGTGATGGCTTCATGCTCTCTTCTCGCCTCGTTCGTCTCTAGTCGGTAGGCCTAGCCAGCACCCGCGAGGGCGTGTGCGGACTATCCAGTCCAAACTTACGGCATTGCAGCGTTGCATCGCGAGCATCCCACGCCATACTTGGACTGCAGAGTCCGAAGTGGGCACTGCCCGATTGCAAGCCGGAGATACACGTTGAGGGAGTGGGCCGATGAGCAGTGAAGGACAGGCAGCGGCTGCCGAAGACCTGATTGACAACACCGGCCAAGGCCGCTTCGAGCTCTGCCGGGACGGCGAGCTGGTCGGCTGGCTCTACTACACCCATCTGAGGCCCAACCGGTACGCCCTCCAGCACACCGAAGTCGAGTCGAGTCATCAACACCAGGGCGTGGCGGGCGCGATGGTGCGTCGAGTGCTCGATGAGATCCGCTCCCGCGAGGGCACGATCACCGCAATCTGCCCCTTTGTGGTCGACTACCTCTCGCGAACGACCACCTATGCCGATCTGATCGACGGCCGACACCCGGGCTACTCCAATCGTGCTGCTGCCGAGTCAGCGGCGCGCGCGAAGGCTGGTGGCTGAGCCCACGCAGCCGCGCTCAGGAGATCCCTCGGAGGATCTCCACACTCGGGACGTTCCTCTACGAGACGCATGAAGACCGCCCCTAGGGTCGCAGGGGGCGCTGCAACGTTCGGGAGGACTTACGGCGGTCAGGTCGTCCGCCGATCGAGGTACCAGACCGCAGGGCCGGCTAGCGCTTCCTCGGAAAGTGCGCGCCCGCGTCCAGGTCCGGCGCAGACGGTCGGCTGTCTCCTGCTGGTAGGGACCCCCATTCGACAAGACCTCAGTCCCTCCACCTGCTGCTCCGACCGAAACGGTGCTGATCGTCGGGGACGACGGAGGCGGCGGCTATCAATCGTCGGGCTCGGTCGGTTTGCCTTCTTTTGCGGGGTGTTCCACCAGGGCAACGACTCGACTCGCCATGAACCGTGCTGTGCGGACTACGGCGCCACTACGGGTCAGCTCGGTGACCTCGACCAAGCCACGTCGTACCGCAGTCTCTACTCGACGTCCGGCCTTGGTCGCCACCACCTCGTAAGTGCGGGTGGCATCTCCGACATCGACGACGATCTCGACTCGATCACCCTTCATCGGAGGCCTCCTGCCGTCTGCCCGCCGCCTGCGCGCCGCGTATCAGCACGCCCTCCGAGGATATTCGATTGCTTGGCCCGGCAACTCCACGTGAAGTCTGGTCGGCAAAGAGTAATCAAGGGAGGTGACAAGGAGAGTGAGGACGGTGGCGGCGGACTTGCGCCCGGTATCAGGATCGCGTTCGGACTCAGCGGGCTCGGGCTCGTCGCGGCTGGGCTACTGCTCGCGATCGCGGTGCCACGATGCACTGTCGGCGTCCTCGTCAGAGCACGTAGCCGAGCACGCGACCGCGGTCGTCAACGTCGGTGGCCAGCGACCCGTTGCCGGCGGCGCCGCGCGGTTTGATCTCGGTGAAGCGGCCCTGGTCGAATAGGAAGCAGTTGTCGATTCACGGAATGGTGCGACTTGTATGGCGGCATACACCAGGTCGACCCCGACCTGGGCGTTCTCGATCCGGCCCGCGGTCCCGGTGTACTGACGCTGCACCCAACGGTGTGAGTGCCTTTCTTCAGGTCGCCGGTCTCATCCACCACCGCACCGCGTCGGGATCGGCCAGGTGATCCACGACATAACCCCGTAGATCGTCACGGACCGCGTCGGCGTCCCAGGCCGCGCGAGCAAGCAGGTGCTGCATGCAGTCCGGGGACACCTCACCAGCGTGCTCGGCGATCGTCCAGCAGTTCACCCGCGGCAGCCCAGCCAGCAACCCCAGCAGGAACAACCCGAGCTGCCAACGATCAGGGTCTTCGCTATGGCACGCAGCCACCGCGCGACCGTCTTGACTCCACACAACCCGAGATCATCAACCGGTGGCTGCGCTACGTCCCGGACCGCCACACCGCCACATCACGACCTACGGCTGGACCTCCTAGACCCTGGGAAGACGCCAGGGAGGAAGAAACAGGCGATCCCCAACGAGCCGACCATGGCATAGATCCGATGAACAGCCAGCCAAGATGTTGTGAACCGACATAGCTCGCGACCCCTCACGGGTCCAACTGAGGAACTAGTCCATGCCATCGAACTGATGGGCGTTGAGCGCCGCGACGTAGCGCAGGTACCAGCCATGCAGATGGTTTCAGTCCTTGCTTGCCCCTTACCAGCTCAACGTCCCAAGTTCGTCCTGAAAGGTCCCCGTCGGGCCGTCCGCGCCGAGCGTGGCCAAGTGCACGATGGTCTTGGCGCTTTCCGCCGGTGGCCTTCCGCCTCCGAGGGCGGCCGTCAGGTCGGTGGCGGTGTAGCCGGGCTCGATCGCGTTGAACTTGATATCCGGCTGGAACTTGGCGTACTGGACGGTGAGCATGGTGGCCGCTGACTTGGACGCCGAGTAGAGCGCGGCCGGCACATTGAACTCCGGCCGGTCCGGATTCGTCACCGCCCAGAACGATCCCGTGCTGCTCGAAACGGTGACCACCGTGGGATTCGAGGACTTCCGCAGCAGGGGCAGTGCCGCCTCCGTGACGCGGACAATCCCCACCACGTTTGTGTCGAACACTTCGAGGGCCGTCGGTCCGTCGACAGTTCCGACTCCGAAGACGCCCGCGTTGTTCACCAAGACGTCTAGTCGACCCTCGGCCGATGCAATGGTTGCCAGCGCGTCGCTCACCGACGCGTCGTCGGTCACATCGAGCTGCACGAATCGTGCGCCCAGCGTCGCCGCGGCCTTCTCGCCTCGAGGCCTGGCCTGCTCGCCCGAGAACGCCCGGATCTCCGAGATCCTGGCCACCGGCCGGGCCGCCACCGAGTCCGCTCTCGAAGAACGGCTGTCCCGCGCGGCGAGGGAGGGGGGACCTCCCGGCCGGTGTGGAGGCGCGGGCGCTGGCGCGATTCGTGATGGCGCTCAGCGAGGGTCACGCCGTCCACGCCGCGGCGGGTATCGGCCGCGAAGAGCTCCAGGCCTCCGTCGACATCGCTCTGCGAGCCGTCATCGCGCCCCACTGCTGACGAGCGGCTACCCGCGGCGACACCTCCGACGATGAGATCAGCTACGCCTTCTTGGGCAAACTCCGCGCCCTGGCCCAACGACTCGAAGGTCCCACTCAACCAGGTCAAGGCCGCCGTCAACTATTTCCGCGAGAGTGCCGGAGAACGCTGGGACGGCGTCGAGTGGAAGCCCTGGCCCGCAGAGAGTCCGATCTGATTCGACTAGTTGCCTAAGGCACCCATCACTCGTGATTGAGCGTCGCCGACCTCGGCCGCGGAAGGTCCAAGCTGTCGTCGCTCACTGGATGTATACGCCCGATGTCGACCTGGACCATGTTGTTCCGTCCTCCAGGACCGGATACTCCAGCCGCGTACGTACGAGTTCCTTACGACGTGATCTCTCCAAGACCCTGCAGGTGTTGGGTCTCGTTCAGAGACACGACCTGATGGCTGAAGTGGGTGTCGTTGCGCAGGAGGGTGGTGATACCGCCTGAAGTCAGCGGAAAGAAGACCCGGTCTGTCGACGTCATCGGCATGCCGATCCAGGCAGCAATCAGATAGCTCGACGCGGACCCGTGAGACACCAGTATCTGGTTCGCGACTGGTCGACGGAGGATGTCATCGAGAGCCGGGTACAGGCGTTCGACCAATGCCATTCGTGTCTCCGCACCAGCTGGTCCGTCGTGGTGGCCGAGTCGGTCGCCGTATTCCGGAAGTGGGATGCGGCGCTCGGCGAGCCACGCTTGGGGACGCCCGTCAGCCTCACCGTTGGACCTCTCGCGAAGCCGCGCATCAGTCCGGACCTCGACGAAGAACCTGCGAGCAATTCGCTCTGCCGCTTGGCTGGCTCGACGCAGATCAGAGGAGTAGACCTCGACCGGCTGGTGTCCGATCCTGCTCGCCAGGACCTCGGCGATGCGTTCGGCCTGCAGGCGCCCACGGGCTGTCAGATCTGAGTCGTGCCAGCCTCCAACGATGCCGTCAACGTGATGCTGGGCCTCGGGATGCGTGACGAGGTAGATGTGTCTCATTACCCTCCTTCGACCCACCTTTGCGGGCTCAGAGCCTCTCACGAGTCAGCACGACAGGCCTGGGAGACGCTCTGCACGGGTCCCATCTGGGTCCGTCAGAGATCACAAGCCCTTCCCATGCTGACGGTGCAGGAGTGACGTTCGCCGACGTGCACGATCGGCCGGACGGCAGTGCCAGGGGGCGGCGCTGAGCACGATGACACGGTGGGCTCCGCTGCGGAGCTGCAGACCCGGGTCTCGCTCGCGTTGGCGGCGAGCCGGATGAGCACCGGGCGCGCCTGGTGGAGCAGCGCCGGCCGTGGCCCGACGAGCGAGGCCAGTGCGACTGCGCGACCGCCCACCCGGTAGCCGCTGCGCCCGATGTGGTCGACGTAGCCGTGTTCCTGGAGGTCTCGCAGCACCCGGTAGGCCTTGGTCCGGGGCATGCCGGCGCGCTCGGCGATGCGGGCTGCTGTAGGCCGGCGAGCGTCTCGAGGATCCGGAGCGCACGGATGTGCCCGTCCTCGGCCATGACCAGACCCCTTCTCCGGTGGTTGCATATTCTGCATCGATCGCAGGATGGCGCTGATCGCCATTCTCCAGGGCACAGTGAACTGCTCAAACCACGGCGTCGAGGCATACGAGCTCATGCACGCGGTCCGCAACCTCTGCGCGGGAGCAGAGGAGGATCCTGATCAACTAACTTCGTTGCAGAACCGCGGTAGCGGATGCACTTGGCGGGAATAGCCCTAGCAAAGGGCTGGCGCCAGTCCCAGGGGCTCCCGGTCGGCGGGCCGTCAAGTTCGCCAGGGCGCATGACTCCCACGTCCGGACGGTTGACCATCAGGGCGCGTGCGCACGGCCGCTCGCTTGAAGCGCCGGCACCTCTGTCGCCGGAAGCGCTCGACTCGAGGATTTCAGCCCGGCTGCGCCGCAGTTTGTACGACGACGGACGCGTCGCGGCGACCCAGAATTCCTTCGACGCCAAGCCGGAACGTCTCGCAGATCGGCTCCGGAGCCGACAGGCAGCCAGCGGCCATCGCGCCATCCCGCAACATGACGAAATGCCTTGCGGCAGGCTCGGGCGCCGACTCGCCAGCCTGTGCCAGCAGTTCGGTCATGGTGTCCAAAAACCATTGCCGGTGTTTCAAGACGGCTTGGTGCACCGGATGGTCCAGAGAGGGGTACTCTGCCGCTGCGTTGAGAAATGCGCACCCGCGGAAGCCATCGGAGCGAATGCCGTCTGTGATGGTCTCACCGACAGCCCGAACCACATCGGATGCCGAGTGCCCTGCAGCGCGAGCCTTTTCGACCTGCGCGCGGATCGCGTGATCCGCCCCATCCAGATAGGCAACGACCAGATCGTCCTTGCTCGGGAAATGCCGGTACAGCGTGGCGCGCGTGACATGCGCTTCAGCGACGATCCGGTCGATGCCGACCGAATGCAGCCCCTCGGCATAGAACAGCCGGCTTGCTGTGCGAAGTAGCCGGGACCGTGCTTCGGACAATTTGTTTCACCTGTCTCCTGGTCGGCCTCCAGTGTAGGTAGAACGTTCGGTGTTGACAATCTCGAGACGCGCTGACAGCGTCTTCCAACCGGCTCAACGAGCCCGAGATGTCGCCGGCGCCGTGACCTACCTTCTGCGCGCCAGCGGCACGCGGATGGTCCTCGACGGTGGCTGGAGCGCGTCCTAGCGACGCCGAGCTCGTTGCCGATCCTCGGCGAAACCGCGGACCAGTGCGACGAACGCGGGTACGTGAGACACGTACGTCGTACCGTCGAAGCTGGTGGCCACCGACAGGCCGTCGGTCATCGCCCTGCCGAGCACCGCCAGCCGCTCGACGAGTTCCGTGTCTTCCGGGGAGTCCACGGGCGCGAAGACCGGGGTGAGCGCCTCGACCCACGATGTGTAGCCGTAGGCGCGAATCCGGCGCACCGTTCCCCGCACGGTGTCGGCGTCGGCGTGTGAACCGATGCTGACCGCGATCAGCAGCCGGAGGTACTCCGGCCGCTGATCGAGAGCGGTGCAGGCTGCGGTGAACCAAAGCTCGAAGCGCTCGAGGGGCGGGCTGCCGTCGAAGGCCGACGGGCTCGGGAACGAGGCGTGCAGGTCCTCGAACGTCCGCTCCAGGAGCGCGACGAGCACGCCCAGCTTGTTCCCGAAGTGGTAGTAGATCGAGCTCGGCGGCAGCCCCGACTGTTCGGACAGGTCGGAGATGACCATTCCGTCGTACCCATGGCTAGAGATGAGAGTGCGAGCGGTGTTGAGGATCAGGTCGCGGCTGCTGAGCGCACCGCTCCCGTTGCCCCACCGTGAGTTTGCGGTGTCCGCAATGCGAAGACGCCGTCCTGGCGCAATGCGTCCAAGCCCTCGCCGGCAGGCCGCTCGTTCTGTTCCACGTTTCCGGCATGGGCGCGCAGGATCTCAGTGGTCTCGGCGCTCGCGTAGTCGATCACCCTACTAACTCAAGCACCGGTCACGCGTGCCGTGCCATGCGCGAACGGCACCGGTTCATACGCGGCTGTGCGCGGATGAGTGCGTCGTCAAGTTCGTCGGCATGGATCTGATCAGCGAGGTGATCCGCACCGTGCGGATCGGCTACGCCGGCGCTCGGCTGACCAGGCAAGCTGCACCGGGGGGCGTCCGGTTCCCCGCGTTCGAGGGCAGTGGATCCCACATCGTCATGCACGGCGCTTGCTGGCTGATCGGCCAGGACGATCCCGTGCCCCTGTGTCCGGGCGACATCGTGCTCACCTCGTCCGGCGCTGAGCACGGTCTCAGCCAGGCGCCCTGCGCGCTGCGGGACCTTCCGCTCCTGGAAATGGACCCGCGCCCGCCATCTCCAGAGCCTGCATCCTTCGAATTCCTTTGCGGCATCTACCGGCTCGAACACGGCCAGGCGCCCCAGTACCTCCGCGCGCTGCCCGACCTCATCGTGTTGTCGCCGGACTACGACCGCCATCCGGCGATGCGGTCTCTCATCGACCTCCTCGCCGCAAACGTCTCCATGGCCCAGCCGGGCTCCGGCGCAACGCTACGGGCGCTACTGGATCTGATTCTTGTTCAGATACTCCGTCAATGGCACGGAGACAACACGTCGTGGTGGCCGGAGGTCGCCCATCCAGGTATCGCTGCCGCTCTGCGCGAGATCCACGAGAACCCGCACCGGCAGTGGACGGTGGGCCGGCTGAGCGAGGTCGCAAGTATGCCCCGCACTGCTTTCTCCAAGCTCTTCACGACCGTGGTGAGCCAGCCTCCGATGCGCTACCTGACCGGCTGGCGGCTCAGCCGCGCCGCCCAACTGCTCCATGAGACCGACGCCTCGCTGGCGAGGATCGCCCCCCAGGTCGGCTATTCGACAGAATTCGCCTTCTCGGCAGCCTTCCGCCGCGAGTACAGGTCACGTACTCGCAGTTCCGCAAGCTAGCCACGGCGCGCGCGCAGTCAACTGCACCGCCGCAGGGGCCGCGACGTATATCGTCCGAGTTGTTCGCTGCGATATACGCCGAAGGGATGGCCAAGTGAGCGACAGGTCATTGCTGCTCTCTCTCCGCCCCCGCTCCGCCGGAGCGATCCCTCAGCGGCGCCACGACCGTCGAACTTCGACGACTCCTCGTCAAGGCCTCCCCCGGCACAGTCGTAGTCCTCTACGCAAGCGCACCAACGATGGCCGTCGTCGGGATAGCAGTGCTCGTCGATGTCGTTGCCTTGAGCCCCCACACCGCGTGGCGGCGATATCGGCACACGCTCTCGCTGTCATGGGCCGAGTTGACCGAGTACCTCGCCGGGGCTGAGCAGGCGCACCTACTTCGTCTCGACGACGTCAAAGAACTCGACCGACCGCTGACGCTCCACAGACTCCGCGGCGCGAGCTTCGCGCGGCCGGTCAGGCCCGCGCTGCAGCGACGACATCTGCTTCCAGCTCGGCCGCTATGCCGAGGAAGAGGCTCGGAGACGACGCGACGACCTGCTCGGCGCTACGGCGGCCGGACCATCGGTAAAATGTCGGCGTTCGGCAGCAGGCAGCCGCTACAGTGCCTCCATGTTGGATGCTCGCGAGCGATTTGTGGCCTCCGGACCGCTGCGGATTTGGACTGACCGGGTCGGGGATCCTGGGCTTCCCGCTGTTTTGATGGTTATGGGGTCGGCTGCTCAGGGGGTCCTTTGCCCTGATGCGCTGGTTGGTCGGCTTGTGGAGCGTGGGGTTCAGGTGATCCGGTTCGATCATCGAGACACCGGTCGGTCCAGCGTTGTCGACTTCGATGCTCACCCGTACACGATCGGGGACATGGCTCGCGACTGCCTGGCCGTGCTGGACGGTTATGGATTGGGATCCGCCCATGTGGCTGGGACTTCCCTGGGCGGCATGATCGCGCAGTGGCTGGGTGTGCACGCGCCGGACCGGGTCCGGTCTTTGACGCTGATGTCCAGCTCGCAGATGGGTCATGATCCGAGCCCGGCGTGGGCACGGGCGCGGGCCGGGGAGCCGGCCGACCCGGATGATCTGCCGCCACCGTCGCCGGCGTTTCTCGCGCATCTGGCCGCCGGGCTGCCGCCGGGCGTGGAGTCCGACGTGGCCTTGTTCCGGGTCTTCAACGGGCCGGTTCGGCCGTTCGACGAGCCGGCCGCCCGGGCGATGCTGGAACTGGCGCTGTCGCGGGCTACCGACCCGGCGGCCGCGGCCAACCACGGCCGGGCCGTGTGGATGGACGCCCCTGACCTGCTCGCCCCGCTGTCGTCGATCACCGCGCCGACCTCGATCGTGCACGGCGATCAGGATCCGGTCTATCCGCTCGGTCACGGGGAGGCCCTGGCGGTCGCGATTCCGGGCGCGGTACTGCACGTCGTGCCCGGGATGGGCCACGTCATGACGTCACCCGGCCTGCCCGAGGAGGTCGCCGACCTGATCCGGCTGTGACCCGCCTTGCGGGGGCGGCGCCGCGCCGACATCACCCGGCTGACGACCACGCCCAGGTGACCCGTCATGGCTTGTGCTGTCAGGCACCCTCGTGGAGAACCAGAAGCCCCACCGGGGCGCTCCACTTCTCGTGACTGTGCGTCACATCACTGTGGGCCTCGCCTGGATCACCTCGACGCCTTCAGCAAATCCACAGCCACCGTCCTCGACAACGACGGCCAATCCGCCCGCCAAATCGCAGACCACGGCGAGGAGCACCAGGTCCAGATGGCGACCCAGTAGGTGGCGAACATCGACGCCGTCATCAGGCAGTACGACGTGAGCGTCATACGCCAGCCCGTCCGCTCGGAGAAGCGCAGGGCCGGCCGCTGCGGTCAGCTGCTCATAGCCCTCGGACTCGCATCACGACGCCGGCGTGGTCGGACGGCCACAGCCCGGTCGTCGGGTCGCGCGGGTCGCCGTCGCGGCCGGTCACCTGGCCACGGTCGGTGGTGAGCGCCTCCCCGTCCGCCGTACGGCCGAACACCATGTCGATGCGGTGTGTCCATGATCCGGGAACCGCCTCGTCCACCGTCTCGTTGAGGCCGGAGGTGTCGCCGGCGTCGAAGCCGGGCAAGTCCGCGGGCCGGCCGGAGTCCTTCCACAGGTCGGTGTAGCCGCCGGCGCCAGTGATCAGTTCGTACGGCGCCTTGTGCGGCACATGGTCGATCGGCTTGATCGAGCTGTTCACCGGGTCGGAGTTGCAGTCGCAGACGAACACCGTGCTCAGGTTCGGCGACGTGGCCTCGGTGACCAACTCGTTGGCCTGGGCCAGCGCGATGTCGGAGCTGAACGCCTCGAGGTGCGTGTTCACGAATCGGAACCGCTGCGCGCCCGCCCGGACGTCGACCCACTGGTAGCCGCGGTCGAAGTCGAAGCCCACTCCGGCAACGCCGACCTGCAGGTTCACGTCGTAGATGTCCTGGCCCTCGTCCAACGTGGTGAGGCTGCTCGACGCGCGCATCAGGACGACGTCGCGCATCGTCAGGCGGATGTCGCGGGGGTTGCCACCAGGCGCGGCGATCGAGCCGGTGAAGCTCGGCGACTCGACATCCGCCCGGTTCGCGATGCTGGCCGCGACGTACGGCGTGCCGCGCTCGGCCAGCTCGTCGAGCAGGATCTGCAGGAAGTCGTAGTCGACGGTCCCCGCGTTCGGCACGCCCACCTGATTCAGCTGCAACGGCCCCTGCCGCCACAGGGCGACCTCCTGAAGGCCGACCAGGTCCGGCCGTGCATCGACGATCTCGTCGGCCAACAGCCGTCCGCGCACGTCGAAGTCGGTGCGGTCGACGATCGCGCGGGTCACATGGGTCGCATTCGCCAGGGCGGTGACGATCGTGAGCTGGTTTGCTCCTGGTTGCGCCGCCGCGCGGAGAGCCGCCTCGACCGGTCGGTTGATGTCCGCGCCGAGGTAGATATTGCGCGTCATCACCGTGACCGGCTTGGCCGGCGGATCCTGCGCCTGCGCCGTACCAGTCACCGCCAGGGGTCCCAGCAGCAGCCCGATCGACCACCCGACTGCCATGACCCGTCGCCTCGTCATCCTCATGCGCCTCTCCCAAAAGCTCGATGATTCCTTGCATCCTCGACCTGGGAGCACGGGTTGTCCATGACCCGTGTCCGGAGTGACTGCGGTCGGCCGGCGCTGAACGCCTCTTGGTAGCGGCAGCCCAGCATGACAGCCTCCACTACCGCGCAAGCACCGTGAGCAAAATGGTGACTTTCCATCGGTACGGACTTCTCAAGCCGATTGAACTTCGGGGTCGTGGGTCGAGTTGACGGTGAGCTCGCCGACTGGCAGGTCCGCAGGCACCGTGTTGCCTGCTGGTGCGAGCGGGCAGGTCCAGAGCGGGCTGTAGGCACACGAGGGGTTGTAGGCGAAGTTCAGGTCGACGACGAGCCAGCCCTCTCGGAAATCACCGCCCAGGTCCGCACCCTTGACCGTGTCCAACAGATAGCGGCCGCCGCCATAGGTGCGGGCGCCGGCGAGGGCATCCTTGACGGGCACAAACACACCACCGCCGTACGACTCGAGCCACCACACATCCAAGTCGCCAACCGCCGGAAGGTGCAGGGCCCCGATTCGGGTGAAGGGAATCACGCCATCGGTTGCCGAAGGCACCTCCCACCGCACCGGCTCCACATCCGTGTCGATGGCGACCTCGAACCGCAGTTGCGGCTGGTAGTCCCCGATCTGAACACCACGAAACACGTCACGTTCCTCGACCGGCAGGGGCGACGCAGCGTGTCTCGCCAGCAACTCGTCCCTCCCAGCCCGCCAGATCGCGTGTGCCTCGGCTCGGTCGGTTGCCTCCCGCACGTCGCCGTACAGTGCGAACACCCTGCGGCGCCAGTCCGCAGTGTCAAGTGCCGATGGCACGGACTGCTGATTCACGCTGTGCCCCTTGCTTTCGGTGATCCGTCCACCACGACAGTACGGGGGTCAGTGGACGCACCCGAGCGGTCACAGGCCAGAGCGACAAGGCGGCAGACGACAATGAGGTCCGCGCCGCGACCTGGGAAGCCGTACGCCAAGGTCGGCACAAGCTGACCCCCACCGCCGGCCGCGTGCGTGCGGAGTTGGTCTCCGCACGTACGCGGGTAGTGCTCAGTTGGTTGCTTGGACGGCTCGTTCGATGACTGCGGTGACCTGTTGCGGTTGGGTGATCATGCTGAGGTGGCCTGCCTTGACGCGGGTGATCTCGGCGTGGGCGCGCTCGGCCATGAACTGCTGGGCTGTAGGGGTGATGATGGCGTCCTGGGTGCCGAGGACGTACCACGACGGGATGGTCGCCCAGGCCGGCGGTCCGGAGGGCTGGCTTCCGGAGCTCAGGGTGAGTGGGCGCTGGCTCGCGTACAGAAGTTCGGCTTCGGGGCGGGGTACTCCGGTCGCGAACGAGGTCAGGAACACGTCGTGCTTCAGGTACAGGTCGACGTCGCCCGGAGGTGCTCCGGGGTAGGGGACGAAGTCGAAGACGGTCGTCGGATCGGCTGCCAGCGCTGAGTCCGCCCCGGCGAGCGAGAGGATGATCTCGCCCTCGGCAGGCGCGAAAGCGTCGACGTAGACCAGGGCCTTGACGTTCGGGTTGCCGGTGGCGGCATTGGTGATCACGGCGCCGCCGTACGAGTGGGCGACCAGGACGATTGGTCCGGACAGCGTCGAGAGGAAGTCCCTGATCGTTGCCGCGTCGCCGGGGAGACTGCGCAACGGGTTGGGTGGGACGCGGACGGTGAATCCGTCGTTCTGCAACCGGCGGGTGACCTTCGACCAGCCGGAACCGTCCGCCCAGGCGCCGTGGACGAGCACGAGCGTCGGTTTCGTGCCCGGCTTGTGGGACTGGTCCGTCGCGACGGCGGTGGATGTCTGGGTTGCTTTCTGCTGCGGTGCGGCCGAGGCCGGGGCTGCGGCGGCGACCAGGACGGCGAGGAACCCGGCAACGGCCAGGAGCCGGTGGCCTCGCGTCTTGCTGGTGCTGTTCATGCGACATGTCCTTTCGTCGAGCGTCGCCCCCCTGAGCGGGGAGTGGAGTTTCGCCGTGGAGTGCCGCCTCCAGGACCGCGGTACGCCGGCCGCGCGGTGGTCGGTGGTGCAGGTACGGCGCGGTCTCGGTGTCCCCCTTGATCAACCCACGGTTTCGTGAGCCGTCCCTCCCATTGGCTCAGGGTAGGACGATTCGGCCCGGCTGAACACGACAGCCGCCCCCGGTGAGGTCCACTGGACCGTGCTCGCCGGGGCGACGGCGTACCCGCGCAAGTTCTTACCGTCCGCGAGGAAGGCGACGAGCGGACGGCCTGGCCTCTAACGGCGGATGATGCCGAGTCCGGTGGCGGTCGCAACAGCCGCGGTGCGGGAATCTACGTCGAGCTTGACGTAGATACGGGCCAGATGGGACTTGACCGTTCCTTCGGTGAGGTGGAGCCGGGCGCCGATGGCCTGATTGGACAGGCCCTCGGCGACCAGCGCCAGAACTTCGGACTCACGCCGGGTCAGGGCGGTGCCGGGAGTACGCAGCCGGTTCATCAGCCGGTCCGCGACGGCCGGGGCCAGCGTGGTTCGGCCCGCCGCGGCGGTGCGCACGGCGGCGGCCAGGTCTTCGGGTGGGGCGTCTTTGAGGAGGTAGCCGGTGGCTCCGGCCTCGATGGCAGGCAGGGTGTCGGCGTCGGAGTCGTAGGTGGTGACGATCAGAACGCGTGGAGCGGCAGGTCGGGCGGTGATCGCGGCGGTGGCCTCGGCACCCCCCATCCCCTTGCCGAACTGCAGGTCCATCAGTACGACGTCGATGCCACCCTCGGCGGCGCGGGCGACAGCGTCCTCGGCGGTGGCGGCTTCGGCCACCACGACGAGGCCGGGTTCGGTCTCGAGCACGGCGCGCAGCCCGGCTCGCACCACGGGGTGGTCGTCGGCCAGTAGTAGTCGGATGGGGTTGTCGGTCACCGGCGGGCCTCGGACTTGGTCTCGGCAGGCTGTGGCAGGGGGAGTTGGGCGGCCAGGGCAGTGCCATGGCCGGCGGCGGACTCGATGGCGAGAGTCCCGCCGAGAGCGTGGACGCGGGCACGCATGGCGTTCAGGCCGAAGCCACCGCTCTCGGGATCGGGGACGGGCAACTGGCCGGGGTCGAAGCCGGTGCCGTCGTCGACGATCTCGATGACGATGTGATCGCCCAGGTAGCTGAGGGTGACGTCGGCGGTGGTGGCGTGCGCGTGGCGAACAGTGTTCGTCAGGGCGGACTGGGCGACACGCAGCAGCGCGACCTCGTGCGCGGTGGGCAGCGATACAGGATCGCCGGTGAGGTGGAACCGTGCGGTGAGCGGGTGCCTGGTGGAGGTGGTGGCGCAGAGTCGCTTCAGAGCGTCGGTCAGGGTGGTGCCCTCCAGAGCCGGCGGGGTGAGGGCGGCAACGAATCGGCGGGCTTCGGCGAGGTTGTCGACGGCGGCCTGGCGGGCCTGGCCGACGTAGCGGACGGCGTTCTCCGGCGCGTGCGGCAGGGCGCGTTCGGCGGCGCGCAGCAGCAACTGGATACTGGACAGCCCCTGGGCGATGGTGTCGTGAATCTCGCGGGCCAGGCGTTCGCGCTCGGCCAGCACACCGGCGGTGTGCTGCACCTGGGCGAGGTCGGCGCGGGTGGCGGTGAGCTCTTCGATCAGGCGCCTGCGTTGTTCGCTCTCCCGATACAGGGCCTGATACCCCCACACCACCGCCACCGCCACCGCGGCACCGAGGGCAGGTCCGATCACCACCGCCGCGCTGAAGGAGCCCTGGTGAGCGGCGAAGCCGACGATAGCCGCTGCCGCTGTGGTCACCACGGCGACCAGGCCGGCCCGGCGCGGTAGCAGGTGCAGCTGGAGAAAGTACAGGGGGAACGCCAGCCACACCCCGTCGGCGGAGAGCGTCAACAGCAGCAGCCAGACGGCACCCACGGCAGCCAGCCACAGCGCGGCGGCCCTCCGCGAGCGGCTTACGCGGGGCAGCAGCGGACCGGCCGCATACACCAGGGCGCACGCTGCGGCCGCGGCGACGATCAATCCGGCGTGCGGACGGCTGTCGGCGAGGGCCCGACCGGCGGCCAGGGCGAGCAGCCCGACGATCAACAGGTGCAGGCACCAGGCCAGTGGCCGGGTGGGAGTCAGGGTGTTGGCGGTGGCGTTCACAGTCCTTCCAGCCTAAGGAGCGCCGCCCGGCCATGCCTCCATCGAAAGTTAGAGCCGGCATGCCGCCTTTCGACGCGCCAAGTACTGTCCTGGGCCAGATGCCGATAAACAGAGTGGCCGCGAAGGTGGAGACACACCAATTCCACCCCTGAAAGGGCAGGCCGCAGCGTGTTCGTCGCATGGAGAGATCTGAAGTTCGCCAAGGGGCGCTTCGCCCTGATGGGCGCCGTCATCGTGCTGATAACCCTGCTGGTCGGGCTGCTGTCCGGTCTGACCGCCGGCCTGGGGCAGCAGAACATCTCGGCCATCACGTCCCTGCCCGCCGACGAGATCGCGTTCAACAGTGGAGAAGAACTGTCATACTCCAACTCCACCGTCACAGAGAAACAGTGGCGGCAGTGGGCCAAGACCCCGGGCGTGGTCAGCGCCGAGCCGCTGGGCATCACCACCACGAAGGCCACCGCCGGAACCAAGAGCGCCGGTGTGGCCGCCTTCGGCGTCCGGCCCGGATCCGCGATCGCCTCTGACAGCGACAAGCTCGACGACCAGACGGCGGTCCTGTCCACCACCGCCGCAGACGACCTCGGCCTCGCGGCGGGTGACACCTTCACCCTCGCCGGGCAGGAGGTAACCGTCGCTGCCGTCAGCGGTGATGCTTCCTTCAGCCACACCCCGGTCATCTGGATCAGCCTCGGCGCCTGGCAGAAGACCGCGCCCCCCACAGGCAAGGCCGGCGAGCAGACCGCCACCGTCATCGCGGTGATCACCACCTCCGGCGCCGATCTCAAGGCCGCCGACCGGGCAGCGGGCACCAAGACGGTCTCCCTGGACGACTCGCTGCCTGCGATCGGCTCCTACTCGTCCGAGAACGGCTCCCTGCAACTGATGCGTGGCTTCCTGTTCGCGATCTCGGCCCTCGTCATCGGTGCCTTCTTCACCGTGTGGACCATCCAGCGCAGCGGCGACGTCGCCGTCCTGAAGGCTCTGGGTGCCTCCACCGCCAATCTGCTGAAGGACGCCCTGGGCCAGGCGGTCGTCCTGCTGGCCGGTGGCAGCTTGGTCGGCACCGGCATCGCCGCCGGTCTCGGAGTTCTCGTCGCCGGCTCAGCCGTGCCGTTCCTTCTCACCCCCGCAACGGTCCTCGTGCCGGCCGCCGTGATCATCGCACTCGGCGCGCTAGGCGCCGCGCTGTCCATCCGCCGAATCACCTCGGTCGACCCGCTGACCGCCCTGGGGAGCACCCGATGAGCCTGAACCTGACCGACATCACCCTCACCTACCCCGACGGCGGTTCCCGGTTGACCGCCCTCGACCAGGTCACCGTGGACGTACCCGAAGGCACCCTCACCGCCGTCGTCGGCCCTTCCGGATCCGGCAAGTCCAGCCTCCTCGCCGTCGCCGCCACCCTCATCAGCCCCGATGCCGGCACCGTCACCATCGACGGCACCGCCACCACCGCCCTGACCCGCGCGGAACTGACAGACCTGCGTCGCCACAAGATCGGGATCGTCTTTCAACAGCCTAACCTGCTGCCATCCCTCACCGCTGCCGAGCAGCTCCAGGTGATGGCACAGATCGACGGCCGCAAGCCGCGCACCGCCCGGAACCGGGCCATGGAACTGCTCGACGCCGTCGGACTGGCCGACCAGGCCGGCCGACGGCCCCACCAGCTCTCCGGCGGACAGCGTCAGCGTGTGAACATCGCCCGCGCCCTGATCAACGATCCCAGGGTGCTCCTGGTCGACGAACCGACCAGCGCCCTCGACCACGAACGCGGCGCCGCCGTCATCGACCTGATCACCCGCCTCACCCGCCAACAGGCCACCGCCACCGTCCTGGTCACCCACGACCGCACCAATCTCAACGCGGTCGACCAGATCGCCGAAGTCCACGACGGACGTCTCCACCTACCCGCCTCAGCCCGACAGTCCACCCGACCAGGACCCGCGCACGCAGCGCAGGGCCGTGCGAGGTGATCCATTCAGCTCTCAGCACCGGGCGGGTCCGAACGGCAGATCCCTCGATGCTGCGACGGCGGCGATAGTTCAGCATCCTGTCCGTCGTTTGTGCTGCTCCGGAGGTCATCAGGGCGTTGAGGCGTCCGATCCTGATGCGGGCGTTGCCTGTTCGGCTTCGGACACGGGTCTGACGTGTACACGGCTGCCCGTCAGAGCCGCTTTGCGGACCAGTTCGGTAACGCCGGCCGCGTCGGTCACGGTGGATTCAGTGGCGTCCTGCCCTGGCAGGTAGTGAGTCACTACGTAGCGCATCGTTGCCTTCCATGCGTCATCGTGCGGGGGGCGGGGCGGCGATTTTCACAGTGCTGCAGATCAGCGCAGATCCTGCGGGTGTGGGTGAGCAGGCTCCGACGGGACGACGACGCCGTTCTCCATCGCCAGTCGAAGCAGGCTGTCGAGTTCTCCGGCGTAGACCCGCTCGGCGTCGAGCTCACCGGCATCTTCTGCGTTCGACAAGGCTTGCCGGGCGCGGGCGATCCTCTGCAGCAGTTCGTCAGCGAACGAGCTCATCGGGTTCCCTACTCCTCGCAGGTTGCTGCTGATCTCGGCCGAAACTGACCGCTGGGTGCGACTACATGGCAAGACTTGCAGAATTCTTCAATTCATGATGCCATCCATCGTGCATGCTGTGAAGACGTGTGCCTGTCCCTGACGATGAGCCTCGTCACGGTCGTCTGCCGGAGACGATCTCCGGACCGCGGCGGAGAGGTGCGTGATGGAAGATCCCGCGGGATCGCAAGCCCAGTTCGCAGTTCAGGCGATCGGCCGCCCTCGGCGAACGCGACAAGGGCAGGCTCCGCTGCGAGGCCTTGGAAGGAGGAGAAGTGACCACACCGCTGCATCAATTGAAGGCTGAGTTCTTCAAGACACTGGGGCATCCCGCCCGCATCCGAGTTCTGGAGCTGTTGAGCGAGCGGGAGATGTCGGTGGGAGAGATCCTCCCGGAGGTCCGGCTCGAGGCGTCGAACCTGTCCCAGCAGTTGGCCGTACTGCGGCGCGCTGGGCTGGTCACGACCCGCAAGGAGGGCTCGGCGGTGTATTACTCGCTGACCAGCCCTCACGTCGCCGAACTGTTGGCGGTCGCCAGGGTGATCCTCACCAGTGTGCTGACCGACCAGACCGAACTGCTCGACGGTCTGAAGGCCGATGCCCAGGCAACGGGTCGGGCACGGGTTCCGCGAGGCTCGGAATGAGAAGCCTGTTCCGCAAGATCCTCACGACCGGTCGGGTCGCCCAGCCGGCTCCGGCTCGCGCCACAGGCCTGGCCGCGGACGCCGGCGTACTGCGCGGCTCTGTGCAGATACGCCACGTCGATGCCGGGTCCTGCAACGGTTGCGAACTGGAGATCGCCTCGGCGTTCGGCCCGGTGTATGACGCCGAACGCTACGGCGCCCGGCTCGTCGCATCCCCACGGCACGCGGACGTGCTGCTGGTGACCGGTCCGGTGACGCGCAATATGGAGGACCCTCTGCGCAAGGCGTTCGAGGCGACGCCGGCACCCAAGCGGGTCGTCGCCGTGGGTGACTGCGCCCACAACTGTGGCGTGTTCGCGGGGGGTTACGGAGTCGTCGGAGCAGTCGGTGACGTCGTGCCCGTGGACGTCGAGATCCGTGGCTGCCCACCGGAGCCGGACGTGATCGTCGCCGCGTTGCGGGATCTGACCGGTCGATGAACCTGGTTGCACAAGCCCTGCTGGGCGGCACCTTTTTCGCCCTGGCGGGAGCTGTCGGCGCGGCCCTGACCGGTCCCCGGGTTCGTGCAGTCGTGGCTGGTGTGTCGACCAGCGCTTGTGGCGCCGGCGGCTTGCTGGCCGGCATCGCGCTGTTGGACGGTCAGACCTACTCCGCAACGATGCCCGGTCTGCTGCCTCTGGGCACTGCGGCAGTGGCGGGCGATGCTCTCTCGGGAGTGTTCGTGGCCCTGGTGGGTGCGGTCGCGGTGATCGCCGGGATCTACAGCATCGGGTACACAAGCCCGGGCTCGCCGCTCGATCATGGTCCTGGATCCGGGGCAGGGTCCAGGACGGTTCAAGCAGTTCTACCGCTCTTCGTGGCGACGATGGTCTGGGTTCCGATCGCGGGCAACGTCACCACGTTCCTGGTGTTGTGGGAGCTGATGGCGCTCACCTCGCTGGTACTGGTGCTGGCTGAGCACCGTGCCCGCCCGCAGGTGCGCACCGCCGCCGCGTGGTACGCGTCCATGACCCACGCGGGCTTCGTCGCGATCCTCCTCGCCCTGGTGCTGTTCTCTTCCCAGGTCGGCGGCGATTCATTCGCCGCACTGCGGGTGGGTGCGGCCGAACTGCCGACCACGCTGCGGTCTGTGATCTTCCTGCTGGCCTTCGTCGGATTCGGATCCAAGGCCGGGATCGTGCCGCTGCATGTCTGGCTGCCCAGGGCGCACCCGGAAGCTCCAAGTCACGTCTCGGCGCTGATGTCAGCGGCAATGGTGACGCTCGGCCTCTACGGGATCCTGCGGGTCGGTTTCGATCTGCTCGGTGGTGGACAGCGCTGGTGGTGGGTGCTCGTTCTCGCCGCCGGCGCCGTGTCGGCCCTGTACGGCGTACTGCAGGCGTGCGTCGCGGTAGATCTGAAGCGGCTGCTCGGTTACTCGACCACCGAGAACATGGGCCTGGTCTTGATGGGAGTCGGCGCCGCCGGGATCTTCGCCGCCGACGGTGACCGGCTGCTGGCGACACTGTTGCTGGCAGCATCAGTGCTCCACGCGATCAACCACGCCGGATTCAAGACGTTGCTCTTCCTCGGTGCTGGGTCCGTACTGCGCTCGACCGGGTTGCGCGATCTCGACAGCCTCGGCGGTCTGGTGTCGAGGATGCCGATCACCACTGCGCTGTTCGGTGTTGGTGCACTGGCCGCGGCCGCACTGCCACCAGGGAACGGGTTCGTATCGGAGTGGCTGTTGCTGCAAGGTCTCATCCACAGCCTGCCCGCGGCCGGATCGCCATCCGTCCTGATCGCCGTGGCGATGCCCCTGGCGGTCGGCGTCGTCGCCTTGACTGCCGGCTTGGGGGTCGCGACGTACGTGAAGGCGTTCGGGGTCGGATTCCTCGCCCGACCTCGCTCGGTGGCCGCCGGCGACGCCATCGAGAGCCCGGTCAGCATGCGCGCGGCGATGGCGCTGGCCGCCTCCGGTTGTGCCGTGCTCGCGATCCTCCCCGCCATGGTGGGACCGTCCCTCAACAGGGTCGCGGCCACCTTCCCGACGGTTCGCGATGGCGCACCGTTGCAGGGCGGAGTGACCTTGCGGCTGACCAGGATCGCGGGTTCGATGTCGCCGCTACTGATCCTTTGCGGGCTGTTCGCCGCAGCACTTGTCATAGTCGTGACGCTCCGTTTCGCCGGTCGCCGGCTGCCGCGTCGCCAGGCACTGGTGTGGGGCTGCGGCGGCACGCGGCTCGATCCCCGGATGGAGTACACGGCGACGTCCTTCGCCGAACCGCTGACGCGAGTCTTCGACGACGTTCTCGCACCGGAGCAGGACATCGACGTCACGCATCATGCCGAGTCGCGCTACCTGATCGAGAGTGTCCAGTACCGCCAGAAGGTCGCCGACCGCGTCGAAGTCGCGTTGTATCCGCCGCTGCTCGGCGCAGCGATCGGTTGGGGTCGCCAGGCCGGCCGATTGCAGAACGGCAGCGTGCACCGGTACCTCGCGTTCGGGTTGGTGGGCCTGCTCATCGTCCTGGTCGTTGTGGGGGTGACGTCATGACCCCGGGCGCGATAGCCGGTGTGCTGCTCCAGTTGGTGCTTCTGATCGCGGTCGCGCCGTACGTCGTTGGCGTGATGCGGCAGGTCAGGGCCCGCTTGGAGGGCCGTGCCGGCGCAGGGATCGGGCAGCCGTGGCGGGATCTGCGCAAGCAGCTCGCCAAGGAGGCAATCAGCCCAGAGGGCTCGAGCTGGGTGTTCACCGCCGCGCCGGTGGTTCTGCTGGCCTCGACGCTGGTAATCGCCGCCGTCGGCCCATTCATCAGCACCGCGTCACCGCTGGATCGAGTCGCAGACCTTTTCGCCGTTGTCGCCTTGCTGCTGCTCGGCACCGTCGCACTCGCCCTGGCCGGTCTGGACACCGGAACGGCCTTCGGCGGCATGGGCGCCAGCCGGGAGATCACCGTCGCGGCACTGGCGGAACCGACGATTCTGCTCGTCGGCTTCGCTCTGTCAGCGAGGGTCGATTCATCCAATCTTGCGGCGATCGTCGACCGCATCCAGCACCAGCCCGCCCAGATCCTCTCGCCGGCGAGTCTGCTCGCTGCTGTCGCCCTCGCGGTCGTCGTTGTCGCAGAGGCCGGCCGGCTCCCGGTGGACAACCCGTCCACGCACCTGGAACTGACCATGATCCACGAGGCGATGATTCTGGAGTACTCCGGACGCGACCTGGCCACGATCGAGCTCGGATCCGCGCTGCGGCTGACCGTTCTCCTCGGACTCTGGGCCAACCTGTTCCTACCCTGGGGCGTGGCGACCAGCACGTCACCGTCGGCACTGGGGATCGGTGCGGCTGTGTTCGTCGGCAAGGTGGCCATCCTTGCTGTCGCGCTCGCCGTAGCAGAGGTGTTCATGGCAAAGCTGCGCCTCTTCCGGGTCCCGGAATTGCTTGCCGGGTCGTTCCTGTTCGGTGTCCTGGCCGTGTCCTCGTCGTTCTTCCTCGCCTGATGAGCGCCGAAAGGAGACTGCTCCGATGAGCAACAGCTTGTACGGGCAACTGCTGTACCTGGCTGTGGGTGGCTTGCTGCTGTCCTCTGTGCTGGTTCTCTGGCGGCGCGAGTTGTCGGCCATCGTTCGGCTCCTCGTCGTCCAGGGCGCACTGATGGCCGTCGTCGCGTTGCTGCTCGCGACCGAGCGCGACAGCATCGAACTGGTCGTCGTCGCAGCTGAAGTTGTGGCACTCAAAGCGTTGCTTATCCCCGCAATCCTCCGCCGGGCACTGCGTGACAGCGCCGAGGCACGCGAGACCGAACCGCTCATCAACGTCACCGCCTCCATCCTCACCGCGGCTGTACTCACCCTCGTTGCCTACGGCATCAGCCGCCCACTGGTCCGGCTGGCACCGTCGATCGAGACCCAGGCAGTGCCGGTGGGCTTCGCAATGGTGCTGATCGGCTTCTTCGTCCTGGTCACGCGGCGCCGCGCCTTGTCACAGATCGTCGGATTCCTGCTGCTGGACAACGGAATCGCGACCACCGCATTCCTGCTCACCGGTGGGGTCCCCGGCGTGGTCGAGCTCGCCGTGTCTCTCGACGTACTGCTGATCGTGCTCGTTCTGCAAGTCCTCACCGCCCGAGTGCGGCTGACCTTCGGCGGCACCGACATCGACGAACTACGCGACCTCCACGACTGAGCATGAACCAGACCATGAACGAGACGAGACCCCGATGATCCCCGCCCTCACCACCGGGAGCGGCGCGACCGACGCCCTACTGGTCGTTGCTCCGCTCCTTGCGCCGTTGGCCGCCGCGGCTACGGCCGCAGTACTACGGTGGCGCCTGGCAACCGGACTCGTCACCATCGGCGCGGCCGGGATCATCCTGGCCACCGGCATCACAGCCGCCACCCGGACCATTGACGGCACCGCCCTGACCATCGGCGACTGGTTGCGCGTCGACGCGCTCACCGCCCTGATGCTGATCGTCATCGGCGCCGTCGGACTCATCGCCACCTGCGCCGGCCTCGGCCACCTTGACGGCGAACTCGAACGCGGACACATCGACGATACCGGGGCACACCTCTACAGCGTCCTGGTGCCGTTGTTCCTGGCGGCGATGGTGCTCGCCGTGCTTGCGAACAACCTCGGCCTGCTCTGGGCCGCCATCGAGGCGACCACCATCGTGACCGCGTTCCTCGTCGGACATCGCCGCACCCGCGCCGCACTGGAAGCAACCTGGAAGTACGTCATCATCTGCTCTGTGGGCATCGCCTTGGCCTACCTCGGTACGGTGCTGGTCCATTACGCCGCCCAGCAGGCCGGCGTCGCCGAACACGGCAGCCTCGACTGGACCCAACTCTCCGCCCATGCCGAAGATCTCGATCCCGGCGTGATGAGACTGGCATTCGCCCTGCTCGTGCTCGGCTTCGGCACCAAAGCCGGCCTGGTGCCCTTGCACAGCTGGCTCCCCGACGCCCACAGCCAAGCGCCCGCACCCGTATCCGCGCTGATGTCCGGCGTGCTGCTCCCGGTCGCGGTCTACGCGCTCCTGCGGTACCGCGTCATCGCCATGGCCAGCATCAGTCCGGGGTTCGTCCGGGCCCTCCTGCTGACCATCGCGCTCGCGTCCCTACTGCTGGCCGCCTCTCTGCTCATCACCCAACGGGACTACAAGCGTCTCCTGGCCTACTCCAGCATCGAGCACATGGCGCTGGTGATCATCGGCGTAGCCATCGGAACACGCCTCGCGATCGCAGCCGCCCTGCTGCAGATAGTCGGACACGGCATCAGCAAAGCAACGCTGTTCTGTGGCGCGGGCGAGATCCTGTCCCGGACCGGAACCACCTCGATCGCCGAGGTGCGCGGCCTGCTCACTCGGGCGCCAGTGCTGGGCGGCGCCTTCGCCCTGGGTCTCGCCGCCCTACTCGGATTGCCGCCCTTCAGCTTGTTCATCAGCGAAATCGGGCTCGTACGGGCCGGCTTGACCGCAGGGCTCGGCTGGGCGATGGCTGTGATGCTCGTCCTCTTGCTCATAGTGTTCGTCGCCATCGCCGTCAAAGCCAGCGGGATGTTGTTCGGCGAACCCACCACCCAGCCGCGTCCGACCGTTCGCACAGTTGCGGCACTGCCGTTCGCCACTGCGGCGCCGATCATCGCCGGACTCGGTGTGGTCGCGACGCTGGGCATTGTCGACTGGCCGCTGGGGCCGCTGCTGCACAGCGCCAGTCTGATTGCGGGGACTCCATGACTCAGATCGGCAGGACTCCGCGCCCACACCGGCCGGCGGACCAACGTTCCTACCCCAACCGGCGACAAATACCCGTCACCGCGGCCGACCTCCTGGACCGCGCCGGCGCCCTGCTGGCCGATGGCCACCGACTGGCACTGATTGCCGCTCACGACGACCTCGACAGCTTTCGCGTCGTCTACCTGTTCATGGCCGGCCAACCCGACCGACGCGTCGAGCTGATCTTGAGCACAAACCACGCGCGACCACAGATCCCCAGCCTGGCCGGGTTGTCGTTCCCGGCCGGACGGTTCGAACGCGAACTGTCCGACCTGTACGGCATCGAAGTACTGAACCATCCCCTGCCGCGACGGCTGGTGCTGCACCAGCACTGGCCGACCGAATGGCACCCGATGCGCCACGACGCCGGCGCGGCTCCCGCGTTCGGTTCACCTGACGAGCCGTACCCGTTCCTGACCGTCGCCGGACCCGGTGTGTACGAGATACCGGTCGGCCCGATCCACGCCGGATTGATCGAACCAGGCCACTTCCGCTTCTCCGTCGTCGGCGAGACCATCCTCAAACTCAAGGCTCGTCTGTGGTTCACCCACAAGGGCATCGAGAAGCTTGCCGAGGGCCGGCTGCTGGCCGACGTGCTGCCACTCGCCGAGCGAATCTCGGGCGACACCGCAGTCGGCCACGCGCTGGCCTACTGTCTTGCCATCGAGGAAGCACGCGACTGGCCGGTCCCGGATCCCGCGTCCATTCTGCGTTCGGTACTACTCGAGCTGGAGCGGCTCTACAACCACATCGCCGATATCGGGGCCCTCTGCAACGATGTCGGTTACGGCATCATCAACGCTCACGCATTGCGGATACGCGAGCAGTTGCTGCGTGTCAACAAGGAAGTCACCGGCCACCGGCTGCTCCGCGGCGCGATCGTGCCCGGCGGAGTCCACCTCCTGGCGTTGCCCGATCCTGCTCTGTTGTCAGCCATCGCCGCCGACATCCAGCAGGTCGTCGACATCGCCCTCGAGAACAGCGTCGTCCTGGACCGAATGACCAATACCGCCATCCTGAGCATGGAACAAGCCCATGACATCGGCACCCTCGGCTATGTCGCCCGCGCGAGCGGACTCCGGCAGGACGCCCGCCTGGACCATCCCATCACCCCTGCCACCACGGCTGCTGATCTCCCGGACCACAGCGACGGCGACGTCCTCGCCCGCTTCCTCACCCGCGCCGACGAAGTACAGGCCTCCGTGTCGCTGATCATCGAACTCCTCCGCACCCAGCCACCCAGGAGTGCGGACACGCCCAAGCCGACCTGGCTTCAGGCCGGACGCTCCTCGGGGGTCGGCATCGTCGAAGGATGGCGCGGCACGATCGCCCATCGCGTCGAAATGGCCCCTGACGGCACGGTGTCCAGACTGAAGATCGTCGACCCCTCGTTCTTCAACTGGCCGGCCCTACCGGTCGCGCTGGCCGACACGATCGTCCCCGACTTTCCCCTCACCAACAAGAGCTTCAACCTCTCCTACGCCGGGAACGACCTGTGAACCAGCACCTCGAGCACCAGCCGGGACCTCACCGGCCAACCTTGCGCAGCCACCCGTCGAAGCGGCGGGGAATGAAGATCGAGACTGTCCAGCGATGGGTCGTCTCGGTCATCCTCATCCACATCGGCGGATCCCCGACCCTGGCCCTCGCGGCCTACAGCCCTCACCTGGAACAGATCAAGCACTCCTCCGGCGTGGGCCTCTGGGTGATGTCCGGTGTGGTCGGCATCGCCACGGCGGCCGGCGTCCTCCTCATCTTCCAGCGCTCCCTGCTGTCCCCCTGGCTCATCATCGGAACGCTCCCGATGATCGTCTCGGCCTTCTACGTCTTCTGACCCGCCGGGTTCCGCCGTTGTTACCTAGCCTTGACAACGCCAGCACTGGACCTCGGAGAGCGACCCGACGCATGATCGAATATGGCCCGGTACGACGTGATTGTGCGGGTGCGATCCGGCTGGCCACCGTCCGGCTCGGACCTGTACGCGATGCGCCGCGCTGCCCGGCAGATGCCGGGACCACTGCGGCTCCGTTCTGTGCTGTTCTTCGTCGACGGTGACAGCGAGATTTCGCTTCGGGTCCGCGGTCCTCTACCCACCGCGATGGCAATCCAGCAAGTCCGCCTCGCACTGCCGATGCTCGGCCTGCGCCGTGACGCCGTACGCCGCATCGACGTGGTTCGGGTGCACCTACTTCGATCCCATCGTGAGGTGCTCACCAGTTGGCTCCCCACAACCCGCGATCGCACCAGCCCACCGCCTCCACCCTGGCCAGGAAGGCGACGCTCGGACACACTCAGCGCCGGCTGACACCACTCGTCCAGCACACAGCGCTGTCGCCGGGCCGCAGTCGGGCCGAGTCGCGGCGAGGCAGGAATGTGCGCCCCGGCCCCTGTAGATCTTGGGTATTGATCCATCCGGATCATCCAGTTGGACAGGATTGTGCAATAACTAGATCGATCTGGTCTCACACCTTCGGGCGTCGGGTCGTTCTGATTGATACATGACCAGTTCAGGAGAATCACCCAAGAAGATCGCCGTCGTGACCGGATCCAGTTCGGGGATCGGGCCGGCTGCCGCTGTCCGGATCGCTGAGCGCGGCGCCGGCGAAAACGTCGAGGTCCCGGGTGGCTTCAACCTCTAGCTGGACTCGGCCAGCAGGTTGATGACGCTACTGCCAGATCGTTGACATAGCGAAGACCTCCGGGTGTGGTGGAGATTGGTGCCTTCACCGACCAGGAGGTCTTGGTGTCCCGACATGACGCCTGTTGGTGCCGGGCTGGGACTGACTGTGGCCATTGGCAACTATGCCTGCTGTAGGTGGTCAGAAGCCGGTGACGAGCAAGTCGTCGATGTCGTACCTGAGACTGCTGTGCACGGAAACTGCTCCCGCGACTCGCGACGCGGCCATGATCGCGTGCTGCACCTGGCTGCGGTAGGTGAGCTGGCCGGCAAGGCTGACCACGCCGTTCTCAACCTGGACGGTGAGATCTGCCGGGGTGCGCGCGGGCCGGCTGCGGTCGGTGGTGACGGCTGCGCGGACATTGGCTGCGATGTCGGCGTCCGGACGCCGGTAGATGGCGATGAGGTCGCGTTTGGTGAGCAGGCCTGCGAGCCGCTGTTCGTCGTCGAGAACGCACAAGGGCGGCGCCCCAGGGCGGGTCAGGCGGCACACGGCGGCACTGATCGGTGCATTGACACCAATGGTGTCGACGGGCGAACTCATCAGCTCGCGCGCGGTGTGTGCGGCGGCCTTGCGCCGCCGTCTGCGAGCCGTGGCACCACCGAGCAACGGCGGTGGATCGATCCCGCCGTGGTACTCGAGGTTCGCCAGGAGATCGCTCTCAGTGATTACGCCGATGGGCCGGCCATCCTCCGTCAGGACGGGCACCGCCGACGCATCAGACACGAGCAGAGCGCAGGCGACCTGTTTGAACGGGGCGTCGAGCGTCACCGTGACCGGTGACCGGGTCATGAACGTGGCGACGACAGGTTCGAGCATCGGTCCCACCTCGCTTGCGGACTTGCTAAGATTAGCAAGTCCGCAACTACAAGGTGAAGATGTTGGCTGGAGGAGGGTCCGTGAGCAGGCCGCTGTACCAGCTGAAGGCAGAGTTCTTCAAGACACTGGCCCACCCTGCTCGGATCCGCGTGCTGGAGCTGCTCAGCCAGCGCGACCACTCGGTGGCTGAGATGCTGCCAGAGATCGGCATCGAGCCCGCGAATCTGTCTCAGCACCTCGCGGTGCTGCGCCGCTCGGGACTGGTCACGTCCCGCAAGGAGGGTGCCACGGTGATCTACTCACCGACATCCCCATATGTAGCGGAGCTGCTGGCAGTCGCCCGGCGGATTCTGGCCGGAGTCCTCACCGACCAGGTGGAACTCTTGGACGATCTGCGCGAGCCGGCCGGCCACGCCAGCTCTGGCAGCGGTTCGCCTCCCTAGAGCTGCGGCCGCTCTGCTGATCCCTGGCTAGTCGCCCAGCAGAGCGGCCGCACCGCAACCCCGCGTAAGGGCAGCACGAACCCGACCTTGACCACGGCCGATCGCCTCTCAGAACCCGGCCGCTGGGCACCGTGTCCAGCCCCCTGGACGATCTCGCATACCCACGACGGCGACAGACGGGACCTCTGGAGCGCCCGAGAGGAGCGTCTCGACCTCCGTCTGGGCATGCCCCGTCCACTCATCGGCGTCGCAGGTGGCCCGCTGGAGTGCCATCAAGTTTTCAGGCGTTTCAGCGTCGGTACGCGAGCAACCGGCTATCCGCGTGATCTCCAGCGCAATGTGCGAGCTCCGCCGCGAGCGTCTGGGATCGGGCGGTTGATATCTGCCGACCGTCGGACACCTTGCGGCTCCGAGGATTCGCTCGGAGACAAAGGGTGTGCCAGTCCCCCCGCGAGCAGCCCACCTCCACTTCAGGACGGGTCGTCTGCTCGGTATCTCGGGTCTTCGTACAGGTTGGCCAACTCAATAAATGGGTGTTGGCCCGGATGGTCGTTGCGGTCGATGTCGACCATGGTTAGAGGTTAAACGCTTTCGAGGCGAGCGGCGCGACGAGCGAATCCGTCGGCATCAGCGCTTCGACCTACATCCCCGCGTTCGTGAGAGGACGTGCGTCAAGTGAGCACCCAAGCGGCCCGTTCCGCGCAACTGACCGTGCATGAGGCCCGCCAGCGATTGGAACACGAACGCGGCTCGCGACTCACCCAACTGCGCGCCATCGGAGAGCGCGCAGCGCACGGCGCAGAGGAGCTCGTATTGGCTCAGACGGCCGCCATCCACCGCGTACTGGCCGAGATCAGTGCTGCTGAAGATCGTCTGACCGCGGGTTCCTACGGCATGTGCCAGGGTTGCGACACCCGCATTCCAGTCGAGCGTCTGGAGATCCTGCCCTACGTGCGCAACTGCGTCGGCTGTCAGCAGCGCGCTCTCTGACCTGGACCGGCGCCTATAAATACCACTCGGTCTTGATTGGTTCCGCAGCCGCACTTGATGTGCGTCCGAACCAGTCCGTTTCCTACGCCTTTGTTGAGAGGTGTGCAGTCTTGAAGTACGTGTTTGCCGCTATCGGCGAAGTCCAAATTGGCCCCAAGGCGCTGGCTGCGCTGCGCGCGCAGCTTCATGACGAGCAGACGTTTCGGCTGGAACAACTGGAGGGCATCTCCGAAGTCTGGCCACTGTCCGTCGGCCGTCGAGACGACCAGCAGACATTGGCTCGAGAAGAGGTGTTGAACGCACTCGCCGCAGCCGCCCGCGTAGTCCTCGCCGATGTCGAAGCGGCTCTCAGCCGGATGGACGCGGGCCGCTACGGAAGCTGCCACCTTTGCGACTGGCCGATTCCGGTGCAGCGTCTGAAGATCGTGCCGCATGCTCGGTACTGCGAGCCGTGCCACCAACTGACGGAGGCAGCCGCGTGAGAGCGTCTCGACGCCCGGCGCCGCTGCGACGGCGCGGCATCTGGTCAGCCGGCCAGCGGTCCCCGGGGATCGCGATCGACCTGGGCAGCGCCCGCACCCGGGCATGGATACCCGACCATGGTCTGGTCATCGACGTGCCTACGATCACGTCCCGTGGCGGCCAGGGGGTCTGTTTTCCCGTACGGCGCGGCCACGTCGTCGACCTCGCCGGGGCCGTGCGCCTGCTCGATCACCTGCTTGGCCGACGAGCCGGCCTCGGCAACTGCTCCATCGTCGTCTTGACCACCCCGGTGCTGTGCCTCGACGAGCACCGCGTCGCGACTCTGGCCGCGCTGGAGGTCCTCGACGCCCGCACTGTGCTGACCGTCGACAGCGTGAAAGCCGCTGCTCTCGGAGCAGGCGCCGATCTGAAACAACCGCTGTTGGTGGTGGACATCGGCGCTCAGTTGACAGAGATCGGGCTGCTGGTGGACGGAGCAGTGACACAACCTCATCGTCTCGACGTGGGGACCTCCGATCTTGGCGCTGCGACGACCGTTGCGGATCTCGTACGTTGGATCGCGACGGTGGTCATAGATCTGCTGCGTAGTGACCTCGGCCCGCAGGTTGTCGACGCCTTGGAGCGCGGGCCGATGCTCACCGGAGGCGGCGCGCTGCGTCCCGAGATCACGTACCGACTGGCAAAACGACTCTGCGCCCCGGTACGGTCTGCGCCCGCCCCTCATCTCGTCGCCGTCCGCGGCGCTGGCCTCGCCTTGACCGCCGCCGACCGCCACCCCAGCTTTGCGGGCGAAGTCACGACGGGCCACACGACGCTGCCCAACGCGGGCAGTTGACCTCGAGGTCCAGGCAGCATTCGCGCGAGTTGTGCCCCAAACGGTCCCGATTCCAGTCGGGTGGCATTTCGGCGCCCGCGTCGGAGCAGAGTGGGGGGTGGATAGTGGGCCTACGTGCGATTGAGGAAGGCGACGTTGCCATGGCGTTGTTCTGGCGGATATTCGGACTCAATGCGGTGGTGCTGGGCGGGGCTACCTCACTGCTGCTCTGGGCGCCGGTGACCGTGTCTGCGCCGGTGGTCCTCACGGAGGCCATCGTGCTTGTCGGCGGCCTGGTGGTCATGCTGGTGGCCAACGCCGTCCTGCTACGCGTCGGCCTGGCACCGTTGGAGCGAGTGACGCGCCGAATGGCCACCGTCGATCTGCTCCGCCCTGGGCAACGCGTGTCGGTAGCCGGCCACGGAGGCGTCCCTGACCTCGTGCGCGCCTTCAACGACATGCTAGGCCGCCTTGAGCACGAGCGAGCGACCAGCAGTGCGCGTGCACTGTACGCCCAAGAGTCTGAGAGGCGCCGAATCGCTCAGGAACTGCACGACGAAGTCGGCCAGAGCATGACAGCGGTACTGCTCGAACTGAAGCGCGCGGCCGACCATGCTCACGACCCAGATCTGCGAACCGACCTGCAGCATGCACAGGAGACCACCCGTGCAAGTCTCGATGAGGTGCGTCGTCTCGCCCGGAGACTCCGGCCCGGTGTTCTCGAGGATCTCGGTCTCGTCAGCGCCTTGACCACCCTGACCACCGACCTGTCCACCCACACTGGGCTGGCGGTCCATCGCCGCTTCGAAGCCGACCTGCCCAAGTTGGATCAGCAGACGGAACTGGTGCTCTACAGGGTGGCTCAGGAAAGCCTCACCAACGTGGCCCGTCACGCCGACGCCACCGAGGTCGGAGTGCATCTGTACCGCGACGGCGATCGCATCCAGTTGCTGATCTGTGACGACGGCCGCGGTTTCGGCCTCGCCAACGAGGGCGCCGGACTACGCGGCATGCGTGAGCGTGCCTTGCTGATCGGCGCGGCCCTGGAACTCGAGGCGGCTCCCGGGGGCGGCGTGCAGGTCGGCCTGTCCGTACCACTCCAGGGGGACGGCGGTTGATCATGTCTGAACAGCCCCCTACGCGCATCCTGCTCGCCGACGACCACGCCCTGGTCCGGCGCGGAGTACGTCTCATCCTCGAGGGCGAACCGGACCTGACCGTGGTAGCCGAAGCAGGCGACGGCGCGGAAGCGCTCGCCTTGGCTGCGCGTCAGCCCATCGACCTCGCCATTCTCGACGTCGCGATGCCCCGGATGACAGGCTTACAGGCGGCCCGCGAACTGTCCGCCCTCCAACCGGGCCTGCGGATCTTGATGCTGTCGATGTACGACGACGTGCAGTACTTCTTTCAGGCCCTCAGAGCCGGAGCTTGTGGTTACGTCCTCAAGTCCGTCGCCGATCGCGACCTGTTGGAAGCATGCCGGGCGGCCATGCGTGGCGAGCCCTTCCTCTACCCAGGTGCGGCCACCGCGCTCATACGCGACTATCTGGACCGTGTTCGCCGTGGCGAAGGCGTACCCGCGGAGATTCTCACCGTCCGCGAGGAGGAAGTGCTCAAGCTGGTGGCGGAGGGTCACTCGTCCAAGGAGATCGCAGAGAAGCTCTTCATCAGCGCCAAGACCGTCGAGCGGCACCGTTCCAACATGCTGCACAAGCTCGGCCTGCGCGATCGTCTGGATCTCACTCGCTACGCCATTCGGGCCGGCCTGATCGAACCGTGACACCCGACGGGTACTCGATCCGAGGCCCGTTCCTGCCTGGCCATCGCGGGCAGGCCATCCTTCGTACGGCTGGTAACTGCGGGATCCAGCCCGCAGAGGCCGAAGCGCTGGTCTGGTCGCAGAACCGGCGCTGTTCACCACGGACAGATCCGGCTCATGAGGTGGTGCCGCGGGGGACCAGTGCCCTCGAGCAGGGTGAACCCATCGCGGACTGACCGTGTCACGTGGTCGGATTGCTTCCTCAGCGGGCGGGGGCTGGGGGTTGTTTGGTTGCGGCAAGGTTCGCCAATACGTCGTGATACGCCTTGTTGAAGCTGGCGATGCCGTTGTCCTCCAAAGTGCGACCTACGGCGGTCATGTCGACGCCGACTGCCGCCAGACGCAGCATCAGCTCGGCGGCCTGCGGCACACCGGTGTCGACGGTGCGAGCCATCGTGCCGTGATCCTCGAAAGCGGCGATGGTTGCTTCGGGCAAGGTCGTGACGGTGTCGGGGCCGATGAGCTCCTCGACGTAGCGGGTGTCGCGGTCGTGTGGGTTCTTGGTGGACGTCGACGCCCACAGGGGACGCTGGAGATCTGCGCCCAGGCTGGCGAGCCGGTGCCAGCGCTCGGTGCAGAACTGTTCGGCGAACAACCGGTAGGCCAGTTTGGCCTGGGCGACTGCGGCTTGGCCGCGCAGGGCGAGCGCCTCGTCGGTCCCGAGCGACTCGAGCCGGTGGTCGACCTCAGTGTCGACCCGGCTGACGAAAAACGAGGCGACGCTACTGACCGTCGAGGGATCGCCGCCGTTCGCGCTGAACCTCTCCAACCCGCACAGATAGGCCTCGATGATCTCGGCGTAGCGGGTCAGCGAGAACAACAGCGTGACGTTGATGCTGCTGCCCTCGGCCGTCAGCGTCTCCACGGCCGTGACGCCTTCGGCGGTCGCCGGAATCTTTACGAGCAGATTGGGCTGGTCCATACGACGGCGCAGCCACCGAGCGGCGGCGATCGTGGCCGGAGCGTCGTGAGCCAGCTCTGGAGACACCTCCACCGACACGAATCCGTCGATACAGTCACCGCCATCGAACACCGGACGCAGCACTGTAAGCGCCTGGCCGGCGTCGGAGATGACCATCTCCCAGTAGGCCTCGTCCACCGACTTTCCGGCCGCCATCAGCGCCGCGAACTGTTCGTCGTATTCGTGCGACCCGGAGATACTCCGGGCGAAGATCGACGGGTTCGCGGTGACGCCGCGGATCCCGTTGGCAACCATGCGCCCGAGGGTTCCGTCACTCAGATAGGCGCGGGTGAGGTTATCCAACCAGGGGCTCTGCCCGTAGTAGCCGTAGAGGTGTTCAAGCTTGGTCATCGCGGTCTCGGTTTCCCTGGCAGATGCCAGTTGCGCTTTGGGCGTCGTGGGGCGGGCCTCAGTTGTCCGGGCCGTGGATCAGGCCGTCCCAATCGATCGGGGGATGGCCTGGAACGCTGTCTCCCAGTACGAACCTGCTGGGGTCTCCCGCAGCTCTGGCTCCTGATGCCAGCCACGCGGCGATGCCCCGGGCGTTGCGGTTCTCGAGCTCTTCGAGATACGCCCGGCGCTCATCGACGATCCATAGCCGTTGCGCCGGTGAGCCGGCCCTTTGCAGAGCCGAGAAGCTGGCTCGCCACGCCAGGCACAGAGCGTCGTCGCTCAGTGAAGCCGGCGAGACGTGAGGCTTGGCTTCCTCGCCCGGTTCGATCCACGAGGTCGGCGCCGGCGCGGACCCTGCCGAGCGCTCGGCAGGGTCCGGCGGGTTTGGCTGCGGTGAAGGACTGGGCAGGTGGCCGTGTTCCCTGAGCCAGCGAAGGCAGTAGTCGATGGTGTAGGGCGACCCGGCGGCCGTGATCGCCAGCAGCAGGACCGCCATCGGACCACCCACCAATGTCCCGACGCCGATGAATGCCATGGTCCCAGCCCCGGCCAGGATCGAGCTCACGGCGACTATTCGTCGGCTGTCGCGCGGGAGCCTGGTCTCGCGGTCAGGATCCAGCACGACCATCGCGGCGACGCCGCCGGTCAGGGACGCGCAGATGAATAGCAACATGACTGTCGACAGGGACCAGGTGCAGGCGGCGACGGTGCCCAGGGCGCCGAGCACACCACAGAAGAACAGCCAGAAGATTCGATAGGCCCTCATGGTGTGTTCTCCTGCACCGTAGCGTCGGGCGCGTCGGGGCGGGCGGCGGCTGATCGGTCCACGACAAACCTCCTTGCTGCGGCGGGCGAATCCCGAAAGACCGGCCCGTGACTCGGCCATGCACACGAAGGACAGTCCGCTTCGAGGTTCGCGCTCGGCGAGCCGCAGCTCGCGGGCCTTGTTCGTGCAGCTATGACTTTGCCGCCGCGTGGCGATGACAGGTACGGCACCGATCGGCGAACCTGAGGCCGGCCTGTTGGCCGACGCCCGGCAACGATGGCCCCCGTGGGCCAGAGTCGAGTCGGCTAGGCGTGGGTCTCCGCGCCCGAGGGAAGATCACGCGCAGGCCATTCGAGAAGGCGTGCGCCGAGGACGGCGATGTGCAGGGTGAACCGCTGCGCTGGATCGCCCGGGTCATGGCCCGTCAGAGTCTTCACCTTGTCCAGCCTGTAGGTGACGGTGCGGACCGACATGTTCAGGCGTCGCGCGGCCTCGGTGGCGACCTCGCCGGTCGCGAAGTACGCCTCGAGGGTCTGTACCAACGGCTCTGCACCCCCACGGGCCTGGGTCAGCGGGACGAGCACGGCCTGGATGAGATCGACGATGGCAGCCTGGTCGCGGACCAGGACCCGGTACACGAGCATGTCGCGGGCATCGACGACGGCTGCGTCGAGCTGTAGCCGGTCGGCGAGCATCAGCGCTTCACGCGCCTCCTCGTACGAGCGCGCGATGCCGTAGGCGCCCGGGTAGGCGCGGCCCGTCGAGACGCGCCAGGCACGGTCCGCCCGGTGCCGGACCAACGCGTCGTGGATGAGTTCCCCGATGTCCTTGGTGGTGGTGCGCGGTGCTGCGGACGGGGCGGTTGCCGGGATCAGGACCACCAGTAGGCCATCCTTGGTGGCGACGAGAACCTCGCGGTCGCCGAAGCGGTCGAGAATGAACCGTTCCAGCATGCCGGCAGTCGTGTCGCCGTCAGGCAGCCCGTCGGCGGGCGCTGCTAGAACCACCTGGTGGGGCCGGCCGAGGTCGAGCCCGAAGGGTTCGGCGCGCTCAACCATTCGGGAGACATCGGCGTCGCCGCGGAGCAGGTCGTCCACCAGTTCGCGGCGCAGCGATTCCTCTTGCCGGATCAGTTGCTGGGTGGCGGCCTGGTAGCTGTCGACGAGTACGGCGATCGCTTCACCGACAGCGCGCAGTACCGCCTGCGCCGAGGCACGGACCGTGTCGCGGTCGCGGTATGGGACGACGTCGGGCAGGTCTCGCCACATCCGCCAGGCCGCGGACAGGTACAGGTCGACGACACGTCCGGCCGGGATGCCCTGCTCGGCGGCGCGTCGCCCGAGTTCACGCACGATCGCCAACTCATGCTCGCGCGGTCGCCGCCCGGAGATGGCCGCGTCCGCGAGCAGGGTGAGGTATTCGACCAGCAGCTCCAGCGGCGCCTGGGCATCGCCTGCGGCCGCCTGCGCGATCGCCGTCAGCCAGGCTTCATCCGCGCTGTTCGTGGGACCGGTCCCCGGCCACGACAGCCCACCGGATTCGCTCATCTCACTTCCCTTCGCGCGGGATCGATGCGTCTGTGCGGTGTGGATCCCCAGTAGAGCATCGTTGCCGGGCGTCGGCCATCAGGCTGGTCACAGGTTCGCCGATCGTGGCAGTACCTGGAGTGCCGCCGGAACGGCACAGTCGAAACCGCAGAGCATCCAGAGCAGGAGCGGAGCGGCCCACATGACGAAGACGTATGCAGTAGATAACTGCGGCCGGCCGCCGGTCGTGGTCGGTGTCGACGGGTCGATCTCTGCCCAGGCCGCCCTTGCCTGGGCCGCCGCGGAGGCATGGTCTCGGCGTTGTCCACTCCGCATCATTCACACCTTCAGCTGGCCGATGGTCCGCAACGCACTCGACATGACATTGGTCGGGGACATGAACAACGCGCTCCAGTCAGCGGCCGAGTGGGTGCTGGCCGAAGCGGAGGCGCACGCGCGCCATGTCGCCCCCGGTCTCAGAGTCGGCGGCGAGCTGTTCGTCGGCGGGGCTGCGCCGACATTACTGAGCCAAGCCCAAGGGGCTGCGCTGGTGGTCGTGGGCAGCCGGGGCCTCGGCGGCTTCCGTGGTCTGCTGGTGGGTTCGGTGAGCGCTGCCGTGGCCGCGCATGCTCCGTGCCCGGTGATCGTCGTCCATCCACACCGCGATGGCACAGCGTTCCCGACCGTTCCAACTGGCCGGGTCGTCGTCGGCGTCGACGGGTCGGAGGTCTCGACCGCGGCGATCCGGTTCGCCTTTCAGGAGGCGGCCCGTCGTCGCATCGGAGTCACCGCCGTCCATGCCGCGACGGCGACCCGACAGCACCCATCGTTCGCCGTCCCCGCGGACATCGTCGAGCAGGTCGAACAGCAGCTGTTCGCCGAGTCGATGGAGAGCAAGCGGGTGCTCTTCCCCGGCATCGATCTGGAGGTGAAGCTCGTGCACTCTCATCCAGCCCAGGCGCTGATCGATGAATCCGACGGCGCCGAACTGGTCGTGGTCGGCTCGCATGGGCGCGGTGGCTTCACCGGCATGCTGCTGGGCTCCGTCAGCCAGGCCGTCCTGCACCACGCCGCCTGCCCCGTAGCCGTCGTCCACCCCCTCCGGACCAAGTCCCTCAAACCGCTGCCTGCGCGCCGGCGCAGCCTCCAGATCGCAGCACCGAGCCACCTCGCAGAGCTGAAGGAGCGGTCATGACGTCCGCGTCGCAAGGCCTGCCGGAAAGCCTCGGGCTGAACAGCCAACTCCTCGACCTGGACCCCACAGAGACCCAGGAATGGCTGGAATCGCTCGACCAGGTGGTCGACCACGCAGGGCGGAACCGGGCGCGGTACCTGATGCTCAGCGTGCTGCAGCGAGCCCGCGACCGGCGCGTCGGCGTGTCGAATCTGCGCAGCACCGACTACCTCAACACGATCGCCTCTGACGCCGAGCCCGTCTTCCCCGGCGACGAGCACGTCGAGCGGCGGATCCGGGCCTACAACCGCTGGAACGCGGCCGTCATGGTCCACCGGGCACAGCGGCCAGATATCGGCGTCGGCGGGCACATCTCCACCTATGCCTCCGCCGCGGCCTTGTACGAGGTCGGGTTCAACCACTTCTTCCGCGGCCACGACGCGCCCGGTGGCGGCGACCAGATCTATTTCCAAGGCCACGCCTCCCCCGGCATCTACGCGCGGGCGTTCCTGGAAGGGCGGCTGACCAGCGACCAGCTCGACGGGTTCCGGCAGGAGTTCTCCCACGCCGGACCCGGCGGCGGGTTGTCGTCTTATCCGCACCCGCGGCTGATGCCGGACTTCTGGGAGTTCCCGACCGTCTCGATGGGGCTGGGGGCGATCAACGCGATCTACCAGGCCCGCTTCAACCGCTACCTGCACGACCGCGGCCTCAAGGACACCAGCGGCCAGCGGGTGTGGGCGTTCCTCGGTGACGGCGAGATGGACGAGCCGGAGTCCCTCAGTGCGATCGGTGTCGCGGCGCGCGAGGAACTGGACAATCTCACCTTCGTCGTCAACTGCAACCTGCAACGCCTCGACGGCCCGGTCCGCGGCAACGGCAAGATCATCCAGGAACTGGAGTCGTACTTCCGCGGCGCCGGCTGGAACGTCATCAAGGTGATCTGGGGCCGGGAGTGGGATCCGCTGCTGGCCGCCGACACCGACGGCGCACTGCTGAACCTGATGAACACCACCCCCGACGGGGACTTCCAGACCTTCAAGGCCGAGTCTGGTGCGTTCGTCCGAGAGCACTTCTTCGGCCGCGACCCCCGCACCGCCGCTATGGTCGAGCACCTGTCCGACACTGGGATCTCGAACCTCAAACGCGGCGGACACGACTACCGAAAGCTCTACGCCGCGTACCGAGCGGCCACCGAACACACCGGGCAGCCGACGGTGATCCTGGCCAAGACCATCAAGGGATGGACCCTCGGATCCCATTTCGAGGGGCGCAACTCCACTCACCAGATGAAGAAGTTGACCCTTGAGGACCTCAAGGGATTCCGGGACCGGCTGTTCCTGGAGATCCCCGACTCGGCGCTCGACGAGGTGAAGCCGCCCTACTACCGGCCATCGGAGGACTCACCCGAGCTGCAGTATCTGCATGAGCGGCGTCGCACCCTCGGCGGCTACCTGCCGGCCCGCAGAGTCGCCGGCAAGCCTCTTCGACTACCCGGCGAGGCTGCGTACGACGTAGCCCGGCGCGGCTCTGGCCGACAAGAGGTCGCCACCACAATGGCATTCGTCCGCCTGCTCAAGGACCTGATGAAAGACCCACAGATGGGTCACCGGTTCGTGCCGATCATCCCCGACGAAGCCCGGACCTTCGGACTGGATTCGTTGTTCCCGTCCAAGAAGATCTACTCCCCGCACGGGCAGAACTACCTGTCTGTGGACCGGGAACAGATGCTGAGCTACCAAGAAGACACCCACGGCGTTCTCCTGCACGAGGGCATCACCGAGGCCGGCTCAGCGGCTTCCTGGACCGCGGCCGGCACGTCGTACGCCACCCACGGCGAGCCGATGATCCCGCTCTACATCTTCTACTCGATGTTCGGGTTCCAGCGCACCGGCGACCAACTGTGGGCCGCAGCAGACCAGATGACCCGAGGATTCCTGCTCGGCGCCACCGCCGGCCGTACCACCCTCAACGGCGAAGGACTGCAGCACCAGGACGGCCACTCGCTGCTGCTGGCATCCACCAACCCGGCCTGCGTGGCCTACGACGCCGCCTACGCATTCGAACTCGGCCACATCACCGCCGACGCACTCCGGCGAATGTACGGCGAACCACGACCCGGCGAAGACCAGAACGTCTTCTACTACCTCACCCTCTACAACGAACCGATCTCGCAACCGGCCGAGCCCACCGCCGTCGACGTCGACGGCATCCTGGCCGGGATGCACCGCTACTCCCCTGCCGCAGACGACAGTTGGCCGAAGGCGCAGATCCTTGCTTCAGGCATCGCTATGCCGTGGGCGCTGGAGGCGCAGCGCCTCCTGCACTCCGACTGGGGTGTCCAGGCCGACGTGTGGTCGGTGACGTCTTGGACTGAGCTGCGTCGCGACGCTCTCGCCGTCGACGAATGGAACCTGTCGCACCCTGACCAGCCCGCTCGGATCGCCTATGTCACCAGGCGCCTGAGCGAATCGCGAGGCCCGGTCGTCGCAGTGTCGGACTGGATGCGGGCAGTGCCCGATCAGATCGCACCTTTCGTCCCGCGAGCGTGGGCCTCGCTGGGCACCGACGGATTCGGTCGGTCCGATACCCGGGCCGCTCTCCGCCGCCACTTCGGTGTCGACCCTCCATCCATCGCTCTACGGGTGCTGCAGCAACTCGCCGGGTGCGGCGAACTGGACTCCTCCGTGCCGGGCGCTGCGCAGAGGACCTATCACCTGGGCGCCCACACCAACCGTCCTGGCACCGGCCATGGCCCAGCACAGTGAGCGCCGCGCGGGGGTGTCCGTCCGGTGCTCGACTCTCCAGGAGGAATTATGCGTGTCTTCGTAGCCGGGACAACCGGCGTCATCGGTAGGTGCTTGGTGCCACTGCTCATCTCGACCGGGCATGAGGTCATCGGGTTGGCACGGTCGTACGGCGCCGGCGTCGCCATCGAGGCGCTGGGCGCCGACGTGGTGCAAGCCGACGCACTGGATCATGCTGCGATGCGCCGTGCCGTACGGGTAGCCGAGCCCGACGCCGTCGTCCATCTGCTCACGGCGATCCCGCCCAGGATCAATCCGAGGCGGATGTCCCGCGAGTTCGCCCAGACCAACCGGTTGCGGACCCAGGGCACCCTCAACTTGGTGGACGCAGCGCAACAGGCCGGAGCCAAGCGCATCATCACCCAGGGACTCGCCTACGCCTACGACCCGGACGGACAGGGCCTGGCCACCGAGGCCGTGCCCTTCTGGCAGCACCCGCCGAAGCAGTTCGGTCCGGTGCTCGATGCCCTGCGGGAGCTGGAAGATCTCACCGAGGAAGCAGGCGGACTCGTCCTGCGCCTCGGTCATCTGTACGGCCCCGGCACGATCTACGCGCCTGGTGGATCATTCGTCCGCCAGGTGCGGGCCGGCAAGGTGCCGATCGTCGGCACCGGTGACGGCACCTTCTCTTTCACCCACGTCGACGACGCCGCATCGGCCATCGCCGCAGCGCTGCACGGCCATGTGCGCGGCGCTCTCAACATCGTCGACGACGAGCCGGCACCGGTCCGCGAGTGGCTGCCCATTCTGGCCGAACTGCTAGACGCTCCCACGCCGAGACACATCCCCGTGGCTCTTGCCAGATTGGCCGCCGGAGGCTGGGGAGTCGCCTTCATGACCCAATTGCGCGGCGCCGACAACACTCTCGCCCGGCGCAACCTCGACTGGAGTCCGCGGTACAGCTCCTGGCGACAGGGATTCGCCGCGGAGCTGACCCACGCCGCCCGGCCCTGAGCCGATCTGGGTGTTGCCGATCATCGGCAACAAGAGGGGCTCGAAGTCAGCCGATGAGGGGCGGTGCTACTCCGAAGCGGCGAGGCAAGCATAGAAGGACATCGACGCTCTAGAAGGAGCAAATTGTGAGCACTGAGGGGCGCACCGCCCGCACAACCGGCCGGGAGTCGCTGTCCGACCCGGCGTACCAGGCATTCCTCGCCCTGCGAACTGTCTTCACGGTGGCGCCGATCGTGTTCGGTCTGGACAAGTTCGCGAACCTGCTCACCGACTGGCCGGGCTATCTGGCCCCGTGGATCAACGACATCGTCCCGGGCTCCGGGCAGGACGCGATGTATGTCGTCGGGGTCATCGAGATCGTCGCCGGTGTGGCCGTCGCCCTGATTCCGCGCTACGGCGCGCTGATCGTCGCGGCCTGGCTTGCGGGCATCATCCTGAACCTATTGACGCTCTCAGGCTTCTACGACGTTGCGCTGCGCGACTTCGGCCTCCTGGTCGCCGCCCTTGCGCTGGCCCGACTCGCCACCAAGTACGCGCCGGCACGACACGGCTCCTGACGAGAACAACGACCGACATAACCCCGTTGGCGTTGAAGGATCCGCCCACCGCCTGCGGTGGCTGGAGGTCTGGTATCCGCAACGCGTCCCAAGGTGACTGTTGCTTCGCGCAACACGAACGTCCTCGTTGTGACGTCCCTCAGGCAAGCATCCGGGAGTGTGCCATGCAATCCCTTGTCGCGACCCGAAGTGAGTTGCTAGACCGCCGCAGGCGGGCGGTCTTCGTCGCTCAAGGCCGGGATCTGCTCAAAGACAAGAGAACGGCGCTGGTGCGGGAGTTCCGCCACCACCAGACCGAGCTCCTGGACGGGCTGGAGCGGCTGCGCAACCTCGCGGTCCAAGCCCGGCAGCGTCTTGACCAGGCCACCGCGGTCTACGGCCCGGAGGCACTCGCATCGGGTGCCCTGGCCGCCGCGACCGGGATCGGCGCGGATCTGCGATCCCGGACTGTGGCCGGCGTCCACGTGTTCGACCTGCGTCACGATCCGGTACGCCGCAGCCCAGCCACCCGCGGCTGGGCGCCTTCCCTGGTATCGGCCCACCTCGACACCGTCGCGCTCGCCTACGAGGAACAGCTGGAGTGGCTGCTGGACCTGTGTGCGGTCGAGTTGAGCGTGCGCCGTCTGGCCACGGAGATCGAGCGGACCACCAAACAAGTCAATGCCTTGGACAACATCGTGCTCCCCCAGCTCCACGACGAAGCGCGCCGGATCGCGCTGACGCTGGACGAGCGCGAACGCGAGGAGCACGCCCGGCTCAGGCGAGCCCGCACCCGCCGGGCCTCCCGCGATGCCACGAGTGACGGACCCGAGCGCACCTGGAGCGCCGCATGAGCCGCACGCACGACAGCAGCGAAACAACGGACCGTGCGACGCCGCACGAGTTGGTGCGGGACCTTGAGAACTCGATCGCCGCCCGGCTGGCCGCGGCGGACCAAGCCCGCGATGAGGTGGCACTAGCTCAGGTGCAGGCGGATCACCTCATCGCCGAGGCCGAAGCGCAGGCGGCGGAGGAGGCGCGGCAACGAGCAGCCGCGATCCTGTCCGCCGCCCGCGCCGAGGCCGCCCGGTTGACCCAAGCCGGCATCCGCAGCGCGGCCGACCTGACCTCAGTCGCCGCCCAGCGCCGCGACCAGGACGTCGCCACTGTCGTCGACGCGGTCCTGCCGCAGCCGGCCTGCTCATCGCGGGACGAGGCGAGCTGATCATGATGGTTCCGCTCACCCAGCTCGAGGTCGCCGGGCTCCGACCCAGGTTGGACGACGCGCTCGCAGCCCTGCAGGAACTGCGGCTGGCCGAAGTCGTGACCATCGTCGATCCCGGCGAGACTCCGTCTGATCTGGCCGACCTGATCGTCCGCACCGACGCCGTGCGCGCCCTGGCCGACCAGCCGGCGATCGGCGCTGTGCTGGGTGATGCCGCGCTCCGGACCACCCTCGACCACCTCGAACCCGAGGTGGCGAAGCTGCTGGCCGAGGAAGAGGAGCTACGCGGCGAGGCTGAGGCCCTGCCCCGCTCCATCGAAGCCCTTGACGCGCTGCAGCCGCTCGTTCCCGAACTGGGTCGGTTGAACGACCGGCAGCTGGCGAACCTGGGTCTGGCCAGCATGGCGCTGGTTCTCGACGACCCGGACCTGCGGATCGTCCCCGAGTTGACCCGGCAACTCGCCGAGCTGCTCGGCCGAGGCCACTTGATGGTGACCTCGGCGGCGACGCCCGGCAGCCCGGTTGGCTGCCTACTCGTTCTTCGCCGCGCCAACCTGCCCGACGTCAACGCACTGCTCGGCACGGAGCGCATCGTCGAGGTAGGTGTCCCCGCCGCCTACGCCGGCAAGTCCCTGCGCGCGACCGTCGAGGCGATGCGGAGGCGACTCACCGCATTGCCCGGCGAACGCGACCGCGTGCGGGCCCAGCTGGCCGCCACGGTCAAACCGGTCGCGGGGTCGCTGCACGCCACCAGCGCCGACCTGCGGGCCCGCGCCGAACGCGCTGTCGCAGCCACGCAGGCGGACCTGTCCTCGCGCACGTTCGTCCTCAGGCTCTGGGTCCCGGCCAAACAGACCGCACGGGTCGAGCGGGCACTGGCCGACCGGCTCGGTCCGGCCGTCGCCGTCGAGCGCCTCGACACCCGTGCACACGCCGAAGACCAACCAGTACTGCTGCGGAACCCGACCAGCTGGCAGCCATTCCAGCAGTTGGTCGGGCTCTTGTCCTGGCCGGCGCGCGGCGACTTGGACCCCACAGGGCTGACAGCGCTGGCACTGCCGATCTTCTTCGGCGTGATGGTTGGCGACGTCGTCTACGGCGCCCTCCTACTGGGCGCCGGATGGTGGCTCAGACTGCACTGGCCAAAGAGGACCACCATCAGTGAAGTAGGCCGGGTCGTGGCGCTCGGCGGAGCTTGGACGGTCCTGTTCGGTCTTCTGTACGGCGAAGCGCTCGGCAGCTTGGGTCACAGCATCGGCATGCCAGCGCTCTGGTTCTACCGAGGCGGCCCGACCGCGCTCCAGCCGTTGCTGCTGTTCTCTCTGGCCATCGGCCTCATCCACGTCGTCTTGGGCTTGCTGCTGGGTGTCTGGACAGCCGCCCGCGGACACCACCACCGGCATCTGGCCTCGAAAGCAGGCACCTTGCTCGTGCTCGCCGGGCTATTCGGGTTGGCCGGTGTCGCTGCCGCGGGATTCCCCCCGGAGGTACTGACCCCTGCGGTTGCGGCGCTCGTCGTGGGTGTCGTTGTGGCCTGCGTGTCCCAGGGCGCGCTCGGGCTGCTGCTGGGCCCCCTCGATCTGCTCGGCACCCTCGGCAACGTCTTGTCCTACCTGCGGCTCGCGGCGGTCGGTCTCGCCTCTACCTACCTCGCCGAGGTCGCCAACCAGCTCGGAACCAGGGGACCGCTGCTGCTCGGACTCCTCGTCGCCACCCTGTTCCATGCGCTGAACCTCGCCCTCGCGGCCTTCAGTCCGACGATCCAGGCGCTCCGGCTGCACTACGTCGAGTTCTTCGGACAGTTCTACGAAGGCGGCGGCCGACTCTTCGCACCTCTGGGCGGTTCCGTTGCCCAGGGCCCCGAGTCCGAGAGCGTCACTGCGCTGCCCTCCCCCGCCCTCACTTCACCCGAGCCGGTTCCGGCAGGGTCGCCTGTCTGAAAGGACAAACATCATGGAACTCGGACTTATCGCCCTCGCCGCCGGCCTCGCTGTCGGCCTGTCCGCATTGGCCACTGGCTACGCCCAGGCGCGGATCGGGGCCGCAGCCATGGGCGCGGTGGCGGAGAAACCTGAGCTGACCGGCCGCGCGATCCTGCTCGTGGCCATCCCGGAGACGTTGGTCATCCTCGGGTTCGCGGTCGCAGCGATGATCATCTTGCTGCTCGGGGGCAAGTGATGGCGCTGCGCGACCTGCTCACCGCGCTGGAGGAAGAAGGAGCAGCAGAACACGAGAAGGCCCAACAGGACCGACGCCGACAGGCAGCTCAGATAGTCGCCGATGCCCGTGAACGCGGAGCCCGGGTCCGAGCGGACGCTGTGACTGCGGCCGAGACCGCCGCCCAGCAGGGGGCAGAGAGTCTGTTGATCGCAGCCCGTTCGGGTGCCCGCAGGGCAGTGCGAACCGCCCGGGACGACGCGCTGGCGGAGGTCCTCGGGAAGGTCCGGGAACAGCTGCTCACCCTCCCGGGCAGCCTGGCCGGCGCGAAGGCCGCAGTCGCCTGCGTGGACGAAGTACTCGCCGCGCTGCCTCACGCCACCACGCTCCGCGTCCACCCGGCCGACGCCGCGACGCTACGCCCTGACGTGTCGGCGAAGCTGGTCGCCGACCTCGGGACAGGTGGCGCCATCGCCGAGGACGACGAGGGCCGCTGCGTCGACAACACCTACCTCACTCGGCTGGCGAACACCTGGCCGGAGATCAGGGCCGGACTGAGCCGCTCCTGGGAGCAGGGCGCATGACGGCCCGCGCCGACTTCATCGCCGGCAACACCCGGCTCAGGGCGCGGCTGCCGGCCCTACTCGGCCCAGTCGACTACGACCAGCTGGCCGGCGTCTCCCGCGAGGCGGCCGCCGAACGGCTCGCCGCGTCGACCTACCGTCCCTACCTGAACCGCGACCAAGTGGGCGACCGCCGGCTCCTGGAGGCGGTCGGCCGGCGGCTGCGCGACCTGCTGCGCGGAGTCCGGGGACTCTACGCCGGCACGGCCGGTACCGCGGTCGGGGTGCTGCTGGCCCGGCACGACCTGCTAGACACCCTTGCGCTGCTGCGCGGCGCGCGTACCGGGCAGCCCGCAGCCGTCCGGCTTGCCGCGGTGATGGGTGTCGGTGCGCTCGACCAGCGAACCGCGGCCGACATCGCCGCGGCACCTGACGGCGCGAGCGCGGTCCTGCGGCTGGCGGCACACCGGCTCCCCGATCCGCTGACCGCCCGAGCGCTTCCCGCGGCTTGGGAGCACTACGAGCTGAACGGCGACCCCGACGACTTCGAGACGACCGTCGCGGCGGCCGCGATCGACGGCTGGACCGACCGGCTGGAATGGGTCGGCCGGGCCGCCCGCCCCATCCTGGAGCTGATCCAGGCCGAGTGCGACCGGGCCAATCTGCTCGCCGTACTGCGCGACCCGGCGCTGGAGACACCGCGGCTCCTACCCACAGGGCTGGTCTCCGTGGCTGCGCTGCTGGCCGCCCGGCAAGGCGATCCGCAGCCCGCTGTGGCCGCCCGCCCGGGCTGGCGGCAACCTCTTGAACAGCACCTCCGCGACGAAGACCTCGCTGCGCTCGAATGGGATCTGGACGTCGCCGTGTGGCGCCAGGGCGTGCGCGGCGTGCGACGCGGCGACCCCCTCGGTGCAGACATCCCCGTCGGCTACGTGCTGGCCGCCGAATGCGAGGCGCGCACCGTCCGGCTCCTGCTCGCCGGCATCGCCCCCACCTACGACGTCCGAGACCTGCTCGTCCGATGAAGACGACGTCGCCCAGAACAGACCAGCCCATGGCCGATGCACTCGTCGTCGCTACACCCGCAACCGCCACTGGCTTCCGTCTCGGCGGCGCGCGAACCGTCACCGCCGCCGACGCCGACCAGACCATCGCCGCGGTCACCCAAGGGATCGCCGACGGCCAGACCGCGGTCATCGCCGTCCACGGAGCACTTTGGTCGCTCGTCACAGCACCGATCCGCGCGACCTGGACCAAACAGGCCTCCCCGCTCATCCTCAGCCTCCCCGACGAGGACGGCGACGTCTCCGCAGCCAAGGACGCCGCGCTGCGCGACCTGCTGGCCCGCGCGATCGGCTACCAGATCACCTTCACCCCCAGCGGAGGCACGCCATGACTACGACCAGACAACACAGCGGTTCCGCGACACGAGATCGCAGAGGCGCGGCCAGACAGGTGATCACCGACACCGGCCGAGTAGCCAGGATCTCCGGCCCGGTGGTCAGCGCCACCGACCTGCCCCACACCCGCCTGTTCGACGTGGTGCGGGTCGGCACCGAACAACTGCTGGGCGAGGTCATCAAGATCGACGGCGACCTGGTGGTGATGCAGGTCTTCGAAGACACCACCGGACTGCAGGTCGGCGAACCGGTCGAAGCGACCGGCGAACCGCTGTACGCCGAACTCGGACCCGGGCTGCTCGGCGGCATCCTCGACGGCACCCAGCGGTCGCTGGAGAACCTGAGCACCGACGGCAACCTGTACATCGCCAGAGGCGCCGACCCGCCACGGCTCGACCGCGACCGCCGCTGGGATTTCCGGCCGGCCGTCGAGGTCGGGGATCGGGTCGGGGCTGGCGACCTGCTCGGATCCGTCCCGGAGGGACGAGCGATCGAGCACCGGATTCTGGTGCCCCCAGGTATGGCCGGCATCATCAGCGCGATCCGGCCCGGCCCGGCCACAATCCTCGACCCGGTGGTCGACATCGACGGGCTTCCGGTTGCGATGATGCGCCGGTGGCCGCTGCGCCGCGCGCGTCCGGTCGCGAACCGGCTGCCGCTCACCGTGCCGCTGATCACCGGCCAGCGGGTCCTCGACCTGCTCTTCCCGGTCGCCCGCGGCGGCAGCGCCATCATCCCCGGGGGTTTCGGGACCGGCAAGACCGTGCTGGAACAGGCCCTGGCGAAATTCTCGACCGCCGACATCGTCGTCTACGTCGGCTGCGGCGAACGCGGCAACGAACTCACCGAGGTGCTCGAACAGTTCCCTCAGCTGACCGATCCGCGCACCGGCGCCCCGCTGATGGAACGCACCGTCTTGATCGCGAACACCTCCAACATGCCGGTCGCCGCCCGCGAAGCCAGCATCTACAGCGGCATCACGATCGCCGAGTACTACCGCGACCAGGGCTACGACGTCGCCATGATGGCCGACTCGACCAGTCGCTGGGGCGAGGCGCTGCGCGAGGTGTCGAGCCGGCTGGAGGAGATGCCCGCCGAGGACGGCTACCCCGCCTACCTGGCCACCCGGCTGGCCGGGTTCTACGAACGGGCGGGCGCGGTCCAGTGCCTCGGCGCACCGCCGCGCACCGGGTCGGTGACGATCGTCGGCGCCGTCTCACCGGCCGGCGGTGACTTCTCCGAGCCCATCACCCAGAACAGCCTGCGGCTCGCCGGCTGCTTCTGGGCACTCGACACCGCCCTGTCGCGGCAGCGTCACTTTCCCGCCGTGAACTGGCTGCGGAGCTTCTCCCAGTACGGCCTGGACGAATGGTTCGACCGGGAGGTCGGCGCCGACTGGTCGCCACTGCGCCGCTGGGCGTCAGCAGCCCTGCAAGACGAGGGCGCCTTGCAGGAAGTGGTGTCGCTGCTCGGCGTCGAAGCGCTGGCCGCCGAGCAACGGATCACCCTGCGCATCGGGCAGGCGTTGCGTGAGGACCTGCTCCAACAGTCCTCGTTCGACGATCTCGACGCGTCCTGCCCGCCCCAGCGGCTCCTGGCCATGCTGCGCGTCGTCCACGAGGCCGGTGCCGCGATGAGCGCCGCGCTTCAGCGGGGCGTCGCCATCACCGACATCACCGCCACGAGCGTGCTGGCCGACCTCGGCCGGATGCGCCGCTGGCCCCCCGAGAACGTCGACGAATCCGCCACCCGCCTCATCGAGCGGATGGCCGAAGAAATGAGCTCGCTGTGACCACCGCCGAAGCCCACGCTTCCCCCTTCACCGTCGGTCACCGCACCGTGACCCGGGTTGCCGGACCCCTGATCATCGTGGACGGTATGGACGGCGTCGGTTACGGCGAACTGGTCGAGGTCGAGACCGGCGACGGGCCCGTCCGCGAAGGCCAGGTGCTCGAGCTCGACGGCTCCCTGGCCGTCGTCCAGGTCTTCGGCGGAACCGTCGGCATCGGACGCCGCGAAACCGCCGTCCTCACCCGCGGCCGCGCCGCACGGACCGGCGTGGGCGCCGACTACTTCGGACGGGTCCTCGACGGCGGCGGCCGGCCACGCGACCGCGGCCCGCAACCGGTCCCGGACGACTACCGCCACGTCAACGGCCTGCCACTCAACCCGATCACCCGCACCCACCCCGACCAGTTCATCGAGACCGGCGTGTCGGCGATCGATGGACTCGTCACGTTGGTCCGCGGCCAGAAACTGCCGATCTTCTCCGGCGCCGGGCTGCCCGCGAACGGCCTCGCCGCAAGGATCGCGGCCCAGGCACGCGTGCCTGGCGACGACGCCGAGGTCGTGGTCATCTTCGCCGCCATGGGCGTCACCCGCCGGGAGGCGGAGTTCTTCCGCGCCGAGTTCCTGACCGGAGGCGCCGCCGCCCGCAGCGTCCTACTGCTCAACCTGGCCGACGACCCCACCATCGAGCGCCTGCTGACGCCCCGGGTCGCGCTCACCATGGCCGAATACCTGGCGTTCGAGCAGCACCGGCACGTCCTCGTCGTGATGACCGACATGACCGCCTACTGCGAAGCGCTACGGGAGATCTCCGCCGCCCGGGAGGAGATGCCTGGCCGCCGCGGGTACCCCGGCTACATGTACACCGACCTGGCCTCACTGTATGAACGGGCCGGCCGAGTCCGCGGCGGCACCGGATCGCTGACCCAGCTGATGATCCTCACCATGCCCGACGACGACATCACCCACCCGATCCCCGACCTCACCGGCTACATCACCGAAGGCCAGATCGTGCTGTCGCGTGATCTCGATCGGCAAGGCATCGAACCACCGATCGACGTGCTGCCGTCACTGTCACGCCTGATGAACGCAGGCATCGGCGCCGGAAAGACCCGCGACGACCACCGAGGCCTGGCCGACCAGCTGTACGCCTGCTACGCCCGCGGCCGCGAGGTCCGCCGCCTGATGTCCATCGTCGGCGAGAGCGGCCTGCCGCCCGAGGACCGACGCTACCTTGCCTTCGCCGCCGCGTTCGAGACCATCTACCTCGACCAGGGACCGGAGCGCCGCATCCTGACCGACACCCTCGAACTGGGATGGCAACTGCTCTCCCCCTTCCCTGCAGGAGAGCTCAAGCGCGTCAGCGCTGAACAGCTCGCGCTCTACCACCACGAGGCTACGGAGACGATGGCCGGCGCCTGATGGAGATACCCCTCCTCATCTGGCACTGACGATCCTCGGGAGCATCATGGCCCGCTTCAAGGTTCCCGCCCTGACCAGCAGAAGGTGTTGCTCTACGGCCGGGCTTTTCGTGCCCGGGTAGCTCCCTTGAACGAGACAGTTGCCATGTCGCGCTTCCATTCCCTCCGTCCGGCAGGAACATGCCGGACGATCTCGCCGCCTACCCCATGTGCGCCGTTCCGGGCCCCTGCGACCTGCCCACGGCGATCATGTTGCCCCGTGAACCTGCGAAACGTGATCAGGGAGTCCAGGCAATCCTCAGGGTTGCCAGGCCGGGTCGGCAGAACCGACGGGTAGTCCGCCCCAATCAGTTTGCGCCGAACCGGCCGTTTCGTCGGGCGTGGTCACGCTTGCGTCGGCCAGGAGCTGTGCCGTAGCGGTCAGTCCGCTGGGCAACTTCGATCGACCCGGTGAGACTGGTCCACCGGTCTGCTCGAGCTCGCGCACCTTCTGGAGGTCGGCCGCGGCGGGAACCCGTGAGCCGCTTCTCGCGGCGGGTGACGCAGTGGTCGTCGGGTCAGCGCCGGCGGTTGGCTTGGGGTTCTCGGCCGGTGTCGATCGTTCCAGGAACCGGAGAAGTTCGACCGGGAAGGGCAGAACCAGTGTCGAGTTCTTCTCCGCGGCGACCTCGACGACGGTCTGTAACAGGCGCAATTGGAGGGCGGCCGGATGTTCCGACATCACCTCGGCGGCCTGCCCCAGTTTCTCGGAGGCCTGTAGTTCGCCGTCGGCGGTGATGATGCGGGCCCGGCGCTCTCGCTCCGCCTCGGCTTGCCGCGACATCGACCGCTTCATCGTCTCCGGTAGTGCGACATCCTTGATCTCCACCCGCTCGATGTGGACGCCCCAGTCCAAAGCGGGACTGTCGATCATCAACTCCATGCCCTGGTTGAGGCGCTCCCGGTTGGACAGCAGATCGTCCAGGTCGCTCTTGCCGATGATCGATCGCAGGGAGGTCTGCGCGACCTGGCCGATGGCAGAGATGTAGTCCTGTACGTCGACGGCCGCGCGCACCGGGTCGATCACGCTGAAGTAGACGACCGCGTCGACGCGAACCGTCACGTTGTCGCGGGTGATGCCGTCCTGCGCGGGCACGGACATCGTGATGATCTGCATGTTGACCTTCTGCAACCGGTCAGCGATCGGCACCAGCACGGCAAGCCCCGGGCCGCGCACCTCCGGACGAACCTGCCCGAACCGGAACACCACACCGCGCTCGAACTGCTTGACCACACGGATGGAAGCCGCCGCTCCGATCAGACCGACCGCCAAGGCAATGAGCAGTACATAAAGGATGATCATTTCTTCTCCGATTGAAGGCGCCCGCGGTCTCGTCGATACCAAACTCGACGACCGACGGGCATGCTGCCGAGAATCTCGTTCCTCCTCCGCCTTTCACCCTGCTGATCCGGCGGTCCAACGCCACCGGTCGGGCATTTCAGCGGGCTTCGCCGCGGCCAGCTGTGGCGCCTGCTCGGCGAGAAACGCTGACGGTGGCGATCGCGGACATGGCCCGCGCGCTGCCCCGGACTCACGAACCACGGCGCACCTCCTGGTGCCTCACGCGCTCTGTGGAGCGATCTGCACATTTATATCGTAACACGATATACTTGGATCAGTACCGGTTCATTGCAACCACTGAGGACGGATCAATGCAGCCCAAGGCGACGGACGACGAGCAGGTGGCAGAACCGCTGACGAAGGCGGATTTCGAGGCGTTGGCGCGCTTCCGTTTCGGCATCCGTCGCTATCTGCGCTTCAGTGAGCAGACGGTCCGCAGCCATGGCCTGACTCCGCAGCAGTATCAACTGCTGCTGGCACTGAAGGGGTTTCCCGGCCGCGAGTGGGCAACAATGAGCGAGCTGGCCGACCGCCTTCAGTTGCGCCACCACAGCGTTGGCGAGCTGGTGAACCGGGCACAGGCTCAAGGGCTGCTGCACCGTGCCGCCCACCCGAGCGACGCACGTGCTGTCCGGGTGGAACTGACGCAGCCCGGGCAGAGCGCGCTTGGGCGTCTGAGCGCGCTGCACCGCGACGAGCTCCGGCGCATGGGTACCGCGCTGACGGTGCCGGACTGGGGCGAGACCCCGGACGGTGCGGCATGACGCGCCGCGACATCCGGGTCCGCAGGATCTACGACCCGGCCGAAGCCGGCGACGGCATCCGGGTGCTCGTGGACCGCGTGTGGCCGCGTGGGATACGCAAGGAGGCCGCCGCCCTCGATGAATGGGTCAAGGACGTCGCTCCCTCGACCGAACTGCGAAAGTGGTATGGCCACGTCCCGGAGAAGTTCGCGCAGTTCGAGGCGCGCTACCGCGACGAGCTGGCCACCCCCGTCGCACGAACAGCGCTCGACCACCTGCGCACGCTGGCCGAAGACGATGCCCTCACACTGCTGACCGCAACCAGGGACGTCGACCACAGCCAGGCAGCGGTACTGGCCACCCTACTGCGGGAACCGCGTTGACATCCCGGCCAGAAGACTGGCAATGCGGGTCTACCGCACGCTGACTGAGGAACCGAGGTTCACGTCGGGGCCGGCGGTGAGGCTCGGTTGAGACGGGTGACGATGGGCCTGATCACGTTGTGCAGCTCCGCCGGTTCCTCGATGTCGAAATCGAAGCCGAGCAGCGCGATCCAGACCGCCAGCTGTTCAAGGGACGGCGAGCCTACGATCAATCGGCAGGTGCGGTCGTCGATCGGCTCCACCACGCCCGCCGTCGGCGGAACCACCTCATGCACCTGCGCCGCCGGTGAGTGCACGACGAAGCGGCCCTGAACGCGGTAGACCGAGGTCGAGATACTGGTCGAAGTGAGCCGCGCGACGTCCTCGTCGGACAGCTCGCGCGCCTTGAACCGCGGACCGGTCGGGATGCGCGGGGACATCCGGTCCACCCGGAAGGTCCGCCAGTCTTCACGATCGATGTCCCAGGCAACGAGGTACCAGCGACGACCGGTATGGACGAGCCGGTGGGGCTCAGTAGTGCGGACAGTCGACGCACCGACCTTGTCGTGGTAGTCGAACCGCAGCCGCTGATGGTCTCGGCAGACCGCCGCGACCGCGGTCAGCACCTCCGGGTCGACTGTCGGCGCACCACCGACCAGCGGAATCGTCATCTGCTGCAGGGAGTTCACCCGATGGCGGAGCCGCGATGGCAGCACCTGTTCGAGCTTGGCCAGAGCACGCAGCGAGGTCTCCGCGATCCCCGCAACGGTGCCGCCGGCCGCGGTCCGCAAACCGACCGCCACCGCGACGGCCTCCTCGTCGTCCAGTAGCAGCGGCGGCAGTTGCGCACCCGCTCCCAGTTGGTAACCCCCGGCGACACCAAGCGTCGCATTCACCGGATAGCCCAGGTTGCGCAGCTTGTCGACGTCGCGACGCACCGTCCGGACCGTCACATCGAGCCGCTCAGCGAGCTGCAAGCCGGTCCAGTCCCGCTGCGACTGCAACAACGAGAGCAGCTTGAGTAGCCGCCCAGAGGTCTCGATCATGATCGGAATTCTGCCATCGAAAGAGGACCGAAGTTGTCCTGCTTCGATTCTAGGGTGGAGATATGGACAACATGGACATCCGCCCCTTCCGCATCGACATCCCGCAGGGTGACATCGACGACCTCCACTCTCGGCTCGCCGGCACCCGCTGGCCCGCCGAGCTCCCCGGGTCCGGCTGGGAACGCGGAGTACCCACGTCATATCTGAAGGAGCTCGCGGACTACTGGGCCGCGTCGTACGACTGGCGCAAGCACGAGGCCGAGCTGAACAGCTACCCGCAGTTCGTCACCACCATCGACGGAGAGGATGTCCACTTCCTGCACGTCCGATCGACCGTCGAGAGCGCGACTCCCCTCCTGCTGGTACACGGCTGGCCAGGCTCGGTCGTCGAGTTCCTCGACCTGATCGGTCCACTGACCAACCCGGTCGAGTACGGCGGCGACGACGCCGACGCCTTCCACGTGGTGATCCCGTCTCATCCCGGGCATGGCTTCTCAGGCCCTATCTCCAAGACCGGCTGGACCGACGGACGTACCGCCGCTGCCTTTGCCGTATTGATGGACCGGCTGGGCTACGAACGGTACGCCGCGCAGGGTGGCGACGTGGGCGCGTTCATCCTGCCGGCGCTCGGGCGGCTCGCTCCGGACCAGGTGATCGGGATCCACGTCAACGCGCACGTAACCTTCCCGACCGGCGATCCGGAAGACATGGCTGCACTCACCGAGTCCGAACGAGGGCGGCTCGCCGCGTTCAAGGACTTCCAGGACGACAAGTCCGGGTACATGCAGATCCAAGGGACCCGGCCGTTGACAGCTTCGTACGGCCTGATCGACTCACCGATCGCGCAGTTGGCCTGGATCACGGAGAAGTTCAAGGACTGGACCGATCCGAAGGCCGAACTCCCCGACGACGCGGTCGATCGCGACAGGCTCCTGACAAACATCAGCATCTACTGGTTCACCGGTACGGCGCTGTCATCGGCCAACGCGTACTACGAACGGTTCCACGACGCCTCCGCCTGGGCACCAAAGGAGCGCTCGACCGTGCCGACAGCAGTGGCGGTCTTCACCACCGACGTGGCGATTCGCCGATTCGCCGAGAAGACCGACACCATCGTGCGGTGGACCGAATTCGAGCGTGGCGGCCACTTCGCGGCGATGGAGGCACCCGACCTACTGCTGGGCGACGTCCGCAAATTCGTCCGCTCGCTGACGTAGTTGCCGTCAGAGCTACTGATCCGGGCGGTTCTTGATCTGCAAGCCAGGACGGCGCCGATGGACTGTCAAGTAGGACAATCCATCGGCGCCGGCGGTGATGTTACGGGTCGAACCGTGCGGCAACCAGACGAGGTTGCCCTCGGCAACCGACTGCAGGTCGTCCGGCGTGCCGACGGTGCCGGCTCCCGCGACAGCCACGAGCAGCACGTCGAGGTCCGGTTCGGTGTGAGTGTCGACGCGCCGCCCGGGCGGCAGATGGATGAGGTTCGCATCGAGTTGCCGTCCCGGTTCAGACAGCGTCCACCTGGCACCTCCCGACACGCGTGGGTCGTCGACCAGCTCGTGCACGTCGGCCAGGATCCGCACTGTCGGCTGATCTGCCGGGGTCGCCACCGCGGGCGGTTCGCGAGTGTCCTCAGGCATCGACGGCGACCCTCCCGATCCGGACCCGCCATTCCTCGGGCCCGGTCTGCAGATAGTCCCAACTGAACGCGCCGGAGTGAATGGCTTCGAACTCCCGGCGCAGTGGCTTGGGATCGTGACTGTTGACCAGGATGAACGCCTCCCCAGGCGCCAGGCCGGCATAGCGGGCAAAGACCCGCGGGTGACGACCACCCCGCGCGATCTTGCGGACGTCGATCACCGTCGGCTCCTCGACCTGCTCCCCGGCGAGGTAGGCCCGCAGGTCCGTGGCCAGCAGTGAAGGATTCACGCTAGGCAACGCGGCCAGCGCGGGGAGCAGCACCGACTCCTCGAGCCGGAGGTGAAGATCCAGCGCCGCCGCGATCGTCGCGCTGATCCGCGCCGCTTCGACCGCGCCGGCCGCAGCCAGATCGTCGATCTGGGCGTTCAGCGTCGCGGCCCCGATGCGAAGAGCATCCACCAGCAGCCGCGTCTCAGCATCACCGGCCGCAGGTGCATACAGATCCCGGTCGGCCGCGGCGAGGTACTGGCGCAGCTCCTGGAGGCAGAAGTCGACCAACTCCGGAGAAGCCGACTGATCGCCGCCGGCAACCGGCTGCAGCTCCGCCAGCCCAGCTCGCAACCGCTCGTGGACCTCGTGGACCACACCGCGGGCGATGACGTCCGGATCGGTTTCGGTCGCCTGGATGAAGATCTCCGCAGCAGGCATGGCGCCACTCTCCTCACATCACTATTTCGAATGATTATTACATGTGATATTTGTAGTAATTACAAGCGCCTGGTGAGGAGTCAGCTGTGACCTACGTGATAGCCATGCCCTGTGTCGACCTGAAGGACCTGGCATGCGTCGAGGAGTGCCCGGTCGACTGCATCTACGAGGGCGGGCGCTCCCTGTACATCCATCCGGACGAGTGCATCGACTGCGGCGCGTGTGAACCGGTGTGCCCGGTCGAGGCCATTTTCTACGAGGACGACCTGCCCGACCAGTGGAAGGACTACCAGGGGGCGAACGCAGGATTCTTCGATGACCTCGGATCCCCCGGCGGGGCCTTCAAGACAGGTGTGATCCAGCATGACCACCCCCTCATCGCGGCGCTGCCGCCGCAGGATCAGGGAGGCTGACACCATGACCAGAGTTGACCGGGACGACGCAGACAAGCCACGACGGGAGGCAGTGCTCGAAGCGCTGCGCGCCTCCGACGATCCGCTAGGTGTCACCGAACTCGCCGAACGGCTCGGCATTCACCCCAATACGGTCCGCTTCCACCTGGACGCGCTGGTGACGCAGGGTTTGGTCGACCGCAAGCTGGAGGAGCCATCCGGCCGGGGCCGGCCTCGAACCGTTCACGCACCACATCCGGGGATGGACCGTGGTGGGCGGCGTCAGTACCACCTGCTGGCCAAGATCCTCCTTGGACAGTTGTCCACGAGTCCCGATGCGGGCGCCGCTGCCGAGGCCGCAGGCCGCAGCTGGGGCGGCTACCTCGTCGAGCAGGTCGCCCCGTCCCATCAGATCGGCGCCGCCGAGGCCACCCAACGACTGACCGCGATGATGACCGATCTGGGCTTCGCGCCCGAGCCGGCCGAAGACGACCGCATCAGGTTGCGCCACTGCCCCTTCCTCGAACTCGCCGAGGAGTACTCGTCGACCTTGTGTCCCTTGCACCTGGGTCTGATGCGAGGCGCTCTCACCGAGATCCGTGCACCGATCGCGGCGACCCGCCTCGAGCCGTTCGCCGAGCCAGATGCCTGCCTTGTCCACCTTTCCCCCACTCACCGCCAGGCGGCGGCCAAGAGTCCGAAGCAGCGTCGCCCAAGGAGCACATGATGTACCTCACCAGGATCGGCACCACACCGCGACGCCGGGCTCCCATTCCCGGAGGCCCGACGATGGAGGTCCTCGTGGCCGCCGGGACCTCCGACAACATCGCCATGGTCCAGGTGTGGATCCCGCCCGGCGGTGGCCTGCCCGAACACGACCACGGACCGTCCGAGATCGTCCTGGTCCACCTGTCGGGCTCGATCGACCTGCAGCAAGGCGACCAGTTGCACAGGCTCGCTCCCGGCGCCGTCGCGCATCTCGCCACCGGGGAACGAGTCAGCCTGCACAACCCGGGCACCGAGCCCGCCGTCATGATGATCGTCGCCTCACCCCCCGAATTCGTCGGCCGAATCGCCCGCTGGCCGGCCGCCTAGGGGCCATCGGCAACGTTTGCCCACTCAGCCATCTTCGCGTGTTCGGCAACGCACGGCTCTAGGAGGAACAGTTGAACGCCGCACCAGCCGCCGCAGCAACCGCCGTCGTCTTCATCTGGCTCGGCATGGTGCTGGCGATCTCCTTCCTGGAGACGCCGCTCAAGTTCCGTGCCCCTGGGGTCGACATTCCCATCGGGCTCGGCATCGGCCGCATCGTATTCCGGGCGCTCAACCGCGTCGAGATCACTTTGGCGCTGGTGACGCTCGTGGCGGTGCTCGTGGGACGGCCGACCAGTGTGGTAGCGACGCTCACCGCGGCCATCCTCATCCTCCTGACCGGACAACTCATCGCCATTCGGCCACAACTCAACCGGCGCTCCGACCGCGTCCTCGCCGGTGAGAACCCGCCCCGCTCGACGGTCCACCTGTACTACGTCGCGCTCGAGGCCGCCAAGGTGGTCGCGTTGGCAGCGCTCGGAATCTGCCTCCTCGTGGCGGGGTGACTCGCGCACTAGTCCGTTGGGTCATCCGCGGTCTTGGTTGTGTCGAGTACCTGTTGATGCGCAAGACGGGTGGTGCGGCCGTCGTCCTCGTCCGCGTCGAGGAGGTTGTCCCGGGGTGCACCGCTGGCGCGGTACTCGTTGATAGCCAGTTCGGGGTGCTTCAAGTCGAAGGCGGGACTCTCGGACCGGATCCGCGGCAGGCTGACGAAGTTGTGCCGCGGTGGCGGGGACGAGGTGGCCCACTCCAGTGACCGGCCCCAGCCCCACGGGTCATCCACCCCGACCAGCGGGGACTTGCGGGACTTGTAGACGTTGTAGAGGAACGGCAACGTTGAGGCGCCGAGGATGAAGGCGCCGACGCTGGACACCTGGTTGAGCGTGGTGAAGCCCTCGTTTGCCCCGTACGACGCGTAGCGCCGCGGCATGCCCTCGACACCCAGCCAGTGCTGCACCAGGAACGTCGTGTGGAAGCCGATGAACAACAGCCAGAAATGGAGTTTGCCCAGCTTCTCGTCGAGCATCCGGCCGGTCATCTTCGGCCACCAGAAGTAGAACCCGGCGAACATCGCGAACACCACTGTCCCGAAGACGACGTAGTGGAAGTGCGCCACCACGAAGTAGGTATCCGTGACCTGATAGTCGAGGACGGGCGAGGCCAGGATGACGCCGGTCAGGCCACCGAAGAGGAACGTCGTCATGAAACCGACCGCCCACAACATCGGCGTATCGAACGAGATCGAGCCGCCCCACATGGTGCCGATCCAGTTGAAGAACTTCACCCCGGTCGGCACCGCGATCAGGAACGACATGAAGGAGAAGAACGGCAAACTGACCGCTCCCGTCGCGAACATGTGGTGCGCCCACACCGTGGCTGACAGTGCGGCGATCGCCAGCGTCGCGGCGACCAGGCCGATGTAGCCGAAGACCGGTTTGCGGCTGAACACCGGCAGGATCTCGGTGATGATGCCGAAGAACGGCAGCGCGATGATGTAGACCTCGGGATGGCCGAAGAACCAGAACAGGTGCTGCCACAGCAGTGGACCACCATTAGCCGCGTCGAAGACGTGAGCCCCGAGGGCCCGATCCGCCTCCAGCATCAGCAGCGCGCCGGCCAGGATCGGGAACGCGATCAGTACCAGCAGCGACGTGACGAGCGTGTTCCAGGTGAAGATCGGCATCCGGAACATCGTCATGCCCGGGGCTCGCAGACAGATGATGGTCGTGACGAAGTTGACCGCACCCAGGATGGTGCCCAGACCGGCCATCCACAGACCCATCACCCACAGATCACCACCGACACCGGGTGAGCGAACCGAGTCGGACAACGGGGCGTAGGCCGTCCAGCCGAAGTCCGCGGCTCCCCCAGGCGTAAGGAATCCACTGAAAGCGATGAGGCCGCCGAACAGGAACAGCCAATAGCTGAACATGTTGAGTCTAGGGAACGCGACGTCGGGCGCGCCGATCTGGATCGGCATGATCACATTGGCGAAGCCGACGAACAGCGGCGTCGCGAACAGCAGCAGCATGATCGTGCCGTGCATCGTGAACAGCTGGTTGTAGACCTCTTCGTTCACGATCTGCAGGCCCGGCTTCGCGAGCTCGGCACGGATCAGCAGCGCCATCACGCCGCCGATCAGGAAGAACGCGAACGACGTGATCAGATACAGGCGGCCGATCAGCTTGTGGTCGGTCGTGGTCAGCCACTTCACCACTGCCCGGCCGACGCGGCGACGAGGTACCGCTGGTGGTACCGGCGGCTCGGCCCGGGCCGTCATCGACCGGATCCGCTGCCGGTGCGCAGTTATCCGCGTCAACTGGTCCAGGAGCGGATCGCCGTCATCGGCTGGAGCCATCCGCCTTCGCCGATTCACCAGTTCGCCGGTGGGTCGCTGGCCGGGAAGGAGTCGATGCCCCACACGTCGACGATGTCCGCCGCAGGTGTCGGGTACCGGTCCTGCGGTGGCGGCGACGTCGGCGGTGGGACCACCGTGTTAGTGGGCTCCCCTGCGACGGGGTCCGGTTGTGAGCCTCGGGACTCCTCGCGGTACTGGCACTGCAGGCAGAGACAGGCCATCGGGATGGCCTCCAGTCGGTCGGAGGGAATGGTGCGACTGCACCGTTGGCAGATCCCGAACGAGCCGATGGCAAGCCGGAACAGAGCGGCGTCGATTTCCGCCAGGACAGTTCCTACTGCCGTCATCAGCGTTGATGTCACCTGACCCGAAGCATCATCATCATTGGCGGCCGTCGTGTCGCACACCAACTGTGTGAGTTGCTCGAGGCGAAACCGGCGCTGCTGCTCGAGCTCAACGCGGAACCGCTGCGAGTCAACAACGCGGCGGCCACGCGGTGCGCTGGGCGGAGCGGCCTGGTCCAGATCACTCATCGAGTTCTCCTCATGCAATCTCGTCAGCGGGATCGTCCAGGTCGTCCGACACCATCGCCTCCCGTGTGCATGGCGCCCACCATGCCGCCTCGAGCGCGGGCTGAGTACGTGTACGCCCGGCCAAGTCAGCGCTCCCCCCTTGCCGGGTACCGGCAACCCCTTATCGAGGCCCGGGATAGGCGAAGGGATCGGAGCGTTGTGTGGGTTATCCAGCCAAGGGCTCTGCCCGTGTTAGCCGTAGAGGTGTTGTCAGCAGCCGGGCGCAATGGGGTTTTGGGTCGAAGGGCCGGCCGGAGTGGGGTTCGTGACGGGCGCGCCGGCCGGCGATACGACGGTCCATACGCCGCCGTCGAGGTTGACGCCCTGACCGTTGGTCACTGGTCGCGCAGGGCGGCGGCGAGCTCGCGGCGGGACGAGATGCCCAGCTTGCCGAAGACTTTGCGGAGGTGCCATTCGACGGTACGAGGGCTGAGGAAGAGAGCGGCCGCGATCTCCGGGTTGGATCGCCCGGCCACGGCTTGCCGGACGATCTGCGACTCCTGCGAGGTCAGCTGCTCGGGTACGCCGAGCGTCCGCTTGCGCACGGTCTCTCACCGGTGGCGGCCAGTTCCCGCCCAGCGCGTTCGGCGAACGCCTCCGCGCCCATCGAGTTGAACGCGTCGTGCGCCGCACGCAACTCGAAGCGGGCCGCTGGGAGCAGCGCACCGGCGGGCTCCGCCAGTACCCCGGGCCCGGGCACAACCCCGGGACTCGACCCGGGTCAGCACCGGGGACGACACGCGCCGATCCGCGCGACCATGACTGTATGAACGAGACATGTGACCGGTGCGGACCAGCGGTCCGCGCGGCGGTCCGCACGATGCACCGCGCCGAGCACGCCGAGCGCGCCGGCGAGCTCTACCTGTGCCGACACTGCGGCAGCCGGCTCTGGCCGGCGCTGAACGCGCGAGGCTGGACCATGTGGCCCGTCAGCGAGCACGCGTTCGCCCCACAGGCGACCTAGCCCGAATGCCCGGTCCGGCCGGGCCACGCTGTCACCTCGCGCGGCGTGCGCTTCAGGCTGGTGCGCAGACGGAGTCGTAAGTCCTGCGGCCGGGCCCGCCCGACATTCATCAATGCCCTCGCCCTGATCACGCCGGGTCTCGGCTGCCAGGGATCCCTAGCTCGGTCCACCCTTTATTAGTTGTGGATGACCGACCCTCGGCTGTCCTGAATCTGTACGGCGCATGCTGAATGCATCGGCGGTTCGGGACGGGTGTCTGGTCGGTCGAAGACGGCTTCGCGTCGGCCCAGCACCGGCCGGGCCGAGTGCAGCCAAGCTCGACGCCGACGCCGAGGCGATCTGCATCTCCGAGGGCACCCGCGGAATGAACGCTGCGCCGGAATGGCGAACTGCTGGTTGTTACGTTGTTGATTCGGTGAGTGAGGTAAGGATTCGCTGAGTTACGACGCCACCCGGCACTTGCCGAGGACCGTCGTCTCGGCCCGCCATTGCGTGCTCGCGTCGATGGCGGCAGTCTGCTGCGGGTGGAGCCAGATTTGGTGGCCGGATGGGAACGGGCACGCCGTCTCCCGCTCGCGGCGGAGATCGCCCTGTCGTTCGCCGCAGGCGCCGGGACCTTCACCCTGTCGGCGTTGGTTCTTGCGGGTGTCGACGCTCCCGTCGTCGCCGGCCTCCTGGGCATCGGCTACCTGGTCGCCGTGATCGCGATCGCCCGGTTCGCGAGTATCGCCTACGCGGTCCCGGTGGGGATGGCGGCCATGCTCGCCTTCGACTGGTTCTACCTGCCCCCGACGCACCCGCTCGAGTTCCCGGATTCCGTCAACCTGCTGGATCTGGTCGTCTACTTGGCGGTATCAGTCCTGTTGGGCGGGCTGGCGGCACATGCGGCTCGCCGCGCGACGGCCGCCGAGCGTGCCCGAGGTGAGATCGCTGACGAGCAGGCCGGCCTTCGGCGCGTCGCGACGCTGGTCGCCCGCGGAGCTGCACCGGCCGAGACGTTCGGCTTCGTGGCCGCGGAGATCGGCCAGTTGTACGACGCCGAGGTCACGGTCGTGCTCCGGTACGAGTCGGATCGCACCGGCACCGTCGTCGGACTGTGGAGCGTGCCGGGTGCGGAGTTCCCCCACGCTGCACGGTTGCGAGTGGATGGTGTCGGCGCGGCGGCAATGGTGCTGGAGACCGGTCGGCCGGTGCGCACGGAGCGGTTCGAGGGCACGGAGGGTTCGATTTCACAGTGCTTTGCACAGCTCGGTGCCCGGTCGGGGGTAGGCGCGCCGATCACCGTCGACGGTCGGCTGTGGGGTGCCGTGGTGGCCGCCACGACCCGGCCGGATGGGTTGCCGGTCGGCAGCGAGGAGCACATCGCTGCCTTCACGGAACTGGTGGCGACCGCGATCTCCAACGCCCAGGCGCACCAGGATCTCCGTCTACTGGCCGACGAACAGGCCGCGCTGCGGCGGGTGGCGACGCTCGTTGCCAAGGAGTCCTCGCCGACGGAGGTGTTCGCCAAGGTCGCCGAAGAAGCGGCGGGGGTGTTCGGCGAGGTCGACTGCGCGCTGCTGCATGACGAAGGCGACGGGACCGCGAACGTGGTCGCTGTCGGTGGCGCCGGCCTGGCCGCCCGCTACCCGGTCGGCACCCGGCTACCGGTCGACGGCGACGGCGACGGCGTCGCGGCGCTAGTGCTCAGGGAGGGACGGGCACGCCGGATCGATGACTACGCCTCAGCCCCCGGTCCTGTCGCTGCCGGCGCGCGTGAGCAGGGAATCGGCTCGGCGGTCGGCTGTCCGGTCGTTGTCGGTGAGCGTCGATGGGGCGCGATCGTCGTGGCGAGGCCCGAACCCGAGCCGCTCCCGCCGGAGACCGAGGCGCGGATCGCGCAGTTCGCGGACCTGGTGGCCACGGCCATCGCCAACGCCGAGGCACGCGCAGAGGTAGCGCGGCTGGCCGAGGAGCAGGCAGCGCTGCGAAGGGTGGCGACGCTCGTCGCGGAAGGCGCGGCGCCCCCCGTGGTCTTCGACGCCGTGGCCGCGGAGATGGAGAGCCTGCTGGACGCCGATCACCTCTTGGTGTGTCGCTACGAGCCCGGCATCGAACTCACCGTTCTTGCGCATCGTGGCTCGAGCGCTGAGGAGATGCCGCCAGGTGTGCGGATCAGCCACGAGGGCGACAGCGTGGAGGCGGTGGTGCGGCGGTCTGGGAGTTCCGCCCGGATGGAGAGCTACGAGGGAGCGCGCGGAATGATCGCCGAACTGGCCCGCGCCGCGGGCCTGCGGGTGGCCGTCGGAGCGCCGATCGTCGTGGACGGCCGGCTCTGGGGCGTCGTCTCGGCGGGCTGGAACCGGGAGCACTCGCCGCCGGCCGACACCGAGCAGCGGATGGCTCTCTTCGCCCAGTTGGTCGACACCGCCATCGCGAACGCCGACAGCCGCGCTGAGCTGATCGCCTCCCGCGCGCGCCTGGTCGCGGCAGCGGACGACGCCCGCAGGCGCTTCGAGCGCGACCTCCACGACGGCGTACAGCAACGCCTGGTCTCGCTTGCGCTGGATCTGCACGGCGCGGAGGCCATCACACCCTCCGGAAACGACCTGCTCGCCGCACAGCTGGCGCGGATCAACCAGGGGCTTGTGGGCGCCCTCGACGAACTGCGGGATCTGTCGCGCGGCATCCACCCGGCGATCCTGTCCGAGGGTGGTCTGACGCCGGCTCTGAAGGCGCTTGCCCGGCGGTCGGCGGTGCCGGTGCAACTCGACCTGGCGATTGACGAGCGGCTCGGAGACCACGTCGAGGTCGCGGCTTTCTACGTCGTCTCCGAAGCGCTCACCAATGCCGCGAAGCACGCGCGGGCCTCGACCGTCGAGGTCAGTGCCCAGGTGGACGCCGGCATCCTGCGGCTGACGATCGGCGACGATGGCGTGGGTGGAGCGGATCCAGCGCGGGGATCGGGGCTGACCGGGCTGACAGACCGTGTCACGGCGCTCGGCGGCACGATCGGCATCGCGAGCCCACCCACAAGGGGCACGTCGCTGCGGGTAGAACTCCCGATCGTGAGCCAATAGCCGCCGATGTCACTCACGCCGATTGCGTGGTGGCTGACGGCCCACGGCCGAGCTGAGGAAAGCGACGCGGCGCTCAGCGGTACCGGCTAGCAGGAGGTCGTCGACTGCAGGTGGCATGGGGTGCCGCCGGTAGCTGGCCGCGCTGACAGGCATGCAGAAGGCGGAGATCGTTGCATTGTGCGCGGTGAGACGTCCATCGGAGCGGGATCTCATGATCAACAGTGAAGGAACGAATGGTCAACGGTGCCGGCTCCGGCAAGCCGAATTCTCGACCTGGCGGTTGGGGGCGGGCTGGGTCGGGCGTTGTCCGCCGTCGGTCCGTTCACAGCGGATCTGCAGCCGGCCCTCAGCGGCCGGACAGATTGCACGCCTGGCGTCGAGGCATGCCCGTGGATGAGGTCGGTCAGATCGCCCACTGGATCCAGGAGGCGAGCGAGGAGCGTGGGAACGCCGTTTACCTCGCCGACGCGCGCAGCCCGCGGCGGGTCCGCTACCGCGACCTGACCGCAGCCGTCGCTGACTGGGACAAGCGGCTGACCGACGCGGACGTGCCGCCGGGCGCGACCGTGGCGACCGCCGTGACCGACCCGCTGGACGCGGGGCCGGCGCTGCTCGGCCTCGTCGCTACCGGTCGGGTCGCGGCACCGTTCGATCCCGCCGCGCCACGGGCGCTGGATCGGCGTCGGGCGGAGCCGGACACCGTCGCGGTCCTCACCGACAACGGCCTCGAGCGGCTCGCGAACCGGGTGCCGACCCGGCGGCCGGCCGGTGTGCTGCTGTCCAGCTCGGGCAGCACGGGCGAGCCGAAGCAGGTCCTGCTCAGCGACGCCCAACTCGCGTACGTCGCCACCGCGGTCGCCGATTCGCACCAGCTCGGCCCGGCCGACGTAGGTTACTGCCCGCTCCCCCTCTACCACGTCAACGCCGAGGTCGTCGGGCTGCTGGCGACACTGCGGGCCAGGGGCAGGCTGGTGCTGGACCGGCGGTTCTCCCGCAGCCGATTCTGGGCAACCGTGGACGCCCATGAGGCGACGTGGGTCAACGCGGTGCCCGCAATCGTCGCACTGCTGGCCGAGGATGGCACGACGACAGAGGATCCGGCCCGGATCCGGTTCGTCCGCAGCGCGTCGGCACCACTACCGGTGCCGGTGCTGCGCCGGTTCGAGGACATGCACCACATCCCGGTCCTGGAGTCGTACGGGATGACCGAGGCAGCCAGCCAGATCACGGTGAACCCGCTGGACGGCGAGCGGCGGCCCGGCTCGGTGGGGCTGCCGGTCGGCGGCGAGCTGAAGGTGGTCGGCGACGACAGGCGTGAGCAGCCGGCCGGGGAGCCAGGTACGGTCCTGATCCGCGGGCCCGGCGTCATCCGGGCGTACGCCACCGACGTCGGCGCCGAGCGGTTCGACGCCGAGGGCTGGCTCGACACCGGCGACCTGGGACGGCTGGACGAGGACGGCTACCTCTGGTTGGTGGGCCGGTCCGGCGAGCTGATCAACCGCAGCGGGGAGAAGATCCTGCCCCGGGAGATCGAGGACGTGCTGCGCGAGGATCCCGGCGTCCGGGACGCGGTGGTGGTCGGGCGGCCGGATCCCGTTCTCGGCGAGGTACCCGTCGCCTACGTCGTGGCCAGTACCGACGACCCCGGGCTGCCCGACCGACTTGCCGAGCGGTGCCGAGCCGCGCTCCCTCGCGACCGGCGGCCGGCGGAGCTCACCGTCGTCGAGCAGCTGCCGATCACCGGCACCGGTAAGGTCCGGCGGGCCGAGGTCGCCGAGATGGTGCGCTCCTCGGGTCTGCGGGGCGCCGGGTCGCCGTGATGCGGTGGCGCGGCCGGGTGCCGGAGATCGATCTGGTCCGGGTGGTGACGTTCGGCGCTGTCGTCGGCGTGCACGCGGTGAGCCTCTCGTTCACCTCGCTCGACGTCGGCGGGAACGCGGCGCTGATGCTGCTGCACTACACCCGCTCGGCCTTCTTCGTGTTCATGGCGATCTTGCTGGTTCGCTCGGCGGAGCGGTCCGGCCGCACCGGCAAGCTGCGCCGGCGGCTGACACTGGTCGGCGCGCCGTACCTGGTCTGGTCGGTGATCTACCTCCTGGTGTCCTGGGCCACCGGCGGACGGGACAGGCCGTGGGACGGCGCCGGGCTTGCCTTGCTGACCGGCACCGCCTGGTACCACCTGTACTTCCTGCTCGTCACCATGCAGTTCTACGTGTTGCTACCGGTCTTCCTCTGGCTGCTGCGGCGCACTCGCCGGCATCCGTGGGCACTGCTCGGCGCCGGCCTGGCCGTCGCGGTCGTGTTCACCGGCTGGCTGCACTACGGGAGTTGGGCGCCGGGTCCGCTAGCGACCTACCGTGCGTACGAAGGCCAACTGCTACCGACCTACGTGTTCCTGTTCGTCGCCGGCGGCGTCGCCGCGCTGCACCTGGACGCGGTCCTGGAGTGGCTGACCGAGCACCGGCGGGCGGTCCTTGCCGGCACCCTTGCCGGCGCGGTCGCCATGGAGGTCCTGTACTTCGTCCTGGTCGCCACCGGCACCCGCGCAGACACCGCGGCCGACCCCGTCCAGCCAGTGATGCAGATCTGGGCGGTCGTCCTGGTTGCCGGGCTCGGCGCCGCGGCGACCCGGTGGACAGCTGCCGGCGCGCCGCACGTGCGCTGGGTGGACCGCGCCTCAGACCTTTCCTTCGGCGTCTACCTGGTTCATCCGCTCCTGCTGCTCGGGCTGTTCGACCTTCCCTGGGCGTCCACGCCTCCGGCAGCGGTGTCCGCCGTCGTGGCCACCGTTCTCGCGCTCGGCGCCTCGCTGCTGATCGCCGAGATCGCGCGGCGGACACCGGCCAGCCTCCCCCTGACCGGCAGACCACGCCGACGACCGCAGCAGGCCCAGGTCCGGGGCCGACCGCCCACGGGACGAGCCCGCCCTCCCCTCGAGGGTGTGACATGACCCTCGACACCGAATCCTCCGGACCGGCGGCCGTGACGACGGCCCGCTCCCCGCTGCGGCACCGTGTCCGTGGACGCGTGCTGATGCTGCTCTGCGTCCTCTACGCGATCTCCTACGTCGACCGCACCGCGATCTCGACGGCGGGTCCGGCGATCAGCGCCGACCTGCACCTGAGCGAGACCCAGTTCGGGTTCGCGCTGGCGGCGTACTCGCTTCCGTACGCGCTTCTGCAGGTCTTCGGTGGCTGGATCGGCGACCGGTACGGCCCGCGCAGGGTCCTCGGCATCCTCGCAGTGGCCTGGGGCATCGCCAGCATCTGGACCGGCCTCGCTACCGGGCTGCTCGCGCTGGGCGCGGCCCGGCTGCTGCTCGGACTGAGCGAGGGTGCCGCGTTCCCGACCGCGACCCGGGCGATGTCGTCCTGGCTGCCCGGCGACCGCCGTGGCTACGGCCAGGGCGTGGTGCACTCGGCGGCCCGGGTCGGCGCCGCGATCGCACCGCTCGGGATGGCCGGGCTGATCGCGACAGTGGGCTGGCGGGCCGGATTCCTCGCCCTCGGCGTGCTGTCCGCGCTCTGGTCAATTGCCTGGATGCGCCGATTCCACAACCGGCCGCAGGACGACGAGCGGGTCTCCGAGACCGAACTGGGTGAGTTGGACGCCCAGTACGCCGACGAGGCGGCCGGAACGAGATCCATGCCGAACGGGCGGAAGGTACCGTGGCGACGGCTGGTGGCTCGCATCGCACCCGTCACGCTCGTCGACTTCTGCTACGGATGGATGTTGTGGGTCTATCTCACCTGGTTGCCCTCCTTCTTCAAGGACCAGTACGGCTTGGCGCTGGCCGGGTTCGCACTGTTCACGACCCTGGTGCTGTCCGCCGGGGTGGTGTCGGACACCCTGGGCGGGATGCTGTCGGACCGGTTGCTGGCCCGGACCCGCAGCCTCCGGACGGCGCGGCGGGTGAACCTGGTGATCGGTCTGGCCGGCTCGATGCTGGCGCTGATCCCATCGCTGCTGGTGCACGACCTGGTCCTGGTCACGATCAGCCTGGCGGTGTCGTTCTTCTTCCTCGAGCTGACCAACTCGGTGCTCTGGACCATCCCGATGGACATCGCCCCCGACCACGCCGGCGTGGCCAGTGGGCTGATGAACACGGGCTTCGGCGTCGCGGGCATCGTGTCCCCGATCGTCTTCGGGTTCCTCATCGACCGGACCGGGAACTGGCAGTTGCCGTTCGCGCTGTCGGTGGGTCTGCTGGCGGTCGGCACGCTGCTCTCGCTGCGGGTGGACCCGCGACCGATGGACTCCGAACCGGAGCCGCCGACAGTGGCGGCCGCACCCGGCTGACCACCAGCCGATCGTGAAGACCCACCTCCGCCGCGGCCTCGCCGTACTCGTGTTGCTGGCCCTCGCGGCTGCCGTTCCGGCCACGCTGGCGATCGGACACGCCCCGGACGCCGGCGTGGCCGGTGGGGTGCCGGTCTGGGGACCGGCCGCGCTGCCGGCACCCGCAGTCTCGGCCGCGGCAGGCACCCGCACAGAGCTGGTCCGGCTGTCCTCCCGGGGTCGGCCTCGGACCGCGATCGTGCTCACCCCGCGCACCGACCGACCCGTACCGCTGGTCGTGGTGCTGCACGGCCGGAACAGCACGCCGGCCCAGGAACTGGTCCGTACCGGCCTCACCGACCTGGCCTCGAACGGGTCCGCCGTCCTCGCCTACCCGGCCGGGATCGGCCGGTCGTGGAACGCGACCACCGGCTGCTGCTCGACGGCCGCGAAGCAGCACGTGAACGACGTTGCGTTCCTGCAGGTGCTGCTCACCGCGATCGAGAAGCATGTGGCGGTCGACCCGAGCCGGGTCTACCTCGTTGGTTACAGCAACGGCGGCCGGCTGGCGCTCACCGCCGCCTGCGCAGTGCCGGGCATCGCCGGCGTGGCCACGTACGGAACCGCCCAGCCGGCGCGCTGCCCGGCCGGCCGGCCGCCGCCGGTGTTCATCGGCTACGGCAGCGCCGACCCGCACGCCGCACCCGGGTACGTGCCCGGGCGCGGCACCACCGGACCCGTCACCGCAGCCGACTGGCGGTCCGTCGAAGGCTGCGCCGACGCGCCGTCACGCACCACGGTTGGACCGGCGACCGTCACGGAGTGGACATCTTGCCGGGGCGACGGCCGGGTGGCGCTGGTCCGCTGGGACGGACTCACCCACCGCTGGCCGGGGGGCGGCGTAGTCCCGGCCGACGCAACCGGTCGGGCGCTGATGTGGCGCTTCCTCACCGGCAGCATCTGATCTGCACGGTTCACCCGGCTAGCAGGGGTGCGGACACCCTCCTGGCCAGCACTGCGAATGGCGGCTGGTGGTGATGCCGACCGGCCACCGGACCGCCGATGCTGGTCAGTGTGGACAACGGACTGCAACCTTGGTCAACGGGATCAGCTTCGCCCTCGCCCAGTTACCCGGTCATCGCCGACGGAGGCCTTCGATGATGCCTGAGGCAACGACCAGGCCGGTCTGGCTGAGGATCTGGCAGTCCGCTCGACAGGCGACGGAGATGCCGTCCGTCGTGGCGATGCACACGGCCGTCGAGATGCACGTCGCCCGCAAGGCAGGCGTCGCGTTGACCATCCGGCAACTCCGCCAGGCCGGCGTCTACACCGTGAGGTACGACGAGGAGAGCGACCGCCAGCTGTACGAGGTGTTCGCACCGTTCGGCATCCCCTATCAACAGGCGACCCGATGATCTGGACGAGCACGGGAACGGACAGCGCCGTAATCAAAGGAGTGATGATCCATGTCTGAGTCGGAATCCGTGGACGCCGGAACGGCCGGCACGATCGATGTGGGCGGAGACCTGACGGTCAACCGCCTCGGCTTCGGTGCCATGCGGATCACCGGTGCCGGGATCTGGGGTCCGCCCAGCGACCGCGACGAGGCGAAGGCGGTACTGCGCCGATCGGTCGAGCTCGGCGTCAACTTCATCGACACCGCCGACTCCTACGGGCCCCAGGTCAGCGAGGAACTCATCGGCGAGACCCTCTACCCATACCCGGACGACCTGGTGATCGCGACCAAGGGCGGCCTCGAGCGCACCGGGCCGGGACAGTGGCCCACCAACGGCCGGCCGGAGCACCTGATCGAGGCCTGCGAGGGAAGTCTGCGCCGACTCAAGCTCGAACAGATTCCGCTCTACCAGTTCCACCGGCCCGACCCGGCCGTGCCGCTGGAGGACTCGATCGGTGCCCTCGTCACCCTCAAGGAGCAGGGCAAGATCCGGCACGTCGGGCTGTCCAACGTTACCGAGGACCAGCTGCGGCGCGCACAGCGATTGACCCCGATCGCGTCGATCCAGAACCGCTACAACGTCGACGACCGCCGGTCGGAGTCGCTGGCCGATCTCTGCGAGCAGGAGCAACTGGTGTTCCTCCCGTGGGCACCGATCCAGGATCTCGACAACAACCGGCCCGTGCAGGATCTGGCCCAGCGCTACAACGCTGAGCCCCGGCAGATCGTGCTCGCCTGGCTGCTGGCCAGGTCGCCGTCGATCCTGCCGATCCCGGGCACCGGATCGGTGTCACACCTGGAGGACAACATCGCCGCCGCGTCGATCAAGCTGACCCCGGCCGAGGTCGCCTCCGTGACCGGCGACGCCGGCTGAGTCGGCCGCGACGCAGTCGTGCCCGGGACTGGCAGCATCGGCAAGAGCCGGTCGGGGATTCCAGCCAGCAGGCGTGGCAGATGGCCGCTGGCCGTGACGAGATACGGCCGCCGGAACGGCACTCTTGCAAAGGACTGGCAAGCGCAGGGAGGCAATGAGGATGACGGCCGCAACTGAGGTCGACCAATCACGCAACGAGCGATCGTTCCTGCTCCAACGGGTGCAACCGGCGATGGCCGGCCTGATGGACGGCTCGCTCTCGACGCTGGCGCCGATCTTCGCCGTCGCGCTCGCCACCCATCAGCCGCATTACGCGTTCTTCGCCGGGCTGGCGTCCGCCATCGGCGCGGGCGTGAGCATGGCCTTCTCCGAAGGCCTGTCGGACACGGGCGACCTGACCGGGCGCGGCAACCCGTACCTTCGCGGCTCGATCACCGGCGCCGGGACCTTCCTTGGCGGTGTACTGCACACGCTCCCCTTCCTGATCCCCCAGCTCCGCGCCGCACTCATCGTCGCGGTCTTCGTGGTCGGGTTCGAGCTGCTGGTGTTGTCCTGGATTCGCTGGCGTTTCTTCAAGACTGGCTTCGTGCGTTCGTTCGTCTCCATCACTCTCGGCGGCGCGATCATCGTCGGCATCAGCGCAGCGATCGGCGCTGCCGGTTGATGCTGACAACACCCGTGTCGACCCATTGGCGAAGGTCCTGCGACACACTCCAGCCGCCGACGTGGACCGACACCCCGGTCCTCCACACCGTTTCGTACGACGATGCGGATGCGTTCGCCCAGACCACCGCCACGACTGTGGCTGCCAGAAGGAACGCGGCGCCACCCGTCTCGGTGCGAAGAAACTCCCGTAGCGGCGTCCGGAAGCTCCGCGCCCAGGCGGTCCGGCCGACCAATGGTGTTACCGCCACCGGGCGCTCGTGGCGATCATTAGGCCGACCCTCGTGGTCACGCCGGACGTCGTCCCCCGTCCGTGGTGATCGTGGCGATCACCGCCGAGTAGTCGAGGTCACCCGCGCCGGCCTCGGCGGCCTGCTCGAGCCAGTCACGCGACGCGGGAGCCACCTCCAGCCGCCGGCCGTTCTGGTCGGCGATCTGGGTGACCAGGTTGAGATCCTTGAGCGCCAGGCTGAGCTTGAAGCTGGCAGGGTAGCTGCCGGATTCGACGTTGGCGCGTTTGGCCTCGACGGTGCTCGCGATCGGAGTATCGCTCAGCACATCGAGTACGACGGAACGATCCAGCCCGAAGTCGTCGCCGAGGGCAAGGGCCTCGCCGAAGGCGGCAATGGCCGCGCCGAGCGTGGAGTTCACCACCACCTTGGTGGCCGCGCCGGCTCCCAGCCCGCCGACGTGGTGCAGCGTGCCGAGTGGCGCCAGGATCGGCTCCACGCGCTGGAAGCCGGACAGATCCGCGCCGACGTAGACGGCCAGCTTCCCTGCGGTGGCCTGGGGAACGCTGCCCCGCACTGGAGCGTCGACCATCGCCACGCCCTGCGGCAGACGGGAGGCGACAGAGCGCACCGCGTCCGGACCCACCGTCGACATGTCGATGAGCAGCTGGCCTGGTGCCAGCGCGGCGGCCAGGCCGTTGTCGCCGAACACCACCTGCTCGAGCGCTTCCGCGTTGGTCACCATGGTGATCACCGCGTCGACACCCGCGATCGCCTCCATCGGCGTCGATGCCGCTGTTGCGCCCTGGTCGGTCAGCGGTCTGGTCTTGTCAGCGGTCCTGTTCCAGACGGTCAGGTCGTGTCCGGCCTCGAGCAACCGAGTGGCCATGGGTGTGCCCATCAGGCCGAGACCGATGAATGCCAGTTTCGCCATTGCGTGCTCCTCTCACATGCCGTCCGGGTGGGGACCCCACACCGGGAGGGCGTCTTTCAGGATCGTGTCGATGTCCTGCAGGTCGGCCTCGGAGAGCTTGATGTCAGCCGCCGCGGCAGTCTCGTCGAGGTGGGCCGGCCGGCGTGCGCCGACGATGGTGGCCTGTACGGCCGGGTTGGCGAGGGTCCAGGCGACCGCCAACTGAGGCAGGGTGATGTCCCGCGCCCGCGCCAAGCCCTTCAGCCGCTCCACCACCGCCAGGTTCCAGCGGAAGGTGTCGGTGGTGAAGTCGGGGCTCTTGCTGCGCCAGTCGTCGGCGCCGAATGTCGTGGACTCGTTCATGCGACCCGACAGCAGACCGTGGGCCAGCGGCCCGTAGACCAGTACGCCCAGGTCATGCGCGGAGGTGTAGCGCAGGATGGTCGACTCGATGTCCCTGCGGAACAAGTGGTACGGCGGCTGCAGCGTCTCCACTCGCCCGAAGTGGCGGAGCGCTTGCAGCTGGTCGACGTCGTAGTTCGACACACCGACATGCCGGACCTTTCCCTCGGCGACGAGTTCTTCGAGCGCCGTCGCGGTCTCCTCCGGTGGGGTGTGCAGGTCGGGCCAGTGGACCTGGTAGAGGTCGATGTAGTCGGTTCCGAGGCTGCGCAGGCTGGACTCCACTCCCTCGCGGAGCCACCGCCGGCTGGCGTCGCGCGCCACCCGGTCGCCGTCCGGGCGTAGTCCACCCTTGGTGGCGATGATCACCTCCTCGCGGCTGGTCCGGTCCCGCAGCGCATCGCCAAGGAGTTGCTCGGCTGCACCGAACCCGTAGCCCTGAGCTGTATCGAAGAAGTTGATGCCGAGCTCCAGGGCGCGATGGATCGTGTCCCTGCTGTCCTGGAGATCGGCGGTGCCCCAGTCGCCACCGAACGCCCAGGTCCCGAACGCGATCATGGAGACCTGGAGATCGGTCTGTCCCAGTCGAACCTGTCGCACGCTGCCTTTCCTTCCTGTCGCGCGGCCAAACGTCCACATGGCTACGATGCCGCCGTACAGGTCGGGTGTCGCCGTGGCCAGCGGCCATCCTGATTGCCCGCTGACCTCAAGGTCGGAATACCTGCTACCGGGGCGGTGCGCCCGGATCACGGTGATGGTGTGATCACCGCGAAGACGTGGCGGAAGCGGAGCGCATCGAGCTTGCCGTCGAGGAAGCTCTGCTCGCTGATTCGACTCACCCTCGCACGGGCAGGGTCGTAGACGAGCAGGTCGGCAGCGTCGCGGCCGATCAGCAGTATGTAGTGCCGTGGGATCCGGTCGCCGATCAGCACAGGCACCGGCTGAGCGCTGTCGGCAGCGTCGACCGCATCCCGTAGTCCCGACTTGCCGCCGATCCCCGTGACCACGTGCGGCTCGTACCGGGCTCCGAGCGCGTCGGCGTGCCGGTTCAGCTCGTTGCCGACTCCAGCCGGTGTCGAGCCCAGCCGCTCCGGCCAGAAGCGGTTGGTCGCGTCGTGGATGCGATGTTCCTCGGCAGTCAGCCGCGCCTGGAACTGTGCCACGCTCGCATCCGACGGATCGGCACTGCCGGTGGTCGTGAAGTTCAGCGCGTACAGCGGATCTGTCATCGCCCGCGCCATCAAGATCGTCATCGGCCCGCAGGCAGTGTCGTCGGCCTGCCGCACCGGAGAGCCTCGGTACGTTACCCGGCCAGGCCCGTCCGGATCGATCAGGCTGAGGTGAGTGCGCAGCCATTCGGGCCGCTTACCCCGAATCAGCCGTGCGAACGTGACTACGTCCTCGGCGCTGTGCCCGGCCGCCAACGCCTCGATGAGATACGGCCGCTCGTCGGGACCGGCCGCCGCCAGCGTGGCGTCCACGCGGGCCCGGTCAGCGGGCGAGGCGTCGTCCAGCCTCTTCGCCGCCCGCGCCGCCGGCGAATGGGCGGCCACGTTCGGCAGCTGGCTCTCGAGCTGAAGGTCAGGACCGATTCCATGCCCCGGCAATGAGAGCAGCAGCATCGATACCACGGCCCGCCGGCGTACGATCGCGGTCCAGCGCCGCAGCATCCGCGCAGGCCTGAACACCCTGGACCTCGATCCGGTCGCCACGATCAGTCCCTTCCGACCATTGCCGGCGGTTCTTGCTTCCGTCCCCTCCACGGTGTCGGCGGCACGGTGGGCTGTCGTCACGGCGAGCGGCCATTCGCCGTACCGGCTGGCGGTAAATCGTGGTCGTCAACGGACCCGGCGGCGCTTCTTCCGGATGCGGACAAGGACGATGACAGCCGCAGCCAAGGCGATCAGGATCAGCGGCGCATAGGTGAGAGCGCGGGCCACCGCTGCCAGCGAAGCAGAGAAGGCGTAGCCGAGCAGTACACAGCCCGCACCCCAGGCCACGGCGCCGGCAACATTCCACGGCAGGAACCTGCGCAGGTACGGCATCCGGGCCATGCCGGCCATGCCCGGCGTCAACGCTCGCAGGCCCGCGGTGAATCGGCCGAGCAGCACCGCCCGTCCGCCGTACCGGCGAAGGAAGTCGTCGGCTCGCCGCCACCGATCGTCGCCGACCCGGCGACCCAACCGGGACGAGCGCAACCTCGGGCCAAGTCGGCGACCGACCTCGTAGCCCACGCTGTCGCCGAGAGCAGCCGAGCCGACCGCGACCGCCACCATCGGCCACAACGCGATCCAGCCCTGGTGGGCAGCGAATCCGGCCACCACCAGCGCTGTCTCGCCGGGGAGCACCAGCCCGACCATGACCGCGGCCTCGGCAAAGGCGAGACCGCCGGCGATGACGTAGAACCACGCCCCGAGCTGTCCGCCGAGCTGCTGCAGGAATCCGAGCATCGTCAGGTGGTCCGCAGCTGACACCGGCTGATCGAGTGCCGTGACGACGTCATCCGTCGGCCGGAGAGGCATCTTCGCCATCTCGGGCCAGAAATCGGCTGGGATTCCCTGCGGCGCTGGCGTTCTCGCCCAGCCAGACCCTGAGCCCGATGGGGTCGCGTCGTTCGAGCTCGTCCAGATAAAGCTGTCGGGTTTCGACGATGCGCAGTCGAGCGGCCGCCGTGGTCGCATCCCGGAGGGTCTGGTAGCTGTCTTGCCACTGCCTGCACAGCTCGGCGGTAGTGACCGCGCCGCTGCCGCCAAGCCTGCCTGGAATGTGCCCCAGCCTGCGACCGCACCAGCTCATCGCGGCCGGTGACGTGACACCGAGTACCACCACCAGTCCCGGAGCAGCGCCGCCGAAGAGGACGATAAGGCCTGCGCACGCGACGATCGCTGACATCATCGCGACGACGATGACAGCAAATCTCCCCACGCCGGCCGAGATCGTGGTCCCGGCCGGCTGCGACCAGGTAGTGGTGGCCACGGTCAGTCCGATGACGGCGGCGACGAAGAGAAGAGGGAACATCACACCGGCCGGTACGAGGAACAATCCCGCCACGAAACCCAGTACGCCGACCAAGCAGGACAACGCACTCCACGAGAGCCTGTACGCCGTAGCGAGACGGTGGACGCCCGAGCCCATCTCAAGCTCCGAAGCTGGAGCCGGCTGCCCCGCGCTCGAGTGCCGGCGCCGGGACCGTTGCCTCCAGCATCATCTCCACCATGCAGCTCCACCTCTCGAAAATCTCATCGTCGCGACCATGCGTGCCCAGGCTCGGGGAAGCAGCTGGTGGAGCGGCGGACCCGGCGCCGAGGGGTGAGTACTCAAGACACCAGGTCCGCCGGTCTAGTGGGGCCGCTCCGCAACCAGCACGCTCCCGCGCGGCTCCAGGCCTGCTCGTCATCGCCCGGCGCCCGCCAGGCACCGCGGTCCGGCGTTCATGCCGCCTCACCCACCGATGCGATCGCCGGCGCCAGCAGGTACCACGCGGCGCTGTTCGGCGGGATCTTGTCCCCGGCCTCCTGGTGGCTTGCCAGCACCAGCTCGCCGTCCACCGGCGCGGAGACGACTCGCGACGAGCAGTTGACGACGCATCCGAAGCCGTCGCCGCGGGTGAATGCCAGCACGCCCGGTTCGGTCCGCAACCAGCGGAACTCGTTCGAGGCCAGCGCGGGAAGGCGCCGCCGCAATGCGAGAGCCTCGCGGTAGAGGTGCAGCATCGACTCGCCCGAACTCAGCTGCCGATCCACGGCGTGATCAGCGAACCAGTCGGGCTGCGGCAGCCACGCATCGGTGGGTGAGAATCCGAAGCAGTGCTGGGACGCGGCCCACGGCAGCGGGACCCGGCAACCGTCTCGGCCGCGTCGAGCGCCTTGGGTGCGGTGGAACATCGGGTCGGCCAGCAGCTCGACCGGGAGGTCCGTGACCTCGGGCAGGCCGAGCTCCTCACCTTGGTAGACGTACGCCGCGCCCGGCAGGGCGAGCATCAGCAAGGCGGCCGCCCGCGCTCGGACGGTGCCAAGATCGACGTCGCCGGCGTCGAGGCCGGGAGCACCACCGCCGTACCGGGTCACCGACCGGGGCATGTCGTGGTTGTTCAGCACCCAGGCGACCGACGAGCCGGAGCCGGCGACCGTGCCCAGGCCGCGATCCACCACGTCGTACAGGATCTGGTCGTCCCAGTTGGCGCGCAGGAACTCGAAGTAGAAGCTCTGGTGCAGTTCGTCCGGGCGTTGGTACAGCGCGAGCTGTTCGGCGTCCAGCACACCGACCTCGCCGATCAGCACGCGTTCGCGGCCGGTCAGTACGGTGTATCCCTCGGCAATGCTCCGCCACCGGCGCCACACATCGTGCACCTCGGGCTGGTTCCACGCGTAGGGATTGAGCGGGTCGCCGGTGAGCTCGTCGTCCATCGCGTTCTCGTGGTCGGGCAGCCCGTCGGCCTTGTGGAGCCCGTGCGCCACGTCGATCCGGATCCCGTCCACGCCGCGCTCGAACCAGAACCGCAGCACCTGTTCGAAGTACGCCGCGACGTCCGGGTGCCGCCAGTTGAAGTCGGCCTGCTCGGGCGCGAAGCTGTGCAGGTACCACTGGCCGGGTGTTCCGTCCGGTTCGGTGACGCGCTGCCAGGCTGATCCGCCGAAGATGGAGCGCCAGTTGTTCGGCGGCAGGTCGCCGTACTCCCCATTGCCGTCGGCGAAGTGGAACCTCTCGCGCTCCGCGCTGCCCGGGCCGGCCGCCAGGGCCGCGGCGAACCACGGGTGCTCGATCGAGCAGTGGTTCGGGACGATGTCGATGACCACCCTGAGGTCGAGCCCGTGCGCATCGTGGACCAGCTGGTCGAAGGACTCGAGCGTGCCGTACTCGGGCTGCACCGCGAAGTAGTCGGACACGTCGTATCCATGGTCGTGCTGCGGTGACGGGTAGAACGGGTTCAGCCAGATGCCGTCGACGCCGAGGCTCCGCAGATACGGCAGCCTGGCGCGGACACCGGCCAGATCACCGACGCCGTCCCCGTCGGAGTCCTGGAAGCTTCGCAGGTAGATCTGGTAGACCACGGCACTCCCCCACCAGCCTGATCCGCGCCAGGTGCTTGCCGTGGTGGGCGACGCGACGCTGTTGACGCCGAGCGCGGCCGCGTCTCGCAAGACTGCCTTTGCCCTGTGTGCCATGGACCATCACTCCCTCGGCCGCCAGCCGCACGGCCATCCTGCAGCTACCATCGCCTGGCGGATCGCTCAGGTCTTCACCACCAGCGCCCAACCCTGATACCTGCTAGCCGGAATTCCGGGACCTCCGCTGACGGGTACGTCTGCGCGCGGTGCGCCGGCTTCGTCGCCGGTTCCGCTCGGGCGACGACAGGAGTCAACAGTCTTACGCCGGGAGTTCGAGGACGAAGCGAGCGCCGCCTCCGGGGCGGTCCTCGACCCGGATCGTCCCGTTGTGCCACGCCACGTGCCTGGCCACGATCGAGAGACCAAGACCGATCCCGCGGTCCTGAGCCGGTCGTCCACCGGAGCCACCGCGGCGGAACCGCTCGAAGATCCGATCCCGATCGGCGATCGGTACGCCGGGCCCCGCGTCATCGAACTGGATGATGGCACCAAGACCACCGGCCGCGACGGAAACGCGTTCGCAACCACCGCCGTGGCCTTCGGCGTTCTCGACCAGGTTCGCGACGACTCGCTCGAGCCGGCGTTTGTCGGCCTTCAGGCTGAGGACCGCCGCATCGGAGGCCACCTCCGTGACCGGGCGACCAGCGGCCGCGTCAGCGGCGGCCCGGATCAGGTCGGCGATGCGTACGGTCTCCCGGCTGCCCTCATCTCCCTCGTCATCGCGGGAGATCTCCAGCAGGTCGACCACCAGCCGCCGGAACCGCTCGAGGTCCTCACCGAGCAGCTCGACCGGTTCGCGCACGGCCGCAGGCAGCTCGTCCCGGTGGTTGTGGATGAGCTCCATCGAGTTCAGCATCGTCATCAACGGTGTCCGTAGCTCGTGGCTGATGTCCGCGGCGAACCGAGCGTCCGCAGCCACGTACTGCTCCAAGTTCACGGCAGTCCGGTTGGCGGATCGCACGAGCGCGGACATCAGGCCACCAGGCGATAGCCCAGACCGCGGGCGGTCACCACGTGCTGGGGGCTGGCGGGGTCGCGTTCGACCTTCAGGCGGAGCCGGCGGATGTGCACGTCGACGATCCGGCTGTCACCGAAGTAGCCGTATCCCCAGACCTTGGAGAGCAGGTGTTCCCGGCTGCAGACCGCGCCTTCCGCACCGGCCAACTCGGCCAGCAGTTTGAACTCTGTCCTGGTCAGTGGCAACGGCACGCCGCCCCGAGTCGTCTCCAGGGAGGCGACGTCGATCCGCAGATCGCCGGCGATGAACTGCAGCGACGGCGGTCGCGAGGCAGGCTCGATCCGGCGCATCACCGCGCGGATCCGTGCCGACAACTCCTTGGCGACAAGGGGTTTCGTGACGTAGTCGTCCGCTCCCGCTTCCAGACCGGCGACCACGTCGTGGCTGTCGGTCCTGGCCGTCACCATGATCACCGGGACGTCACTGTCCCGGCGGATCTCACGGCAGACACCGAACCCGTGCTGGTCCGGCAGCATCAGGTCGAGCAGGACGACGTCCGGCGGATCGCGGCGCAGTACGGCGAGCGCCTCCGCGCCGTTGGTGGCTTCGAGGACCTGGTAGCCCTCGTCCTCGAAGGCCAGACGGAGGACCCGCCTGATCCGCGCTTCGTCATCCACCAACAGCAACCTTTGGGCCGGGATCGAGCGCTGCTCGCCGACCTCGGAATTCGGTGACGTCGTCATCTCTGTCTGTATCCCGGCTTCAGAGCGCGCACACAGGCGGCTGCAGGCGCTCCTTCAGGGCCTTCCGGCCACGGTGCAGCCGCGACATCACGGTTCCGCGTGGAATCCCGACGATTCCGGCGATCTCCTTGGAGCTGAAACCCTCGACGTCGAAGAGCAGAACCACCCGCCGATAACGCTCGGGCAGCGATGCCAGCGCCTCCTGAAGCCGCTGGCCGGGGATCGAGTCGATCACGGTGGTTTCCGCGGAAGGCTCGACGTCGCGCTGGGCGGCCTTGGTGCTCGGGTACCAGTCCTCGGGAATGGTTCTCGGTTCGCGCAGGCGCTTGTGGTAGCTGTTGATGAACGTGTTGCGGAGGATCCGGTACAGCCACGCGGTCAGGTTGGTTCCGGGCTCGAACCCGGAAAAGCCCCGGTACGCACGCAGGTACGTCTCCTGCAGCAAGTCCTCCGCGTCGGCGGGATTTCTCGTCAGCCGCACGGCAGCGACGTACAAGCGAGGACGAAGCGGGACCGCCTCGGCTTCGAAGAGATCCTTCAGTTCCTGGGGGCTGCAGACTGATCGCACCATCGGAGCATCGCGCGGCAGGGCTGGTGCTGTCGTCTAGGTGAGCACCCAGCCAATGAGCCTGCTGACGGGAAACCCGACCCGCCCGCTAGCTGGAACTGCCGGGCATCGGACGCCGTTACCGGCCTCAGGCGCCTCGGGCGGCGGGAAGGTGACGGGTCAGCTCGGCGTGGGCCGCGTCGTCGAGCCGGAGGTCGGCCGCTGCGAGGTTCTCGGCGAGGTGGGCGCGGGTGCGGGTGCCTGGGATGAGCAGGATGTTCGGGGCGAGGTCGATCAGCCAGGCGAGCGCGAGCTGGGCCGGCGACGCGCCCCGTCGTTCGCCGAGCGTGGCGAGGACGGGGTCGTTGAGCAACTGGTGCCGCTGCTCGCCGGGCAAGCCCAGTGGACAGAACGGTACGAACGCGATCGCGCGTGCCTCGCATTCGGTGATGAGCTGATTCACCGTGCCCCGCCCGTAGAACTGCGCGGTGTCGATGTGGTCCACCCCGGCGGCGACGGTCGCGCGCAGTACCCGTAGTGCCTCGTCGCGGTCTCCCGGCGGCCCGAAGACCCCGTCGCCGGCGAGTTGCATCGCGCCGTACCCGGCCCGGTGCACCTGCCACGGGCCGAGTGCGAAGGATCCGCCAAGCGTCACGGGTGGACCTGCGAGCCGACACCGCTGTCGAGGCGGACCGATTCGAGGATGAGAAACGCGGTGCTGGCGGTGTAGACGTCGGCGGCGGCGAGGACCCCGGTGTACTTCTTGATCACCGGCGCGGCCGCATAGTCGACCTGCGCGTCTTGGTAGGTCTTGACCGCGGCCCAGGTGTTGTTGCCGTACTTCGTGAAGAACGGAGTCGGATCGACCGCCACCAGTGCCTTCTTGACGCCGTCGACGAGGTCGGCCACGTACTGCTGGTAGACGACCATGTCCTGCCGGGTGCCGGTCCGGCCCATGTGACCGCCGATGTAGTGCTTCCACGGGTAGGTCAGGGCCTTCGCCGGGGCCGCGATGGAGCCAGGGACATCCTCGTTGATGTTGAAGCCGGCGAACGGCACCCAGCCGGGCAGGTTGATGTCGACCAGGATGAGCGTGTCGTGCTTCGGCAGGTGGATGTAGATGTTGTCGGGCGTGTGGTTGGTGCCGTGCCAGGCCAGGTCGATCCGTTCGCCGCCGACGCGCAGCGTGCGGCGGGTCTCGAAGGTCTCGTCGGGCACGGGCCTGGTCGGGTCGTTGTCCCGGGCAAGCAACCGCTTCGTTTCGGTGTGGCCGACGCGGACCACGTCGCGGCCGAACAAGGACGAGGCGCCGAGGTGGTCGGCGTGGTGGTGCGAGTAGACGATGTGCGTCACCTTGTTGGACACACCGTTGGCGGACGCGATCTGGTCGATGGCGCGCTGCAGGTTGCCTCCGATGGTCGGGGGTGCGTCGAACAGCACCACTCCGTCCTTGGTGGTCAGGAACGCCGCCTGGTAGGTACCGTCGGTGACCCAGTACAGGTTCTTCTCCAGCCGACCGACGAAGTAGCCCTGCGCATTGACGGCCGGGCCGAGTGCGGACGGCGGTATCGGCGCGTAGTCGGGCAACGTGTCGTCGGCAGCCGCCGCTTCGGCGAAGGCTCCCCCGGCCACTGTGGCTAGCGCCGGAACGGCCGCGATCGCCGCGCCACCGGCGAGGAACGAGCGGCGGTTCGGGGTTGAGCTGGATGACATGGCAGACCTTTCGAGAGGTACGAGGGGACAGTCACGCGCCGTAGGTCGGTACGACGGCACCGCTGATCGGAGCCGCGGCGTCACTGACGAGGAAGGTGATGACATCGGCGACGGCCTCCGGCCGGACCGCGTGCGCCAGCACGTCGGGAGTGAGGTACGGCCGGTTCTTGGCCGTGTCGAGGATTTGTGGTGCGACGGCGTTGACCCGGATCCCGAGCGGGCGGAGTTCCAGGTCGAGCACGCGAGTGAGGTGGACCAGCGCCGCCTTGCTGACGCCGTACGTCGCCATCCCGGCGGTCGGCTCCAGTCCGGGGCGGGCGGCCACGTGAACGATGACGCCCGTACCTCGGTCTCGCATGTACGGCGCCACCGCCTGGGTCAGCCAGAGTGCGGCGCCGGCGTTGACGTCGATCATGAGCCGCAGATCTTCCGGCGTCGCGTCGAGTGCATCGCCCAGGTGATAGGTGCCGAGGGCGTTGACCAGCACTTCGGGCGGACCGACCTCGGCGGCGATCCGGTCGACAAGCTCCTGGGCGACCGCCGGGTCCGTTGCGTCACCCACCTCGGAGCGGATGCCGTCCGCCAACTCCTTCAGGCCATCGGCGTTCCGATCGACTCCGACCACCGTGAACCCGGCCGCCGCGAGCTTCTGCGCCGTCGCCCGGCCGAGTTCCCCACCCGCGCCGACCACGATTGCCACGCGCGTGGTCACGGGTGCACCTGCGAGCCGGTGCCGAGGTCGAGGCGGATCGACTGGAGGATGCTGAAGGTCGTGCTGGTGGTGAAGGCGGGTATGTCGGCCGCTGCCAGGACACCGGTGTACTTGGCGATGATCGGCGCGGCGGCCTCCGCGGTAACAGCGTCGAGGTAGCCGCCCACACCGGCCCAGGCGTTGGCGCCGTACTTCATGAAGTAGGGGGTCGGGTCGACCGAGGCGAGCGCGGCGTGCGAGCTCTCGACGATGTCGGCGATGTACTGCCGGTGCAGGACCAGGTCGTCGCGGGTGCCCAGCCGGCCGAGGTGACCGCCGATGAAGTGGTTCCACGGATAGTCCATCGCCAGGTCCGGAGCACCGATGTACCCGGGCACGTCCTCGCTCAGGTTCAGGTTGTAGATCGGCACCCAGCCCGAGTTCACGATGTCGATCAGCATGAGTGTGTCGTGATCCGGGAAGTGGAGGTAGATGTTGTCCGGCGAGTGGTTGGGCCCGTGGTAGGCCAGCTCGACCCGTTCGCCGCCGACCTCCAGCGTGTAGCGGTCCTCGAAGGTGACCTCCGGGGCCGGCCGGGTCGCGTCGTTGTCGCGTAGCAGTAGCCGCCGGGTCTCCGCGTGTCCGATGCGCACGATGTTGTCGCCGAACAGGTTCGCCGCGCCGGCGTGGTCGGCGTGGTGGTGGGAGTAGACCAGATGGGTCACGGTGTTGCCGATGCCCTCGGCCGCCGCCACCTCGTCCACGGCCCGGCGCAGGTTGTGGCCGATGGTCGGCGGGGCGTCGAACAGGACCACGCCGTCGGGGGTCGCGAGGAACGCCGACTGGTAGGTGCCGTCGGTGACCCAGAACAGGTTGCGCTCGACGCGGCCGACGAAGTACCCCTGCTCGTTGAGAGCAGGGCCGAAGGCCGCCTCGGGTACCGGAGCGTAGTCCGGCAGGTCGTTGTCGCTTGGACTCGACGAAGTCATGATCACCCTCTGTTTCGTTCCGCATCGATCAAGGTGTGTTCAGCTTCGCCAGCTGGCCGGTGACAGGTCGTCACCTGATTCCAGTGATCTCCGCGAGTACGCTGACCAGGTGCCTGGAGAAGATGGCGCGCCGCGACGCGGGCTGATCGACCGTCGCGACCTGGTCGCCGCGCTGGACCAAGCGGTGGAGAAGCGAGTCACGGTCATCTCGGCACCTGCCGGTAGTGGGAAGACGTCGCTACTGCGCGCGTGGGCCGACCGACGGCGCCAGGACCGCCGGATCGCGTTCCTGTCCGTCAAGCCCGGCCAGCACGACGCGCAGTTGTTCTGGCTCAGCGTGCTAGGCGCGGTCCGCGGTACCGAGGACCCAGCCACGGCTCCCGGGTTCAACGGCCAAGCCATGGTGGACAGGGTGCTGACCGAGCTCGCGGCGTACGGCGAGCCCTTCGTACTGATCATCGACGACCTGCACGAGCTGACCTCCACCGAGGCCAACGAGCAGCTCACGGCCCTGTTGACGCACCTCCCTGCCGATGTCCACGCGGTCGTGGCCACCCGCCGCGACCTTCCGCTGCGCCTGCATCAGCTCCGGCTGGCGGGAGGACTGGCCGAGATCCGCGCCGCGCAACTGCTCTTCACCGAGGACGAGACTCGCAAACTGCTCGCGGTCGCCGGGATCACGCTGCCAGACCAGGTGGTGACCACGCTGTACCAGCGGACCGAAGGTTGGGCGGCCGGGCTGCGGCTGGCCGTCCTGTCCCTGGCCGGGCACCCGGAACCCGAACGGTTCGTCGCCGAGTTCTCCGGCAGTGACCGCACGGTCGCCGAGTACCTGATGGCCGAGATGCTGGACCACCAGCCACCGGAGGTACAACGCCTGCTCCTGCGTACGTCCCTGCTGGACCGGGTCAACGGCGAGCTGGCCGACCTGCTCACCGGCGCCGCTGGATCGGAACGGATCCTGTTGGATCTCGAGGACGCCAACGCGTTCGTCGTGTCGCTCGATCCCGCTCGCACCTGGTTCCGCTACCACCACATGTTCAGCGGTCTGCTCGGGCTGGAGCTGCGCCGCACCGCCCCCGGAGACGTCCCAGAACTGCACCGGATCGCCGCGCGGTGGTTCGCCAACCATGGCGACACACCCGACGCCATCCGCCACCTGCAGGCCGCCGGTGACTGGACCGAGGCGGCCCGCCTGCTCACCGACCACGCCCTGAGCCTCACCCTCGATGGCCAGGCTGGGACCGTGGCCGTGCTGCTGCACACCTTCCCGGCCCGGATCGGCGAGGACTTCCCCGGGCTGGCCCTGGTGCACGCGATCGCCGATCTCGACCAACTCCACCTCGACCAGGCCGACGCGCACCTCGAGGTGGTCAGGGCGTACGCCGCGACGACGCCGTCCGACCGGCAGCACCAGCTGCGGATGGCCCTAGCGTGCCTGGACCTGCTGTTAGCGCGCCTGCGCGGTCACTTCGACAGCGTGTTCGAGCAGGTGGACGCGCTGCCCGCCACGGCCGTCGGACAGTCCACCGCAGATGTGGCCCTGGGCAACGATCTGCGTTCCATCGCGCTGCTGAATCTTGGTGTTACCGAGGCGTGGTCGCTGCGGCTGGCGGAGAGCGAGAAGAGTCTGTTGGAGGGCGCGGCTCTCGCCCGCGACATCGGGCGACCGTACCTGGAGGTGGCCTGCCTCGCCCACCTCGGTTTCGCCACCACCGGCCAGTCCTTTGCCCTGGCCCGGCAGCATTGCGAGAACGCCATAGCGCAGGCGGCGCGGCACGGCTGGGACGCCGAACCGGTGATTGCACCCGCGCAGGCGACGCTCGCCGGGATCCTCGTCTCGGCGGGCGAGTTCGACCGCGGCGAGGAATGGCTGGAGCGTGCGAGGCGTGCCACCGAGGCCGGCGGAGAGCCGGGCCTCCGCCTTCTCATCCACCTCATCACTGCGATCCTCCGGGCGGCGCGCGGCCGGCATCGCGAGGCACTGGCCGAGCTCATCGCCGCCGAGCAGAGGCGCGCTCGCATCACCGGGAAGCACGCCTTGACGTCCCGGGTCACTGGTTGGACGATCGCCACCCAGGCCCGTCTCGGGAATGTCGACCAGGCGCGAGCCACGCTCGCCGCCGTCGACGACCAGCTGGCCACGGCCGGCGAGATCCGCAACGCGGCCGCGGTGATCCGCCTCGCCGAGCACGATCCCGCCGCCGCCCATCGCGAACTCCAGCCCGTTCTCGATCGCAGTGCCCCGGACAACCCGTACGCCACTCTGATCGAGGCTCACCTGCTGGACGCACTCGCCTGCCGGGATCTGGGCGATGAGCGCGCCGCGCGAGCAGCCGTCGAGCAAGCGCTGCACCTGGCCGAACCAGACCGGCTGATCGTGCCGTTCGCGATGACCGGCGCCTGGGAGCTGCTGACCGCCCTGCCACCGCACGGTACTTCGCACGCCGCGCTGGTCGCCGACATCCTCGATGCCGTCCACGGCGACAGTCCCACCAACGCGACTGCTCCCGCGCCGGTTGAGAACCTCAGCCCCACCGAGCTACGCGTGCTCCGCTACCTGCCGACGAACCTCACCCGGCCCGAGATCGCCACGGAGCTGTCGGTCTCCCTGAACACCGTCAACACCCACATCCGCCGTATCTACGCCAAGCTCGGCGCCACCGACCGCTCCTCCGCCGTACAGCGCGGCCGCGACCTACGCCTCCTGTCATCCGGCCGCGCGTGACCAGTCCCGGGTGGTCTCAGCCACAGACTGAGTCCGTCATTCCTTGCGATCTGCGTTTCGCTCTGCGGTGACGCGTTCTGGGCCGGCGAGATGCGCCGACAGGAACTGTCCGGCTCTGTCCAGTGCAGCGGCCGCTTCGTCGAGCATCGGATAGAAGGTCTGGAAGACGTGCGGCACTCCAGGGGTGATGTCGAGGGTAACCTCGACGTCGGCGGTGGCGGCTTGTTGCGCGAGGCGGACGGCGTCGTCGAGGAGAACCTCGTGAGTTCCGGCCTGGATGATCAGGGGCGGCAGGCCGGACAGATCGGCGAATATCGGGCTGATGAGGCCAAGTGCGGCGTCTCGTCCCGACGTGTAGTCGGTGACTCGGGATTGGAGGTTATCTCGGCTCATCAGCGTGTCGACCTCGCGCTTGGTTTCCATGGTCGTCCCGGCCAGGGTGAGGTCGGCATACGGTGACATGACGAAGGCTGCGGCTGGCAAGGGCAGACCGTGATCTCGGGCGTTGACCAGGGTGGCGACGGCGAGGCCGCCGCCAGCCGACTCTCCCGCGAAGGCGATGTCCGAAGGGGCAGTGCCGTTTCGCAGCAGGGCTTCGTAGGCTGCAAGAGCGTCATCGACCGCCGCAGGATACGGAGCCTCGGGGGCGAGCCGGTAGTCGACGGAGATGACCTTTGCGCCGGTCCGCCGGCCGATCTGCGAGGCCAGGTCAGCGGCGAGGAAGGCGTCCCCCAGTACGTACACGCCGCCGTGGAAGTAGAGAACAACGTAGCGAGGTTCGATTCCGTCGATTGTGATCTCGGCGGTTGGGATGCCGCCCAGTGCGGCCGCGGTCACGGTCACGTCGGCGGCCAGCGGCTGCGCCGATGTCAACTCGCGGAGCAGCCGCCGCTGCTCGTTGACGTCGATGCCGACGGGGAAGGCTGACTGTCGCAGGACTGATTCGAGGTTCTCCCGCTGCTCGGTGCTCACGGAGGATCTCCGTTCGGTTGGGGTTGGTTTGGCAGCGCTCCCGGGCGGGCTCGCCCACCTCAATCCACTGCTGAAATCCCTGCCGGGAGGCGGGCCATTGCCAGCGTCGCCACCGGGCAGGTGAGGTGGCGTCACCTGATCCTGGTGATTCGCGCGACCGGAGCACTCCGAGGACCAGAAACACGCACGGTGCCGCCAGGGCGGTATCGACTCCAACCGGCTGATCGGACAGACAACGGGCTTGCTGATCGAGCGCTACCGCGTCGACCAAGATCGCGCGTTCGCTGTCCTCAAGCGCTGTTCACAGGACGGCAACCGCAGACTCGCCGTGGTGGCCCAGGAACTGATCGACACCCGCAAACTCCCACCGGTCACGCTCGACCTCTACGGCTATGCCGCGTTCGTCTTCGGCATCCGCGCGCTGGCCGCGCGCGAGTCGCTGTTCGTCGAGGAAGTAGCTCGCCGACAAGACGCATACCGGGTCTCCGATCTAGGTTGAGCAGCAGCCCCAACTCGGGTCTGGCCATGTCGCCGCTACTGTCGCATCCCGGTCACCCAATGGTCGGCTGTACTCCCAGACCCATACATGGATGCGGTCAACTTCGGTCTGACTGGTTTCAACCGTGGCCGCGCAGACGTTCCGGGTTCGCCATCAGGCGGGTCAGCCCTGCACGAGCATGGACCATGTCACCGTGAGTTGGAGAGTCGACGATGAAGATGTCTGGTCGCGCCCAGGAAATGCCGCCCACGATCAGTCGCAAGCCGCAACTACAAGTCCGGCGGCAGTCTCCGACTGCCGCCTTGGTACCGACCATCACCAGCCCTCCGTCCCGCTGTCGTCAGGCGCCAACAAGCTCTTCGCCGCCCAGCCTCAAGAGATAGCAGCTCATTTCACCCGCTCCACCGGCGCCGACCACGTGTTGCAGGATCGCGGACTCCCGGACTTGAATGCCGCCTGTCCCCAATACCGGTTGCTCTCCGCTGATCCATGATCGGCCGGTCCGGACTCTGGATCGTCCCCCACTTCGATGGTGGACATCAGGTGCTCGAGCCGGTCGCCTGTGAGTCCTAATGAGCGCCGGTTCGCGCCTAGGAACGCTGCGGCGAAGCAGCTCGCCTGCAGCTCCATCCGCCGGGTCAGCCGCAACTGGGCCTCGCCGGTCGTGTCGTCGTACCGGAGCTCATAGCGCTCGTCGATCCCAGACAGGAGTTGCATGTGGTGTCCGTACTCATGCGCGACCATGTCCATCAGGTCGATCTCGGTGTCGAGCCGGTCGCCATCGTCGACTGCGGCGAACATCTCCCAATCGAAGTAGATCCCCAGGCTCGCCGCGCAGTAGAACGCGTCGCCTTCATCCCCGACAGATCCGCAAGCCGTCGCGTCTCCGTCATCGGCTGCGAACACGCGCGGTGGGACGAAGGTCTCGCCGGAGACTCGTCCGAGCACCGGACGCCAGGCCACCGACAGGCAGCCCGTCATCGCCTCAGCGAAGCGCCGAACGGCCGACCTCGTGGTCAACAGCGTCGTCGGCAACCGACAGCAGCTAGGCGAGCGACGCCTGCCAAGTCTCGTCGAGCATCCGGTCGGCCACAAGACCGGCGACAACCCACCGTGGGACGCCAACGACATCGGCATCGTCTACTCACCCTCGGGCCCCATCACCGTTGCGGTATTCGCGAACGATCTCGGCGGCAGCTACGAGGAGGAAGAAGATCGGATCGGCCGGATCGGGCGCGTGATCGTCGACCACTTCGAACAGACGAGCTGACCCGCTGCGCAGGCGCTCGGGCGCGCCGCCGACGACGCTCCGACTGCAGGTCGTTGACCTTGCCTCTCGACAGAAGTGTTGCCGTCGGCATCTACTTTGGCACGTCGGGAGCGGTCACCCTGACCTTCGTGCGCCTGGTCGCCACTCTGCCCCATCGCGTTATAGCCGCACTAGGTGAGCTCGCGAGGACGTGCCGAACCGCGCAAAACCAGGCCCGGGTCCGTCCCGACAACCGACGACTTTGCCGTCGAGGTCGGTGGCGAGCCGATGGGTCGCGCGAGGTCTGGCTGACCAGGCGCCGTCTATACGTCTGAGCGTCCGACGGGTACCAGCTGCTGAACAAGGTCCTCCATCTCGCCGACCGGCTCGGGTGATGTGGTCAGGATGTATCCGTAGCTTTGATCCAGGTCGAACCAAACCGCGAGTGGCCCTTCGCGCTGCAGGATCGCCAAAACGTCCTGGAACTGCGTGGGCTCGTAATAGAGGACCAGCAGGTCCCCACCGCCCAGCCCTCCGCCGTCGTTGAATGGGAGGCTCTGGGGCAGGAACTGGATCTGTGCGACCCATGCGCCCTGTTGATAGCAGTTGATAACCGCGGTGACAATCTGGGTGCCCTGCCCGCGAGCGGTATAGCCGACGCCGTACGCGTCGAAGTTGCGGAGAACCACAGCCATCGCGTCACTCGTTTCTGCTTGGAGTTGTTGCCGGGTTTCCTCGGCTGGGATTGTCCGACGCCGACGACGCGGATGGCAGCCATCGGAATGCAGCGGTCTTGCACTGCGGCTCGTCAGGGCTGATAGTCAGGATCCGTTATGCAGTCACGACGCCAGGGTTGCAGCACAACGGGTCGCAGTCCACAGCGCATCGCGGTGATCGTCCTCCGGCGCGGGAATAGTGAAGGCACACCACCCGTCCGCGAATCATCAACCGCGCGACACCGATGACTAGCAACGCCAGTCTGGTTCGTGCGACCGGCGGTGCGGCGATCTCGACTTCTGTGGCGTCCTGTGCAGACATGAGACCTTCCAACGCGATGACAGATTTTCGTTCGCCGCAATGACACACCGAGCCGCACAGAGGTATCGCCGGGCCTCAGTCTCCGCCAAGTACGTCGATGTCGAGCTTCCGCAGCCGCGCGGGATCGGCCAGGATGTCGATCGCGATCACCTTGCCGCCGGTGATCGTGAAGCTCATCACCGCCATCGGCTGGCCGTCGGCCACTGTGATCACGCCGGCGTTGCCGTTGACAAGGACCGGCAGCGGGAAGGCGGACAGGCGCCGGAACGTGAGAGCCTGACCGGCCACCGCGGCGGCTCCGCGGATCTCTGTCCAGCCGGCGCCCGCGATCAGGCCGCGGTCGGCGCGCAGGACGACGTCCGGGTGGAGCAACGCGACCAGCGCGGCGAAGTCCCCGTCGCGGGATGCGGCCTGGAACGCTTCGACCACTCGTCGTTGCAGGGCCAGGTCGGGATCAGGCGCCGGAGCGGCGGTGCGCACCCGGCGGCGGGCGCGACTGGCCAACTGCTTGGACGCGGGAACCGAGCGCTGGAGGATCGTCGCGATCTCCTCGAACGGCACGCCGAACAGGTCGTGCAGGACAAAGGCAAGCCGTTCGGCAGGTCCGAGCGACTCCAGAACCACGAGCAACGCCAAGCCGACCGAATCGGCGATCAGGATCTCGTCCTCAGGGTTGACAGTTTCCTGACGGCTCACGATCGGGTCCGGCAGATGCGTCTCGTACGGCGCCTCCCGGCGGGCGTTCCGCCGGCGGAGCAGATCCAGACAGACCCGGCCCACAACGGTGGTCAGCCAGCCGCCCAGGTTCTGCACATCGCTGGTGTCGGTCCGATTCAGCCGCAGCCACGCCTCCTGAACGGCATCGTCGGCCTCGCTCAATGAGCCGAGCATCCGATACGCGACCGCCTTCAGATGAGGCCGATGCGCCTCGAACCCGTCGGCCAGGAACTCTTGCTTGTCCATCGTTCACCCTTCTCTGTTCTCCCTCACAGAGCTGACGGATCAAACCGGAGCAAGGTGACTGGACGCGGCCACGATCGCGGTGGGGGTGGCGATCGGCGATGTCACCTTCGTCCGCCGGAGTGCGTCAGGGCAGCGAGGACCGGGATCTCCGGTCGACGACCATGGGCGCCTCGGAGCGCCCGGCGGGCGGCTACGACCAGAAGACGATGGCCCGCGACATCTACGAGCTGGTCCGCAGCCTCGGGTACCGGCAGGTGAACATTGCCGGGCACGACATCGGGGCGATGGTCGCCTTCAGTTTCGCGGCCAACCATGGGGCCGCGACCCGCCGGCTCGCTCTGCTGGACGTCCTGCATCCTGACCCGACCCTCTACGACCTACCGATGCTGACCAAGCCCGGTGCCGGCGTGCACATGTGGTGGTGGGCCTTCAACCAGGTGAAGGAGTTACCCGGCCAACTGTTGCAGGCCCGTTCGAGGTGCCTGATCGATTGGCACTACGGCATCGGTCTGCGGAACCAGGACAACGTCACCGACGCGGACCGCAGGGTCTACACCTCGTGGTACGACGACCCGGACGCGATCCGGGCCTCGAACGCGTGGTACCAGGCGGTCCATCAGGACATCGCGGACATGAAGACCTACGTCAAGGTCACCATGCCGCTGCTGGGGTTGATCGCGGCCACGTCCCGCCCGTGGTTCGACAACACTCTGCCGCAGATCGCGACGGACATCCGCGGCGTCATCACCGTGGACAAGGCACTGCACTGGCTGTGCGAAGAAGACCCGGAGCTGGTCTCGAAGTCCTTGATCGACTTCCTGGCCTGAGCAGACGCCGGCATGCAACTCGACCCGCTCTATTGCCTACACGGCTGGATTAGTCACCTTTCCTTTGCTGAATGCGTCAATGCGGTGAACGACCGAAACGGATCAATGGAGAGGTCAAGATGACTGCCAGGATGAAGAACCCTGCCATGGTGCTTCCGGACGCTATGACGGGGATCCAGAACATCTACAAAGCGATGCACAAGGGAGGTGTCCCGGAGACCACGCTGGAACTGGTGCATCTGCGCGCGAGCCAGATCAATGGCTGTAGCCCGTGCGTCGACGCCGGTGTGAAGAGCGCGAGGAAGGCCGGGGAGACCGAGGATCGGCTGTTGCAGGTAGTCGCATGGCGCGAGTCGAACCTGTTCACCGACTCGGAGCGGGCCGCGCTGGCGCTGGCAGAGGCGGCGACCCGGCTGGCGGATCGACCGGAGGCTGTGACCGACGAGATCTGGGCAGAGGCGGCGCACTACTTCGATGAGCAGCAGCTGGCCGCGGTCATCCTCATGATCGGCATCACCAACCTGTTCAACCGTCTCAACACCACCATCCGCGAACCCGCCGGCGCCACCTGGGGCTGAAAGTCGACCCGTCATCGAACTGGTGACCGGCCCACAAAGCCGCTACGGCAAGGTCACAACGACATTGCCTTAGCGGCGTCCTTGGCCCAAAGTGGCTACACAAACGGTTCGTGCTCTACGAGACAGAGGCCCTGCCACACTTTGGTGTGCGGCAGGGCCTCCGCTTCGCGGAGTTACTGGGGGATCGCAATCGTGAAGCTGAACGGCGGAACATCAAGGTGCCGCTCTTGCGGTTGACCTCATCTGCGGACCCTGGACCCGCGCTTCGTCAGCTCGGGCGCCTTCCGTTGCGGGTCTGGCCCCGGTCGGCGTCGGCTGTTGGCGAATGCGACGCTGGCGATCGCGAGGACGCCGCCCAGGAGTTCGATGGCTCGCGGGTTCTCGCCGAGCCAGAGCCATCCGGTGACGACCGCGATGGGTGGAACCAAGTACAGGGCACCAGTCGCCGTCGTCACCGGCAGACGCGCGACGGCATAACCCCAGGCCACGAAACCCAGGGCGGACGGCGCCACTCCCAGGAAGGCAGCCGCCAAGGTGGCTCGGGCAGTTGCGTCTGGGATCGCCTGCACGAGGGCCGGCAGGCCCGGCAGCAAGAGCAGCGTGCCGGTCCACGTCGCGTAGGCCGTCACTTCCAGGCCGCTGTATCGGCTGAGCAGCGGCTTGATGGCTACGTGGTACGAGCCGAAAGCGACGGCCGCCGCCAGGATGACCCATGCAGAACGATCGATTTCCACGCCAGCCCTGGCGGTGGCGATGGCGATGGTCCCCACGAGCGCGGCCCCTGCTCCGACGACCTGGCGCGCAGTCATGCGCTCGCCGATGAACAGCATCGCGACGACGGCGCTGTAGACGGGATTGGTGACAATGATGAGACTCGCGGTTCCGGCTGGAACGTGCACCTCACCCCACGTCAGCAGGAATTGGTAGCCGGCCATCCCGGTCAGACCTGCCAGCGCGATCAGCGGCAGGTCGCGCCTGGCCGGCCGACGCAGACCCAGGATCGGTGCGGCCAGCGCGAGCGATGCCGAAGCGATCATCAAGCGCAGGAGCGCGAGTGCCGCGGGGCCATACCCTGCCAATCCGACGCGGATGGCGGGGAAGGCCACCGCCCACAACACGATGGTGGCCGCCAGAGCGGCCCATGCCCGGTTGGTCTTCACGACTCAAGTCTTGCGATCCCCTATCGTAAAGTCTACTTCTGTTCTTCCTCCGAATCCATAAGGTGAGCTTAATGTTAGAGCTGCGGCGACTCCGCCTCCTCAACGTCCTGGCCACGGAAGGGACGGTCACGGCGACAGCCGAGGCCGTACATATCAGCGGGCCGGCGGTCTCCCAGCAGTTGGCCCAGCTCGAGCGAGAGACCGGCGTCCAACTCGTCGAGCGAGTCGGCCGCCGACTGCGGCTCACCGAAGCCGGCCTGCTGCTCGTCGCACACACCCGCATCGTCCTCGATCAACTGGCCGCCGCCGAAGCCGATCTTGTCGCGTTGGGCACGGAAATCGCCGGCACAGTTCGAGTCGCTGCCTTCTCCTCGGCGATGGGCACCTTGGTCGCCGAAACGTGGCAACAGCTGCGCGCAGAACACGCGCCCAGGATTCGACTCCAGCTCACCACCCTCGAACCGGAGCAGGGCCTCGATGCACTCATGCGTGGCGATGCCGACATCGTCATTGCCTACTCGTATGAGCTCGCTCCGGGTCCGATGCCGACATCCGTGGAACGGCAGGCGCTGCTCGCCGATCCGGTAGTCCTGGCAGTCGCCGCCGGCGATCCGTTGAACGCACCACGAAGCCGGCCACTGCCAGTGCCACTCGCCGAGCTGGCCGACCGGGACTGGCTCGTACCAGACGCCATGAGTGCCTGCTATCGGATGGTCGAACATGCCTGCCGCGCTGCCGGCTTCGTACCTCGCACGGTCGCGAAGTGCGCAGAGTTCTCTGCCATGCTCGCCCTCGTGGCCGCAGGTGAGGCAGTCGCCCTGGTTCCCCAACTGGCCACGCTCCACAGGCCTGAGAACGTAGCTCTGCTACCCATCACCCCCGCGACCGCGCGCCACATCTTCACCCTGACCCGGCCAGGTGGCGCACGCCATCCCGCAGTACGCGTTGTCCTCGAACATCTGGCCGAAGCAGCGGGGGCGGTCTGACCGCCAACCCGGATCGACGACCGGCGCCTCAGACCTCGGCGAGCGTCGCAGTCGCGGACTGGCCTGCGGTGGTGGTGCGTTGGATGAAGTCGGCGAGGAGTTCCAAGTCGGCTTCTGAGTAGTCGGCGAGGAGGTCGTCCATCGTGGTGTTCATGCCCGAGTAGAGCTGGAAGACCTCGGCGTTGCGGTCGCGCAGGGCACGGACGGTCACGGCGCGGCGGTCCGCCGCTTCGGGGTCACGTTCGCGGACGATCCAGCCGCCGCGTTGCAGGCGGTCGAGTACACCGGTCATGGTCGCGGGATGCAGCCCCGCGCGCCTCGCCACGATACTCGGGCTCATCGGGCCATGCCGGGTGATGAGCTCCAGGCAGTCCAGGTCGACGTCCTTCAGGTCGAGGTGTGCACCGACCTGGTGGTTGAGCAACGACAGCTGGTTGCTCAACTCGCGGAGCGAGTCCTTGATCTCGCTCGCCAGCCGCCGTCGGCGCCTCGCCTCGCCAGAAGATGCCGAACTCATAAAATCTGCTCCTCAGGTCGCACGACGTCCGCACAGCACTCTACTAACGTCCCGCGAGCTGCGACGCGGTCGCCGGCCGGCCGGTACAGCCGGAGCGGCGTCCGGCTGGCCGCGAGCCCGCGTCGAATCCTCGCAAGGACTGTTGAAGATCGCAACGGTCCCGGTCTCCGCAATCATGGCGACCGCGGACCGCATAATCTTCACGATTGCCAGTTGAGGACTCCGACCGAGGAATCAATTTAAATACTCAAATCATAGCATACGATCCTCGTACTACTTTAGGACTCGCAACTTTCCCTTGCCTCGACGACGGCCTCAGAGACGACGTCCCGCCGCCGGCTTCAGCGGCGGGACTGAACGAGGTGTTCCGGTGGTCTGTCCGGTGCGGGCTATTAGTGAGATGAACCGGCTTTGCTCCCAACCAGCGCGCTGTCGTTTCGTCCACCGGCAGTACTGCGGGCCGTACGGATAACAGCGGCGACAGCCAGCGAGCAGAACGCCAGTACTGCGGACACGGTGCGGACCACATGGGCCGCTTGCCAGCGGTCCCGCACACTCGCCCAGTCCGCCGGCGGCGCCTGCACCGACCAGTCGGCCTGATCACCGTTGATCGGCAGATTGACCGCCAGCGATGTCACGAACACCACTAGCAGCAGCGCGAACGCCGCCAGCAGCAACCACCGATCGTTGCCTCTGGCCCGGATGGCCAGGACGGCCACGACCAGAGTGCTGACCAGCGCCGGGATCAACGTGACGGAGGCCAGCGTGTCCAGCGAGTCGAGCTCGACCTGCCGCACCTGCGCGTAAACCGCGGCACCGTAACCCCGCAACGAGTTCTCCAGCACGAGCACACCGAGCAGGAACCCGGCGAACAGCCCGGTGAACAGCAGGCTTGCCGCCCGCACGACCTTCAGGATCGACATGTTGCTCACGCAGTCCTCTCCACGGTGGCGGTGGACCCGATGAACTCGTCGACCACGGCGGCGAACTCGGGCCCGCGGTCTTCCAGGCCGAAGTGGCCGGCGTTCTCGATGACCACCTCCCGCGCACCCGGAACCGCTTCGCGCAGCGTCGTCCTGCCCTCGCCGACTCCCCAGTCGTGATCGGCGTGCGCGTACAGGAAGGGGATGGACAGGGTCCGCAGTACCGACCATGCCTCGCGATTCGGTACGGTCGCCACGTCGTACGGGGTCAAAGGGATCAGCAGCGGAAACTGCCGGGCGCCCTGCAGGTAGCCCTCGTCGGGGAACGGCGCGTCGTATGCCGCCCGGACCGCCGGCTCGAGCTCGGTGACCGTACCGCGATCCACGACCTGACTCGCCACGAACGGGTTCGACCGCTGGCTGATCTGCAGCCAGATGGACAGCGGACCACTGGGCTCCCGATCCCCCGTCGGCATCGAGGTGCTCGTCGCCACGACACGTCGGAACCTGTCCGGATGTTCGCCCAGCAGGCGCAGGCCCAGCAGGCCACCCCAGTCGTGACAGACCATCGTCACGGCGGACAGTTCGAGCTGGTCGAGGACGACCTGGCGGAGCCAGTCCACGTGAGACTGGTAGGTGTAGTCGAATCGGTTGGCGGGCTTGTCGGATTTGCCGAAGCCGACGAGGTCGGGGGCGACACAGCGGTGCCCGGCCGCGACCAATGGCGGGATGACGTGTCTGTAGAGGTAGCTCCAGGTCGGCTCGCCGTGCAGCAGAAGCACGGTCTCGCCGGACGCCTTGGCCGGATCGGGTCGCTCGTCGATGTAATGCACGCGTAGCCGAGTATCAGCGCCGTCGCCGGCATCGATCTCCAAGTAATGCGGCTCGAACGGGTAGTCGAGCAGCCCCTCGAACCTGGCGTCCGGAGTACGGCGGCTGTCGATGGTCATGACGCCACCGCCCGGAAGGCGTCCGCATGGTCCGCGACCCACTGGGCGAAGCTGCGGGCCGGGCGGCCGAGGATCCGCTCCACCTCGTCAGTGACCGGGGCAGGATTCCCGGCACCTCGTTCGTATCTCGCCATCAGCGCGTTGACGAAAGCCTCCGGCAGACCATTCGCGACCATTCCGCGCACAGCCAGCTCCGCCGGGACCTCCTGGAAAGTGAGGGGCCGTCCGATCACCTCGCCGATGACGTCGACCATCTCCTCGTGAGTCACCGAATCGGGGCCAGTCACCGGGATCCGGCGTCCGTCGAGGTTGTTGTCGATCAGCGCACGGGCGATCACGGCGGCCAGGTCCGCCTCGTGGAGCGGAGCCTCGGCGAAGTCGCCGTACGGGGCCCGGATGACATCACCGGCGCGCACCTGAGCACCGAACATGCCGATGGCGTTGGTGGCGAACGAACTGGCCCGTACCGCCACCCACGGCAGTCCCCCGCCGGCGACAGCGTCCTCCACCTCCTTGTTGCGATCACCGTTCAATCGCGACGGCTGGTACGACGGGTCGTCGTCGACGTTGATCGCCGACAGAACCACGATTCGCCGTACCCCCTTCTCGGCGGAAAGCGCGACCAGTTTGGCCGCACTCTCCCCGACTGCACGCGGATGCACGAACAGGGCGCTTGCCCCCTCCAGAGCAGGCGCGACCTCCTCCGGCCGGGCCAGATCCGCCTTGTGGACCTCGACTCCGACCGGCACCGTCCCCGCGTCGGCGAACCTGGCGACCGCGCGCACCGCGACGCCCTGATCCTTCAGCAATGCAACGAGCGGACGCCCGAGGGTGCCGGTCGCTCCCGTGACCACGATCATGCCAACTCCAACTCTCCGAGATTCGTATCTTATGTCTTTCATACTACTCGTATCCCGGGCGAACCCAAACCGTGGTCAGAAACTCTTCGTCGAGCACTACCGGCCGGCCGCCGAACAAGCGGCGTCGGGCGGCATCAGCTGTGCGTGCCACCGTTCGCGGCCGGCGCGTCCGGCACCAGGTCGGTGGACAGGGTGAGGTGTGACCACTGTTCGAGTTCGGCAAGCTGTGCCTCGAGCTGCTCCTTGAACCGCGCGTAGCAGTCTGGTCCGAGCGCGAGGTGCAGAGGGGGCGTTGCACTGGCCGCGATGGCGATCATCGCCGCCGCGGCACGGTCCGGGTCACCCGGCTGGTTCCCGTCCAGTTTCGCGATCGCCTCGCGGACCCTGCCGACCGTGTCGGCGTACTCGGGCATCGGATCCGCGGTCGTCAGCCGGGCAGGAGCCAGCACTGGCGTGCGGAAGTCACCAGGCTCGACCAGCGTCACGAAGACGCCGAACGCGGCGACCTCCTGGGCCAGCGCGATCGATGCGCCCTCGAGTGCGAACTTGCTGGCGTGGTACGCACCCAGCCCGGGAAAGGCACACCGGCCGCCCATCGAGCTCATCTGCAGAATGCGCCCGGATCCCTGACGTCGCATCGCTGGCAATACCGCCCGCGTGACTGCCAGTGATCCGACAAGGTTGGTTTCCAGCTGTGCCCGGAGCAAGTCGTCCGTCAACTCCTCGACCGCGCCGAAGGTCGCAGTCCCCGCGTTGTTCAGCAGCACGTCGATCCGCCCGAACCGGTCGAGCGCATCCCGCACGGCAGCCTCGATCGAGTCCGGATCGAGCAGGTCGAGCCGCAACCGCAACAAGGAGTCCGGCCGGTGATGTGTCAGGTCGTCGAGTACCTGTGGATCACGCGCGGTGGCGACCACCCGGAAACCTCGCTCTATCGCCGCCCGGGCCACCGCAAGCCCGAGACCGGACGAACATCCGGTGATCAGCCAGACCGGCGGCTCGGACCCCGCCCCCGCCGGTGCGGGGCGTTCATGCATTTCCGTCATCTGTCCTCGTCTCATAGTGGCGTCCTTGCCGGTCGAAGCCCCGGGCCCGGGAGCGCGCCGTCTTCCCCACTCAGTGCCGGACAGTAAGGACGATCTTGCCGACCTGCGCGTTGGATTCGAGGTAGCGGTGGGCCTCCACGACGTCGTCGAGATCAAAGGTGCGGTCGATGACAGGCGACAGTGAGCCGGATCGCAGGCCGGCGTTGATGAAGAGCTCTGCTCGACGCAACTGCTGCGGCTGATCCAGGGTGAGTTCGGCGAAGTAGTACCAGCGGATGTTGCGTCCTCGGCCATCGTCAGCAAATGGCAGCGGCATCGGACTGGGGTCGAGGGCGCCATAGAGGACGAGGGTGCCGCCACGGACGACTGATGAGACGACCGTGTGGACGCCTGCGCCGCCAATCGCGTCGACAGCCAGTTCTACGCCGCCGTCGCCAGTGAGCGCACGGACCCGGGTGACAAGATCTTCCTCCTCGGTGGCGATCACGTGCGCAGCGCCGGCCTGAAGCAGCTGCTGCTTCTTGTCGCTGGTGCGGGTGGTCGCGATGGGAATGGCGCCGAGGTGGTTGGCGATCTGGATTGCGGCCAGACCGACGCTGCTGGAGGCTGCTGTGATGAGCACGGTGTCGCCGGCCCCGATCTGGCCGATTTCCACCAGCATTCCGTACGCCGTCGTGTAGGCGATCCACACCGCGGCGCTGGTCACCGCGTCGATGCCCTCCTGGCGCCGCACTGCGGCAGCAGCCGGCACGATCACCTGCTCACCGTAGGTGGCGTACTCGTTCATGTAGAACGCCGGGATGGTACTGACCGCGTCGCCGGGGACGAAGCCGTCCACTCCGTCACCGACAGCATCCACCGTCCCCGAGGCCTCGTATCCGATACCGGAGGCCGGCAAGGTCGGTTGATAGAAATAGAAACCGGCACGGAAAAGTGCCTCGGCCCGATTCAAGCCGATTGCGTCGACCCGGATCCGCAATTCACCCTTACCGGGCTCGCCGATCTCCACCTCTTCGACTTTGAGTACCTCGGGTCCGCCGAGTTCATGGAAGCGCACTGTCTTTGCCATCGGGATGTCCTCTTTCGCCGGCCGGACACTAAGTCCGCTTGGATCAAGCTATATCGACCACCGGAGACGAACAATAAGTGTTTGCCTCGACTTTACAAGCGATCGTCTTGATGGTGAAACAGCGATAGACTGTCGCTGTGGATGTACTGAGCGACGTCATTGCTGCCATGCGCACCGGCACACCCCACTCGACCCGCCACGAGCTGTATGCCCCCTGGGGCATGTTCTTCCCGTCGAGTCAGGGAGCGGGCTTTCATGTCGTCCTCCAAGGGTCTTGCTGGCTCATTCCGCCACCCAACGGCACTCCGATCGCGCTCGGACCGGGCGACGTCGCGTTCGTCCACGGTGAGACCTCACACGGGCTGGCCGATAGCCCGTCCACCCCTCTTGCGGAGATCAAACGCCAAAGAGAGCCGTACAGCCAGGTACGGGGCGAGGGGTCAGGCGCTGCCACAGTTGTTCTCTGTGGTGCGTACATGCTCGACGAGACACGAGCGCACCCGCTTCTGTCGGAGGTCCAACAGATAGTCCATCTGCCGGCACAGGTCGGGTGCCACTCATCGCTGCGCGCCACAGTCGACCTGCTGGGCAGCGAACTGGAGAGACCGCTGCTCGGATTCGGCGCCATAGTCCCGGCACTGCTGGACACGCTCCTGCTCTACATTCTGCGGGCCTGGTTCGATCAGGAGCCTCACAACAAGAAGGCAACCGGCTGGGTGGCAGCGCTCAACGATCCGGCGATCGCGGCGGCCTTGACGAGCATTCACGATGACCCTGCGCATCCGTGGACGGTCGAACAACTCGGCGCCGAGGCGGGCCTGTCCCGTGCGGCCTTCGCCCGGCGGTTCACAGTGCTGATCGGGCAGCCGCCGCTCACCTACCTCACCTGGTGGCGAATGACCACCGGCGCTCGCCTGCTCCGCGAGTCCGACGCGCCACTGCGCGTCATCTCCCAACAAGCCGGATATACCTCAGACATAGCTTTCTCCGCTGCGTTCAAACGTCAGTACGGCGTCACCCCTGGGCGATATCGACGCAACCAAATGAGCGCTCGCAGACCCACCGCCACCGTCTGAAGCCGAATCAGGCAAGGCACAAAGTCCCACCTGGGACCGGTCAGCTGAGACTTCCGGCAGTTGCGCGGCGCTCGTCCGCGGCCTGGACGGTCTGTTCGCCGGCGGGCCGGTAGTGCTCGACGAAGAGCTTGCCGACCAGTTCGCCTCGCGACGACACCTGGGTCTTCTCGAAGATCGCCTTGATGTGGTCGCGCACGGTATGCGGCGAGAGGAACAGGTGCTCGGCGATCTTCTCCGTCGGCAGCCCGCGCGCGACGTGCTGGGTGACCTCGACCTCGCGCTCGGACAGCTCGTACGCGTCGGCGACCAGCGGCATCACGTCGGATGCCTTCGCCGGTTCGAGCACGACGGCGGATCCCTGCGGGCCTCCGCCGATCTCATCCATCGGCGAGGCGTGGCAGACCAGCCAGCGACCCCCGCGTGTGCGCAGGCGGATCCAGGCGGGACCGCTCCGGGCCGTCAAGGCGATCGTGTGCAGCCAGGGCGGAACAGGGAGATCCAGTCGGCTGTCCGTTGAAGGACCGCCCTCGGGGAGCTCTTCGAGATAGCGCCGGGCCTCGTCGTTGACGGACACCAGCGAGCCTGCCGCGTCGAAGAGCAGCAACCCCGGGCCGCCCGCGGCTATGGCGTACTCAGCGGGTGTCGCATAGGAGCGGAGCCGCCTGGCCAAAGGTGTGACGAGCGAGTTCACGAACTCTACATCGGCGCGGCTGAAGGCCTTGCTGGTTCGGAAGAGGCTGATTGTGCCCTGCGGACGACTACCGACGCGCAGGACCGCCCGCAGTTCGTCGTACAGGCCGCGGGGCTTCATGAAGTCCACGTAGATGGCGCTGGTTCCCGGGCAGTCGCCGGTGGTGTCACGGAGCCCCGCCACTGGGACCGGGGCCGTGGTCAGGTCGCTGTAGAGGTTGACGGTGCCGGCGAGGAGCTCGGTCTCCCAGTACTCGAAGCAACCTTGGGCGTCGATGTTCTCGCCGTGCATGGGCGTGGTCAGGATGCCGGTCTCGGGATCGGTGGCCCGCCAGACCGCGGCGTCGAACGGCACCACTCGCCTCAGCCGCGCGGACGCCTGCGCGAACATCCCGAGCGCGTCCGGCTCTTCCGTGGCCTTCGACAACAGCATGCGACGCTCGTCCGATCGACTCATCCGCTTCCCTTCGCCGCTACCAGCATAGGAACACGCGTAAACCCTCAAACGAGGGATGGGACGGGCGGCCGGCGCTCCCCAGACTCGCGGTATGACAAGTCTGAAGCGCCTCCTCGGCGATCAACTGCTGTCTCCCGGTCATCGCGGCTGGGACAGCGAGCTGGCCGGCTTCAACACGGCCGCGGTCCATCGGCCGGACCTCGTCGTCGCCGCCGAGCACGCCGATCACATCGCGACAACGGTCCGGTACGCCGCCGAGCGCGGCCTGCCAGTGGGAGTCCAGGCCACCGGCCACGGGATCTCCGTACCGGTCGACGGCGGCATCCTCCTCACCACCGGCCGTCTACGCGGCGTCGACATCGATCCGGAGGCACGGACCGCCCGGGTCGAGGCCGGGGCCAGATGGAACCAGGTGATCGCGGCGGCCGCGCCGTACGGGCTGGCTCCGCTGAACGGGTCGTCACCGTTGGTCGGAGTCGTCGGCTACACCCTCGGTGGCGGTCTCGGGCCGATGGCGCGGCAGTTCGGGTACGCCGCTGACCACGTCAGGTGGATCGATGTCGTCACCGCCGACGGGGTCCCGCGGAGGGCCAGCGTGGACGAGGAACCCGACCTGTTCTGGGCGATGCGCGGCGGCAAGGGCAACTTCGGCGTGGTCATGGCGATGGAGTTCGGGCTGATGCCGGTCCGGACCTTCTACGGCGGCGGCCTGTTCTTCGCGGCGGAGTCGGCCGAGGCCGTACTCGACACGTGGTGGCGGTGGACCGCGGAACTCCCTGAGTCCATGACCACGTCGCTCGCCCTGTTGCGACTGCCCGACCTTCCGACAGTGCCGGCGCCACTTCGTGGACGGGTGAGCGCGCATGTGCGGATCACCTTCCTCGGCGTCCCGGCGGACGGCGATCGGCTGCTCGCCCCGTTGCGTGGGCTCGGTCCCATCATCGACACGGTCGCGGAGCGCCCCTATCCGGAGATCGGCGAGGTCCACCAGGATCCGGTCGACCCGATGCCTCTGCAGGAAAGGTCGATCCTGCTCGACAGCTTCGACGTGCATGCGGCCAAGACTCTGCTCGAGGTGGCCGGGCCGGGTTCGGGCTGCTCGGCGTACATAGTCGAGCTGAGACACCTCGGGGGCGCGGTCGCGCGGCTGCCCGAGGTGCCCAGCGCGACCGGGCACCGCGACACGGCGTTCACGCTGGCGACGATCGCGCCGCCGGACGGAATGTCCGCGTCCGTGCTGGCGGCGCTCGGGCCGTGGGGCAGCGGCCGCGCCTACATCAACTTCCTCAATGGTCCCGGCGCCGAGAAGCAGACCGCGCGCGCTTTCGCGCCGGCGGTCTATCAGCGGCTGGCCGAGCTCAAACGGCGCTACGACCCGGCGAACCTCTTCCGCTTCAACCAGAACATCCCTCCGATCGACAGCAGGCCGTCATGACAACAAGTGCACGCTCGACCGGGCTCCGGCTCGGTGGCCTGTTCGGCCCGGCGATCTTCGGGGTGACCGCCGCGGGGGTCGCGCTGCCGGACGTCACCCGGGCGCTCGGTACTACGCCGTCCACCGCAGCCTGGGTTCTGATCGCGCATGCCCTTGCCCTAGGCATCGGTACTGCGCTGTCCGGCCGGTTCGCCGATTCGCGCGGAGTCCGGGTGACCTTGCTGGCCGGCGCGGGTGTGCTCGTCGCCGGAGCGGTGGTCTGCCTGTCGGCACAGGGCATCGTCGCGCTGGTGATCGGCCGACTGGTGCTCGCGACCGGGTCCGGCGCGACGTCCGCGTCCGCGCTGGTCCTGGCGTCGTCGTCCACCCCGGATCAGCGACCGAAGGTGCTCGCGACCTTCGGCGCCACGATCGCCGTGTTCTCGGCCGGCGCCACCTTGGCCGGCGGCGCGGTGACGGAGTGGCTGACCTGGCGGCTCACGGTGGTACTGCCGGTGCTTTCGGTGCTGGCTGTGCCTTTCGCGCTGCGGCTGGCGAAGTCCCGGTCAGGTTCGAACCGGCCGGTCGATCTGGCCGGGGCGGCCCTGCTCAGCGTGAGTGCCGCCTCGTTCGTCATCCTGATCCAGTCGTCGGCGCTGGAGCTTCCAACCACTGCGGTCGCTGGTCTGGCGGCGGCGCTGGTGGTGAGCGCGACGGGTCTGGTGCTGCGGGTGGCCCGCGTACCTGAAGGGTTCGTGCAGCGCTGGTTGGTCACCGACACCACTTTCCTCCGGGTGATGGCCACCGGAGTCGGTGTGTTCGCCGGGCTCTTCGGAGCGATGTACGCGGCACCGCAGTTCCTCGTGCGCGAGCACGGCTGGTCGGTCCTGTCGGTCGGCGCCTGGCTGCTGCCGGGAGCCGTGCTCGGCGGCGTCCTCTCCCGGTGGGCGAGCAGGCTGGCCGGCGGCGGCGTCTTGATCGCGGCAACCTCCCTGTCGTCTGCTGTGCTGTTCGGCTTGGCGGGCCTGCTCGACAGTTCCGTCCTGGTGATCTGCGCCGTCTCGCTGGGCTTCGCAGCCTTCGCCAGCACTCAAGTAGTCGCGACCGGACTGCTGTCCGCACGGATCCAGCCGGCACAACGAGGAGGCGGGGTCGCTCTGCTGAACCTGACCTTCTTCGTCGGCGGCGGTGCCGGCTCAGCTGTCGCCGGCGCGCTCGCGAAGTCGTTCAGCCTGACCACGGTGATCGCAGTGATCGCCATCTTCCCCCTGTTCGGCGCCCTCGCAGCCCTCACCCTGCACCGCCCGCGGAAGCCTGCCGAGATAGCGACCCGTTAGCGGTCAGGGCGCCTGACAGGGCGTGGGGGGGCGAGTGGCACAGTGCCCGGGCCGCGGTTTCCTTGCGGGACTCGGCGTTTCGCGATCGCATCCAACACGTAGGTACCCGGCTACGAGAGTCGCGCCTTAATGGCGATGCCGGGGCGGCGGATCAGGTTGCCCATGACAACGATGATCAGCGCCATCGACTGCACCCGAACACCGCTGCTGTAGTCAGACGGTCCCCGTGTAGAGGTCCTCCACATAGGCCCGCTTCGATGCCTCGTCGCGTGGCGAGGACAGGTATCTCGACCTCGCCTCTCGCTCATGCGAAGTCGGCCCCAGCTCCCACACGCATTGCACTGGACGGAATCGCTCAGCGTCAGGGATCTGCTGATAGGTGCCGTCGGCCTCTTTCAGGTACAGGACCTGCCACATCTCGTTCACCTCACGCCAGACACAGACGATCAGGAAGTGGAACGCCGCACCCGACCGATGCAGGATGACGAAACCGAGCTCGTTGCGGAATGCGAGCGCACCGCTGTCGGTCTCGTACTCCAAGAACCTTCGAGCCTGGTCCCGCTCAGCCTCCGAAATCACCCGGTCCGGGCTGTGAACGTCGTACCACTTGAGGTAGGCACCCGGAAGAGGCTGAGCCCCGCCTGGGCTCACTTCCTTCCGGATATGCGACCAGCCGGGCGGCACCTCACCCAGGCCGACCAGGTCAACAAGCTCCTTCATCCTGGTTCCTCTCATTCACGCACGACTATCGGTTCCCCATCACGAACGCGTCGTACGGACGGGCAGGAAATCGACATGGTCGAACGTGAGTTCGCTGGCAGCTGACCAATCAGGGACGGACTCGTGAGGCCTCCTGTGATCGTGATCTGTCTGGCATGCCGCTGGTTTCGAAGGAACGCCTTTAGCCGTTGGCGGACAATTCAGCGAACGGGATTGACCCAGCCGAGGGCGGTCGCCTGGGGCACCCAGTTGGAAGCGGTTCTCGGCACCGGCCGCTTCCATCAGCAAACGGATCCGCCGCTGCACAGTACGGGTGCTGACGCCGAGTTGCCTAGCGATCGTGACATCGGTGAAGCCGGCCCGTAGCAAGATCAGCAGCCGTTGTGACTCGGGGTCGAAGGGCAGGTGGCCCTCGCCGCTGGAGCTACCGGCCATGGCGTCGCTGAACGGTGCAGCTCGTTCCCAGGTCTGCTCGAACAAGGCGATCAGCCCAGTCAGGAGACCCGTGCCCCGGATCACCAGAGCGCGAGAGCTCGCCACTCCCCCACCACCGTCCCACGGCACCACAGGCGTCAGGTCATCAACCAGGAAGAGCTTGACTGGCAGCCGATCCAAGACCCGCACCTCCTCACCGGCGGAGACGTCGGCGAGCATCGATTCCAGCCCACCCTGGGCGTAGAAGCCTGCCCGGTCGTAGACGACTCGATAGCGGACCCCGCCGTTCAGCTGATCCACTTCGACGGTGTGGAAGGCCTCATCGGTGTCGTCGGTCAGGAATGGCGGCATGACGAAAGCCCGGATCTCGACCCTGGCGGCACCCTGCAGTTCCTTGAACGCCTGGTCCAGCTCTCCGGGTTCGACGAGCTCGACCAGGTTGTTGGGATGGTGCTGCCTCGCCGACTGATAGAGGGCGTGTGGAACTGTCGCGCCGTGTTCGGCCCGTCGCTGCCCGGCCCGGACTGGAGGGCCGACAGCGCCACGCAGTACCCGACGTTCCTGCGGCTAGCCGTTGGCCTGTTCGGCACCGCACCCGACACCACGGGACAATCTGCTGTGGATAGCGCGCGGACGGTGCTCTCCCGCGACGGCACGGTGGTCTGCGAATCCGCGAGCCAGGGTCTGTGCGTTGTAGGCGGCGCTCCGGTCGCGGGCCGCTACCGGATGGAGACCGAGGCGACCCGCAGCCTCACCGACGTGTCCACCAAGGTCGGCCTCGTGTGGACCTGGACCTCGGACGGTTCGGGCGGTGACCGGCCGGCGTCGCTGCCCGTACGCGTCGTCCGGTTCACGCCCACGCTCGACGAGGCCAACTCCGCCCCCGGCGATCGCACCGCCATCGTCCCCGTCCAGGTGCTCGCCAACCCCGGAGCACCGGCGGCCAAGGTCACCTCACTGACCGTCGAGGTGTCCTATGACGACGGCAAGACCTGGCGGCGGGAACAAGTCCGCGGCCACGGTGGTGACGGCGTCATCGTGCTGCGCCACCCGACCGGCGGCTACGTATCGCTGCGCGCCAAAGCAGTCGACTCCAGCGGGAGCACGGTCGAACAGACCATCATCCGCGCCTACCGACTGCGCTGACAGATCACGAAAGAGGCATGCTCGGCCCAGACCCGGCCGAGCATGCCTCTTTCGTGGCGGATTCTCCGCTGTGTGAAGCAGAGCTCAACGCCTGCGTTCGGACCGCGGCCGTCGGCCTCAGTGTTCCTGCGTCGGGCGTACGACGGCGACCGGGCAGCTCGCGTGGTGCAGCAGCCTTTGGCTGACCGAGCCGAGCAACAGACCGGTGACGCCGCCGCGACCGCGGGAGCCGACCACGACCATCGAACTGGCGCTACTGCGTTCCGCCAGTACCGCGGCCGGCCGGCCTGCCACGACCTCGGCCCGGACCCGCACCCCCGGGAACTTGTCCCGGTACGGCGCCACACTCTCGGCCAGCCAGTTCCGCAGAAGTCCCTCGGCACTGTCGATCGATGCATCGTGGCGGCTCTGCGGTTGCCAGCAATAGACCACCTCCAGCGGGTTGCCGGATCGGGCGGCCGCCTCGAAGCCGAACAGAACAGCAGCTTCGGAGTCGGCGGACCCGTCGGCGCCGACCAGCACTGGTCCGGCCGCGTCAAGATCGCGCACCACGACGACCGGGCATGGTGCCTTGGCCGTCACCGCTGT
>NZ_SLWM01000024.1:0-109080 GCF_004342085.1 Kribbella orskensis
CAACTTCACCAACTACCGGCTACGCATCCTGCTCGCCGCCGACGGCACCCGGCCCTATCGACGAACACCGAACCACGCCTGATTCCGAAGAGCCCCATACACGGCGAAGCAGAATCTCGGCAGGGGCGGAATATTACGCTTCCCGAGCGATTGTTCGCGCCTGGACGTAACGGAGCACCCCGCCATCCCGATGTGCTCGTCGAAGCGAGGGGGAAATAGCCATGGGTCTGATCGATCGGCTGCGTGGCCGGGCAGCCGGCCAGGGGGCAATGCAAGCGGCAACCACTCCACAGGTACAGGTCCTCGGAGGTGACGACGATCTCGAAGTGGTTGGCGAGAGTAACTACCAATCTGCCCTCTGGGCCATTTGTGGCGAGCGCTTGGGAGAAAGGGTGCGGTACACGATCACCGCTGTGCTCGTTCCGGAACCGGAGAACGCCTACGACCCGAATGCAATAGCGGTTCTGATAGCGGGGCAGATTGTCGGGTACCTGGATCGTCAGACCGCTGGTCTGTACATCCGGTCGCTTCATGAGCAGATGGCCTCGCGCGGTGCTTACGTCGGGCTGAAGGGTGTCATCGTCGGGGGCGGTCATCGCAACGACGGACCCGGGCGGCTCGGCGTGTGGCTGGAGCATGACCCGCGCGACTTCGGCGTACAACGCACCCCTCCAGTCCCAGGTAACCGGCCCCAGCCCGGGACCGGAGCGATGCGCACCGGCTTCAGCGAGGCCTGGCTGACTGATGCCGAGGACAATTCCTACGATCTTTCCTGGTTCAACGAGTTGCCGGATGGGGATCGGTCCGCGATCGCCATGCTGCGTGACCTGCTGGCAACCGATCCGGATCCGATCGACCGGCACTTCCAGTACGCCGAACTCGAGGCACGGCTTTACCGCTGCCGAGACGTCTACGACTCGGCGCTCGACGAGTTCGATGATGCCTGCAGACGTCACGATGCCGAGATGGAGACGATCTGTCAGGCGTTCAACGCGAAATGGGGCAAGGTGCCGCGGCTCGAGACCTACCGCCAGATGGCGATTCGCCAGCAGAAGAAGAAGGACTGGGACGCGTGCCTGTGGTGGGCCGAGCGTGGCCTCGCCTTGTACGGGAATGCCGCAGCGCGTGAGGACGCCGTCGAGGATCTCCTCAAGCGCCGCAATCGCGCACGCCAAAAGCTCGAGTCGCAGCGCTGACCCGCATGGCGCAAAATGAATCCATGGACAGCAGTCCGTCTGATGGTGCGCCGGACGGCAGCGTCGGCCGAGTGCAGGGTTTGCAGGACTCGACGCCGCTCCTGTGGCATGTCGCGGTAGAGGATGGCGCTTACCTGCAACTGGACGACGTCGTCGTCACGTCCAGAGCCGTGCCCGGCCGCGGTTTGGTCACCACGTCAGGCATCGTGACCGAGGTTCGCGCCCGCCACGAAGGTGTCAGCTTCGGCAGCGATGTGTTCCTGGTCTCCGACGGGGTAATGCCTGCCGAGGTGCAGGAGGTTGCTGAGGTGGCATCCACTCGAGTTGAGCCCGAGTACTACGTCCCTCCGCGGCCAGGGGAGGTCGTACGTCGAGCCTCAGGAAAGGAACGCGACCAGGCGTTGTACTTCGACCGCATGGACCGAATGGTGGCGGTCGGCACCAGCCGTGACGGGGAGACGGTCTTCGTCAACATGGATTTTGTCGACGGAACCCGTGGAGCTCACATCTCCATCAGCGGAATCTCTGGCGTTGCGACCAAGACATCCTTCGCGCTGTTCCTCTTGCACTCGATGTTCCGTGGCGGAGCAATGCGCGAGTCGCACAACTCTAAAGCATTGATCTTTTCCGTCAAGGGTGAGGACCTGCTGTTTCTCGACCAGCGCAATGTGCGGTTGACTGGCCCGGTCGGAGATGATTTGCGCCTGGCATATGACCGCCTCGGGCTACCGGCCGAGCCGTTCGCATCGACTGCGTTCTACGCCCCGCCGACTCCGGGGGATCGGACCGGGCGACCGCACGTCGCCGGGCGGACCAGCGGGGTGACTTCGTTCTGGTGGACGCTCCAAGAATTCTGTGCCCGACAACTACTGCCCTATGTGTTCGCCGACGCCGAGGACGACCGGCAGCAGTACACGATGGTCGTGCACAACGTGGCCGGTCGCCTTTCGCGAGATGCCCAACCGGCGGGTGAAGACGGCGCCGTGGTGGTCGACGGAGTCACCTGCCGCACCTATGGCGACCTGGTCGACAGGCTCAATGATCTACTCACTGATGATGCGACCATGTCGCAGTGGGCGGGTAATGCCATCGGAATCGGGACGATCAACGCGTTCCTGCGGCGGTTGCGGTCAAGCCAGCGCGCTCTGAGCAACCTGATCCGGGGCGATCTTCCCGACCCGTCCGGGACATCGGGCCTCGCCGGCGCGGTCCGCGGCCGCGAGATCACAACCGATGGGCAGCAGGTCACCGTCATCGACCTGCACAATCTGCCGGAGAGGGCGCAGCGATTCGTTGTCGGCGTCGTCCTGGCGGCCGAAACAGCCCGCAAAGAAGTCGCCGGTCCTGGCAGCCTTCTGTTCACGATGATCGACGAGTTGAACAAGTACGCTCCGCGCGAGGGGGCCAGCCCGATCAAGGACGTGCTCCTCGACATCGCCGAGCGCGGCCGGTCTCTGGGCATCATCCTCATCGGGGCGCAGCAGACAGCCAGCGAAGTGGAACGCCGGATCATCGCGAACTCGTCCATTCGGGTCGTTGGGCGCCTTGATGCGGCGGAAGCGTCCCGACCGGAGTATGGGTTCCTCCCTGCGGCGCAGCGGCAGCGTGCCACGATCGCAAAGCCAGGAACCATGTTCGTCTCCCAGCCGGAGATCCCTGTCCCACTGGCGGTCGACTTTCCGTTTCCGGCTTGGGCCACGCGCAGTGGTGAGGTCGATCCCAGCAGCCCGTCCCAGGCGGCGCCCGGCGAGATGCTGTCTCGCGTGCCGTTCGCCGACGACGACCCACCACCGTTCTGAACCGTCGCGTACGGCAAATACTTGCACCACTCACCCTTGGTCTGGAGCACCATCGTGAAGTTCCTTCACACGTCCGACTGGCACATTGGCAAATCACTGAAGGGACGAAGCCGTCTCGAGGAACAGGAAGCGGTCCTGAAAGAGATCGTTGCCCTTGCAAGCGAGCACGAGGTCGACGCCGTCCTGATCGCCGGCGATCTGTACGACGCTTCCGCGCCGAGCGCCGACGCACAGCGCATCCTCATCAAGACGCTGCTCGGCCTGGCGGACACCGGCGCTCAGGTCATCGCCATGGCCGGAAACCACGACTCGGCCGGGATGATTGATGCCTACCGACCACTGGCCGGGCACGCAGGTATCACCCTGGTCGGACAGCCTCGCCCCGCCGCCCGGGGCGGTGTCGTCACGGTCACGGCCGCAAGCACCGGAGAAACACTCAATGTAGCCGTGCTCCCCTTCCTCTCGCAAAGGTGGGCCGTCCGCGCGTCGGAGATGCTCACCCAGACGCCCGCAGAGGCTGCTGGGAACTACGATCAGCAGATCCGCGAGTTGGTCGCTCACCTCAAGACTGGATTCACCTCGGACGCTGTGAACGTCGTGATGGCGCATCTAACCGTCTCCGGAGGCGTGCTCGGTGGCGGCGAGCGGGCCGCGCAGACGATCTTCGAGTACTGGGTGCCGGCTGCCGCGTTCGGATCGGAGCCGCACTACGTCGCACTCGGTCACCTGCACCGTCGGCAGAGTCTGCGCGCCGGCTGCCCTGTCCACTACAGCGGATCCCCGATCTGCGTTGACTTCGGTGAGGAGGACAACAGTCCGGTGGTGGTTCTCGTCGAGGCGACACCGACCACCCCTGCCCGGACCACCGACCTGCCGCTCGAGTCCGGGCGTCGGCTGCGGACAGTACGCGGCACGGTCGCGGAGCTCGCGGACCAGGCTGCGCAGGTCGGCGACGCGTACCTGCGCGTGTACGTCAATGAGCCGACCCGAGCAGGGCTGCGTGAAGAGGTCCTCGACGCGCTGCCGAACGCCCTGGAAATCCGCATCGTTCCTCAGCACGTATCGACCACCGCTGGCCGATCCACTGTTGCCGCCGATCGCACACCTGGCGAGCTGTTCGCCGCCTATTGCAGTGAGCGGGATGTCGACGACGCTCGGGTCCGGGCTCTCTTCGATGAGCTGCACGACGCGCTCACAAGCTCCGACGCCCCACCGGACGTGAGCGACACGACGACGGGCGTCGGCGCGGGCTCTGCCGGGGTAGGTGCCTGATGCGCCCTGTACGACTGGACCTCGACGGATTCGCGACTTTCCGGACCAACGCCTCCATCGACTTCACCGACGTGGAGTACTTCGCTCTGGTAGGGGCGACCGGCGCAGGCAAATCGACTGTCATCGACGCGATCACGTTCGCCCTCTACGGCACGGTGCCACGCTGGAACGATCAGCGGTTGGTCGCTCCAGCGCTCGCACCAACCGCGACCCGTGCCGTCGTCCGGCTCGTCTTCGACGCGGAAGGACAGCGCTATGCCGTCGCCCGGGAGGCCCGGCGGAGCGGCGGAAAGACTTCTCGGGTCACCATGCACGCATCCCGCCTCGAACGTCTGCACGATCTCTCCGATCTCGATGGCGACAGCGAGGTCCTGGCTGCCGACTCCGAGGTGACTGCCGCGGTCGAACGTTTACTCGGTCTGAACTACCAGCACTTCACGACCTGTGTCGCCTTGCCCCAAGGCCGGTTCGCCGAGTTCTTGCACGCCAAAGCGAGTGATCGGCAAGAGATCCTGTCGAGTTTGCTTGGATACCAGCTGTACGACGACATCCACACCCGTGCCAACAGTCTTGCTCGCGATCACCGAGCGACCGTGAAGGCTCTTGACACTGCCCTTGCCGGATACGCAGACGCAACTGCTGACGCGGTCCGCGACCAGATAGCGCGCGCGGACCGCCTGAACAGCCTGCAGATCTGGGTAAATGAGACCGGTATGCCTGCATTGGATTCCGCAGCTGGCGCGGTCGAGGTAGCTCGGAGTGAGCTACGCGAGTTGACGACCCAGCAGACCGCGCTCGGCTCGGTCCTGGTACCGGCGAACGTGTCCACGCTCGACGCGCAGCTGACCGCTGCCACCGCGGAACTGGAGATGTCGGAAACAGCCCTTGGCGAGGCCGAGGGCGCCGACTCGAGTGCCGCAACCGCGGTGTCAGCGTTCCGGCCGCGATTCGAACTGCTGACATTGCAGCGGCAATGGGCCGACCTGGCGGAAGCCGACGCGGCGCTGCCCGGCCTGATCACAAACCTCAAGGAAGCGGAGGGGACACTCGCGAGCGCACAGGCTGCGATGACGGCCATCGAGGAAGCGACTGAGCTGCTGCGCGGAGACGCTGACAAAGCAGCAGCTGCAGCGACCCGCGCAACCGAGAAGGTCGCGGATTGCGAGCATCACCTCGCGGTACTCGCCGGTGTCACGCCACCTGACACGATCGCCGATCTTGCCAGCACTCTTGCAGACTTCGACCGTCGCCGAAACGCCGTTGACCTCGAGATCGAACAGGCTGATGAGGAATACAACCGCACCCGCTCGGCTGTCGACGCCCAGGCCAGCGATACCGTGCTGGCGGCAGGACTGCAGGCATCGAGCACGGTCGTGAGCATGCTAAGAGCCGATCTCGACAGCGAAGCTGACCGGCGCAGCCTCGCCGATGCCGTGACAGATGCGGCTGCGGCGCTCACGAATGTCCGAATTGCTGAGCAGCAGGCCGTGGAAGCCCTCGATGCGGCGCGTCGTGCCGATGCCGCCGGCGAGTTGCGGTCGCACCTTCAGGTTGGCGAAGCCTGCCCAGTCTGCCGTCAGTCGGTCACTGACGTGCCGGATGTCGCGGTCACTGGAGACGTCGCCGATCACGAGAAGGGCCTGGTTGCAGCCCGAGAGAAGGCCAAAGCAGCAGACCGCAATCATGCTGTTTTGGATGGTCGGCTGCAGACCGCAGTGGCTACCCGAACCGCGCACCTTGCGCACGTCGAGGCCGCACGGAACGAGATGAGCAATGCGTTGGCCAGGCTTCAGATGCTTCCTGCAGAGAGCGACCTGAAGACCCAGGTTACCGCCGAGACGAACAGTCAGACAGTTGCCCAAATAGCAGACGCAGCCGAGGACGCTCACGCTGCACTCACGTCCGCCGCCGAGGTACGCCGTACCCTCGTCAAGGTCGTCGAACAGGCGGACGCACGCCGAGTCGCCGGATCCGATGCTCGCCGAGCGCTGAACCGAGAGGCAGCAGCGATCGATGCCAACAGACGTGCCGCGACTACTGCTCTGCACACTGCCCGGGATCTGGTCAGCGCGCGTGGCGCGCCAGCGGTCGATGCATCCGACCTCGCCAGCGCTTGGACCATGTTGACGACTTGGGCTGAAGACGAACACAAGGAGATGTCTACGAGGCTGCCATCGCTCCGCTCAACGGCCAAGGACGCCTGCGATGCAGCGGCCCAATTGAAGACCAGACACGAAAGCAGTACCACGGAACTCAACCGGCTGCGATCGCTGGCGAGCGACGCATTGCAGAATGTGGCCCGAAGCAAACATAGCTGCGAAGAAACCGCTGCTCGGCAGGAGAAGCTCCGAGAAGCGATTGCCGGCCAGCCGGAAGCGCGCACTGTCGCGGAGCTGCTCACTCAGCTCGACTCGCTGGAGCAAGTTGCGACAGACGCTCGGGCACAGCTTGAGGCGGCGCGCGATCGTCGCAGCTCGGCACAGGTTGCCATCAAGAGGGTCAGCGCCGGCGTCGACGGCAGCCGTGACGAGCTGGCCGCTATACGCGACCCGCTGACCCGCTACGGCGCACCCATGCTGAGCACAGGAAGTTTGGCCACCGCTTGGGGGGAGCTGGCTGACTGGGCAGCCGACACCGCCGAACGCCTCGTCAGCGTTGTCGAAACATCAGAAGAAGCAGTCGACCTGCGCGCGACCGCATACCAGGCTGCCGCTACAGCATTGATGGCCGCGCTGACCAGAAACGAACTGGCTGCTCCCGCGGCTAACACACCGCTCAGCGAGCTGCGAAATGCCACCGTCAGGATCGCGGTCGGCGCGGCAGCTGAAGCGAAGTCTGACGCCGATCACGCTGCGGACCGCCTCGCAGAACGTGAAAAGCTTGAGAGGCGGCGAAGTGCCGCAGTCGAGGAAGCGCAGATCGCCGGTCTGCTCGCACAACTGCTCCGCTCGGATGGATTCCGGGCCTGGCTTTTGGACGGTGCGTTGGCGTCTCTCGTTGCCGACGCCTCTGCCATCCTGTTCGAGATGTCATCCGGACAGTTCGAGTTGCGGATCTACAGTAAAGATCTCGAGGTGATCGACCACAACGACGCAGACTCGGCCCGCCCGGTCAGGACCCTGTCTGGCGGGGAGACGTTCCAGGCCTCGCTCGCCCTTGCTCTTGCCTTGAGCCGGCAGGTTGCGACCCTCTCCGCATCCGGCAGCGCGAAGCTGGAATCGATCTTCCTGGACGAAGGATTCGGCACGCTCGACGACACCAGTTTGGAGGTCGTCGCGGACACGCTGGAAACGCTAGTGTCCTCCGGCGAACGGATGGTCGGCGTCATTACCCACGTACGCGCACTTGCGGAGCGCGTGCCGGTTCAGTTCCAGGTCACCCGGACCGGGTCCACGTCGAGCATCACCCGTGTCGGCCTGTGAGTACTCCAGTGGGTACTCCTTACGGTGACCTGATGCGGTTCTCCGTCGACGCATGGGATGTCGGCTACGGCAGCGCACTGAACCTCGACGATGCTGACCTTCCGGCGTCCGCCGCCCAGGTCAACACAAATGTCGAGGTACCCGAGAGCAGGTGGGCACCCATCGCGCCTGCCGACGGTCTGACCGAACCGTCAGCAGTACTGTTCGTGGACGGCGTACGCCGGATCGACGCTCGCGTGTGGATTGACGACCTGATCGATCCGTTCGATGCGTTCGATGACCCGGCGGCATCGACGGCATCGATGGCTGTCTGCGCGTCATACGCCGCCGGTGTCGTTTGCTGCTGCGGTCGCGCCGGCCGGCGGCAGGCGCACCTCTTGGCGGCCAACGTACGCCGTGGTCTTTTCACTATCGCGCCGCACGCACGGGACATCGCCACTCGGAGTGGTTCCTATCAAGCGAGGCGGAGTGTGCCTTCGGACAGTGTCCCGCTGACGATGGTGCTGTCAAATGCGCTGCAGAAGGCCCTCGCCGGGCTCGAGGTTGACACCGCAGGTCAAGCCCGCACCGCACTCGCCCGTGCTCACGAGACTGCGGGCAGGTCGTTAGTTGTCGAAGAACTGGATGACTACCTGCTTGTCATTGACGGCCCGCTGCGTTACCACGGGCACCTGAAACGAGCGCTGGGATTCATCAAGACCCATCGCGCCGAGTACCTGCCCAGTGCCTTGAACGGCATCGTCGCCGCCCTTGACCCCGGCGAGCGCAGTCCGGTGTTCTTGATGGGCACCAGCTGGGAGCGCTATGCCTGGTACCTCCGCTTGCCCTCTGTGCCGGATGTACAGGGCGCGCCGTGGGCTGGAGTTGTCCGATGTGAGGCAACGACAGAGCTCTCGGAAACAGATGTCATCGCACTTGCGAATCTCAGTCAGACCGTACTGTGCCGCTACGCCTCCGTAACTTATAAGGACTCCCGAGCGCCACAGAACCTGGTTCCGATTGCCGGCTTGGAAGGCGCGCTTCGACATCGACTCGGAGACGCCAGAATCATGTATCGAGCACTCAGACAGGCCGCCACTCATGGCTGAGCAAGCCTGCTGAGGATCGTCCTTGTTCTGCGACGCATCGACGACCCGCCATGGTGAGCGTGCTCGTCGGCCGCGCCGCGGCGCCTCCCGAACGACTCGTGCTGCGGAAGCCGTGGTGCGCGAAGGTCGGGCATTCCGGTGGAACTAGCGGCGCATCGCCATTCGGCCAGCCTGACTGCGCTCCGGCCCGACGGCAGATGCAACGCCGGTGGTCGGTGGTGATGGTCGACGAGTTCCAGGACACTGATCCGGTGCAATGGAAGGTGATCGACGCCGCGTTCAACGGGCACAGCACCCTGGTCCTGATCGGCGACCCCCAACAGGCCATCTATGCGTTCCGCGGCGGGGACATCGCGACGTACCTCGCGGCCGCGGCCACCGCCGGGCAACGCCGCACCCTCGACACCAACTGGCGTAGTGACCAGCCGCTGGTCGACTGTCTCCAGGTGCCGCGGCGGTCTTCGGGCTACGTCCGACCCGGATCCGCTTCCAGGTGCCAGCAGCGGAGAATGCCGCCAGCTACCACCTCGAGGTAGCGGCGCCAGCCGGCGTACAGATCGTCGAGGCGTGTCTCCTGGCGGGTCGACCGAACGATCCGCGTCGGCACGTTTCCGCCGATCACGTCGTCGGCCACTCTCCGACTGTTGGACTGCACGCGGTCGAGATCCCGAACGGATCACTGTGCCGCGCCCAGGTCGAGCTGGGAATCCCCACCCGGGGGTTGGCTCTCGACGATGCTGGTGTCGTGTTGGCTGACCTTCGCCGTCCTTTTGTCGGTCGCGGTCCACCAACTCCCGGCAGCGTTCGGCTGGACGCCGGACCAGGTGACCAACGTCGTCCTGCTAATAGTGAGCATCTCGGCCGGCGTGGCGACGCTGGTCGCCCAAAGGGATTTCGGCGGCGTCGGCGCCAGGCTGGTCGCGAGGTTGCGTGCCATTGGCGTGATCGCGACTGCGCTCCCGATCCTCGGCGCCGCACTGCTGACCTACAGGAACCTCGACGTGACCGCAGACGCGCGGGTAACCGCTGCCCGATCGCCGATCTTTCGTGATTGCAGGCTGCTCTCTGCTTTCCGCCATGCTCATTTCTGCTGCATGGGTGCAGAGCTGGCGAGCCGAGCGGCGCAAGAAACAGCGGTCGCCGTGGGACATGGCCGACGAGGAAGTTCAGCCGGCTATCGACGACTACCTCGAGGCACTGCAACAGTACCGATTCGATACGCCCGCCGTCGGGATTCGGTCGGCCGAGGGGTGGCATGAGCGGTATGACTGGGACGATAACAAGCAACGAGCGGCAGTAGCCGCACTCCAGTCGTCGACCTCACTGACCTGCGCTGACCTCGACACCGTCTGCGCACTCCACACCGGCTGTGCCACGCAGCGCGCGGGCACCAGCCGCTGACGCACCAGAGCAGGCAGCGGGTTAGCCGGTCCGACTCCCCGGCCTCGGCCAGACTCTCACGCTTGTCTGGCCAGATCATGCCCCGATCAATATGCCGCGCCCCCCCCAACCCATCGCAGCTCCTCGACCTTCTGCCACCGTCCATAGATGGCGCAGCGGGTGTACCGCGGACTTGCAGGATCGTGACCGCAGTCAGGTGCTGCCACCGGTCATCTTTCGATGCTGGTTCTGCCGACGAGCAAGAGCCGACGGCGTGGCACACCCCGCGATTCAACATGTCCGCGATCGCCCTCTTGCCTCAGCTCTGTAGATAGACCTCAGAGATCCGCCGGACAACCTCGGCCGCTAACTCATCAATCACCAACACTCGCGGCCGCTGCCCATCGCCACCCCAACCCCGATTGCTGCAGATGCTGACGCTCAGGCGTCGCCAGCACTCGTGGTCGCATCGCCGTTGATCGAGGTAACCGGAGCCCGCGAGAAACCTTCGTATCGAGGATAGTGGGGAAGCCGCGATGCGACCGTACGGCAAACCAGGGTAGGGCTGCTTCGCAGACCCCGTGGTAAGCGCGGCCTGCCCGAGTCTCCATACTGACAAAATCCCTGTCCGGTCGTTGCCACAGAATTCCTATTGCCAATCTGTTCCACGAAGGTTCACACTCGGAGTAACAAGTTGTGAAAGCGCGACTCGCTTTCTCTAAGCACTGGATGAACAAACGGATGATTTTCTGCGATTACCTGGCGCGTGTGGTGGACGGGGGAATCGATGAGTCAACAGTCTGGAATTTGGAGGCCACGGAAACGGATCTGGATCCAGCACGTCGTGGTCGAAGCCGATAAGCTTCAGGTTCGGTTGGATGCGGCGAAGGTTGGTGGCCTGACTCCTTGGCAGGAAGCCATTTCCCAGGGAGTCGCCCATCACATCTCCAAGGCGCGTGCGGCGGCTCTTCGCGAGGATCCGATTCCCGGCGGGTGGGCGAACTGGTGGCGGGGCACGCTGGTCGAGGCGGCCTACCAGAACCTGCGCGCCGCGCGGTCGGGCCTGATTCCCAGGACCAAATCCTGGCCTATGCCCTGGTCTTCGGATTCGCTCAACAGGCACTAACTCGGGTGCTCGACAAGCAAGCACTGAGCCTGCAGGAGGAATTACAAGGCGACATGATCGCCGATGCATCCCGGCAAACCCCTGGACCGCAGCCGGCGCCGAGCGATCTGGACGAACACGCCCGACTGCTCACGGAGAATGCCGGTGGTCGCAAGCCCACTTGAGGAGATCACGCGAAACTGCGGCGCACACAAGCACCCAAGGACGCGTTGACCGATCTGATCCGACGATCTGCCGATCCCCTAGCAGGGATTCACCACGCAGGTGGTGCTCGGCTGCATCCCCGACCTAGTGGAGGCCAGAAAATGCGCGAGGATTCATCCCACGGATCGGGAAAGGCCAGGCTCCTCACCTTCGGGGTGCTGCTGCTGGTAGCAGCAGTCGCGGCTGCCGTCCTGAGCTGGGCGGCAAGCAGCCGACCGGCGGGCAACACACTGCGCTACGAAGCAGCCAAGACCGCGTTGCAGATCCTTGCCGTTGTCGTGATCGGCGGCTTCGCGACCCTGGCAACCTTCACCTACCAGAGCACTCGTACACAGGAGATGCAGCGGCTCGCCAGACAGGAAGAGCGACGCCATCGCCTCGAAGACCTCGCGGCCGACAAACGTGATCGTCAAGACGACGCTCTTCGGACGTTGCTGCAGGACACGCTAGTTTCCTACAACGCCACCAAGAAGCTGCGCAGGAAGCTGAGAGCCGTCATCGAGGAGAGGTTCACAATCGAGGCCTACGACAAGTACATGTTCGAGCTCATAGACAGACAGTTGGAGTTTGAGCAGTTTGCACGATTGTGCCCTCTAATCGACGACAATCGGCTGCAAAATCCACTAATTGGAGAACCGACACACCTTCTCGACCCGCGTCCCGAATGTGAATCTCTGGAATATAGCTACCGCAAGATCGAAAGGTATTTGAATAGAATCATCAGGGAATACGAGAAGAGCCGCGCCAAGGTCGCCTCTACACCTGCTGGAATCCCCATATCGAATCTTTCGAAGCTCTCGGCCTTCCTCGGGTCTCGCTTCCCTCGCGTCGCCTCCCGTCACATGGACAAAATCGTCGTCATACTGCATACGGCAGTGCTGCAGCCGCCGCACCTGACACCAGAGCCTCCGACGGTCCGACGTGAACGACCGCGCCAACCTCGTCCGGACACCCCGGTAGTCTCGTCAGGGTGACGGACGCTCGCCAGTGCCGCATTCAGAATCTGTGTGGGCAACACCGAAGGCGATTCCTCGTTCGTCATTTTTAGCGCAATGACAATTTCCATGTCGAGCGTCTGCAAGATGGCCTCCTCGGCGCTTAGACGTTCACGCCGCGCCTCTGCAGTAGCTCGCTGGAAACTCCAAGCAGTCGTGGCAAGCCCAGCGATCACCCCAAGTGCAGCCCTCCCAGACTGGCGATCACGTTCGCATAATCCACAACTTTCACCTCTGTTCTCGGCCTCGACTTCTAATCTGCCAAACACCTGCTCGATATTCTCGTCCGACCGTATCTGCCCGAGCACGCTCGGCGTCCGCAGCTTGCTCGGTTGACAGATTGGTTCCAGCGGCCGCGGCGCGGCGTCGTTGCTACGGCGACTCGGTCGACAGCTTGATGCCCCGTTCGCGTCAGTCGATCGTGGTAGCTGGGGCGTTCTCGGGCTCGGACGACGGGGCATTGTGCGACTCTCTCGAGTTTCGGCTCGTCCGATGCTCGAGCAACGTCAGGGTCTGCTTAAGCGTCGATCGTGGAGCGCGTCCGATTGTCGCTGCCGTTCAGTTGAGCATCCCGCTGGGAGTCAGGCCGGACCGGTGGACTGACGAGACAGGCCAGTGCGCCATCAGGATCGGCACCTACTTCACGGTGAAGCAGGCGTCGGTATGTCTCGTAACTGCGCCGGGCTTCGATCTGATTGCCCTCTGCCAGGTGACTCTCGATCAGTACGCGTTGGGCGCTTTCCCTCAGCGGATCTGCGCCTACGGCAACCATCGCGGCTTCGACGGCCTCGGCGCAGCGCCCCGCCAAGACGAGTTGCCGGCTCTGTGCCTCAAGTGCATGCAGCAACCGCTGCCGCATGCGTTCACGCTCAAGCAAAGCCCAGTCGTCGTACCAGCCGGGTAGGAGCTCCAGAGCGTCCGCCCCCCATGGCTTCACCGCGAGATCCGCCTGCACCGCACAACCGTCGATGAGACGCGCGGCCCACTCGCCTACCACATCCATGTCGATCACGAGCTGGTTCTCGATTGCGAGAGTGAATTTATCAGCGTCGAGCAGTGCCATCCCGGTGCCGTTCAGCCGCCAAAGGGCGGAACGCAGATTCCCCGAGGCACGCGCATCATCACAATCAGGCCAGAGTTCGCCTGCCGCGTGTCGCCGGTCGACCGGGCAGCGATGCAACGCGACGAAAACGAGCAAGCGTTTACTTCCCTCTGGGACCTCCATCCGGCGGTGCCCGATGGTGACGAATGGCTCCCCGAAAAGGTGCAGCACAGGCGGGGTCCCTCTGACGGCGATTCTCATGAGCGAGCTAACGAAGTCCACTAGCATCGGCATTCTCCCCACCCCCGGACGTCTTTCGACGGTATGCACGCCAGCGTCACCGACGTGTCACGCGAGCATCCGATCCTCATTCTTCGACTGCTCGCGATCATCCTCAGTCAGGCCTACCATGGCCGACCGCGCAGAGTCATCGGGAATCCGCAAATGTGGTCATGAATTCGCGGATTATCCTGATCGCTCCTTCGATATCGGTCGTGTGACTCACGCTCTCGGCCGAAACCTGCTCGATGTCTGAACTCGTCTGGATGGTGATCAGGAGTCCGTCGCTGCGATGTTCGAGGCGGACCAAGCAGAGGCCGGCACCGCGACGGTAGCCGGCAATGTCGACCAGTTTCACCGCCGCTTCCCTCCGCCTGCACCCGATCCCTTGCCGCCAGAGCCGACCGATGACGAGCTGCGGGACCTGCGCACGCTCGGCGGTGACCCAGGCCAGATAGCGATGTAGATGGAGTCTTTCGCGCCGACTGCCGTGCGAACGGAGCTCTCGATGGGTGGCTCTTGCCCCAAGAGGAGCAGACTGGCGCGGACCGCGCCGAGCGAGCGGCGGTCCACCGACCTGACTAACGCGACAACGGTCAGGACAGCACTCGCCGACGAGCCGGTCGAGTCCAGCACGAACTTAACAACGTCCGCTTGGACCGCTGCCGAAGGTGGCGCCCACCCATCCAGGGGGTATCTCGCAGTCCCGAGCTTCGTGACAACGTTCGGGGCCTTGCCGGTCATGAGCTCATCCACCGCAGTCGTGTAAGCCGTCTGGTCGTCGACTACGAACCCGACGATCGGAACGTCGTCATACTTCGGTTCCGCCAGGATGCAGACCTGTTCCCGGCGGCGCCGGAAGGCCACCCACTTTTGATTGGTGCTCAAGGTGCTTGTCATCTGGGTAGGAACGTCCGCAACGGGCACGAGGATATCGACCCGCGGATGCTTGTCCAGCCGGATGCGGTCGAGGTGCTGCGCTTCCTCGACCGCGTGCGCGACGAAGTCTGGTCTGCAGGCACAGAGATGCAATGGGTAATTGTTTGGGAATAGTGCCTTGACCTGCGGCTCGATCGGCGTGCCGGGAACGCACGGCAGATATCCGGCGGGTGGCAACTCGTGGATGCCCATCAGCTCGAAGCTCTTGCTTGCTGCGCTCGCACCGCCGGACGGTTTGAGTGGCCCGACCAACTCTTTGGCCTCGGCGGACGGGATCTCCGTGTCCCGTTGCAGCGCACGCTCAACCTTGTCCAGTGCCTTGAGGTAGTCGGCAGGCGCCAACGCAGCGCCCGATCGCCAGTACCTGAGCAGCATGTTCTCGAACTGCAAGATCTGGGCGATGAAGACGTCCCATGGGCGCATACCCAGCCGCTGCTGCCAGCCACGATGCGACTGTGTGTCGATCCTGTCCCGCCGCGCGATCCACGGATCAACCTCCCACGTCGCTGGTGTCCGCAGCAGCAGGCCGATCGCGACCGGCTCACTTGAGTTCGCGACCGCGCCATCCGACTCCGCTGTCGGACTCGTCCCCCAGTCACTCTCGATAAGCCGTGCGTCTGCAGGTTTGTCGCCCTCAGATGTGGTCAACCACGGAAGCGGGCTCTTCCAGGGATAGCGTCCGGAACGACGTTCTTTCTCGAACCAGGCAGCTGCCACATGGGACCGAAAGGTTCGGTGGGCCGGGATGCCAGTGTCCTCGAGTTGCACGTCCGTGATGCGGACCGTGACACCTTCGGCCACATACGGCCGAGTAGTGCCCACGCCGTCCGCGCACGGGTCGCCGCAAAGCTCGCCGTACACATTCTCGTCCCCAAAGGAAGACGGCGAGAGCAGAACCTCGATCACACGAATGTCCCCCGTCCCCGCATCGCTGCCGGTCAGGTCTTGCTGAACCGTCGACGTGAGGAGGAGCGGCCGACCGTCCGCTGCGATGGCGAGGCCTGGCGACACGGTGACGATCGAGTCCTTGACCGTGATGGCATACCCATGCACCACGCCGGAGCCGCCGGCTTGGCCTACGGCGCAGCTCAGTGATCGTGCGTAGGCCTGGATCGCATCAAGGTGCTCGGCCCGGAGGAACAGCCCGTCGAACGGGTTGAGTCGGGTCATTCCGACAGTGGTCGGCGTCGGAGTCATCCCCTGCGCCGCAGGGACTGCTGGCACGGCTTTTTCCGCATTGCTGGTCATATGAGTGCCCCCTACTGTCCCGTGGCCGCGGATCTGGTGCTCGCGACGTTCTGGGTCCAGACGGCGTCTCGGCCTTCGACGCCGACCGGCCGGCCGTCGTCGAATCCTGCCAATGGCGTCGCCAAGGCGTCAGAGCCGGCGATCGGCGTTGGACCGGTGCCACAGATCAGCACGCGCACGACGTCATAGCGTGGCTCGCGGTTCATCCGCACCGTGACGTACTCAGGGTCCGCCTTGCCGTAATCGATTGTCCCGATGTCCTCGACCACCCAGCCGTGCTTAGACAACGACGACACCCGCACAGGCTGGTAGCGCATGTCCAGAGAGCTGGGTTCCAGCTCTGAGGTCACCCGGAAGGTCAGCTGCATGTTGTTCTCCTGCCACTTCAGCGAATCCCGGACCACCCTCGGTCCACTGGCCCGGTCGTCGTGGGGATCGTCTCCGATCAGGCCGGGCGCCAGGGCACACAGGAGATCTTGGATGGTGCTCGTCGGTATCAGGGTGCAGCGCCTGCTCACAGAGATAGCGGCCTGGATGGTGGCGGTCGAGCCGGTGCCGATGACCTTCAGCTTGATCTGCGCGAGTGGCACCGCGGCGTCTTCCTCGCTGCTCGGGAACTGGTCTGCGCTGTCGACCGCCTTCTGCAGGTCGACGGCGTCCAGTGAGGCGAGCTTTTGGAACGCCAACAGAAGGGCAGCCGGACGCGCGTCGAGTGGATATTGCCCTACGCTCTTGCGTTCCCTCGCGGCCTCCATGCCTGGGGCATCGTCCTTGCCGACGGCATCGAGTCCGAGCAGGACGCGCACCCGGTGATAGGTCGGCAGTTCGCATGGCAATTTGCAGGCACCGTCCCGCAGTTCGAGCCGAACTGTCTCGACTATCAGTGAGTCTTCTGTGCGCTTTCGCGACAGGTCGCACGGGTCTGCGAGCGTCGGAGCGGGATTGGTCGTGCAGGTGTCGAAGACCGCCACCAAGCAGAAGTCCTGCTCGGTCCCGCCGTCGCAACCAGTGGAACTGCTCTGCTGACCTGACGCCGTCGCCGACGTTCCGGCGGCCGCTGCCTGGGTGCCCGAGGGCGGTTTCCACAGCGTGTTTGCGACATCCTCACCTTTTTCAGCCCAGGTGACATACCACTCGTGGAGGTTCAGGCACATTGGACCGTCCATCAGCAACTCCCGGCCGCGTCCGTCGACTGCCATTCCGGGCATCACCCGCAGCTCGTTGCCAACGGTCGTGACGTCGTATCCTCGGACCACTCCCTGGCCGTGCAACCACCCGTTGTGGAGCATCTGTTTGCCTCGGGGGTTGCCCATCAGGGTCCGGAAGTCCTCGACGCCGAGCAACATCCCGTAGGACACCCGGAGCGCGTGTGCGGGATTTACTGGCAAATCCTCGTGACCGCACGAGTGGGTTCCAGCCGACGTTTCGTGGACAACGTTCATGTCATCTCCCGACCGTGCGGTAACTCGAACTGCCTAAGGTGACCGGTTCGCCCGGGAAGGGGCGCGTCGCCTTGGCGTACTCGCGACTCAGCGCCTTCACCAGATGCCGCTGGCGAATGGGTCCGCCGGCTTTCGCGGCCAGGAAGGCACCGCCGATGGCCGCGTTGCGGATCCAGCCGCCGGGGATCGGGTAGATCCGTGCGAGGGCCTCGACGTCCACGTCGTCGGCGCGCGCGGGGGGCAGCGGCAGGTGCAGCCGCCACAGGTCGGCCCGCCCGTCCTCGTCCGGTAGGGCGAACTCGACCACGTAGTCCATCCGGCGCAGGAACGCGGCGTCAATGTTCTGGCGCAGGTTGGTCGCCAGGACGGCAAGTCCGGCGAACCGGTCCAGCCGTTGCAGCAGGTAGGCGGTCTCGAGGTTGGCGTACCTGTCGTGGGCGTCGGAGATCTCGGTGCGTGTACCGAATAGAGCGTCGGCCTCGTCAAGCAGCAGAACGGCCTGGGTCCGCTCCGCCGCGTCGAATACGGCTGAGAGGTTCTTCTCGGTCTCGCCGATCCATTTGGACACCACACGGGACACGTCGACGACGAGCAGGTCCGTCCCGACCGCGGTCGCGACCACCTCGGCCGCCAGCGACTTGCCCGTCCCGGGCGGCCCGGTGAACATCAGCCGTACGCCACGATCGGCCCTAGCGTCCTCGAGGAGTCCCCAGTCGTCCAGCACGACAGGCCCGAGGTCGAGACGAGCGACCGCGTCATGCAGCTGGGCAGCCGGCTCATCGGGGAGGACGAGCCGCTCCCACGGAACGACCGGAGTTGCAAGGTCAACGCCGGACGGCAGCGCGACACCTGCCCGACCGCGGATGGCGTTCGAGACATCGTCGATACCCGCTGAGCCGCCTGGCAGACGTTGTCGGCTCAGCACGTCGGCCGCCACTTCCGCGGTCGCCGCCGGATCGAGCGGGTGGCGCGCGGCGAGGACCGCCGCCTGATCGGCGAGGGCCGGGAGCGACGAGCGCCAGGCGCTGCGATGGTCGTCGGACCGGATCGGTCCCAGTGGCACAGTTAGCACCGGTCGGCGGCCGGTCAGCCAGGCCGACCCGGGCGCCGCGCAGACGAGCAAGGGGCCGGGCACACCGTCGAGGCCAAGCACCGGCACCGGTCGGCCGTCGTCCGGCGGGACGAGGACCAGCACGGGTACGGCGCCCCTCGCGGCCGCATGCGCGACCAGCAATGTCACCGCGGCGCGATCGCCGCCTCCGACCCGCCCGGCGACAACCGGCAGGTGACAGGCCGCGGCGAGTGCCGCGCATCGGCTCATCGCGACACTGTCGTCAGCGGGTAGCACCAGGGTGCGCGCGTCCAGTGAGCGAAGCGCGTCCACCGCACCTACCGAGGCCGGCCGCTCGATCCATTGCTCCAGGCCGGCCGGCGTCTCGTTCACCGCCACTCGTTCGATCGCGGCCGGCCAGGCGTCGTACCCGTGCAACGCGTCCCACAACCGCACGGCTGGAGCGATGCCTCGCTCAAGGAACGTGCCGGCCCCCCTCAGCTCGACCAAGCCAAGGCCGAGCAGTCGGCCGTCGGTGGCGAGCAGGTGCCGCACCACGGTGCGCTCCTTCCCGGGTGCGCCGACCAGCAGCGCGGCGAGACCCACGGTCGGCTGGGGTTCACCGAGCGGATGCATGGATCGGAAGGTGCTCGCCAGGCCTTCGTGCTCCTCGGGCAGTCCGGCGATCATCAGCAGGTCGAGCTCTTCCGGCGTCAGGCCGTAACGATGCACCAGCTGATCGATCGGGGCGGGTTCGCTGAGGTCGGCTGGACGGCCGTCGAGAGCGGTGTTCGCCCAGCCCCTGAGGAACTCCGCGGCCTGCACAGCACCCGATTCCTCGCTGCACATGCCTTCGAGCAGCGCCGCCACCCGCAGCGCTAGAGCCGCGGAACGCGCGGACAGGTCGAGACTGGTCGACTCAGACATAGCTGAACCTCACCGCCGCCCCCAACCACGGTACCCAACCGGGGTCGAGATCGAGGCCGGCTCGCCGGACGTCGATGTCCACCTCGTCGAGCCGAAGCCGCAACTCGATCCAGCCCGGCTCGTACCTGACCTGCGCGTGACGGCGGGCGATCCCGGCGACGACCTCGGGTGCGTCCTGGCCGTCCCGTCCCATTAGGTCCGCGGTCACCGCGGCCCACTGCGCTGCGATGGTGGCCAGCCCCGCGGCCTGCTCGCCGGTCACCGGCTCCTCAATGCACCACGGCGACCGCGCACCCGGATCGACGGCCGCGAACGCCGCGACGGCAGGGTCATCGACCGTGACAGTCAGGAGTTGCTGCGCGATCCCTTGCAACGCCCAGCGCAGCGAGCGGCGGGCGAACAGCGGGTCGTCGATGACGACAGTCGGGATGCCGGTCCGATCGGCCGTCGCCAACAGGAACAGCAGCCCACCCCACCCCGTCGTGTATGCCGTCGGCGGGGCCTCGTCGCGGCTCGACGCCACATCCGCCGCGGGTGAGTTGTCACGTCCCGCGGCCGACTGGCCGGATCGTGCCCCAACACGTTCCGGCACGATAGGACAGGCCGGCGCGCCGTCACGGGTCGTGCTGGAAACACCCGCTGGCGTCTCCTCACCGCGCGGCTCGGCACGGCCGATCGGCGCACCGTCACGGCTTGTCCCGGAAACACCCGCCCGTGTCTCCTCACGGCTCGGCACGACATCTATGGCTGACGCCACCTGCTCCGCACCATCCGCTGCTCCGGAGAGACCGGCCGCTGCATCGGGGGTCAGATCGGCCGAGCGCACCTGGGGACCCTCAGGTGGCACCGTGCCGTCAGGATCCGTCGCCTCCGTTGCCGACCGCCAGTCAGGTCGTTCGTCGGCAGGCGTGCTCGTTCGATCAAGCAGTTGCGCGACGGCGGCCACGACGGCCGCCGAGTCCCGCCTGCAGACGACCGATGCGTCAGCTTCGAGCGCGACCAGGATCGCCCACGCCGCGACGGTCTCGGGCCCCGGTCGCAGCCTGGAGCGCGTCGCCGACTCGGCGATCGATGAGGCGGCTACGAGTGTCCGCGCGAGTTCGGCGTCCGACCCGCGCTGCCGACCCCCAGGCGCAAGGATCGCGGCCGCGGGACCAGTCGATGCGCCTGCTGCACTGAGTGCCATCGAAGCGACAGCTGACCATCCGGACGGTCCGAGGACACGGTGCAGCCCCGGAAGGCCGGTACGCCGTACCGCCGTAATGACGACGCCGAGCGCGTCGGTGGGGTGCCGGCGAAGGGCAGCCACGATCGCCGCACCCGGAAACCGGTCGGCTGCGGGGTCCATCGGCCCGAGCAGGCCGATCCGGGACCACGCCCACGAGCGTTGCGACCTACCAGCGGCCAGGCACTGGATCAGATCGACGAGGCCCGCTCGCTGGTCGTCGTAGTGGACGACGTCATCGGATGCTGACCCCAGCGCCCGGAGCAGCGCCTGCGTGAGGGCGGCGGCCCAGGCTCGTTCGAGGGCGCCGTCGGGTCGCCGCAGATCGAGCTCGACCGGTACGTCGAGGCGCCGGACACACCAGGTCCCGCGCGGTAGCGACACGTCGCGGAGGTGACTGTCGAGACCGTGGTCGGCGACGGCCCGGATGATCCGGTTCATCCGGCTGCCGTCGGCCGCGCCCGGCAGCCGGCTCGTGACAGATAGCCGGCGGATCGTCAGTTCAGGGGCGGTCATCCGACTCGCATCCCATCCGTTTCGGAGTCCACGCCGAGGCGCGAGCCGACGACCGGGACTCCGACGATCCCATCGCCGCCGACGGCCATCTGTCCCACCAGCGCCGGACCCCAGCCGGCGCCCGGGCCGACGACCGACGTTAGGCTGACATGGAGGCGGCGGCCGACCCGCATGCCGAAGCCGAGCTCGCAGAGCTCGTACGTTGTGTGGGCCGGGCGGTGGATGTCCAGGACGTGGGTCACTACCTGGAGCTGTTCGCTGGTCAGGTCGGCCGGGATCAGCACGCTGAACCGGTGCGCGGCGGCGTCGTACCCGTTGTCGCCCGGTATTCTGCCACCGAGAACGAGATCACCGACGACGCCGCCGCCAGTTCGCATCCCGCTCCCCAGTGCTGCAGGCGACACTTCACCGGGCCTGGCGCCGAGGTAGCCGCCGGGGATGCCGCGCAGTTGCCACTGCTCCACGATCACTGGCGGATAACCGAGGTAGATCTCCAGGAGCCGCGTCAGCGAGTGCCGCGTACCGCGTCGCTTGAACAGCGCGTAGGCCTCGGCGATGAGCGTCCTCCGCGCCGGCTCCGGCCAGCGCCGGTCCAGCACCAGGCCGGCGAAGCTCGCGAGCCAGCCGAGCGCCTCCTGCGGAGTCGCGGCGGGGTCGACCAGCAGGTGACGGAGCGCGGACTTCTCGTCGAGCTCGTGCAGCAGCCCCTCGGTCGGCGCGAGGTAGCGCTGTAGGAACGCGGCCGACTGATCGTCCCGGGACCATGCCTTCGGGAGGTGGTCGAGAAGGCGGTGGCCTGGCCTCTCCACCCGCAGCGCGCGGATTGTCGGTGTGGCAACAGCCGTGCCGGTGAGATCCAGCGCAATCCACAGGTAGCGGCCGCGGGCGGCGAACACTGGGACCTCGTACGTCTCGAATCCGTCGTCCGCCGCGATCTGCGTCCACCCGTGCTCGCGGCCGGTGGACCGCCGGTACAGCGGTCGGCCGTCACCGGCCGCTGCCAGTGCGCTCTCCGAAACCATCGGCGGAGTCAGGTCGGGGCGGCGAATGCTGCCGCTCGCGCGTTCGGCCGGGAGCCACTCGACCGGGTCCGGTACGTCGTCCTCGTCGCCGCTGACGAACCGCAGCCGTACGTCGGTGTTCGCAGGCAGGCAAGCGTCGATGAATACGCGGCCCCAGCCAGCACGGTAGGTACCGCTGTCCAGCCTGTAGGTCGTCACTGTGCCCGAGGTCCGGTGGCGGGCTGCGGAACCGCCGACGCAGGCGAACCCGTCCTCGGTGGTGAACGCGACGGCTCCGTCAGGTGCGATCTGTACCGCACCACCGTCATACCCGTCAGCGGCAATGGGCTCGAGCTCGACCCGGTTGCCACCGGACGTCCGGAACCGAAGGAACGGCTGGTCCGGTTGCCGGGCGACGATGAGCAGCCCGCCCGTGGCGGTGCCGATGTCCGTCGCGTCGGGAATGTCCAGCGAGTCCGTCCCGTCGACCGTCGCGACAATCGACTGGCGCCCCTGTGGGTCCTGCCAGAGCACCAGTACGTCGCCCTCATCGGTGACAATCAGCCGGGTCGCCTCGAGATTGGTGTGGCACCGTGGACGGCGCAACTGCGGGCCGGGCAAGGGACCGCGCCGTCCCTGGATGACGACCAGACCGGCTGGATTTGCGAGCAAGACCAGGACCCGGCAGCAGTCTGCGGCGAGGTCGACCGGCCGACGCGAGAGCTGGCCGCGCTGGCGAACTGGGACACGACGCAGGAACCTTCGCGACCACAGGTCGATGACGGCGACGGTACCTGCGTGAGGCTCGGCGACGTACAAGCGTTGGGCGCGGTCGACCGCGAGCGCTCGCGGCTCGCGGAACGGGCCGGGGCACGGCTCGTCGCCACCCGACCCCTGGCCCTCGCGCAGAACGTCGACGCGACCGTCGAGCGGACGAGACCGGTAGGCACGGCACCAGCGGTCGAACGCCAGCCCGCCCGGAGACAGCGGACCGTCCTCACCTGAGGGACTGTCAAACCAGCTCAGCTGTACGCCGCCCCCCGGGACCAGCGCGGTCCTGTCGTGACTGCAGCGGGCCCACTGGTCAGGGTCTGCCAACAGGCTGATGCCCCGGTCGGTGTCCATCAGCACACCACCCGCGGCAGCGGTACTTGCACGGTTCCGGCGGGCGTCGACGGCGGTAGCGGCTGATAGTCCTGGCCAGCGTCCAGCGGCGTCCCTTCGACTACCGTGACCTCGGTGACCTCTGGCACCTGCCAGCGCCGCAACTGCACCAGCGGCACCTTCGTGAGCACGTCGCCGTCGACGGTCGCGAGTTGTAGACCCGCGAGGTAGTCCACACCCTCGACTTGGACTGCGACCGCCTCGAGCTCGGCGGCTCGCACGATCCGGCCGAGCGGCCAGCCGGTGCCGTCGGGGCCGTACGGCGGGACCGGTGCGAGGAACTGCCGCAGGATGAGTTCGACCCATCGCCGGACCGCGTCGACCTGGTACCCGGCGCGGACCACGACGCCCGCGGCGACCGCGATTCGACGGTATTCGGGCGGGAGAACGTACAGCTCCGTCGTCACCAGCCGCCGCTGATCGAGATGCCGGGCGACGCGGCGCAGCAGCGATCGGTCCGGCAGCGGGGCACCCGGATTGCGCAAATCCTGGTCGGGGAACACGACGACGCTCACCACGCCGGCCGCGTTGTCGGTCGGATTGTCCGGGTGCAGGAACGGCAGGGTCTCCGCCCGGTGTACGCCGGTGACCTGCGACGCCAGTTCCCGGAAGTCGTCGGGCGTGACCGCACGGTCCCTGCGGTGCACCTCCGCGGGGATCCGGTCGAGCGTGTCGCCGAGCGCCTCCGTGTCTCTTCCACCCCAGGCCGGAAGAGGGTTGGTGAGCTTGACGCCCGCGATACCGACTAGCTTGTTGACGCTCCCGGCGGGCACGTTGCCGGCGACGCCTCCGCCGTACCGGTACGATCGGACCCGGATCCGCTCCCCGATCTGCGGGACACGAGCCTGCGGACCACCTGGCCCGAAGCGAACCTGCCCCGCCGCCAGGTCGACGGCGTACACACGCTCGGTCGGGTGCTCGCCGGTGAAGCGGTCGACCTCCGTCCACTCCCGCCACCGACCGGCTTCCTCGACGTCCAGTTCGATGGTTCCGGGCAGCACGGGTGGATACTGAAGCTCCACCGCCTGGTCGGCCTCGCCGGTGCCGACACCGAGCAGCTCGGGTTGTGCCGTCCTCGCCTGGATCGCCAGGACGGCGTTGGCCCCGACCCAGCGGACGCGGCCGATCACGTCGTTCTCGTTCTGCGGCCTCGAGAGCTGCAGCCAGGCGATGACGCGCGACGCCTCAGGGCCGTCCAGCGGCGGCGGGCTGCCGAGCAAGCCCGTCGGCGGCACGAGCAGCTTCGGCAACGACTTCGGCAGCGTGATCGCGACAACACCGGACGTGGTCAGTCCTTCGGTGCTGTCGTTGGTGACCTCGAGTGCCGTGAAGGTCCCCGGGGAATCGGCCGGCGTCACCTGCTTCTTGGCCGGTGGGTTCCAGAGCCGCCACAGGGCCGCCGGCGGCGCCGCATCCAGCCCGGTCGATCGGTACCGCGCGGCGGCCTTGTCATCGAGCGATCCGAGGTCGAAACCCTTCTCGATCGAGTCGTCGAGCGCGACACCGATGAAGACGGTGCGACCCGCCAGCTCGTCGACGTCGGTCGTGTCACGGCGCAGCAACGGGACCCAGAGAGCTCGGTCCGCGGTGCTGTCCACGTCCACCACGGTCTGGTTGTCCGGCGTAAGCTCCGCGGGCAGAATGGCGGCCTCGTAGAACTGGACTGCCGCCGCACCGGCGAGACCGAGCCGCCGGGTCGCGTCCTGGCGCCGGGCCGACTCCTGGGCGTCGGCCTCGGGCGGCGCCAGCACCTTCACCTTCCCGATGCCGAGCGCGTCCAGCGGCCACACGTACAGCTCCCCATCGGTCTCGAAGGAGACAGCGCCGCCCTTCAGCTCGCTCTTGGCCAGGACCTGTACGCCGCCCGGCCGCTCGGTCTCGGCGACGGCCAACACCCGGGCCGGACGGGCCGGGATGGGCGCAACGTCGAGGAGGCGGAGGAACGCCACTTTCGTCGCCTCGGGGATCTGGTTGAACCGGTAGAGCAACGACTCGCCGAGGAACGCGAAGAGCTCGAGCAGCGCGATGCCGGGATCGCTGGCGTTGTGGTTGGTCCACTCCGGCGCGTACGCCGGAATCCGCTGCAGTAGCTCGGCACGCAGCTCATCGAATGTGCGGTCGTCGAGAATGGGACCGATCAGTGTCATGTCGGCCTCACCCCACCGTCACCGCAGGTAGAACGGGTACACGAGGTTGTCCGCTCGCCGATCGACCAGGCGCAGGTACGCGATCTCGATCCACACCATCGAAGGGTCCTCGCCCGGCGTCACCGCAACGTTGGTCAGCTGGATCCGCGGCTCCCAGATCCTGATCGCATCCTCGATGTCCTGCTGCATCGATGCACGGGTGGCAGCCGTGTTCGGCTCCATCAGGTAACGCCGCAGACCACAGCCGAACTCCGGCCGCATGACCCGCTCCCCCGGCTCGGTATCCAGGATCGTCTCGATCGACTGCCGAATAACCGTCTCACCGCCGACATACCCCATCGCCCCGTCGCCGCCCGGCCGCACCGGAAACTCCGGCCCCCGCCCAACCCACGCCTCAACCGTCATAGGCCGATGGTCGCCTCAGATCCGTCACGGCCGCGTTCGCTGAAGAAGCGTGCGCTGGCCCATTCGCAGGGAATAGGACCGAGTACGGCCGCCAGTCGGTAGAGGGTTCAGTCCTTGATTCGCCGCAATCGGCCGTCGAACTCGCGGCACCAACGTCTACCCGCTGCGTCCGTAAACTGAATGGACACGCCTCTGACCGCCACGCCCGGTCCGAGACCGGCGATACCGCCGATCTCGAAGAACGGAGTCGAATTTCCCCGCCGCGAGGGAACTAGGCCGACGTCGCGTAACAGCCTGCGCCCTGCCACGGTCTCCACGAACGCAGTGAGGCCGAAGACCGGTTGCTGGCTCTGGTTACTGACCCGCAGGCGCAGTTCGTTTTCCCAGGTCTGCGGATCGCCACCAAGCCATGCGGCCACCAGAGACGCCTGCTCTTTCCGTCTCGTATCCAAGTCGACCGCCAGCAGGCGCAGGGATACGGCAAACGCACCAATCGTGCCAACGGCCGCTAACCAGTCCGCGGCAACACTCATCACCATTCGCAGCCTCGCTCACTGGCCAAGGCCGGAATCGGACCGATCAGTGTCATGTCGGCCTCACCCCACCGTCACCGCAGGTAGAACGGGTACACGAGGTTGTCCGCTCGCCGATCGACCAGGCGCAGGTACGCGATCTCGATCCACACCATCGAAGGGTCCTCGCCCGGCGTCACCGCAACGTTGGTCAGCTGGATCCGCGGCTCCCAGATCCTGATCGCATCCTCGATGTCCTGCTGCATCGATGCACGGGTGGCAGCCGTGTTCGGCTCCATCAGGTAACGCCGCAGACCACAGCCGAACTCCGGCCGCATGACCCGCTCCCCCGGCTCGGTATCCAGGATCGTCTCGATCGACTGCCGAACAGTCTCTCTCAGTACCGAAACGGGCCGCTCTTGCCGCTGGTCAGGGCGCGTGCGGCCCTAGCTGTCGCTCCTGGCGCACATGCAAACGACCGCCGGCCGGCGTGCCGTGGGGTAGCTCGAGACGGGTCGCGGAAATACGACAGGATGCACAGGGGATGGGCTCAAATCGAGGGTGGCAGTCGACTAGGCCGCACCGCCGACGCGGCCTGGTCGCCGTTTACGGTGCGGGTATGCGGACGCGCGTCTCGGGCTGCAGTTACTCCGCACCATGCGGGCACCCCAGCCCCGCGATGGTCGCTCACAGTCACCACCGACCCGCGCGAACCGGGCAGACCCGCCCCACGGGTGGCGGGTCGATGGTGACCCAACGGCTGCGCGCTCGTCCGATCGCGGGTTCGCATGGCGCCGGGAACGCTCGGGCTACGGAGCAGCACTTCTCGAAGAACGTAGATTAGGTGCAATCAGCGGATGGTCCACCCGCGACTCAATTGAATGCGTTCAGTCCATCAGGCCAGTTGGGCACCAAGACCTACGAACCTCACCTCATTTCGGCGGAGCGTCACACGAAGGCACGCAGGTTACGTAGGTCAGGAGACGTTATAGTGCGACGTCGCAGTGACGACAGTCTTGGACCATGTGCCGCATGCCTGATCGAGCAGACAGACGCCCTGCCGCCGCGGGAGCTCACTATCTCTCAGACGCCTCTGACCGGCACGGTGCCGTCGTTCCGTCGGTCCACACGAGCAATCCGGTGGGGAGGGGCGGGCTGCTGGCCTACGAAATCGCTCATGCGATCCCCAAGCACATTCCGGCGAGGCCGGGCGAAGTACCAATGGGGCAAGGACAGGGGACCATGATCCCGCGGGATGCGATGGGCGCCGGTCGGATGGACCTTGCGGATATCGGCGGCGGGCATGGCGTCGCAGCTGTCTCGGGTTCGGCCGGAGGTTCTGGGCCCGCGCCCGTGGCGCCTAGCACGGCAGGGCGTCCGCTCGATCCCGGGATCCGCGGGGCATTCGAGGCTCGGTTTAATCGTGGCCTCGGCCACGTACGCGTTCGCGACGACCCTCAGGCGGCCGCAGAGGTTCGTCGTATCGGAGCCCTGGCTGCCACCCATGGCGTGCACATGGCATTCGCCCCAGGAATGTACGATCCGAACTCCTTCGAGGGGCGTCAGCTGCTCGCCCACGAGCTCGCCCACGTGGTCCAGCAATCTGGGGGCTCGACCGGCGGCACGGCAGCCGATACCGAGACCGAAGCAAATCGTGCCGCAAGCTCGATCCTGCGGTCGGCCGGGCGCGTGGCCGTCTCCGCCACGTCGGCACCCGCCGTGATGGCGGACAAGAAGCCACCAGTGCGCGGGCCACGAGGGGTCTCAGTCATCGTCATCTCGTTGGCTAGCGAAACGATGGAGTTCTATACGGATGCAGGCACATTTGCCTATCCGCTGATTGAACCCAATGTAGAGGTCGGCGAATACACCGCGCAAGTCAATCTGAATGGTCACGGCGAGGCCGTAGTACTGCATCTCACGCTTGAAGGGGCACCGCCGGGCAAACGATTCGAGTTCAACTATTCCATAGCTGAAGGTCAGGCAAACCCGGCGACATTCTTCGGCAAACAGCGGTCCGTGCAGGTCAGCGTCCGGGAGGAGGGCACCATTGAGGGTGGGCGCATCTGGGGGGCGCATGAAGAGAAGGCCACCCCGCCCGCGCCTGAGACAGTCGGGCCGTCCGCGACTGCTTCGGCGTCGGCGCAGGAAGCGGCCACATCATCGGCGATCCCCGTGCCTGAGCCGTCCGGGGTCCCCATAGTCACCATCACTGATCTTGTGCAGCTTCAGAAACTCAAACAACGAGGGCTGCTTGATGCGAAGGCGGCCGCTCGGATTGAAGGAAGAATCGAGTCTGCTGAAGTTCTGACCTTCGAAGACGCCATAGATTTCTTGTCGGCTCTGCAGCACATTACTGACACCGGCAGTCCGCAGGATCAGATGCAAGCCCAGCAAAGCTGGGCGAAATGGGCCAGGTTTGTCAAACAGAATAAGGACAAGCTGACCGGCACGCTGGCCGCGGGCCCCGGCGGACGGACCATTGAAGAAGTCGAAGCCCTCATCGCCAAGCACGGCGGCTACGCCACGGTGTCCGCAGGCGCAACGACCGAAAGTACCGCCTATGATCTGGAGAGGGCTAAGTCTTGGAATGATCTGGCCTCCTGGGAGAAAGATCTCTGGAAGGAACTGGCGCGGCTCCACCCCGAGATGCTAAGTACTGATGCGTCCGCGAGTCAGGACCTGCACCTATACGCCTCCGACCTGATGCGCATGGGCCTGCGCATTTCACCGCGCTACATCAAGGGAGGCAGCCGACAAGCTCTGGAGGACATGTTCAATGATCCCTGGTTCTGGGTGGGGGTCTTCGCCGGGGTCATGCTGTACATCTCCGCTTGGGTAATGCCCGAACCAATCATCTCCAAGGCTGCCGCTGCAAGCTTTACCACCGCCCTCCTAATAGTGTTCTCCCTCACTGAGATCAAGAACCTGGTCGTGGCTTGGATCAACCTCATGGATGAGACAAGATCCGCTCGGACGCTGAAAGCAGTGGAAACCGCTGCTGAGCACTTCGGGAAAGCGATCGGGGGAACCATCGCCCGCGTACTGGTCTATCTGATCCAGCTCGTCGGCGGGAAGTTGCTGCCTACGCCGATACCGCCAAGCGGCGGCGGCGGGCTGCTCCCGGCGCCTGCCGCCGGGCCCGCCGTCGGCAGCATTCCGGTGGTGCCAGCTGCACCGGCGATATCGGCTCCTGTCTCCGTGGGAGGCTTCGGCGGCTTGGGACCCACCCACATGGCAATGACGGCCGGGCCTAAGGGGACAGATGTCAGCGAAGAACCTGCCGTCACCGAACCCAAAGGCGGAGGCAAGAAGATCCCCGAAGGTGAGCCTGCAAAGGCAAGCCCCGAGGAGGCGCCAGTTGACTACAGCAGGCTGAGCAATGAGCAACTCCGTACCCGCGCATTGAATGACCCCCGAGCCGCACAGGAGCTCATTGGCCGAGAGTCGGGCCGCACGGGTGGTCGGCGAAATATCGAGGCACCAGTGGCGCTGGATCGCCTCGACGCCCTTCAGCACTCCGGGCGACTCAGAGGCGATGTCTCTAACCTCAGGAAACGGCTTGAGTCTCCCGACAAGGCGACGCGCATAGGTGCCGAGGCTGAGCTGACCGAGTTCGAACGCGAGCTCGCGCGCGGAAAATCGCCAGCGGTCCGCGGCGCTGAGCCGGGGACCGATCAACCCACCTTCGAAGTGAAAGCGCGCACTGAACCGTTTACGAGCCAAAAGAACGCCCAGAACTTCTTCAATGATCGAGTCAAGGCGGCCAACCAGCAGTTCGTGAACAGTGCGACTAAAGGCGAGGTCCGTATCAATCTTGGTCAACAGAACAGTATTCAGGGCAAACCGATCGATCAGGAGCTACTGAAGCGCATGGTTGCCGATACCCTTTCTAAGGGTGGCCGTGGGAGTAATATCACCAAGGTCGTAGTTGTCCGTGGTGATGGCAGCATTGTCTATGAAGGACTGGGCGAGTAGCGTGATTCTTAAGTGCATCTGTGGACACACTATCGACGACATCGCTGCGCCCAACGAGGTGGAGCACCTGCTTGTGAGCTACCGAGCGATGGAGCGGCTGCAGGACCTGGTCGACGAGGAATGCGGCCCAAGTGGATCAATCGATATGTGGCCCGAGCATTGGGAGGAATCTGGAGCAGTCGACGTGTGGAAGTGTCCCATCTGCGAACGGCTCTACGTAAATCCGAAGGGTAAGCCAGAGGATGTCGTAATCTACAAGATCGAACGCATCGGACTGCCGGATCAGAGCTAATTTGCATGTGTCATGCTTCGTCGCTTAGCCGCCGGTCGGCATCGGCTCCGATTGACCCTTTCCCGTGGGCTACTAGTGTCGCGTAAAGGATTTTCTTTGACCTGGGGTGGTGTGGTCGAGGATGTCGTCAACAACACCGGCAAGCACTGCCCATACAACGGATGGAACGGATGAGTAACGACCAGAGAACCCAAATCAGGACTGGACGATGCGGCCTTATACCGTGACCGTCGGGATGCCCAAGCCTGCGGCGCTTGCTGCTGCCAGGCTTGGGGATCATCTGCTCCCGCACGGGCAAAGGGGCGAACTGCCGGGCCTTGAGATCGGCCCGCAGCCGCGGCAGAAACCCCTCCTCGGCGGAGAACACGGCATCCGGTCGGACACCGTCCACCCCCGCCGACCGCTTCCCTCGGTTGCCCCGGACCCAGGCCCACGCCACAACGAGGACGGCCGGGTCACAGACAAGGTTGAACAGATCGTCGAACCGGCGACCGGGATCATCGGTCGTCCACTGGTGCAGCTTGGTCTGGATCCGCAGTACCTGCGTCTCGGCCCACTCGACCTCGGGCCACAGCACGCCGGTATTCACCGGCGATCTCCTGCCATCCCAGTCCCTGCGCTGCCAACTCGCTGCCGCCCTTCGCCATGTGACCGGCTTTCCCGGCCTCGGACTACTACGACGGCTTCGCCACGCCCCGGCCCGACCGGCCGACGACGAACCTGCCCGCACCCGACCTGGACGGTCGAGACACGGGACCAGCCCGGGACGCTTCCCACGTTCACCACACACCGGTCGACGGGGTCGGTGCCCAACTTTGCCCCTGCAGCATCGCCACGAGTACGCCGCAGACCTTCCTCGTGGCCTCCCTGCCGGCGACTTCACCCGGCTCAGGAGTCGCCCGACCACCCCGAAGGCAGCATCGGGCGTGCACCGCACTCCGGCCCACATCCGCCAGGTTGGAGCCGGTGTATCCCAAAGAGGTTTGACATGCTGGTTTCTCACGTACACCTTCCCGTCTCGCTAGGCAGACCCAGGCCGTCTGGCAGTACCGACCCGTCCTGTCGTTGTCAGGGCTGCTCCCACCCTCCCCGGCGTCTCCCGGATCAGGCTGCCCTCAGCTTCACCGGCCTGCTGCGACAGACCAGCGATGGAGTCCTTCCACCCCATCCGGTAATGCAGCGCCTCGTGGCGCACGAAGGCCCAGATCCAGGCCCTGGACCGCACCCAGCCCGCACTGCCGCTGCGGCCGGGGCTGCCCGCGCGGCAGACCCACGACCAGGTCGACAATGTCCGCCACGGCACCACGACGCTGTTCGCGGCTCTCGAGGTCGCCACCGGCAAGATCAGCGCCGACGCCTGCTGCCCGCGGCACAGCAACGTCGAGTTCCTCGCCTTCCTCAAGCGCGTCGCCAGGGCCTACCCGCGGGTGAAGCTGCATGTGATCTGCGACAACTACGGCACGCACACCCACCCCAACGTCCGGGCCTGGCTGGCCAAGAACCCGCGGATCACATGCACGTCACCCCACCAGCTGCTCGTGGCTGAACATGGTCGAGATCTTCTTCGGCATCATCACCCGCCAAGCCATCCGTGGACGCTGTGGTAGCGAGGCCGGGAACCCGGCCACCGGCAAGACACTGCTTCTGAGCGGGCTCAGACGTTCGCGCATGCCGCTGAGGCAGATACAGGTGCGGAGACCGGTCACCACAGTCATCGGTCTGGTGCGGTCCTGCTCGAGGCCGCGCCGTTCCAAATTGCGGTCGATGCGAGGCGATGGACCGGCTCCGCGGCAGCCGCAGCACTCGTCCATCCATACATGTACTGACGAGGTCCGCAAATGATCAGTCCTTGCCGGCGCCGAACCAAGGCGCCTTACGGCTGATCAATATCAGTATGAGTCCGACGACGTCAGCGATCGATACCGCTACCTTTACAAGCGCGTGACCTCGTTCGGCTGTCACAAAGCCGGTGATTGAGACGAGCAGGCAGATGCAGAGCGCGAGCTCCCACTAGAGAGGGCGAGTCTTGGTCGCATGCCTCGGCCCTTGGTATTGGACATCATCTGCTGCCGCAATTGCGGGAGCCCAGCATGTGCTTTCTCGACCTCGCGGGCAACATCGAATGCGCACTTCAGAAGGTGCTGGTAGACACCCATGTCGATAATCCACAGGGCGCCGATCCCCGACGCAGCGGCAAGCCCGCGTACACCAACGATGATGCCCTGCATCGAACGGTAGGCTCTCGTCGTCCTGGCGTAGGCGAACCCGGAGCCCGTGAACAGGGCAAGCATCCAGGTCGAGGCGAGCCTGCGGTATTGGGACGTAATCGAGTTGAAGTGCTGTTCATAGGCGGCCATCGATTGGACGACCTCCCACGGCGTCGGGTCGCCCATCGAAGTCACGTCGACCACCTCGTCAGAGTCGCGGATCGCATAGCGGGTCGTCCGGCTGCGTCTCGTGGACGGGCACGCGGAGAGTTGGCGGTACAGGCGGTTCGAGTGATGCGACGAGAGTCTTGGCGATGGCGGTCGTCGTACCCAGATCCGTGACATCAGCGAGCCCGTCGGCAGCGCCCTTCGCGCCGAGCAGTTCGTCCATCGCCGCTCGCTCGGGCGGAGGCATTGACTTGATCGTGCCGGCCGGAGGTCCGTTGAGGTGGTCGTTGACGATCTTGAGTGCGGTCTCGTTGGGTGGCCAGCAGAACTTCAGTAGGAGCATCCACCAGAGTTGGAAGAGAAACGTCACGATCGGGAGGAAGAGACTGAAGACGAACATCGCTACGATCATCAGCAGCTCGAGCGCAACGGTACAACTCTTCGTCGCCGTGCCTCGGTTCCCATCGGCCTCCTTCGGGCTGCCGTTGTTCGGGTTGAACGACAACTGTGAGCCGGGTGGCCTGACGAACTCCAGACCGCCTGGGCCTTGCCGCTCGCCTGCCCGAGCGGCGAGCGTGCGGAAGTCCGGCGCGGTGACGGTGATATGGCGGTTCTTCGTGCCGGACGGGTCGAAGAAACTCGCGAGGCGATAGGGCTCGGTCGGCTTGCTCCACCAAACGTGTGGCGGGCAGTGCTCCCGGCCGGGTTCTGGTCGCCGGCGGACGAAGCAGGTCATCCGGTAGACAGACCGGTCGTCGACCTTCGCCCTCCCGGCGCGATCCACATCACCGGAGAACGTAGGCACCAGGCCGAACCAGACGGACCGGAGCTGTGCTCTCGCACAGTCTTCCGCGCGAGGCGGCACCCGCCACATCGGCAACTCCTGTTCGCCGTCGAGCAGCGTCGGCAGGTTACCGGGGACCGCCTGCCAAGCGCCTCGTCCGCTCGCGTCGATGGTCCACGCCTCGACCAGCTGAGTCGCCCCGAGTGTCTTGAGTAAGGCCTGGTACTCGACCTCGTGACCGTTCCGCACCGCTGGCGACGTCCACAGCGCACCATCCACGTCGTCGTCGGTGAGCGGGTCGGCTGGTGGTGGCTTGCCTTCGTCATAGGCCAGGAGGACTTTCGTCGCCAACTTCATGATGTCCGCTTTGTGTTTCTCGGCCGCCTTGGCGGGGACGTCGACGCGCTCACGGCGGATCACGAAACGGACGTCGACGTCATCGATCTCGCCCGGCAGCGGCAGTCCCGGCTCGTCGCAGAACAGCTCGATCGTCAGCGCGTAGTAGCGGTCGTGGCTCGGCTGGTACAGCTTGCGCATCGGAGTGTGGACCATGCGATGCGTCGCGAATCGCTTGCGACCCGCTACGCCGTTGGGGAAGAGGGCGATCGGCACCGGGTAGGACCACACGTCGTCCTTCCGGTCGAACTTGATTGAGTCCCGCGGGTCCTCGAGCAGTCGGGTCACGAAGTCGTCCGTCACGTACTTCTGGATCGCCGGTGCCTTGGCCTTTGGGGCGAACGACGGAGGGTTGTCTCGGGCAAGCACGTACCACGGCGCCCGTAGGGCGTACGGATGCTCAGGCGTCGTCGTCACCAGATGTTCCCCGCACCGGGCGTGTACGCCGGCGAGATCACCGACGTCTCCGCGACTAGTGTCATGCACTTGACCACGCCGCTGAACGTCGACATCGGCGCGTCCACCTTAACCATCGGCGCGGTCACGTTGACGGACGCATTCGCCGTGATGTCGACCGACGTCGCGGTCAGCCGGACGGTGCAGCCCATTGCGTGCCGCACGGTCACCTCCTGGGCCGCGTCGTCCAGGACCACCTCGTGGCCCGAGACCATCCGAAGCCGGACCTTCGCTGCCGGCGCATCGTCGAACTCGAGCCGGGACCCTGATCTCGTTCTCAGCTGCCGGACGTTGTTGGCGCGGTCCGCAGCATGCGGCAACTGTGCCTGACCGTTCCAGGCCGCGCCGACGATGTAGGGGCGACGGACGTTCCCTGCCTCGAACGCCACCACGACCTGGCTGTCCACCTCGGGCAGGATCTCGAGTCCCTGCTGCCCGTCGGCGTACGGAGAGCACAGGGTCGCCCAGGCACGGACATCCCGATCACCATCGCCACCAAGCCATGGAAACCTCACCTCGATGCGGCCCAGCCGATCCGGGTCGACCAGGTCCGTGACGACCGCCGGGTACACGCCGAAGTACGACGGTGCCGATCCGTCCGCGGGGGTGGGTGCCATCACGCGACCTCGTTCAGCGTCGAGCGCTCTGCTTCGAACCTGGTCCGAAAGCCCTGGACGTTGTCGAAAGTGTGCGTTACTCGCGTCACGTAGTAGCCCCCACCCTCGAACGGTGCGCCCACCAGCGCGAGCCGCAGCCGGCTGCCGACCTCCATGTCGGCGGATCCGCGAGTCGTGCCAGTGACGGTGACGAAACGGCGCCCTCGCCGGAGCATCTCCGCCCGCGCCCAGGCGACCGCTTCTGCCGAGGTCAGCGCGGCCTCCCGCACGCGGTACGTCGTACTCTTGCCGAGAGCGCTCTCCACCAGGGCGGCGCCCGTCCGGCCACCAATGCTCTCAGCCGCGACAACGTCGGGTCCGGCTTCCTCGTCGATGACGCCCTGCGCCGCCGCGTCGTACCCCGTCACGATGCAGGCACTGCGCTGCTCGGCGAGGTCGGCACACAAGCGCACGGACAGCAGGTCGTTGCCGTGGACAAGCGTCAGCGACGTCCCGGTCCGCTGAGGTCGGCTACGGAAGTGCAGGGTTCGACCTGCTGCCCAGATCTCGGCCTGCACCAGTCGCGCGCGTTCCCTCAGGAACGCCAGATCGCTCTGGTTCAACTGTTGCACGACGTCGTAGGTCGGGCCGTCGGCGCCGGCCTCGGCCTGCAGTCCGTGCAGACCGGCGATCTCGCGGGCAATGTCGGCGTCGCTCAGATCGGTATAGGTCCGCATCCGTCGCGTCATCCGCAGCCGCATCAAAGCGTCCTCAGCAAGTACGACGACCCGCGGCGGCTCGCCGTCTCCCAGCACCAACTCGATGGCCGACACCGTGCCTTCGAACACGAACCGCTGACCGCGGTCCGGACCAAGGCTGACCCGCATCGACCGGCCGAAGTCGAGCTCCCGGCCGTCGAGATGCAGCAAGGGCTGGGGCGGACCGGTCGCGTCGCCGCCGGTGGCGAGGAAGTGCGCCTGCAGGGTACGCAGGCCCTCGATACCCTCGCTCACCTCGAGCCGGACACAGTCGCGGGCGAGCTCCCGGACAAGCCGGCCGTCGACAGTGAACACCGGGCCGACAGCGCTGATCAGTAGCTCAGTCATCGAAATCCACCGCGCTCACGCGTCGCGCTAGCCAGTCGGACCGACAGCGAGCCTCCTGCCAGCGAATCTCCGGCACCCAGGGTGCCTCTGGTTCATCAGCCGGCGCCTGGAGCGAGCCGGACGCGGCCAGGTCCGTGTGCAACTCGTCGACGTGGACGCTCATCGGCACTCACCTCCGGGCTTCCATCGAAGTGTCGACGCACGGGCGTCACGACCGCGTTGCGCCTGATCCGCGGAGAGGCGTTTGGATGTCTCGGGTGGTAGCTGGTCCCACGGAGCCGTTCGCGGCGAGCCCGCCAGCGGGTTCTCGTGCGGGCGGGCCCGCGCTCCCAGGCTCCGGCGGCCGCCCGACTCAATATCTGCCGCGGTGGTGGTGTCGACCTTAGCTCGCAGCGGGATCGACCCGCCGTACGTGAGCGAACGCGGATCGAGGCCGCTGTCACCGGCCAGATCTCGTGCAGGCACAGCGAAGGCGGCTCTCGCTGCATCGACCGCATGGGCCGTGCTGTCGGACAATACAACCGCCGTCGCGGCGACCACCCCTCCCGCAGCAGACAGCGCGAACCCGGCGGCGTCGGCCGTGAAGCTGCCTGCTCGCACAACACCTGCAGTCGGTGCGACCAATCCGAGGACGTTCGCCAGACCGTCCTCGGTCGAGTCTCCGGCACCGGATGCGAAGCCCATCGCCCGGCCGATGGGCAGCCCGCCAGCGAGCTCAGGGCCGATCGCCACAGGGGTGCCGGCCGGGATTGCGAGCGGACCGGGAAGATCGTTCATCATCGATCTCCAGGCGCGCGGGTCGCCTCCAGCGCGTGCCGCGAGCTGCTGCGCGCTCTCCAGGTCGACGGCCGGTAGGAGCCTGGTCACCTCCTTGGCGCCGCTGCGGCCGGGCGCCGCGCCGGTTCCCGATCTGTTGGCCTCGCCCCCCGGAGCGGTTGCCGTATGGTCGTCGCGGGCTCCCTGCCCCGCCTGGGCCGCCGCGTACTTTAGGTTCTGCTCGGTGATGGTGAGGCTCAGCTTCGCGCGCAGTGGCGTGCCGTCCAGCGCGAAGTAGTCGAGCTCCTCGGTCACCTGCGTGACCAGTCCGTTGAAGGTGAGGCGCCCCCACTTGAACTGCACCGGTGGTGGCGGCGGACCCTTGCCCCCGACCGGGGGTTCGACGAACCGGCGAACCTGCGCGGTCCGGTCCCGGACGTCTACAGGCTCTGTGCCGTTAGTCTCCTCGGCGGTGTCGAACTCCAGGTCGAAGCTCAACGTAGCTGACCGCGCCGAGGGGTGCTGCCGAACCTGGGTGCCCGTTGTCAAGCCACCCTTGTCCTGGTTGTTCTGGTACTGCATCCGCAGCGACGACGGGTTGAACTGCACATCGATCGGTTTCTTGTCACTCACGACGGCTCGGCCGTGCTCCGCGGCGGCCCGGTCGAGGGCCGCCAGCGAGGCCATGATGAGCTCAGACACCGTCCCGCTCCCCCGCCGACTCAAGTCGCAGCCCCTCGTGGGCGATGTGCAACTCCTCGATCGCAATCTCACCGGTCTTGGCATTCAAGGCCGGGCCGACGACCTTGAGCGGCAGGCCGCGGACGAATGTCCAAGTCGCCATCGGCCATGTGTACGTCGAGTCCATCACCTCGATGACGCCGTTGTACCGCGGAACCGGAAGCTGTCCGGACACGACACCTTGGAGCCACTCCCAAAGCTCAGGACGCACTACTGCGCCGGCCACCGGGCTGCCCGGCTCAGACCGAGGTGTGAACATTCCGCGCTTCAGCACGATCGGCTGAAGCTTCACCCGTCCAACCCGCCGTACGACGCCGTCGTTCCGCCCACCCTCCAGGTACTCACGCACGTCGGCCTCCAACTCCAAGCCGCTGCACTCGGCAAAACCACCATCGCCCAGCGCATCAGCTTTCGGGGCATCGGCCGGTCGATCCCTGATCGCCTGCCGTTCGGCCTCCAGAGTCGGTGCACGACTGCCGATGCTTCGCGTCAGCGAGATCTGGAACCGGAAGGTCTGCAGCGCCACGGTCCAGAACGGCTCAGGCTGTGCCACGGTCGGCCTCCTCTACCAGGACTCCTCCATCGGCATCGCGCTCGACCCGAAGCACGATGTACTCGATCGGTTCGGACGGCGCTACCCCCACCTCGACCACCAGCCGACCCAACTCGAGCGATTGTGGCGAGTTCAGGTTGGCACCGCTATCGACGAAGAACGCCTCCTCCTCGGACCGGCCAGCGAAGGCGCCGGCCCGGTACAACTCACGGAGGAACGCAACCAGGTGGTGGTGCAGCCGTCGTCGCAGGTCGGCGGTAGCGGGCTCGAACACGACCCACTGGGCCTCGCGTTCCAGCGCGAGCCTCAGCATCGTCATCAACCGCCGGACTGTGAGCTGGCGGTACTGCGGGTCGCGTGACAAGGTTCGGGCCGCCGATAACCGGAAGCCATCGCGCTCGATCCGAAAGACGTTGACCCCAAGCTGGTGGAGCCTGTCATGCTCAGCGTCGCTGACTGGGTCGAAGGCCCTGACCGCGTCACCAGCCAGTTCGTTTGCGGGGCCCCACGACAAACCGAACCTGCGCTCCCGACCGGCGACCACTCCTGCGGCGATTGCGGACGGGGGCACCGGCTCGAGATTGCGGCGAGCAGCGATCAGACCGCTTACCGGAGCTCGGGCAGTGTCCACGGATAGCCACGGGTGGTAGGCGGCAGCGTAGCTGCTGTTGAACGCGGCCCGCCATTGCTGGATGGCGCGAAGGGACAGGCCGGACGGGACGTCGAGCAGGACGACAAAGCGGCGGTACCGATCGGCAACAGCGACGAGCCGGAGTTGGCGGGCCACGATCTCGCGCAGGTCATCCGGACTTCCAGGATCGAGGGGCACCATCCGCTGCGCTGGGGCCGCGTACGTCGTCGGAGCCAGCGGAACGCAGTGCTCGAACAGCGGACTGCCGACGCCCGCCGCTACCTCTAGCATCGGTCCGTCTGCCAACCACCCCCAGGTCAGGTCCGGCACCACCAAAAGGCCGATCTCGGCCACCCGTGCCATCTTGTCGACCCCACGATGCGGCCGCTCGTCCAGCGGATCGTCGTCCGGTGGATCGTCGGGCTGGCCGTCGAAGAAGCTTGCTGCGCCAATGCCCTGGTAATTGTCCACACCGCGCTCCGCCAACCGCGACCTGATCGGAGCGAGCGACGGATTGGGCAGCACGACGCCATCCGGCTCTGCCATCCACGATCCGGTCGGAGTCACGAGCAGGGAGCGCAAGACTTCACTCCTGCCGAGGAATCGTCGGTGGTTGGGGTGCAGGCCAAGCCCGGTGATCCGTTCGTTGCCTACGGCCATGGTCGGGCCGACCACCAACAGCGTTCCTTCGAGTACGGCGACCGACACCGAACCGCCGATCGCCGACGTCGGCAGCGGGCGGTCCAGGGTCACCCATCGGCTCCGCTGTCGCGGACCAGATTGAAAATAGCTGTCCTCGACGTACCGGAACTCACCGAGTCGGTCCAGGCCAGGCCCCCGCACCCGCAATGCCTCGCCTCCCCTGAGCTCGACCCCGTCCGGAAGCTTGAGCTGCCGGATGGACGCCCGCTCGTCGAGAACGACGGTGAACTGCTGCGCGACGTCGAGCTCAAGGGTCAGCCGGAGCAAGTCACCCCAGGTACCGACGTCGGCCGCGGCGAACTGGACCGGACTACCCGCGGCGCCGGTGACACTGAGAGTGTGGATGGCCGGCGCACCGGTCGTAGCGCCCACCCGCAGCACGTACGCACGTTCACCACCCTGCTTGAAGAATGTCTCCACCGCGTGCGGCAACAGCCCGGGCCCCTCGAGCTCACCGAACCTGAGCTGGTACTCGGTCAGGCTTCGCACGAGTATCGGCTCGTCGACTGGGCCGCGCAGTGCGACTCCTACGAAGCCGGCAACATCCAGCCGCACCGGCCGGAACGACTGGTCGACGCGTGGTGGTGCCCGGTATACGCGTGGTGCACCGAGCTGGAGCCCGGCCGTCATCAGGGTGTGAACTCGATCTGCTCGGCGACAAGCTGAAGCTCCTCCATCGCGACCTCGCCGCCGCCCTTCGCCGCAAGTGTGGGTCCCACCCACTTCTTTGGTTGGGCATTGCGCAGCACCCAGTCGCCGACCGGACGGCGAGCCTCGTCAAGCATCGTGATCGTCACGCTCCGCGGGCCGTAGATGCCCTCCCGCGTCTCCTTGAGCCAAACGAACAGCCGACGGTCGCCGATCACCCCACGCTTGAGTGTGACGTCGTCGGTGGTGTTGGTGTTGGCGACCTTTCGGACGTGATTCTCCTCGTTGCCGTTGCGGTACTCCGAGTACTTGACCTCGTTGCCGAGTCCGCTCACGTCGGAGAAGCCGCCGACGATCTGGTCTTCGCCGCCCTCGTCGCCGAGCTTGACGAGGAAGTTGAACGCCCCGTACGGATTGTCGCGTCGTACCGCCATCTCTCTGCCTCCGTAGGTGTCTCGCGTTGGATCAGGTGGTGCGGTTCGCGTCAGCCGTCCATTGACCGATGCGGAAGATCACGAACTCCGCCGGGTAGGTCGGTGCGACGCCGATGAGGCAGATCAGCCGACCGTTGTCGAGATCGTTCTGGCTCATCGTGGTGCGATCGCACCGGACGAAGTAGGCCTCCTCCGGCCGGGTGCCCATCAGCGCGCCGGTGCGCCAGGTGACGAGCAGGAAATCCTCGATCGTCTGCCGGATCGACGCCCACAGTCGTTCGTTGTTCGGCTCGAACACCGCCCATTGGGTCGCTTTGTCGATCGAGTGCTCGAGGTATATGAACAGGCGCCGGACGTTGACGTACTTCCACTCGGGGTCGGAGCTGAGGGTGCGAGCGCCCCATACGCGGTTGCTGCGGCCCTCGAAGAATCGCAGCGCATTGATCCCTTCCGGATTGAGCACCCCCTGCTGCCCGTAGGTCACGTTCCGCTCGAATTTGGTCAGCCCAAGAATGACCTCGTTGGCCGGCGCTTTGTGCACTCCTCGCTCAATGTCACTGCGCGCATAGATGCCCGCGACGAACCCCGACGGCGGAAGCATCAGCTTGGGCACAGGCGACCCCGGATCAGGCACCGCGTTCGGATCGACGATCTCAAGCCACGGGTAGTACAGCGCGGCGTACTTCGTGTCGAACTGCGACCTGAACTCGCGCACCTCCGATATCGAGCTCTCGATCGGCGGGTCGACAACCGCCATCCGGTACCGCTGCCGTTCGCAGTGGCCAATCAGGCTGTCGACGGCTGTCTTGCGTAGTCCTTCATCGGCAAAGCTGGCGGTGTCGGGCATCGCCACGATCGCGATGTCGTCGATGTCCGCAAGTGCGAACAGCCCGGTCGCCGGCTTCCGTGGATCGTTGGGGCTGACCTCCTCTCCTTCGAGGTCCCTCGGGATCACATCCGTCCCGTCGGCCCCACCCGTGAGGTAGCCCTGGCTGTCCGCTGCAAGCAATGCGGTTAGCAGTTGGGCCGCGGTGGGATCGCCGATCTGTCGCAACCAGACCAGCGCGAACTCGTCGGCCGGATCCTGCTGATTCAGGACCTTCATGATCGAGCGAGGGTGCCGGGGGTCTATCGCGAGCTCGGTATACACATCAACGCGGTCCGCCCAGGTCACCATCACGGTGAGTTGGATATGGAACCCCGCCTGTCCTGGCGGAATCGCCTCGAGCCCGCCACCCGCGCCCTCGAACTTCAGATCGCGATCGACCGGGTCCCGGAGGACGACACGAAGATTCACGGGGTCCGGCAACTGGTCGTCAGGGAATTGAGGTGGCCTGCCATCCACCAGGGCAGCTAGCTCAACCAACGCGAACTCGCGGACAGTCGTGAGCCGTGCCGTCTCGACGCCTTGCGCATCGGCTCCGCGTACTACGATATTCTTGCCGCGAGTGAAGGTGACGTCGACCTTCATTTCGCGGCCCGCAAGACCAGGCCAACGGGCGCGCCACTGAGCAGCCTCGGCGCCGCCAGTGGCGACACCGCGCGTCGCGAACTGGGCGTCGACCTGTGCCTGGTCGATTTCGCCCTGGCCGTCGCGAGGCCACCCGAACGCCCGGGCAATGTATACCCTTCGGCCGCCATTGCCGAAGAACGCACGGACGGACAGCGCCAGATAGTTCGTCCGCTCGGACACATTCCCGAGGCCACCGAACGCGCGCTCGAACTCCGTGTAGCTCGTCACCAGCGGTGGGTCTGTATTGGTCACCACCGGGAGGTTGATCGGCGCGGCGCCGCCGGGATCGGCGATCGTCAGAACATGCGGCAGAGGACCGTAGCGCGTCGCGCCTACCATCCCGAGAGTGCTGGTTGCGACGCCCTCGATCGACTTAGATCGGAAGCTGGTCTCCTCGACGTAAACGCCAGGGGTCAGGTACTCGGGCATGCGCGGACCTCCTCGGTCGCGATCACGGAGTGAACTCGATAGGTGCTGTGGTGAGTTCCATCCGGCCGACCCGGATGGTCATCGGCGCCCGCGTGGTGGATGTCGTATAGCCGCGCGGAGTGACCTCTCCGCGCAACAATGGATTGTCCAAGTCGGGCTGACCTGGAGGCGCCGGCGAGCGGACGACTAGTTCCAACGGCAGATCGGCGATCCGGTCTGCCGGCATCGGTGCTGATGTATCGCGTGGCCGGTTCGACGCACGGACGATCAGTTCCAGATCGATTGTCGGCCCGGGCGGTGCCGGAGCGGTGCCGACGGTGTTCAGCAGCAGCAGGAACTCGCCGCGCTCGTCGCCGTGCGCTCTGCCTAGGACGAGACCGGCGTTGTTCACTGCGACGATGCGCGGCCAACGAATAGCGACGCCGGCGCGCATGACCCGGCCGCGCAGGCCAGTGGAGCCCCCTGGCACGGGGTACGCCGGCCCAGGCGACAACCACGGTCGCAGGAGCCTGTACCACGCACCGATGTGGCCGATGTCCACGTCGGCCACCGTCCACAGCGGCATGCTGAATCGCCGCGGAACGTAGCAGCGGCAAGGGTCGTCCACGCGAATTAGCGCTGTGTCCCCGACCGTGCGTCCGTGGCGAAGCTTGAAGCGCGTGGTGCCGCTCGTCTCCAAGGGCAGATCCGACCGCCGCCTCAGCGGATCGATCGGATCAGCGGGCCGGCGATGCGCGGACCGGCGATCCGCGACCTCGCGGCCGACCTGCACCGCCGCACCGATCGGGTGCCGGGTCACTGCGTCGATGGGTTCGACGCCCAGGGCCAGCCGGTGCCACACGCGAGGCTCGAAGAATTCGTCGGTAGTCATGATCCGGCCGCCCCAGTCAGCACCGTCGTGACGGGCTCAGCGGTTGGCTGAGGCCGGCCATCGATGCGAACCACTCGGACGACGTACGGCAGGCAGAGCCGGTACTTTGTCGTCAACGCTTGGAAGGCCTCGCTCATCGAGTCGACGCCGAGCTCGTCCGGCACAACCTGGATCGTGTCCGCCGGTTCCCAGCCTCCGTCAGGATGGAGCACTGGTCCCGTGAGAATGCTCTCGCTCTCCAGAATGCGGATGGCCAGCCCCATCCAGCGAAGTTCGTCCGCGACAAACTCGTCCCATGCCGACACGAGTAGGTGCATCCGCAGTGGCACGCGCGGAATGCCGTCGACGCTGGCCACCGCAGACCACCCAGGGCGGGTCTCGCGGTCAACAGACAACCGGTAGCAGTACAGCGACACCGCTGGAGACCTGATCACTGGATCCGGCCCCTGGTCGACCTCATCGAGGTCCTTTGAACTGACAAGCACAGCGGTTGGCCGGCGCTGCGGCGCCAGTTCCTCATCGATCCGCCGGTTAAGCAGATCGACGATGCTGCGCCCCGCGGCCGACAGCGCCTGGTATCCCGCCATGGCGTCGATGGTCGACCGGTCGCGTCACTGCAGCGTCTCGGCCGGGGGATCGGTCTTCCCGGCGACGCCACGGTGACACATCGCGCGGAAACCTTGCCTCGGTTGCGACCACAGAGGAGGGATCCGATGACGACCGAGCAGACCACACCCGACGACCAGAAGAAGACCTGTCCCAGTTGCGATCTCACGGAGCTGGACACGTTGCAGTGCGAGGCCGAGGGGATCAAGAAGCAGGCGGAACTGACCGAGAAGGCCGCCGCGGACGTCAAGAAGCGGCGCACCCTGTTTGACCAAGCACGCAAGGAGTACTCCGCCGCTCGCGACAAGGCAAACCCTTTAGTTACCGAGATGGAGTCACAACTCGACAAGCTGATCGAGCAAATCAAGTGCCGAATCAAGGACGACGACGTTGTCGAGTGCCTTGAGAAGGCACAAGAGAAGGTGCGGCGCAGCATCGACAAATGCATGCCGCCTGGCTGCTGTGTCGACGCCCACGACTGCGACTTCGACAAGGACGTCCCGAAGAAGGACAAGGTTGACGAGAAGACGACGGAGTCGGATCAGGGGTCGGACGCACAAAAGGCTGATCGACCGACGATACTCAAGGATCTCTATGCGCGGCAGGCCGACGTCGAGCGTCGTACTGTCAAGGCGGAAGCATGCTTCGACAAGCTGATCAAGGAGCCGACCGCGCTGCCGGCTCGGGTTGACAAACTCAAGGCCGAGCTGGCCGCAATCGTTGGCGAGCTCGGACAGCAGGAGGCAGTCGACCTCAAGCGTCTTTACGCTCGCGCTCTGGTGGCCCGCCATACCGACAGGTGGGGCGGCTTCGACAACGTAAACGAATTCATGGACTGCCTGTGCAAGGGACTCTTGTGTTCGCTCAATGGCCGCAAGGCACTCGCCGAGCTCGCAGGCTGTATCGCCGTCCTCGAGTGCCAGGAGCGTGAGGCAGGGGCCAGATGCCAGCACCTGCTGGAGAACACTGTCGACGAGATCCTCGCCGAGTACCTCCGGACCTGCAAGAAGCCACCAAAGGACGTCCCGACACCGGACCCCGCAAATTGCTGAGGCTGGCAAGGCGACTGCGGGCTCATCATCGTGCGGGCACAGTTCTCACCTGCGCTGCTCTCGGTGGCGCTTGTAGGGCGAAAAAATACGGCACCGTGCTACGTCAAGAAGTACAGCGCGCCGACTGCGATGATCCACAAGTGTCCATGACCTCGACGGAAATGCTGCAGGTACGACGGTGAAAGATATCGGTGTGCCGCTGATCATCGCGTTCTTCGGAGCCGCGATCGCGGCCTTCTGGCCATGGATCCAGAGTCTTCAGCGCGGTAGACGATTTCAACGTATTATCCGACGCGAACTTGAAGAGATCGGGCCGCGTCCTGAGGCTCCGGTCGAAGACAAACCGTGGTGGGATCACGCAACGAGACGATTCATCCATGAAGAGCTCTTCCATCGGCAATCGATCTCGCAAAATCGCGACTTCCTCCTGAGTCTTGACCCAACCCTCATCTATCAAGTCAGTCAGCTCTGGATTGCGTTGGAGAAACGCGACGGCCGGCAGTGGCTTCATTTCCTCAGCGCACTCGCGCGGAACCGCAGGGTGGGCAGCCCTGGGCTTCGCGACGCTCACAAAAAGTGGGAGACCATCATCGGAGCTCAGCGCGCCGAGTGGCTCACCACAATGGGTACTCCAACTGCGTTCCGGCAGGGAGCGGTGCTTGCTCGCGTTCCGCCACTGTTCGACAGGCGCTTCGTTGCGTACGGCCGCCTCCTCGCACTGACCGACGTCGGCTCGGCGGCCCAGCCGCGGGAACTCGATCTACCCGAAAGAAGCGAGCTCGCAGACGGCCTCATGGCCTGGTACTACGAGCAGGGCGCCGGCCTACTGCTGTCCGGTAGGGCATTCGCCCAGTTTCAGCGAGTCCAGGATGCGCTCCTCGCGCAGTACACGGAACCAGCCGCGCTGCAACTGGAATTCAGCAGACTTCGAACGGACCTCAAGATCGACCTGGGCGTCCGTCAGGTGCAAGAGCGTGACGTGGCGATCGGTTGGCCAGAAGAGGAACGCTGGTGACCTGAAGGTATCCAGGCAGGGTCAAAGAAGGCCAGAGGCTGAAGAGATGAACAAGAGCGACGTGTCTGACAGCCGTGACTCAACACACATGCTCGAGCTATTTCGTGACGGGGGCCCGGCGTCTGCCTCACCATTCCACCGGCGGTGTCATTCCAGTTCCGATCAACCAACTGCAGTCCGCTGGCGGCTGTCGCGGTGACGATGCCGCCCTGGCCTGGTGAAGGCGAGGAGATTCATGTCGAGGGACCATGGAAGGCTACCGTCTGAAGTCCGCTCTGACCTCACGCGGTCCGCCAGTGCACAGACGGGTTCCGATCCGACACGCCACTGGTTGATTTATCCGATCCGAAGCGATCGACCCCGCATCACACCCGCGTCGCAGGGAGCACTCGTGGAATCCGGCGCAGACCCACCCGGGCCGCAGGTCGGGAGTGACGCCGTCACGCAGTCGGTCTGCTTGGCATCAATCACGACCGAGGAGACCTCCTCGGCAATCGGCGCTCAGATTCGAGGCGGAGGTACAACACAGGCCCGCATGGGTGCGCCAAGGTTGAATCGTGTGGTTGCCGTGCTGTAGCGCGAGGTGCCCAGATTGGGCAAGTTGACCGTCACGCTCGGTGCATGTGCTAAGCGCGACGCCTGAGACACCTTGATACAAGTCTGCTGACGGAGAGACGGGAGGTGCAGTGTGCAGCCAAATAGCGCGACCGGCGCCAATCCGATCGAGAGCGATGACTCTTGGTGGCGAAGACGAAGGCCCGAGCTGACCAAAGTCAGATATCTGATTGAGATGAAGTTGTTTCAAGCTGAATTGTTTCTGTCAATGGAATCGAGGCCGACGAACGCCACCGCCTGCGAGAAGCTGTTGGACCGGATCCGCCCGGCGAACGATTCCTGGCGCAAGGACCTCAGCCTAGCGCACCAGATCAATCACGAGCTGAATCAGATAATACCTGTCATCGCGACCGACGACTACCTCTACTCCACCTTGGAGTACGAACTCAAGAGGAAGGCCGATCCTGAGCATAAGATTCTGATCACCGAGATATTCGACGAGTCCGATGTGCGCGCCCTTCTGAGCAGGCACGGGATCGGATCGGCCGGCCGCGCAAGAGACCCCGTGCCCACCGATCTAGATCGACGACGAGCCGTGCAACTCTTGAAGAAGCTCTATGAACAACGCGACGAGGGCTGGGTATACGATCGCGCCGTGCTGAAACTAAAGCGCCACTACCTGATGTTTCACGCGTTAGTTGTTGGCATCATCCTCGTGCTGATTGGCAGGGTCATTGACTCGATACGCAGCATCGCGGGGACTGCTCCGGAGCAGCTGATGCTGGCTACGCTAGCAGGAGCACTCGGGGCGATCTTGGCCGCTACGTTCAAGATTCGCGACACGGTTGCTCGATTGAACGATCTTCCAGCTGCCATAGCACTAGCAATCGCTCAGACTCTAATCGGCGCTGCTCTTGGCTTCGTCGCATGGCTTCTTCTCAGGTCCGGTGTGATTCAGGTCGGCGGAGACGCCAGCCTAGAATGGGAGACACTTAGCTTGGCGGCCTTTGCCAGTGGATTCTCCGAGCCCTTGATCCTCGGAATGATTACTCGCCTTGCGGCTCCAGCCAGCAGTCCCCAGGGAACGATCACACCAGGCGATCGCACATGATCTCGGCAGCGAAACTCTCAGCCATGAAAGGCGTTATCGGCATCGCGAGGGCTAGCGTGCGCGGACCCGACGAGACGGCTCAAGCGATCAGGTCCAGGCGTGTGGTTAAGGTGCGTGTCCCTCCTCGGACACGGTACTTATCCACACGGTCGGCCAACGGGTCGACTTCAACCTCGACAATCTGCTTCACGTGGTGGTAGGTCAGTGACGAGTAGAGCTCACTCAGCTCCTCGGGCTCGGCAGTGTCCAGGTCTCTCGAGATATCGTCGAGCTGGTCGACGTACGTCTCCAACTCTTCTCGCCCGGAACTCAGCGGTTACCGCGTTGCGGTGGCCAGTTCCGCGCGGATAGCGTCCTCGTCGACCGGCTGGCCCTTCTCGTTCGAGGACGGCCCGTAGCACCTCACCCGCGGCAAGGTTCAACTCAAGATCACTGGTTGCCGGTTTCCGTCGTACTTTTAGCCGACCCCCAGGAAGAGCCAGTTATTCACAAGGCTTCGCGGGTACACCAGCTCCCGAAGCCTCTTCATTTCCCCCGCACGCTCCTCTGTCGCGTGCGCCTGTCAAGAGGCGGCCCCAGCTCGGTTCACTGGCGAGGTTTTGGTCGCTTGGTCGGGATGGCAGTGAGTGGATCTTCCGGCCACGGATGGCGGGGGTAGCGCGCTCGCAGATCGGCTCGGACCTGGGGATAGCCCTGCTTCCAGAAAGACGCGAGATCGCTCGTGATCGCGACCGGGCGCCGTGCGGGCGACAGTAGATGCAGAACGACTGGGACACGACCGTCCGCGACGGCTGGAGTGGCAGTCCAGCCGAATACCTCCTGCAGCTTCACGGCCAGGACCGGCGGCTCGACACCGTCGTACTCGAGTCGCACCTCGGAGCCCGATGGCACCTGGAGCCGTTCCGGTGCGAGTTCGCCGAACCGGGCTGCCGCGGGCCATGGCAGTAGTCGCCTGAGCGCCGAAGCCACGTTGACGTGGGCGAGATCGCGCGCGCCTCGCACCGCGGCGAGCTCGGTACCCAGCCATTCGTCAAGATCGGCCAGGAGTGCCTCGTCGTCGACCGCGGGCCACGGGGATCCGAGGTGGGCATGGCAGAACGCAAGCCGCTCCCGAAAGGCGAGTGCGGCCTCCGACCAGCGCAGTACGGACAGACCGCTGCGCCGGATACCGTCGCGGACGGCCGCTTGGACCAGCAGCCGGTCGGGCTTTGCCAGCGGGACGTCGTTGAGCACGATCGCGCCGAGTGCCTCAACACGCCGCGTCACGATCCGGCCGTCGTCCCAGCGGATCTGGTCGGTGGTCGAGACGAGGTCGCCCGCGATGTCTCGCGCGGTCTGCTCATCGATCGGCGCCGCGGAACGGATCCTGGCGTCGGCGCGACCGGGTGCCCGGTCAGCAGCCGCGATCGCCAGCCAGGTAGTCGTCCGCAACGGCGACTGCGGATCCAGCGCAGCACCCGTACCACCAGACATCTGGTACGTCGCCAGGTCGGCCCCCCGGACCCGCGCAATCCGATCCGGATACGCCAGCCCCACCACAACCCCCACCGCAAGATCATCCGGTAGTACGCGACTCCCCCCACGAACCGCCGGCCGCACTCCATCGCCACCCAACGGGTCGCCGGTCGTGCCTCGGCCGAGGCGCTTCGTTTCTTCTCGCCAGCGGGCCGTGGCTCCGCGGTCCTCGCCACGGCGGAGGGCTCGCCAGCGGGCCGGTAGATCATCGCCGAAGTCGCGACCGGAGTCATCCGAGAGCATCGCGACGACCTCGCGCGCCCGGTCAGCGCCGACCCGCGGCGTCCCGTCCAGCAACGCACGAGCCAGCCGGGGATGCGCCCCGATCGCCGCCATCCGCCGTCCCCGCTCGGTGATCCGGCCACCGTCGTCAACCGCATCGAGGCGGCGCAGCAATTCGGCCGCCGCGGTCATCGCCACCACCGGCGGCGCCTCCAGCAACGTGAGACCGGCACCAGCAGGCGCACCCCACGCCGCCAGGTCGAGGGCGAAGCCTGCCAGATCGGCGATCGCGATCTCCGGCGACGGATGATCGTCGAGATGCGAGTGGTCGGTGGCAGACCAGCACCGATAGACCCGGCCAGGCGCCTCCCGTCCGGCGCGACCCGCTCGCTGGTCGGCCGACGATCTCGAAACCCGACAGGTGACCAACGCACCGAGGCCACGCGATTGATCGGTCCGCGGCTCCCGGGCAAGACCCGAGTCGACCACAACCCTGACTCCAGGCACCGTCAGCGAACTCTCCGCAACCGACGTCGTGACCACGATCCGACGAGTGGCGGCCGGCGTCAACGCGCGGTCCTGTTCAGCCCTGGACTGGCGACCGAACAACGGCAGAACATTCTGACCGGCCAACCGGCGAGTCACACCGTTGATCTCGGCCTCCCCCGGGACGAACACGAGGATGTCGCCGTCGTTCTCGGTCAGTGCACGCCGGACGACGGCCGCGATGTGATCCAGCAGTCGCGGGTCGACCCGCCCACCGGGAAGCAGCGGCACGGGGACCGGTGGTGAGGCCCACTCGATCGCCACGTCGAACAGCGCCGCGGACGCGGTGATCACTGGGGCCGGAATGCCTGTGCCCAATGCGCGACTCAGCCTGTTCGTGTCCGCCGTGGCCGAGGTCGCAACGATCGCCAGGTCTTCCCGAAGATTCGCCCGGATGTCGACGCAGAACGCGAGCAGCAGATCGGCATCGAGGTGTCGCTCGTGGCACTCGTCGATCACAATCGCGACGACACCCGGCAGCTCCGGGTTCTGCTGCAGACGCCGTACCAGGAGCCCGGTCGTCACCACCTCGACACGGAGTCCTTTGCCGCCGCTGCGTTCGCCGCGCATCGCGTAGCCGATCCGCTGCCCGAGCGGTTCGCCGACCAGCGTCGCCAGCCGGGTCGCAGCCGCGCGGGTCGCCATCCTCCGCGGCTCGGCGACGATGACCGTGCCCCCGAGCGCGTCGCCCAGCGCAAGCGGCAACAGCGAGGTCTTCCCCGATCCGGGCGGCGCAACCAACACCGCAGTACCGCGCGAACGCACCGCATCGACCGTGGCAGGCAAAACCGCCCGGACAGGCAGATCCGCCCCCGGCACCGACGACTCAGGCAGCAACACGCCCCGACGCTAACCGACCAATACGGCAGAATCCCTCACCTACCCGCAAGCGGATTCATCCACGCCGCCGGCTCGGAGTCGAACATTGCCTCGAAGTCGGCACACCAGGCCCCATTGCATGAGCGCGGATCGATGGTCAGGACCGGCGACCGCCACCGTCAGGGGCCCCGGGCAGGGCGTGCGGTCCTCAGCCGGTCTAGCTCCTTGGCGGTGAACATCGGAAAGTGCCCGGCGCCTCCAGGGAGCGCCCCGTCGAGAAGCCGGACCGTGGCCCCATCAACATCAACAGCAGGTAGACCGCGTCCTCGCCAAGCCCGACCTCCTCAAGCGAGGCCACACCTCCGCTTCCGAACTCAGAACCGCGTCGAGCAACCCCTGGGCGCGAGGTTCAACGGTCAGACCAGGGATGAGTTGATTGATCAGTCCGCCGCGAGAGGATGATCGGCGACGGGTGCCCATGCACGCCTCAAAGAAGTCGACTTTCCTATTGGGACCGCTGAGGGCAGACATCAGCACCCTCATCGCGACGTCAGCGGTAGTCCGGCCAGCGCCATCGAACTCAAGCTCAAGGCGTTGGAGGAAGGTGCCCCGATACCAGATCCATAGCGATGCCAGGACGGATCGACGACTACGACGCGCCCCTCGGTAACAGCACGGTCCCGTCGGTGAAGGTGGTCTCGAAAACGATCACGGGTACATCCGCCGCTCCGACAACGGCAACTGGGCCGTACCCGGTGGCGCCGTTGAGTCCGACGATGTGGTGAGGATGATGGGACGATGAGTGCATCGTCGAACGGTTGGCCTGTCGTGCTCCTTCACGGGTGGCCCGTCACAGAGACGCACTGGCAAGGTCTGCTGCCACTCCTGCGTCGGAGCGGTTTCGCGTCGGTTCCGGTCGCCCTGCCAGGGCTCGGCAGGTCGGCGGGGAGCGCACCTAGTTTCAGGAAGAGCGACCTTGCCGACTGCCTCGGCGACGATCTCAGCAAGCGCGGGCTCACCCGTTTCTCGCTGGTAGGCCATGATTGGGGTGGCACGGTCGCGTTTCTCCTGGCCGCTGCAATGCCCCAGGCGGTGAGCGCGATCGTGGTCGAAGAGGAGATCCTCCCCGGAATCGACATCGACATCCCCGCACCAGGCGCTGAGCACTACCCGTCCTGGCATGGACCGTTCAACCGCGCACCCGGCCTCGCCGAGCAGCTCGTCCCGGGACGGGAAGACGCCTACTACGGGACCTTCCTCCGGCAGAGCGCCGGCCCGCCAGGGCTCGCCCCGGAGACAGTCCGCTCCTACATCGACGCCTACACGACGGACGATGCTCTGGAAGCCGGGCTCGGCTACTACCGATCTCGGGCCGACGACATCGCCGACGTTCAGCGACTCCGAGAGAATCCGATCCACACGCCCGTGCTCGCGATCGGAGGACGCTACGCGATGGGCTCCGCCGTCGCGGACGGCCTCCGCACGCTCTCAACAGACGTGACCGGCCTCATCCTGGAACGATCCGGCCACTACCCCGCCGAACAAGAACCCGAACCCGCAGCCCAAGCCATCATCGAGTTCCTCCGGCGACACCGCGATCAGCCACCCCATTAGAGCCCACCCTCAGCGGACGCCGCCGCGGCAAGCCGCCAGATCGTGGATCGACGCGACATTCATCCGTCCGTGATCGCACGGCAGGAATCTGAACGTCTGCGGCCGGCGCACGGAGGGTTCAGGTGCCGGCCCGTTGCCGGTGTGCAAGGCCCCGCGCAGCGCGGACGGGGGCTTCCAGCATGTAGATCGCGGAGCGGATCGCCGAGGAGTGCCACACGTTGCGCCACCGCGACCATTGGCGCTTCTTGTCCACGCACACGACCTTGGTGTCGACAGCTGCCTCCGGATGGCCGAAGTGGGCGGCGACGTTGCCGAGTGTCTGGCTCCAGAACCGGTCCTCCTGGCGATGGCCACCCATCATCAGGGCCAGTTCGAAGATCGGGTCCGAGGCGCGCATCAGGACCTGGGTCTGTACGACGGTCGCGTCGTCCTGCCGCGATGCGCTGAACGTGATCCAGCCGGCGAACATGTGACCCTGCGGCGTCATCAACGTGAACGACTCGTCGTCGGCGTAGAGCATCATCACGCCGGTCGACAGCTTCAGGCCGGGCATCTTCATGTTGAGCAGCGCGACATCACCGGGTTCGATGCCGGTGAGCGGTGCGTAGAAGTGGTTGCCGGGCGGCCAGAACTCACCGAAGTCCTTGCGCCAGGCGGCGATGAGATCGACCGGCGCGACGCGCTCGGACGGCAGCCGCATCACGTAGGTCTTCTGCCACATCTTCCCGAAGCCCTGGATCGGGCTGGTGAGCTGCCGGCCGTCCACATTGAGGTTCGTGGCACCGTCGGGCACCTGCGAGACCTTCAGCCGCGAGACCATCTTCGCCCAGTGGGCCGCGTCGCGGTTGGCCGCGACGGGCTCTTCGTCGTTGCTGCCGGTCATGGTGTGCGCCCCTCTACGCCGCGCCGGCCGCGGCCAGCGCATCCTGCTCGGTGTCGTGAATGCCGATCGCCTCGTCGAGACGGGTCAGCTCGAAGATCTGCCGGTAGTGCTCGGACAGGCCGTACGCCAGCAGCCGCTGCGAACGCCGCTTGGCGCGGACCAGCAGCGTCACCAGCAGGCCGATTCCGCCACTGTTCATGTACGACAGTCCCGCGAAGTTGAGGATCACCACGGTCACGTCGCCGGCGCCCTCGTAGGCCTGCATGAGCACCTCCTCTGAGCCTGCTGTCACATCTCCCTGGATGTCGACGACGCCGGCCGTCCCCTTCCGGCGTACGTCGAACGTCGCTGTTGCCTCAGCCATGTCCGTCCCCTCCCACGCCCTGTACGGCGCTGTCCTCGTCGTTCTCGATCGCCATGAAGTCGGCCAACCGGGTGATCTCGAAGATCTCGCGGTAGTGGTCGGTGAGTCCGTACGCCCGGATCGGGATGCCGTGCGCCCGCGCGCGGGCGAGCAGGCCGACCACGAGGGCGATACCGGTCGAATTGATGTAGCCGCTGTTCTCGAAGCTGAGCACCACGGCATCCGGCCGTACGCCCGTAGCGGCGGTCCACGCCTGGTCCAGCGCGGACTCGGCCGCGGCGTTCAGGTCACCGACCAGTTCGATCACCGCGACGCCGTCCCGCCGGCGTACGTGTGCGAGCGCTTCACGTGTCGTCATCGCCGTCTCCTTCCTCCAGCACCGGTTCGAGGTGCATGACGAGTTCGACGATGTGGCGTTCTCCGACGCTGGTCTCCCGCGCCTCGTCGACCATGTTCTTGATCAGGAACAGTCCCCAGCCGCGCGGACGCTGGAGACCCGCGAGCTTCGCCTCCAGGTCGGGCACCTCGGTCTCGCCGGGGGCCGGGCGGGCGCCGCCGAGGTCGGCGACCTCGACGCGGACCTGGTCCGGCTCGGCGTGCACGCGGACCGTGACGGGGCGGTCGGCGCGGTAGGAGTTGCCGTGCTCCATCGCGTTCATCGTGGCCTCGGCGACCGCGGTCTCGAGGCGGCGGAGCCGGGCGGGTGCGAGGCCGAGTGAGGCGACCGTGGCGGCGACTCGTTCGAGCGCCAGCCGCTCGTTGCCCTGCACACTCGGCACCTCGAACTCGACGAGCAGCTTCCCGATGACCTTGCCGTTCGGACTGTCGCCCTGAGCCGGCTCCCGTTGCAGGACGACCATGGTGATGTCGTCCTCCTGCTCGGCATCAGGTCCGGTGTGGCCGTGCAGATCCGCGAGCACCAGATCGATCAGCTCGCCGCCGCCCGGGTACTGTGCGACCGCTTCCTTGAGGCGCGGGAACCCGAACATCTGCCCTTGTGGGTCGTGTGCCTCGACGATGCCGTCGGAGTGCAGGAGCAACGAGTCGCCCGGCGCGAGGAGTGTCTCGCGCTCCTCGTACTTCATCCCGGTCATCAGACCCAGCGGCATACCGCGGGCGCGCAGCTCGACCGAGCCCAGGGCTGTCTTGACGTACGGCAGGTCGTGCCCGGCGTTGGCGAACCGGAAGTGGCCGGTCGTCGGGTCGAGAACGCCGTACAGGCAAGTGACGAACATCTTCGCGGGCATGTCCGGGCAGAGGTGCTCGTTGACCCGCTCGAGCACCGCGCCGGGTTCGATCAGTCGTTGGGCGGAGGCACGCAGCACGCTGCGAGTGGCAGCCATGACCAGCGCTGCCGGTACGCCCTTGTCGGTGACATCGCCGATGACGAAGCCGACCTGCCCGCCGGCCAGCGGGATCACGTCGTAGAAGTCGCCGCCCACCTCGCGGGCCGGTTGGTAGCAGGCCGCGACCTGCCAGCCGGACAGCTCGGGAAGCTGTTTGGGCAAGAAGTTCTGCTGGATCAGCCGGGCGACCTCGAGCTCCTGCTCGAAGCGCTGGCGGGTGCGGGCCTCGGCCTCCTGCTGGCGGACCAGCTGGCCGACCCGCAGGGCCGGCGCAGCCTGTGCGGCCAGGTTGTCGAGCAGTTTGCGATCGTCGCTGGAGTACTCCTGCTCCGACCGGCGCGGGCCGAGGTTCAGTACGCCGATCAGCTCGCCCTGGCTCACCAGCGGCACGGCGAGCTTGACGCCCGCGGCTTTGAGCTCTGCCAGCGCAGGCGAGTCAAGCTTCAGCGCCTCCACGTCCACCGCGCCGCTCGCGCTCTGCAGGTAGGCCAGGAGTGGGTCGTTGGGTGCGATGTCGACCGGCGTCGCCTCGTCGCCCAGGACCGGTTGCGCGTGGTGCTCGGGCATCGGCTGACCTGCCCCGGCGGCGGTTCGCCTGCGGAGTCGGCGGAAGGTGCTGCTCAATGCGACCATCACAAGCCCTTTCTACTGATCCGTCGTCCGGAAATCGTTACGATCATCGGTTCGCAGCCACAGCGAGACCTGGGTCGGCTGCATGGTGTCGTACACAACGCCGCGCAGGTCGGTGGCCAGCGCTTCCAAGTCGAGTTCGTGGCGCAGTCGTACGCCGAACGCGGCCAGCGTCCGGGCTGCGTCGTACCTGCTCCTGAAGAACCGGCGGTCGACCGTGGCCTGGATCCGCGTGCGCACCGGGCGGAACAGGGCTGCGACCGCCAGCGTCGACACCGCCACGGCCGGTCCCGAGCCCTGTGTCACCGGGCGCAACAGCAGCTGGAGCAGCAGCACGCTGCCCAGATATCCGGCGGCCAGCGTGACGGTCAGAGCGCCGTACACGATGGTGCGGTTGATCACCACGTCGACGTCGTACAGGCGGTGGCGCAGGATGCCGATGCCCGTCGCGACCGGCAGGCCGAGGACGCTGAGCATGATCGCGGCGTTGGCCACCGCGGGAGTGAGTAGCTCGTAGCCGACTGTGCCGATCGCGATCGTCGCGGCGGCCAAGGCGCCGGCCCAGACCAGCCATTTGATCTGCTGGCGCTGCTCGTAGCCGGCTCTGCGGAACCGCAGGATCAGTGAGAGCGGCGACGCGACGAGGACAGCCAGTACCATCAGCGCGCTCACGCCCTGGCCGATCGCTCGTACCACGCTGTCGATCGCGTACGGGTTCGCCAAGGTAGGGAAGTCCTCGAGCGCACCCGGCTTCGTCAGGCTGGTAAGGAAGAACCCGGCGACACCGAGCACACCGCACCACGCCACCGGTCGCCATCGTCCGGTCAGCAGCCGGCCGTCCGGGAACAGCAAAGGCAGGTACGCCGCCGGCACCAGGATGGCCGGAATCCACGAAACAGTCGCGTACGCGGCCGCCGCCTCCGCCAGGGAGCCCGCCGAACCTGCCCCGGCCTCCCGGTAGTCGGCGTAGCCCCTGGCCAAGGATCCGAGGCCGTAGGCCACCGCGGACGCGCAGAAGATCCAGCCGATCGGATTACGCGGATGCCGTCGTGCGATCAGGATCCCGACGGTGCAGAACACCAGCACCATCACAACGGTCAGGTCTCCCCAGCCCAACCCGATCGTCCCGGCTGCGGCAGTCAGACCGATGGCGACCGCAGTGAGCACCACGGCCGCGCCGCCGAGAACCCAGGCAAGGAGCCGCGCGGTACGGGCGTTCATCGGCCGGCCCCCCGCAGCCAGAGGGACACGTGGTCCGGCTGCATGGTGTCGCGCACCACGGTCTGCAGGTCATTGCCGAGGGCATCGATATCCAGTTCGTCGCGCAGCCGTACGCCGAACGCCGCCAACGTCCGGGTCGCGTCGTACTTGCGCCGGAAGAACCGCCGGTCCACCACGGCCTGGATTCGCGACCGCACCGGCCGGAACAACGCCGCGACTGCGAGCGTCGACACCGCCACCGCCAGGCCCGACGTCTCGGTCAGCGGGCTCAGCACCAACTGCAGCAGGAGGACGCTGCCGACGTACGCCGCGCCCAGTGAGACCGTCAGGCCGCCGTAGACGAGTGTCCGGTTGACTACGACGTCGATGTCGAACAGCCGGTGCCGCAGGATGGCGATCCCGGTCGCGACCGGCACGGTGGCAAGTGCGAAGGAGGGGATCAGTTCTCCGTAGGGGGCGGTCGCCGGCCCGCCCACCGTCTCCAATACGGCCACCGCGCAGAGGGCGGCGGCGACGAGCATCCCGGCGTACATGAGCCACTGGATCTGCTGGCGCTCCACCGTCCGCGCGGAGCGGAAGCGGACCACCAGCGACAGGATGGAGGCTGCGACGGCGATCAGAAGGGCGGCTATCCCCACCGCTCTCAGCGGATTCCACAAATCGATGCCGACGTCGACCCCGAACGGGTTGTCCACCCCGACGTCCACCATCGGCCCCGGTGCGAACGCGGCGGTGACAAACTGCGCCAGGAAGCCACCGACGGCAAGCCAGGCGACCGGACGCCAGCGCCTGGACGGCAATCGGCCGGTCGGAAAGAGCAGCAGACCGAAGGTTGGCGCCAGCCACACCGGGAGCCAGGCCCACGTCGAGACCCAACCGATCACCAGGGCCGGCTGGTCCATTCCCAGCCGGATGAGCTCGTCGGCCACGTAGCCGGCGGATCCCACCAGCACCGAGCTCACTCCAGGCAACAGCAGAATCCAGCCGATCGGATGGCGGGGGCGCCGCGACACGATCAGCGCGCCGACCGAGACGAAGGCCAGGACGAACACCAACCAGCCGGCGGACGTCGGGATCCCGTCGCTGCTGGTGATCTCGTCCACCAGATCGACCGTCGGGACGCTGACCGCGAGCAGCCAGAGCAGACTGATCGGTACCCACCGCTTCATCGCGAACCCCGCAGCCACAGCGTCACCTGGGTGGGCTGCATGGTGTCGCGGACCACAACTTGCAGGTCGTTGCCCAGTGCATCGACATCCAGTTGGTCTCTCAGCCGGGAGCCGAACGCCTGCAGCGTCCGGGCGGCGTCGTACCGGTGCCGGAAGAACCGCCGATCCACCAGCAGCTGGATCCGGCGTCTCGCCGGGCGGAACAGTGCCGCCACCGCGAGTGTGGACATCGCCACCGCCAGATCCAGCACCAGTTGGAGGAGCAGCACACTCCCGAGGTACGACGCACCGAGCGTCAGGGTCAGAGCGCCGTACACGAGGGTCCGGTTGATGACGACGTCGATGTCGTACAGCTGATGACGAAGGATCGCGATACCGATGGCCGCCGGCAAGCCGACAAGAAGCAGGACGACGAGCGACCACCAGGCGATCACGCTCAGCACGTTCAGCCATGGAGCGACGTCATCACCCGCGACAATGCTGACCATCGCGAGAACGATGAACGGAACCAGCGCGAGCAGGCAGATGTAGGCGAACCACGTGACCTGCTGACGCTCACGGCCACGCGCTCGGCGCAGCCGGAGGGCAACGGAGACCCCACCGAGAACGAGCGTGCCGGCCGCGAGCACTTCGCCGATGCCAGACAGCCAGGGGATCGCATCGCCGACGCGTCCTCCGATGCCGAGCGGGTTGCGGATGGGGCGGTCAGTTGTGATCTCGAGGAGGCCCGGCGCGAAAGCGGCCCCGGCGATATTGGCCGCGACAGCGCCCACTCCGAGCCAGACGGCTGCCCGCCACCGTCGCGACAGCAGCCGACCGGTCGGGAACAACAAGGTGAGGAAGAGCGCGGGGAGATAGAGCCACACGAGCAACAACCAGCTGCTCAGCCACGCCGCCAACGCCGCGCCGGGCAACGACGCCGGGCTGGCGTAGACGGTCATGAACGTGTCGATGCCCAGGGCAACAGCGGCGACGAGGAGGAGCCATCCGACCGCGTTGGCGGGTTGCCGTGACGCGACCAGTGCACCGACGAGGGCGAAGCCGATCCCGATCGCGACCAGCGCGTCCGATGCGTTCCCGTCGCGAACCGCAACAAGCACAGGCGTTGCCGCAGCCAGTCCGACGAAGAGCCCGAACAGGCTCCAGGCCAGCCAGCGCGCGCTCATCGGTCGGCCTTTCGCAGCCACAGCGTCACGTGGGCCGGCTGCATGGTGTCGCGCACCACGGCCTGCAGATCAGTGCCTAGGGCATCGAGATCCAGTTGGTCCCGCAACCGTGCACCGAACGCCTCCAGGGTCCTGGTCGCGTCGTACCGGCGACGGAAGAATCGCCGGTCGACCGTTGCCTGGATCCGCGACCGCACCGGGCGGAACAGCCCGGCTACCAAGAGCGTCGACACCGCCACCGCCAGGCCCGATCCCTGCGTCACCGGGCTCAACACCAACTGCAGCAACAAGACACTCCCGCCGTACGCCGCGCCCAGTGTCACCGACAGAGCGCCGTACACCAGCGTCCGGTTGACGACGACGTCGATGTCGTACAGGCGATAACGCAGGATCGCCACGCCGACGGCCAGAGGTATGGCCAGCAGGAGACCCGCGAAGGCCAGCTCGGAGATCGGGATGCCGCCGACGTCAAGGTTGGTGAACGACAGCGCCGTCGTGACGGGAATGGACCCGATCAGCAGGGCTCCGAGGTAGAACATCCACGAGATCTGTTGCCGTTCCACCCCGCGCGATCGCCGGAAGCGCAGCGCCATGGCCACCAGCGCGAGGACGAGCCCGGCGGCCAGGGCGGATGCGGCGAGACCGCCGATCTCCGCCAGGACGGGGATCGATATCGGGAACGGGTTCGAGACTGTCGGGAAGTAGTGCAGCTCCCCCGGCCTGAGGAACGTACCGGCGACGTAGGCCGCTACGTCGATCGCCACCGCCCAGACCAGCCACCGCCACCTTCGCGTCGGCACGTGCCCGGTCGGGAAGAGGAGGAACACCAGGAGCGAGGTCGCCGCGACAGAGGGCCAGATCACCGCATCGGCTACCAGGCCGGCCCAGGCGCCGCCGGGCACCGTCCCCGGCGCCCGGAGCAGGGCGTACGCGCCGTACTCGAGCAGGGCCTGCGCGAGGGTGTTGCCCAGCCCGGTGGCGAGGAACAGCCAGCCGATCGCGTTGCCCGGCTGCCGTCCGGTGATCGCCACGCCGACCGTCGGAAAGCCCAGGATCGCCACGTCGACCACGGCGTCCAAGGTGCCGTAGGACCCCGCCGGCCTGGCGTCCCCGTTGATGACAAAGAGTACGAGGGCGACTGCGGTCAGTGCGACACACAGCCCCCACACCGGCCAGGCCAGGCGGGCAGCACCGACTCGAACCCCCATGGGCTCCCCTCCCCTTCAGGCACGGATACTCCTGATCCACCGACGCACGACATGTTCGCGCTCCACCGTGCAAGAATCGTTACGGTTTCGGTGCGCGGTCCGCCGCGCCGCCGGCGCACGGGGCGGGGGTGTGGTGATCGAGGTCAGCCTGTTGGGTCCGCCTCGGGTCGAGCGAGCGGGAACGCTTGTCGGATTCGACACCCGCAAGGCGGTGGCGCTGCTCGCCCATCTGGCGCTGGCCGACCGGCCGCGCCCGCGTGACGCCCTGGCTGATCTGCTGTGGCCGGACACCGACATCGAGCACGCCCGCGGTGCGCTACGGCGGACCCTGTCGACGCTGCGCACCGCGATCGGACCCGAGTGCCTGGAGACCACCCGCGATCACGTACACCTGATCAAGAACCAGCGCCTCTACGTCGATGTCGACCGCTTCCGGGACCTGGTGACGGAAGGCGACCTGGAGACGGCTGTCGGGCTGTTCCGCGGCGAATTCCTGGAGGGTTTCGGTCTACGGGACGCCCCCGACTTCGAGGATTGGGCACGTAATCAGGCCGACACTCTGCGCCGCGAGCTGACCGGCGCCCTGGCCCGACTGGCTACAGGCTTGGAGGCGGACGGCAACTATTCGGCCGCGCTTGTTCACGTACGCCGGTGGCTGTCGCTCGACCCCCTGCACGAGCCGGCGCATCGCGCACTCATCCGGTTGTACGCACTCACTGGAGATCGGGCCGCAGCGCTGGTCCAGTACCGCCAGTGCGTCCGTACTCTCTCCCGCGAGCTGGGGGTTTCACCGCTCCCCGAGACGACCGAGCTCTATGAGGCCGTCAACACGGGCACGCTGATCGCGTCGCCGCCTACTGCGGAGACTGCGGAGACTCCGGCGCAGGACACCCAGACACCGTTCGTCGGAAGGAACGACGACATCCGGGCTGTCCGCGCGGTCTACGACACGATCGATCACGACGGCCGGCTGGTCGTGGTCGAGGGCGAGGCCGGTATCGGAAAGACCCGCTTGGTCGAGGAGCTTGTCCTCGACCTGCGCAAGAACGGCGCCGCCGTACTGGCCGGCCGCGCGTATGAGGACGAGGCGGCGTTGGCGTACGCGCCACTGGTCGACGCGCTGCGGGCCCGGCTGCGCGAGGACGCCCGCTGGGTCGACGACGTACCGCTCCAGACGATCGCCGAAGTGTCCCGGTTGCTGCCAGAAATTGCCGACATCCGTCCCGAACCCCAGGCCGAAGGTCCGGGAGCCGAAGCCAGGTTCCTGGCCGCCGTCTGGGACACGCTCGCGGCGGCTGTGTCCGGGCCGGTCCCCGGCGTGATCCACCTCGACAACGCGCAGTGGCTGGACGAGGCGTCCTTGGTCCTGCTCAGGTACGGCCTGCGCCGGCGCGCGGGTCGGCCGCTGCTGATCACGCTCACCTGGCGAACCCCGGCCGACCACCCGTTCGGCAGTGTCGTCGCGGAGGGCGGTGGCGTCGTACATCGGCTCGGACGGCTCGACCTGGAAGCGATAGGTGAGCTGCTCGCCACCGCGCGGCCCTCGATGGAGCACGAACTGTCGCTCCGGTTGTACGACGAGACCGAAGGCGTGCCGTTGCTGGTCGTCGAATACCTCAACGCCCTCACCACCGGTGCCGATGAGAGCTGGCCGGTGCCGACCGGCGTCAACGACCTCCTGGGCGCACGCCTCGCCAGGGTCAGCGACACCGGCAGGCAAGTGCTGGCCGCCGCGGCAGTCCTCGGGCGATCCTTCGACGTCGACACGGTCCGTGCGGTCGGCGGACGCACTGACGAGGAGACCGTCGCCTCGCTGGAGGAACTGGTACGCCGCGGGCTGATCCGCGAAGGTGCCCTCGATTACGACTTCGTCCACGACCAACTGCGGAGGCTCGTGTCCGACGACACCAGCCTCGCTCGGCGGCGCCTGCTGCACGCACGGGCGGCTCATGCAGTCCACGCCCCGGCAGCAGTCGTTGCCCACCACCTCCAACTCGCCGGCCAGGACCAAGAGGCCGCCCAGGCGTACGCTGCCGCCGCCGACCAAGCCCGGAAGGTCTACGCCAACGCTGAGGCCCTCGACCACCTCCACGCTGCGCTAGCTCTCGGGCACGACAGTCCGTCCACGCTGCACGCGTCGATCGGCGACCTCGAGACACTCGCCGGGGACTACGCCGCCGCAGTACGCAGCTATGAGTTGGCGGCCGCCGACGCGGCCACCGCCAACCTGCCCGGGATCGAACACCGGCTTGGGCGCCTGCGTCACCGGCGCGGGGAGTGGGCGCTCGCGGAGGCACACTTCCGCGCCGCGTTGGACACCCTGCCGCCTGACCAACCCGCCGAGCACGCCCGCGTCACTGCCGACCTGAGCCTCACCCGCCACGACGCCGGCGACACGGCAGGTGCGACGGAACTCGCCCGCCAGGCACTCGCGTTCGCCGCCGAGTCAGGCGACCGACGGGCCCTCGGCCAGGCACACAACATGCTCGGCATGCTCGCGACCGCCGGCGGCCGCATCGACGACGCCTTCCAGCATCTCAGGACCGGCCGCGACCTCGCCGAACAGATCGGCGACCTGCCCGGTCGCGTCGCAGCCCTGAACAACCTCGCCCTGGCCCATCGCGCCCACGGGGAACTGGAACCCGCGCTCGAACTCGCCACCATCGCGCTCGCCCTCTGCACCGAGGAGGGCGACCGCCACCGCGAGGCCGCGCTGCACAACAACCTCGCCGACCTGCACCATGCCCTGGGCCACCCCGACGAGACGATGCGACACCTGAAATCAGCGGTGGCGATCTTCGCCGAGGTAGGTGACCCGCACGGCACGAACATCGACGCCGCCGACGAACCCCGACCAGAGGTGTGGAAACTCGTCCGCTGGTAACCGGATCGGCCTCTGTCCCACGCCGCGGTGACCAGCCCGCTCCGGAGGAACGCGAGCACCTCAGAGCGGATGCGCTGTTGATCACAGGCGTACCCGTCGAAGATCCAAGCGAGAGTCGGCGTTCGCCTTCGAGACGGCCACGCGCGGCCATCTCCGAGCCACGGCGAGCGCGCATCTCCAGCTGTACCCGCGTGAAGACGTCGACCGAGACGATCGCCGGATGAGCAGGCTCACGCGACCGAACAACCTTCGCCTGCGCTGACCGACGGAACCGAACGACATGGCCAGCGGCGACGTCATCCGGGTCCAGCAACTCTTCGACCTTCTGCCAGCGCCCATAGATCGCGTCTCCCGTGTACCGCGGGTTCTCCAAGATCGCTCTGACCGTCGAGCCCTGCCAACCATCACCGCTGCGATGCCGGTTCTGCCGCGGCGTGTGCGCTGACGGACAGGGGACCCCATCACGATTCAGGATTTCCGCGATCCCCTTGAACCCGACGCCGTCGAGGTACAGCGCGAAGATCCGCTCAACTACGGCATCCTCCACTTCCAATCGACCCTCTGTCCTGGCGGCGACGTGCGAGCGTTGACACCGGAGCAGATCCAAAGCCGCATCACCGAAGTTGCGCGAGCCGCCTCCCCCTCGTACCTGTCCTAGTCCCGGACGCGGCCGGGCAGAGACCGCTTCGACGAACTCGGCGCGGGAGATGAAGAAGCACTGAGTCTCCGAGGCGCCTTCGAAGATGGTGTAGATCTGTTCCAGCCATACGGCAGTGAGTGGGACACTCCCTCAATCTGGCCGTGACCTGCGGCTTTGCCCCTCAAGGCTTGTCGCCACTTACCACCGATTGCCGACGTCCCACGGAACTGTCACGGAACAGCCGCGGCGTAGATCGGCAACCTTCACCCCGCTCTCTCGGCTCGAACAGCGCGCTGCCTATTACTCCCCTCAGCGGCGACTGAATTCCGACGGCCGGTCTCATCCATATTATGAGGTGGATGAGACGGGCCAACGTGCGTTTCAAGTGGGCTGCCGCCTTGACGCGGCGATGGTGGGGATCAACGCTGACAGCAGCGGTTCTTGGCTGCGCACGGTGAGTCCTCGGGGGGAATCATGTCGGCACCGGCCGATCGGACCACCGGTCTGCCGTTTCTGCAGGGACAGTGGCGACGCCTGTCCACGGCCGACTGCGCCCAGCGGTATCCGGTCGAGATCACGTTCGTCCTGGCGACGTACCGGGGAGCGCGTGGTCCCGATCAGGGGATGATCTGGTGGGACGCAGGGACCTACCGACTCGCCGACGACCGGACCTTGGTCCTGAGTACGGCGACCGACGAGCTGGTCGAATATCCCGTCCAGCTCACCTCACAGCGCTTCACATTCACCGATCCGGAAGGGTGTGAGGTCACCTACGAGCGCACCTCTCCCCCGACGTCGCCAGCCGGGCCGGTTCCCGAGGGGGGAGATTGACATGTCCATCCAGCCCGGTGTTCCGCTCGCGGCACCGATCTCGTTCGAGGCAGACCAACCAAGCGCAGACACGCCGCAGGTTCCCGGTCCGGATCCGGGACCCGCGCTGCCCGAGCTTCCGCCGCCCCCGCTTCCGCCGTTCAAGCCCTGCAACCTCGGCTTCAAGGACGGCTGCTATGCCGTGACGTTCCGTCCCACGGGGTCGCTTCGGCCGTTCGTCGGCACGCTCAGGGTCGACCGACGTGCTCCCGAAGCCGGCCCGGACGGTGTGATCGTCAGCGGCGACCTGTACCTCGGCGCACCACCGTGGGTCGTCGATCCCGGTACGACGCGCGCACCCGACACCGGCCAAGAGGCAGCAACCGGGTCGGTCGCGGCAGCGCTGAGTCGGGGTGACCAGCCGTTCGAACTGCTGCCGCTCCGCCGAATCCCGATCTACCCACGGAACCGGTACCACTCCTACCTGAGCGGAACCCGGCTCCTGGTACCCGCCTTCACGATCGGGCATCGTCCATGCCAGGTCACCATCGACGTCGACCAGTTCAACTACACCGAGCCGCCCGCCGGCTCGTTCGAGGGGTCCTTCCCGGCATCGCCGAGTCGCAGCCTGCGCTTCGTCCTGACGAAGGCCGCGCCAAGCTTCCCGTTCCTCGGTGGGCCGCGCTTCCAGGGCCGCGTGTTCCAGGGCACCGTGGACCGTGGATCGATCACGTTGACCTGGGTCTCGTCGTACCTGCGCCGAGCCGTCCTGGAGATCGACGTACTCACCGGAGCGGTTGGACCGGCTCCGGTTCCGCACCCGTCGGGGACAGGTAACGAGTACTTCGACACCGTCTTCGCCGGCGCCCGTTGGGACCTGACCGTCGTGGAGGACCAGGTCAACGTTCCGGTCCCGGCAGGTGTGGACCCGGATGTCTGCTGGTCGAGCGCAGACCTGCACAACCTGATGACGACCGTGCGCAAGGCGACGACGAATCTGGATGCCGAGTGGCGAACCCATCTGGTCGTCGTACCGGCAACGATGGGGTGCTCCCGAGGCGTCATGTACGACCAGATCGACGTACCTCGTGAAGGGTCTGCGAGCTTCTCCGACGACGGCTACCCGGCTTCGCACTCCAGCAACTTCGGAGCGGCTGAGGGCGAGATGCAGCGCGACGTTCCGCGGGCCTACCTCAGATCGGCCAGCCACGAGGTCACCCACGCGTTCAACCAGATCCACCAGGAGAGCGAGACCTCGGCGGACAACTCGATCATGACGACCACGCCGAGCGTGGCCGACGTGCTCGGCGGGCCCGCCACCGGGGATCCCGGGGTGTTCCCGGATCAGATCAACCTCGGGTTCAACTCGACGGTGCGCAACCACCTGGCGCACATGCCCGATCCGGTGATCAGGCCGGGCGGCTGGCCGTTCGCCAGCTGGTTCCCGTCCGGCGCGCCCCAGGCCGGCGACCGGGAGCTGTTCGACGCGTCCGAGCTCTCGCTCGAGGCAACCGTCGATACCGAGCAAGCCGCTTTCGGCGCACCGGTCAGGGTGACCTGGACGCTGACGAACACCTCGAACGCCGAGCTGATCGTTCCGAACGACGTGCGGCTGGAGGGCCTGTTCGCCACCATGACTGTCACCAACGACCGGGGCACCGAGCGTCCGGTCCGGCCGTTCGTCATCGAGTGCGAGACCGTTCGACTCGAGCCACTCGCTCCGGGCGGCCAACTGACCGCGAGCTATCGGCTGTTCTGGAGCACGGCCGGGTTCGCGCTCGATCGGCCCGGGCGGCACCTGGTCACCGTGACGGTCGCCTGGTCAGTCGGAGGTGTTCCGGTCGGTGTCACCGACGACGTCGAGCTGTGGGTGGACCATCCGACCAGCGACGCGGAGAACCGGGACGCCGCCTTGGCGATGAATCCAGAGGTCGGCAAGTGGGTCGCCCTCGGCGGCGGCGCGTACCACCTCACCGAAGCGGTGGACCGCCTGTCCGCGCTGGCGAGCGGAGACGCAGCAGCCGGCATCCGGGCCGCGACGGCCGACGCCGCGCCGGAACGGTCGCGAGTCGCCGAAGCGTTCGCCGATCTCCTGCCCGACCGCGGCGCCGCCGACACCGACTCGACAGCCAAGCGCAGCCCGCGCAAGACAGCCAAGAAGCCGTCCACCAGCAAGAAGCCCCGTCGATAGGCCCTTCAGCGGAAGAGCTCGAGGCCCTGGCCGATCATGACGGTGGCCAGCACGATCAGCAGACGATCGTGATCGTGTTCAGATTGGTCACCAGCCAGGTCTCCAGGGCCTTCAGAGTGGGAGCGGACTTGTCCGCTCCCACCATCACAACAGCGAGCAGTGGGCCAGCGTTCAGGGCTGGTTTCCGGCGCATCGTCCAGCGTTTGCGGCCGGGTGCCGGTCGGGGTCCAGGCTCATGACCGCGAGGTAGACGCACTTCAGCGCGGCCTGCTCGTTGGGGAAGTGACCGCGGGGGTCCGGATCGAAGAGTTGCTCGAGCTGACACAATTGTCGCTGCGTCATTACACCTCGCAGACCACCGGGACGCTGGTGGCGCTGCTGCACAATGTGCGCAGTAAGAGGACGCCGAACGCCTGATCCCCTGAGCCCGGTGCTGCTGGCGGTGCAGCGCCGCGCGAGGGCCGGCCGAGATCCGGTCGAGCACACCGCGAACTCGCGTTGCGCCGGCGCGGTGCCGCCGACGCGCTGCAGCAGCTGGTCGAGCCGGACGGCCGACGGCACCCGCTTGCCGTCGAGCCAGTCGGACCCGGATCGACCGCTGGTCGGCCCAGCGTGCAGCGTGGACTTCGGCACCCGGGTCGCCTCTCAGTACGGCGAGACCGCCCGTCAGCAGCGCGACTCTGCCCCCGCCGGCGGGGTTCTGCTGCAGTGACATCAGATCGACCGTGCGACGGACGCCAGCATGCGGTTGGCGTCCCCGAGAACCACGTCCCAGGCGTCCTTCAGCGCCTCGACGCACACCGTCACCGTGACGTTGTGGATCGACTCGACCCCAGTCATCGTCGTACACCGGCCGACGATCGAGATGACTGCGCCGTTCTTCGCGTACCGGCCCGAGAAGTCCATCCGCGCCTGGCCTGCGATGTTCGAGTTCGCCGGGCTGAGGCTCTTGACAGGGTTCATCCGGACAGCGGTCAGGCGGTCGGCCTCGACCAACTGCCGCGTGACCGACCTCACGGCGGTGGTCGCCGGGTAGCCGATTGGGTTCACCAAGACGATGACCACGCCGTGTTTGGTCGGGGAAGCGACGTCGACCGAGTACTTCGTTCTGCGGTCCTTGCGCCACCCACTCGCCGGGTTCACGTACACGTCGTCGTACACCTGGATGCCCTGATCGATGTCCCGCAGCGTCCGACGGCGCTCCGGCGTCGGAGTGGGCGTCGGGGTCGGGGCCGGTTCAGGCGTGTACGACGGCGGTGCGGTGGGCGACGGGGCTTCGCTGGATGTCACGCCGTCGGAGTACGTCGCGGTCGGCATCGGACCGCCGACGGCGGCGTCACCGCTTCCGCGCGTCGCCAGGACGACGACAGTGCCGGCTACCAGTGCGAACACCAGGGTGACCGCGCCGGCCAGCAGCCATTGGGTCTTGCGCCTGGCGGGCGGCTGGTGGGGTGGCGGGTATTGCGGGCCGCCGGAATGCAGCTGGTGTGGCGGCGGAGCAGGGTATTGCGGAGGCTGGCCGCCGTACTGCGGAGGCTGGGTGTACTGCGCAGGCTCGCCGTACTGCGGCGGTCGGGCGGCGTACTGCGGTAGCGGCGCAGTGTGCGGTGGCGGCAGTGGAGCGCCGTACGGGCGGTTCGGGTCGTTCTCCGGGGTCCAGGCAGGCGGCTGGGGGTCGCTCACTGCGAAGCCTCACTAGATCGTTCACATTTTGGGCTGGACCGGTCCCCGGCACCGGCCGCCTGAGGCTATCTCAATCGACAGACAATGGCCTGCGCTTTGCAGCAACTGGCAATGCTCAGCCGTAACCGAGCTCGTGGACGGGGGCGTCGTCGATGCCGAAGTAGTGGGCGATCTCGTCCACCACGGTGATGTGCACCTCGTCGATGACGTCGTCGACCGTGTCGCAGATCCGCAGCGTCGGGTTGCGGTAGATCGTCATGCGGTCCGGGAGAACGCCGCCGTAGTAGTGACCGCGTTCGGTCAGCGGGATGCCCTCGTAGATCCCGAGCGTGGCCGGTGGTTGTCCCCGGCCTCCCACGGCAGTTGGACCGGACGACTGGATGCTGCCCTGCGCGATATTGGCTACCTCTTACCCCGTGGCAAGATCGCGGGATGCTACAACTCACGGATTTCATCATTGACTGTCCGGACCCGATGAAGCTGGCGGCCTTCTACGCCGCGGTGACAGGCCACCCCATCAAGAACAGCCACGACAAGGACAACTGGGCCAGCATCGCCTTCGGCGAGATCGAGCTGGCCTTCCAGCGGGTGGACGGCTACCGCGCCCCGCACTGGCCCGACGACGAACACCCCAAGCAGTTCCACCTCGACTTCGAAGTGGACGAGATCGAGCCCGAACAGCGCCGCGTCGTCGAACTCGGCGCGACACTGCAGAAGGACTTCATCGGACCCGAGGGCTACGGCTGGCGGGTCTACACCGACCCGGTCGGGCATCCCTTCTGTCTGTGCCGCAACAAAGGGGTCACGTGGACCGACAAAGGGGTGGTGTTTCCCTACTGAAGAGCTTGTGGCCGACTCGCCGCCCACCTCGCCGAGACCCGATCAGCGGGTGCGGCGCTGATCGCCTGGTCCGCCGAGCAGGAGTCGTTGGCCGGTGGCCGGGTCGAAGGTGACGAGCGGGGCTGTCACCCGGGACGCGGCCGCGGTCGCTGACCTCGTAGGCGTCGCGGCTTGGGCAGGGCGACCGTGGCGCTAGTCAAGGGTCGCGATCCACTCGATGAGCGCCTGATCAAACCGATCTGCCGCCTCGATCTGCGGAGTATGGCCACTCTCATCGAGTAGGCGGTAGGTCAGCTTTGGCAGCGCCGCCCGGTCGCGTTCTTTCCACAGTGTGTACGCAACGACGTAGTCATGACGGCCGAGGACAAGCAGGACCGGCGTCGTGATGGAACTGGGTTCGTTGGTGAGGTCATACGCTTCGAACAGCGGACCGAACAAGCGGTCACAGAGCGGGGGATTCACGTACACCCCCGACCACAACGACGTCGCGTCGAACTCCGGATCGAACCAGTACATCGCTCCGCGAGCGACGTACAAGTACGGCAACCGTTCCGAAGGGTCCAGGTTGTCGACGATCTCCGACTGGTGGTGGACAAGGACGGTGTGTCGCTTGGCCGGGAACGTCTCACTTGGGAGAACGTCAAGACCGTGGAAAGCCCCAACTCGGTGCGCCGACGCCCGCCCGATCCACGACGGCCGGTAGATGCCTCCCGGGAGTGGTTCGAGCTCGTCACCGTCGTTCCGGCCACGCAGCGCCGGACGCGGCAGATCTCTGTGGGAAGGATCATGTCCGGGATCTCGAGGGTTTAGGAGCCTGGCTGGATGCGCTCCGGAGACAGCAGCAGACAGGCAGCCGCGGTGTCTGAAGCAGGGTCGGTTCGGGCAAGCCGATAACCGGCGCTATGCCGGCCGGTCTCCTGACCCGGAACCGGGCAAAGGTTGGCGTTGCGCGTCGGCTCTCCTGGTCGACCAGCGCCGCACCGACACCGACAGTGGCAGGCGCTTCTCGCCACCGCCAACGGCAACAGCGGCGGCGTGCACGTCGGCTGGCACGAACCCGGCCAGGTCCGGCCCGTCACCGACGACCGCGCCGACCGGCAGGCACCGGCCTGACGTTCGCCCAGACTGGTGATCGAGTCTCGTCGCATTAGGAGCCCACGTGATGCTCGACATTCCCGATGAAGTGTGGAACAAGGTCGTCGCCGACGGAAACGCCGCGTGGCTCGACGAGCTGCCCTCGATCGTGGAATCTCTAGCGCAGGAGTGGTCATTGACCATCGGCGCCACGTTGCGCGGCGGACACGCGGCGCTCGTCGTCGAGGCGACACTCGCTGACGGAACGGCGGCTGTCCTCAAGGTCGGCGTTCCGGGGACTCAGCGCGATCTCACCTTCGAGGCGACCGCGCTGCGCCTCGCCGACGGCGACGGCTGCGCGAGACTGCTGCGCGACGACCTCGACCGCGGCGCACTCTTGCTCGAGCGACTCGGGGCTGCCATCTGCGACGTCGTGCCTGATCCCGCGACACGGCACGACATGATGTGCGATGTCGCTGTCCGGCTCTGGCGGCCGGTCAGCCCCGATGTCGACCTGCCGACGGGCGCCGACAAGGCACGCGAGTATTCCGACCTGCTGCCGCGACTGTGGGAAGAGACGGGTCAGGCGTGCTCGGAAGCGACAGTCGAGGACGCTCTCGCGTGCCTGGACCGTCGCCGCCGCGCCCACGATGACCGACACGCCGTGCTCGTACACGGCGACGTCCACGACCTCAACGTGCTTCAGGCGGCGGACGGCACGTTCAAGCTCATCGATCCGGGTGGCCTGCGCGCTGAGCGAGCATGCGACCTTGGCACCATCATCCGATGCAATCCCGACGCCGGCGACGACCTGCACGCCAGGGCGAAGCGGCTGGCCACCCACACTGGTGTAGACGCCACGGCGATCTGGGAGTGGGGAACGATCCACCGCGTCATCAGCGGCCTGTACAGCCGACAGATCGGGTTCCAGCCGTTCGGTGATCTGTTGCTCGCCGCGGCAGATCGACTAACAGTCAGCGGCCACGGGCCGGGCGGTGGTCAGTAGCGGCGGATCTTCTTGATCCGCCGGTGATCCTCGTCAGTCAAGTGCTCGCCTTTGTCGCAGCTTTCCCGGCTGGCGCGCCGAACCTCGTCGTATCCGATCAGGACCCGGCTACTTCGCCTGGCGCTGCGCGAATGATGTTCGCACCGGCATCCGTTCAGAAGACGAGAACAATAAGGGACTCCTGCACTCCTCAGTGACTGCGGTGGACAGGTACGCCTTGCCCATCGGCGTACTGGTCGATCCGTCCAGAACCGCGATCGCGGATCTGAACTCGCGCAGTCGGTCCAGGAGTACGTCGGGTCCACCCGCCGCTTGGTCCTGGATACCCGATCGATGCACGGTCAGCCGGCCGTCCGGGTCGACGCGGATCATCGTGCTGGCTCCGTATGCGGCGGCCGACGTACGGAGGTGGTCGGCGTCGATGATCACAGTGTCGGTCGGAAACCGCGCACGGGCTTCGGTCGCGGAGGCGGCCGGAGCTTCGCTGGTAGTCGGCCTACTCGGTGAACTTCTCGTGTGCGGCCATCGCCGCGCCGACGATGCCGGCGTTGTTGAGCAGCTGAGCCGGCTTCACCGGGGTGGAGATCTCGAGCAGCGGCACCCACTTGTCGGCGTTCTTGCTGACCCCGCCGCCGACCACGAACAGGTCGGGGGTGAACAGGTTCTCCACGTGCCGAAGGTATCGCTGCACTCGCTTGGCCCACTGTCTGTACGACAGGCCCTCGTTGTCCTTCGCCGCCGAGGAGGCCTTCTTCTCCGCGTCGTACCCGTCCAGCTCGAGGTGACCGAGCTCGGTGTTGGGCACGAGCTGGCCGTCGAGCAGCAGCGCGCTGCCGATTCCGGTGCCGAAGGTGAGCAGGATGACCACGCCGTCGACGCCCTTGGCCGCGCCGAACCGGGCCTCGGCGATACCGGCCGCGTCGGCATCGTTGAGCACGGTCACGTCGCAGTGGGTGATGTCGGTGAGGACCTTGTCGACGTCGGTCCCGATCCAGCTCTTGTCGACGTTCGCGGCGCTCCTGGCCACCCCGTTCTTGATCACGGCCGGGAACGTCGCGCCCAGGTCACCGGTCCACTCGGCCTCCTTGACCAGCCGGGCCACGACCGCGGCGACGGGCTCCGGGGTGGACGGGTTGGGCGTCAGGTACTTCACCCGCTCCGTGGCCAGATCGCCCTTCTCCAGGTCGACGATGGCGCCTTTGATCCCGCTGCCGCCGATGTCGACCCCGAAAGCGGTCGACGTCCTCATCCTGGGCACCTGATCTCTCCCCTCGCCCGCAGTGGCCGCACCGGGTCAGCGTCCTCGCCGGCGTCGAGCAGATCGGCACGGCTGGCCACCGACGCGTATCGACCGTACATGCTCGCCAGCCTGCCACGCGCCTCGGACGCCGTCAGCGATGCTGGCGGAATCACTCTCGTCCGGCGCCTCCGCGCTCTGGTACAGCAAGCAGCGATTCGCTGGTCATCCGTCTGCGGTCTACAGCGGCCGGCTGTTCCGTAAACGACCGTTTGCGGAACAGCCCTCGATCGTTGTCGCGGCTTCTGGGACATCGCTATCGGGCTGGCATCAGTGCGCTGCGTTGTATGCGTCGCGGAGTTCGCCGGCAACCGGCTTCCCAGCAAGACCAAGCTCGAGCGCCTGACCGTCCTCATCGGAGCGACCCAGGCCGAGAGCGCCGAGCTGGAGGCAGTGCGCGAGCGGCTCGCCTGGGACGCGCGCGCCGACGACTCCGAGCGGCACATGCTGTCGGTGTTCGACGCGCTCGACCCCGACGAAGATGAGCACGTTGTCCAGCAGCTCGCGGCGGTGTTGCTCCAGTCCGCCGCGCAGCGGCAGTCCGCACGGTCGGCGCCGAGGCGGCCCTGTCGACAGGCACTTCTACAGTTTGCGTGACCGAGACTGTGCTCTCTCGCCTTCAATCACGCGGACTCGCAGATGCAGAGTTGAAGCGGCGAATCCACGGCAAATGGCCGACCGAACCAATCGCCGAAGCGCTCGACAAGCCGAAGGCCGCCGAGCGAGAGGAGCAGCGGCAGCTCCTGCGGGAAGATGCTCCTGATTTCGAGCGGTGCGACGACGAACTCGGGCTCGGAGTCAGTCGAGAGGTACCACGTCCCGCGGGTAACTTGCGCGGGCGCATCGTAGATCTCAGCGACATCGACGCTGACGGTGCCACGGTCAGGATCGATGAACGACAACGACTCCCGGGTGCGCCGCACGCCATCGGCTTCGGCAAGTAGGCGCACGCTCGGGTTGAATACATCGAAGACGAACCGTGCTCCAGGTGCCAGGTGTCTTCGAACCGACCGGAAGCAGCTCACCAGATCCTCAGCCTCATGCAGATGCAGTAGAGAATTGGCTGTGATGAACACGAAGTCGAATGTGCGGCCCAGATCGAAGGCCCGCATGTCGCCCTGCATCCATTCCACCGCTACACCGCGCTCGTTCGCCTTACGCTGAGCCTCAGCCAGCATGTCTGACGAGAAGTCCATGCCGACGCACGGTTGCCCGTCGGACGCGATGGGGATCAGCTTGTGCCCGGTGCCGCACCCGAGTTCCAATACCCGCCCGCCTTGCCGATTGACGTCGGCCCGGTAGAAGTCGACTGCGGGCCCGCCGCCCGGGAACATCAGGTCGTACAGCCTCGCGTGCGAGTAGAACTCTTCACTCATTGAAGCGCCTCCTCCTCTCCAACTCATCCGCAGCTAGCCGTGATGGCCTGCTGATTCAAGCGTGCACGGCCGGCGTGTCTGACGGTGGCTGCGTAGCAGGATACGGCCTGGGATGCCGGCGGTTGCGGTAGCCGCGTCCGGTGCGCTTGATGTGCTTGATCGCGGTGTTCGCGGCCTTGATACGGCGTTGGCGACGCGAGTTTCGATGAAGGTCTACGGCTGGGGCTCCGGCGACACCGAGCCCGTCAACGACCTGCCACCCGCGCCGCCCGGCGAGCCGCTGCGCGGCGTCGGCTCTGGCCGCTGCGCCGACGTGCCCGGCTTCAGCACCACCAACGGCACCCAGCTCGACCTGTGGGACTGCAACGGCGGCGGCAACCAGTCCTGGACCAGAAGCTGAAGGTATGCGCCTCGGCGGCGATCGTCGCCGGGGCGCTACCGTATGCCCGTGAGCGTTGATCCGGTAGCGCACAACCGCGCGGCGTGGGACCTTCAGGTCGAGAGCGGCAACGAGTGGTCGCGCCCGGTCACTCCCGAGACCGTCGCGCGGGCACGCGCCGGTGACTGGTCCGTCGTGCTCATCGGGTACCGGCCGGTCGACCGGGCGTGGTTCCCCGCCGACCTGTCCGATGTAGACATTCTCTGCCTGGCCTCGGGCGGTGGGCAGCAAGGCCCGACGCTCGCCGCGGCCGGCGCGCGGGTCACGGTCTTCGACAACTCGCCGCGTCAGCTCGCCCAGGATCAGATGGTCGCGGAGCGCGAGGGTCTGGAGCTGCGCACGGTACTGGGCGACATGCGCGACCTGTCGGAGTTCGGCGACTCCTTGTTCGACCTCGTCCTCAACCCGGTCTCGAACCTGTTCGTGCCCGAGCTCGCACCCGTGTGGCGCGAATGCTTCCGCGTGCTGCGGCCCGGCGGCGCGCTGCTGTGCGGCTTCCTCAACCCGGACGTGTACCTGTTCGACCACGAGGCCATGGACACCCGCGGCGAGCTGGTCGTCCGCCACCGCCTGCCGTACAGCGACCTGACGCACGTCCCGGCCGAGGAGCGCGAGCGGCTGTGGGGAGCCAACGCGCCGCTGGAGTACAGCCACACGATGGCCGAGCAGATCGGCGGGCAGCTCGCCGCCGGCTTCGTGATCACCGGGTTCGACGAGGCCCCGCACCATTCCGACGCCACCGCAGGCTGGCTGCCCGGCTACTACGCCACCCGCGCCCTCAAACCCTGAGAGATATGGGCTACCGCGACGTCCGCCGCGCGACGGGCGTCGCGGCAGCTCGAATCCAGGATTTTGTCTAGAGCGAGCGGGCCAGTCGGTCGGCGAGCAGGCGCGTGAAGCGGGGCGGGTCGGCGAGCTCGCCGCTCTCGGCGAGCAGTGCCATGCCGTAGAGCAGCTCGGCGGCCTCGGCCAGCGCTGGGTCGTCGGCGTTGGCCTCGTGCGCGGTGCGCAGCCCGGTGACGAGCGCGTGCTCCGGGTTGAGTTCCAGGATCCGCTTGGTGCGCGGCAACTCCTGCCCCATCGCCCGGTACATCTTCTCGAGCGTGGCGGTGATGTCGTGCCCACAGTCGCCAGGCCTCGGGCAGGTCAGCGGCCACGACGGTGATGCCGAGCCGCCTTGCGTTACGACACGACACGCTCAACTGCGGGGAGAGCCCGAAATCTCACCCTCCGGGCATCGCGCGTGAGCGTCGCGTCACGCGTCCACGGCGGGATCAGGCAGTGTCGCAACGTCTTCTGGCTGCATCTCTGCGCGAATCCGGACCATCCGCAACGGATGGCGCCACTGCCCAGCCTGCAGGGCCGCATCGGCACTGACCTCTACCACCTCCACCGGGTCGACCTTGGTCAACGCCACCTTCCCCGACTTCCCGCCCCACCGCCCAGTGCCGATCTCGTCCGGCCACGGATGATCGCGCTTCGCCTTGCGCAGCACCGCGCCCAGCGCAGCCGACTGCTCAGGCGACAACGGAACCGTCCGGCCGACCTGGACCAACTCTGAACCGCGATACCTTCCAGCGATCAGGACCTCCCGCTGCTTCAACGGCCCGATCACGCCACCAGCGATCACCTCGACGGTCTCCCTGGTCTATTTGACCCAGCTGCGGCCAGCCACATAGCGGCTAGAGGCGCCCTTCACCAAAAGGCCTTCCACCCCGGCAGCCCTGAAGACCTCCATCCACTCTCTGCCAGCGACTCCAACCGGCGACGCCGGATCGACCACCGCATTTGCCGATATCGACGCCGTCGACCGCCAGCACATCGAACGCCACGACCGAAGCCGGCTCTTCCACAACCAGGCGCCGACGCACCGTCGCCGCCGTGTTCACCATCCGGCGCTGGAGCGCATCGAAATCCAGCCGCTCACCAGTCCACACGACCAACACGCCGTCCAGCACACAATCCACCCGCAACTGGGCCTCAAGAGCGCCAACGACATCGGGGAACTTGTCGGTGAACTCCTTGCCGTTCCGAGACCACAATCGAACCTTGCCGTCCCTCACCACCGCGCCCGCGCGGCTAGTTGACTGAACTCTTCTGAGCATCACTTGGTGCTACAGCAGGTGTCGGGAGAGGGTGTGGCGTGCCAATCGTTGAGCCGGGTCGCGTGGTGGAGTTCGAGTCGGGTCTGCGATGGCGGGTGCTGTTTCCCGAGCTTGAGCATGTAGCGGCATCGGGGTATCTGCGTGAGTTGGCGACGTCCGATTGCAGTCCGGCGACCTTGCGCAGCTACGCGTTCGATCTGCTGCGCTGGTTCCGCTTCCTGCATCGCCAGTACACGCCATGGGAGCGGGCGGAGCGGCTGGATGTGCGGTCCCTCGTGGAGTGGTTGCAGCAGGCCCCGAATCCGCAACGAGTCCGGCGCCGGCCCGATGCGCCGCCGCCGGGTTCGGTGAACCCCGTGACCGGCAAGCCGGTGCTTGCGGCGAAGTACGCCAGTCGCACGATCAACCACCAGCTGAGTGTCTTGTTCGGCTTCTACGAGTGGGCTTGCTCGACTGATGCTGGACCGCTGGTGAACCCGGTGCCGGCGCAGCGCGGCCGCGGTGGCGAGTGGCTGTATGCGCACCACAATCCGATGGAGAACTTCGTGGTACACCTGCGGGCCACGTATCGGCAGAAGACACCTCGGCCGGTGTGGCGGGCGATCCCCGACGAGGCGGCCGAGGCGCTGTTCGGCACACTTCGAAGTCACCGCGACCGGGCGCTGGTCTCGTTCTGGCTGTCGAGCGGTGCCCGTGCGAGCGAGCTGTTGGGCCTGAAGCACGACGGCGACGTGGACGCGGGCGCGAACACGATCACGGTCGTCAGCAAGGGCAGCCGCCTGCGGGAGAGGATCCCGGCCAGCGTCGATTCATTCGTCTGGCTCGCGCTCTACCTGGCCGAGGAACAACCGCCGGTCACACCGGGCGGGCCAGTCTGGTGGACTCGGCAGGGAACGCCGCGCCCACTGACCTATCACGCCGCCCGGGCGGTGCTCCAACGCGCGAACGCTGCGCTGGGCTCGAACTGGACCCTGCACGATCTGCGGCACACCGCTGCGGCGCGGATGCTGTCGGATCCGGCGTTCACGCTGTTCGACGTGCAGACGGTCCTGCGGCACGCGAGCGTGACGACGACCCAGATCTACGCCCAGCCGCGCCTGGAGGAGCTCGTCGGAAAGGTCCTCGAGCATTACGCCCGGCCCCGCGTCGCGGGACCGGTGATCGCGCCGGTCTACGACGCCGCGGCTGTCCTGGAGCTGCTGGGGATCGGCGCGTGACCGGCCAGAGCACAGCTCCAGGCGGCGGCAGGGCGATCTTGGAGTCGCGGCGGCGCGCGAACCAGACCCGCAGGGCCGCTGGGTCTTCGACCAAATTGCTGTCGCTGGGCACTGTCGCGCCGGATCCTCGTGTCGATGCCAACGGCCGGATTGTGAAGACGCGCGCCTACGACCTGGGGTCGCCGCCACCGCTGTTGCCCGGCGACGCTGCCGGCCACCTGGTGCAGGGGCTGGACCGGGACGCGACGGTCGACTCCGTGCTGGATCATCTCGGCGACTCGTTCCGGATCAAGCCCGTGCGGCCGGCGATCCGTAGGGTTTTGGAGTGGCTGGAACAGTTTCCAGGCGACAGTTGGGAAGAGCGGTGGCTGTCCAGCGGCGCAGACGCGGCACCGCGGGCATGGCGTGGCGCGGTGGTCGGCCCGGACGAGGCCCTGCAGCGAAAGATCGGCTACGCGGCCAACGCGTTGATGGCCGGTCGCGTGCTGCGGCCGTCGTACGGGTGGCAGCTGGAATCGCGAGCCGGTGCGCACCTGCCGGCCAAGATGCTGAGCGTCAACGACCCCGAGACCGCTGGACGGCTGCGGGCTCTCCCGACCTACCGCGACGCGTTGCTGCGGCACCAGTTCGACGCCGAGGGCTGCCTGTCGCGGGTAATGATCCGGACCGGGCGGCGCCTTGAGCAGCTGCAAGGCGAGCAACTGCTCCACTACGCCGACGTCGTGAAGACGTCAGGGCGGCACCGCCGCGAGCATCTGGCGTGGGAGCTCATGGTCGCCTTGGGCCCGTTCTCGAGTGAACCGGCGACGCTGCGGGCGGCGTGGTCGGCCAAGGGCAACACCCGCCAGCACTCAGCGGCAACGCTCGTCGACCGGTACGGCATCCCGCCGTCTGGCGTGCGGGACGTGCTGGTCGACTACCTCAACGAGATCAAGGCCGGGATGGACTACGGGTCACTGCAGGGCCTGGCCTACCGGCTTGCGCGGCTGTTCTGGTGGGAGGTGCTTCAGATCAACCCGGATCAGCAGGATCTGCGGCTCGCCCCGGCCACAGTCGCGACCTGGCGGGAGCGGCTCGCGATCACCACCGATGGGCTGCCGCGGCGCGAGATCCACTCGATCCTGTTCGCGGTCCGCGGCTTCTACCGTGACCTGGCGGAGTGGTCGCACGACGAACCGGTCCGCTGGGGAACCTGGGTCGCGCCGTGCCCGGTGGCTCGCCGTGAGTCGAAGCTGGCTTCGAAGGTGCGGCGCCAGCAGAAGTCCCGCACCCAGGGCCGCACTCGAATGCTGATGCCGCTGCTGCCAGCGCTCGTGGCCGAGGCTGCACGGCGCAAGGACTGGTCCGAGCGGCTCCACGCCGCGACCCTGGCCGCCGAGCCAGGCGAGGTCTTCACCGTCGACGGGGCGACGTTTCGCCGAACAGCACCGCGGGCTCGGCCGCTGCGCGATGTCGCCAGCGAGCTGCGCGCCGAACTCGTCTCGCCAGCACCTGACGGGCCGGCGATCCGGCTGCAGTACGGCGTCGTGAACGTCACCCAGGCCGAATCCGACGGCTTCTGGGCATGGGCGATCGTCGAGACGCTGCGCCACACCGGCGTCCGGATCGAAGAGCTGCTCGAGCTGACCCAGCTGTCGCTGCGCCACTACACCTCGCAAACGACCGGGACGCTGGTGCCATTGCTGCACATCGTGCCCAGCAAGACCGATGCCGAGCGGCTGATCCCCATGAGTCCGGAGCTGGTGACGGTGCTGCTCGCGGTGCAGCGCCGCGCAAAGGCCGGCGGCGCGCAGGTGCCGCTGTCGGTGCGCTACGACCCGCACGAGCGGATCCACGGCGAACCGTTCCCGCACCTGTTCGCCCGCCGGATCGGCACCCGCCAAGAAGTCATCTCCTACGCCGTCGTGCGACGTCTGCTGGGCGAGCTGGCCGCCGACGCCGGCCTGTCCGATGCCGGGCAGCCGATCAGGTTCACCCCGCACGACTTCCGGCGGCTGTTCACCACCGAGATGGTCTCCAGCGGCCTGCCGCTGCACATCGCCGCCACCTTGCTCGGCCATCTCAACCTCGACACCACCCGCGGCTACACCGCCGTGTTCCCCGAGGAAGTGATCGCCGCGCACCGGCACTTCATCGAACGCCGCCGCGAGCTGCGCCCGTTCGGGGAGCTGCGATCGGCGTCCGGGGAGGAATGGGACGAGTTCGAGCAGCACTTCTTGCTGCGCAAGGTTGCCCTCGGCGGCTGCCACCGCCCCTACGGCACGCCCTGTGTCCACGAGCACGCCTGCAGCCGGTGCCGGTTCCTGCGCGTCGACCCCGCCCAGCTACCCCGTATCGAGGAGATGACCTGCAACGCAGAAGCACGTCTGTCCGAGGCACAGGACAGGGCCTGGCTCGGCGAGGTCGCCGCCTTGGAAGAGTCGCTGAAGCACCTCCGGCAGCGGCGAGCCGAAGCCGAGAACCAGCTAACCGCCGCCATCCACCAAATCAGCTGATCAGACGGCAGGGAGGGTTTCCACTTCGTAAGGAATGAAGTCGAAGCGGTGGCGAATCAGCCGCACGGGTCCGGTGCTGGTCGCCGCATCTATCGGGGTGGTGGCCGGTCGGCGACGGGTGACCGGCGGCCGACGGCGTGGAGTCGGTTGGCGCACTCGACTTGAACCAACCCGAAGTACCGCGTCCGCGGACGCCGTCACTCCACACGCGAGGGGGGCATTCGTGTGCCCGGATCGTGGTCGCGGAGCCTACGCCGGGACGCGTACCCGGCGCGAGCGATCGGCGGCCGACCGCCTCGCCTGGCGTCTCCCTTGACAAGTTTACTGAGTAGACTCATTATTGAGTTAACTCAGATTGATTGATCCAGGACAAGTCAAGTGATCGGCACGAGAAGGAAAGTCGCCATGCGAGCGTTCGTCGTCAAGCAGTACAAGGGGCCGTTACAGCCAGCGGATGTCCCCGAGCCCGTGGTCGGAGAGCACGACGTGCTCGTCCAGGTCCGGGCTGCCGGGCTCAACCTGCTGGACGAGAAGATCCGGGCCGGCGAGTTCAAGCAGATCCTTCCGTACAAGCTGCCGCAGATCCTCGGCAACGACGTCGCCGGAACGGTGATCGGCGTCGGCGCGAAGGTGCAGGGATTCAGGCTCGGCGACGAGGTGTACGCCCGGCCCGACAAGGACCGCATCGGAACGTTCGCGGAGCGCATCGCGATCGCCGAGGCCGACCTTGCGCTCAAGCCGGCATCGGTCAGCCTCGAGGAAGCCGCCTCGCTACCGCTGGTGGCCTTGACCGCATGGCAGGCACTCGTCGAGCGGGGCAACCTGCAGCCGGGGCAACGGGTCCTCATCCACGGCGGCGCCGGCGGAGTCGGGACAATCGCGATCCAGCTCGCCAAGCACCTCGGCGCCACGGTCGCCACCACGGTCAGCACCGGCAACGTCGACTTCGTGCGCGAGCTCGGTGCGGATCTCATCATCGACTACCGCAGCCAGGACTTCGAACAGCTCCTCGACGGGTACGACCTGGTACTGGACAGCCTCGGCGGGAAGAACCTCGAGAAGTCGCTGCGCGTACTACGCCCCGGCGGCAAGGCGATCGGAATCGCCGGGCCGCCCGATTCCGCATTCGCCCGCGAGCTCGGCACGACCCCGGTACTCCGGCTGGTGATGACCGCCCTCAGCAGCCGCATCCGCCGCCAGGCCCGGCGCCTCGGCGTGACCTACGAGTTCCTCTTCATGCGCGCCAGCGGCGACCAGCTTCGCCAGATCACCGCCCTCGTCGACAGCGGCGCGCTGCGCCCCGTCGTCGGACGCGTCTTCAACTTCGACCAGACCGCGCAGGCAGTGCAGTCACTGGAAAACGGCGGCATCCGCGGCAAAGCCGTCATCAGCAGGACCTGAACAAACCCACCTCACCGCGTACGAACCAGGAAGCAGGAGAACACCATGAGCACGAACAGGCACACACACGACGCGATCATCACCGCCTACAAGGACGCGCCCGCCCGCACGGTCGACGCCAACGGCGTCACCTACGCCTACCGCGAGCTGGGGCCGAAGGGCGGCATCCCTGTCGTCTTCTTCGTTCACCTCGCCGCGACCCTCGACAACTGGGACCCCCGGATCATCGACCCCATCGCCGCGGAGCACCACGTCATCGCCTTCGACAACCGGGGCGTCGGAGCCTCGACCGGGCGCGTTCCCGACAGCGTCGAGGCGATGGCCGACGACGCCTACACCTTCATCACGGCGCTCGGGTTCGACAAGATCGACATCTTCTCCTTCTCTCTCGGCGGCTTCGTCGCCCAGGCGCTGGTGGTGAAGCACCCCGAGCTCGTCCGCAAGCTCGTCCTCACCGGCACCGGGCCGAAGGGCGGCAAGAACATCGACAAGGTCGCCGGCACCACCTACTGGGACATGCTGCGCGCCGCCGCGACCCGGTCCGACCCCAAGGAGTTCCTGTTCTTCAACCGCAACGCCACCGGCAAGCCCGCCGCGCGCGCGTTCGTCAACCGGCTCAAGGAGCGCACCGCCGACCGCGACGCACCGATCACAGTCAAGGCGTTCCAGACCCAGCTGAAGGCGATCAAGACGTGGGGCCGCTCCGCCCCCGACGACCTGTCGAAGCTCACCCAGCCCACCCTGATCGCCAACGGCGACAACGACCGCATGGTGCCCTCGGTGCTGTCCGAGGACCTCCACCGCCGCATCAACGGCTCGGAGCTGATCATCTACCCCGACTCCGGGCACGGCGGCATCTTCCAGTTCCACCAGAAGTTCGCCCCGGTCGCGGTCGAGTTCCTCGCCCGCTGACCACCCGAACACCAGACCGCACGAGAAAGGCAACTCCATGAGCACGTCACTGTCCGCCGCGCCACTGGGCGTCAAGAAGCATCTCACCTCGTCGATCCTGCTGTGGGTGCGCACCGACCAGCCACGCCAGACCGGCATGGACTACTGGAAGGGCCCGCACTCAGGGATCATCTCCGCCACTCCGGGCCTGGAGGAGTACCGGCAGATCCACCTCGCCGAGCACAACCCGGGCCGGTGGCCGGCCACCGACGGGGTGGAGACCTCGATCCCCGTCGACCGCAAGATCGACGGCGTCGCGGAGGTCACCTTGCATTCGGCGCTCTCGCCGCTGAAAGGGCGCAAGCAGACGCAGCTCGCCTACAAGGACGAGATCAACGTGTTCCGCCGCACTCTCCTCTACGGCGGTCCACCGAACTCGTCGCGCTGGTACGACGTCGCCGGCCCGGCAGAGCCGGTCGGCGCCCGCGCCCTGATCTACCTCCGTCGGAGAGACGGGGTCGGCGCAGGTGAGTTTCGGACGTTCATCAAGAAGCAGCTCGTTCCCGCACTCGCCGGCACCGGAGCGCTCAAGGAACTGCGCACGCAGACGTTCCTGCCCTGGATCGAAAAGCTGTGGGACACCCCGAACGTCGCCCACGACAACCCCGACGACCAGCACTTCCACGCCTCCCTCATCCTCGGGTTCACCGACACAGCATCACGAGACGCCTTCTTCACCAGCAACGTGATCGAGGAACTGTCCCACCAGCTGGCACCGCTCGCCTCCGCGATCCACGCCTACGACGTCACCGCCGCCCTCACCTACGTCAAGAACGGCGACATCCTGCCGCACTACCAGCAATAGCGGGTCGCTCGCCCGCATGCCGCTATCCCACAACAGAAAGAACGAGAACATGCCTTCCCTCAACGGAGCAGTCGTCCTGGTCACCGGGGCAAACGGCGGCATCGGAACCCACTTCGTCCACCAAGCGCTCGCGCGCGGCGCCGCGAAGGTCTACGCCACCGCCCGCACTCCTCGCCCGTGGGATGACGAGCGCATCGTCCCCCTCACCCTCGACATCACCGACGCCACGTCCATCGCCGCGGCCGTGGGCGCTGCGCCAGACGTGACGGCGCTCATCAACAACGCCGGCGCCAACCCGCCAAGCGCAAGCCTGCTCGAGGTGACCGAGGCGGACATCCGGGCCAACATGGAGACCAACTTCTTCGGGCCCGTCCTCCTCGCCCGCGCGTTCGCGCCCATCCTGGCCGCCACGCCGCAGTCCCTCCTCGTTGACGTGCACTCGGTCGCGAGCTGGTACGGGTTCGGCGGCATCTACAGCGCCGCCAAGGCCGCGCTCTGGTCGGCCACCAACTCTCTGCGGCTCGAGCTCGCACCCAGTGGCGTCCACGTGACAGGCGTGCACATGGGGTACGTCGAAACCCGCATGGCCGCGCACACCGACGGGCCCAAGATGCAACCGGCCGAGCTCGTGACCAAGGTCTACGACGCCGTCGAGGCCGCTGAGTACGAGGTCATCGCCGACGAGCTGACCGCCCAGGTCAAGGCGGCTCTGAGCGGTCCGGTCGAGGCGCTCTACCCGGAACTCCGCGACAGGGCTCCTCTCGTCGCCGTGGAAGAATGAGCCCCGGCACATTCGAGCCCACACAGCAGGAGCCTGTACAGCAGACAAGGACGGCAGGCATGCCACTCTCCTCCCAACCAGTCGGCCGGCGCGAGCGAAACAAGCAGCAGAAGCTCGACCGCATCACCGCCGCCGCTCAAGCGCTCTTCGCCGAGCGCGGCGTCGACGAGGTCACCACCCAGGAGATCGCCGACAAGGCCGACATCGGCGCGGGCACGCTGTTCCTCTACGCCAAGACCAAGGGCGAACTCCTCCTGCTCGTGCAGAACTCCACCTACGCCGATGCGCTCGCACAAGGCAGGTCGGCGGCCAAGCACATCCCCGACCTGCTCGACGCGGTGCTGGCGATCGTCCGCCCGGTCGTGGAATGCAACCGCAAACAGGTCGACAACGGACGGACCTACCTGCGGGAAATCGTCTTCGGCGATCCCCAGGAGCCCCACCACCGCGACGCGCTCGCCCTGACCGTGCAGACCGAAAAAGCGATCGCCGACGTGCTACAGCGAGACGAACGCATCAACTCCGGCGACGCCGCAACCCTCGCGCACATCGTCTCCGCGATCATGTTCGTCAGCATGGCCGCGACACTCAACATCGCCAACCCACCCGACGAAATCGTGAAGGAGATCAGAGACCAGGTCCGGGTTCTCCTACCGAGGTGATGCCGGCCGCGATCACACGGCCGCTCCGCCCGCCGACGCGTGCTCCACGGCCCACGCGAGGACTTGTTCTGCGACGTCCCCAAGCCGTCCACGCGAAACGGCGGCAGCGACAGCTTCGGCTCCCCTGGCGAGAGCACCCATCTGCCAACGCCGAGCAGTCCCGCCTTGCACCCGCACGAACGGTGACCGCGTTCAACACCCGCACGTCCCACCGCGGTACGGGAATCGGGTGGCCGTCGGTACGCGGTACCTAATGACAGCTCATCTACCGACCGGGCAGCCGCCCGCTGACGATTGACAGGTTCAGTGAACCCATGTTGCCTGCGAGTACCACTGGGAAGGGCGGGAGGGATCTCCCTGAGATACGACGACTGGGGCATCCGGTCGCAGCAGTGGGCCGGATTGCGCAGCGTGTCGACGAGCGTGTGCGGCGTGCCCGTGCACTACGTCCGCGCGGAGCCCGCCTCGGCTGCTGCTCCCGACGCGCCGGTTCACCTGCTGGTGCCCCCGATGACCGGCAGCGCGAGCATGTGGATCGACCTCGTTCCTCACCTGAGACAGCTCGGGCCGGTGATTTCCGTCGACCTCCCGGGGACGATTACGGGCCACACCGGTGCTCCATATCGGGACGGGCCACGCCTGGGCCTCGACGCTCGCTTCGTGCCGGCCTTCGTCCGGCAGCTCTGCCTCGACGGCCAGGTGGTGATGCACGGCTGGTCGACGGGTGGACTGGTGGTGGCGCTGGCCGCAGGGATGATGCCCGACAAGACTCGGGGAGTCGTGCTGGTGGCCCCGGCGCTGCCGTGGCGCCTGACATCACCAGCCGAGGCGCTCGCGTGGCAGACGCTGGGACGCCTCGCCGTCGCAGCCGGCCCGCCCGCGACACGCATCATGCTGCGACTCGCGGGCCGGCGCATGCTGGACGCCAAACGCGACGCGATCAAAGATGCTGGCACCATCTCAGGCGGCCGCACCGACCTCATCGGCGGAGACCCGGGCCGTGTCTCACGCGCGCAGGTCGACCTGTGGCTCGATGACGTCGAGGCGGCGCGCGAGCACCCGGAACGGCTGGCGGGCACGGCCACGGCGTGCGCGTCGATCATCAAAGCCATGTTCATCACACAGCGCCGGACGAACGAAGCGTTAGATTCCATGCAGGCGCCCGTACTTGTGCTGTGGGGAAGCGACGATCCGCTGGTCGACCCCACCTCACTCATGCAGCACGCCCGGCGGCCGAACTGGACACCCCGACCGATCGACGACGTTGGCCACCTGCTGCCCGTCGAGGCGCCCGACCTCTGCGCGCAGGCAGTCGGCCAGTGGCTCACCGACCTCGGGGCGTGAACGCCGACAGTCTTGATACTCGCGGAATCTGACGTCCTACAGCGCGGTTGCCAATTCTGCCGCGACCGAGGCGACAGCTTGACTAGTTCAGTGAAGGAAGCCATCCCACTTCGGCTCATACCTCGACCCGCAGCACCTTCTCCCCAGGCAACGCCTCCACCGCTTGAGCCAGCTCGAAGTCCACCGGCCCAGCCAGCCCCACCGGCAGATCCACCATCACGCCACCACCGCAGGTCCGCGACACCTGTCGCGCACAGCAACCCACCTGACGCCAGCCACCTGACCTCTACGGCCTGCCGTTCGAGCGGTTCCTGGCCGCGACCCGCACCGAGGAACCCGACATCGACGTCGACTTCGACTCCGACCGCCGCGAAGAAGTCATCCAGTACGTCTACGACAAGTACGGGCGCCGCAACGCCGCCCAGGTCGCCAACGTCATCTCCTACCGACCCAAGTCCGCCGTACGCGACATGGCCAAGGCCCTCGGCTACTCCGTCGGGCAGCAAGACGCCTGGTCGAAACAAGTCGACGGCTGGTCACCCGAGATCACCTCGACCGACCACGACATCCCCTCCCCGGTCGTCGCGATGGCCGGCGAGCTGCTGAAGGGTCTTCGACGAGGTCGATCGTGTATTGCAGCGCGGCGAGCATGCCGAGGCCGAGCAGGTCGAACATCACCAGGCCTATGTAGGCGCAGTCGTCCTTGTCCCAAGGGGCTCGGTGAGAAGTGGGAGCTCCGCACCATCCCCAAGGAGGAGCAGGGCGTCTACGACCAGCTCTGCCGAGCCGACTCCGTCGGCGTCTTCCAGGTCGAGTCCCGCGCCCAGATGGCCACCCTCCCCGGCTGCGGCCGCGCCGCTTCTACGACCTGGCCTGCGAGATCGCGCTCATCCGCCCCGGCCCGATCCAAGGCGGCGCCGTCCACCCCTTCGTCCGGCGGATGACCGGCCAGGAACAGGCAACGGCCAGCCACCGCCTCCGGCGTCACCTTCCTCAACCTCGAAGACGAAACCGGCATGATCAACGTCATCGTCTCCCCCGGCTGCTGGGCCCGGCACCGAAAAGTTGCACGCGACTCATCCGCACTGATCGTTCGTGGACGCCTCGAGCGAGCCAACGGCGTCACCAACCTCGTCGCCGGTCAGCTCGAACGACTCCCCCTCGCCGCGCGCACCACCTCGCGAGACTTTCGCTGAGCGCCACGCGTAAAACTGACCCGGTATCACGATGAAGATGTTCGGGTATCGCTTTGGTACGAGTTCCGGTGGCAGCTCGGGCGTCCCGTGTTGGTCGTTGCTATCGACAACGACCCCGCAGTCGGCTGGTGAGTGATTGCCGAACGGCTGGGTAACGGATCTACGGAATCCCTCGATGTCACGATGTACTGTCATGCTCGGCGACGACCTGGCCGTCCCCGAACCCTCGCCCCTCCCCAACCGGCGGTGCAGCGGCTTACCACGAACGCCTGGCAACCTCACCATGGCGACTGGTACTGCGCCAACCACGCCCAGGCCAGGCAGTGAGCGACGCCAACCCGGGCAAAGACCGACGGCCAGAGCGATCCGATCGATCCCATCCTGCGGCAGCACCGGATGGTCGCCGAGTCCGCCCAGGCCCGCTGGCTACCTCGTCGCCCTGGTCCCGCCGGAGCCCGCTTCGAACGCGGCCTGCTCATTGACGGGCCCGAACTCGCTGCCTGACAACCCGGCTCACCAAGGCAGCGCCGTCGCGCGCGTAGCCGCGCCGCGAACCTCTCCCCGCCCCGATCTGGACTCACTGCGACTCTTGTCGTCGGCACGCGCACGGGAGGAAGGTGGGAGCCAAGCGACCCAGAGGAGTCAAAGTGAGCACGCACACCGAGCAACCCGATCACGAGCACCTGCCGGACGACGGCTGCGAGACAGTGCTCCACGGCGACCACGTGGACCATGTCCACGACGGCGAACGGCATGCGGAGACCAAGGTGCACGCCGGCCACGGTGATCCGCACATCGAGGGCGACGGTTGCGAGACGGTCCAGCACGAGGATCACGTGGACCACTTACATGACGGTCATCGACACCACCAGCACGGCGACCACGTGCACGAGCACTGACAGGCGGCGATGCTCAAGATATCGACAATCATGGCAATAAGATCGGGTGATGCCCGATGAGCGTGGTGGGAGGCGGCATTGGCGGCTCGTACGGGCCCACGACAAGAGTGCACTCGACCGCCCACGACGTCACCGCCGCTCCGGCCGCCATGGTCGCCGACGCCTGGACGGTCAGCTTGTAGGTGCCCAGCTGACTGAACGACCCGTTCGCGTGCCCGTGCCGCCCGACCGGCAGACGCAGTGTCTGGTGCGGCGGCTCGACCGAGCTGAACAATCGCGGCACCGCGCCGGTGAACTCGTCGTAGTCGAAGAACATCTCGACCGCGCCAGGACCCTGGGCACCGACCAGTAAGGTCGACTAGGTCGCCTTCCGAAGCTTCGTGCGCTAGGCGGTTCGTATTGCAATTCGAGGCCGTCACCAAGCGCATCGCGCAGCCGACGGTCGGACGCTGGTGATCGCCTCGCACGGTATGACGATGACGCTGTGGCTGACGGCAGCCGTCGGTCTGCATGAGCCGGGTGCAATCGGCGCAGGACCACCCCGATTCGACACCGAACTGGTCCCTTGGCTACGCGGGCCTGATCTGGTCGCGCCGATTCTCGCGTGCTCGACGGCGAGCACGAACGGCGTCAGGGCAACGAGCCCAGCAGGATACGACAGGCGTCGTCTCATCAGATCCCCTCCGGCGTGGGCGGCGGTCCCCCGGCACCGCTGAAGTCAACTTCTCGGAGAGTACGGCGGTGCAATGAGTTCGCGGAAGCGTTTCAGTGGCGAGTTCCTGCCAGTCCAAAGCTTGGTTGCCGCAAGCAACGGTCACGGTTCGCGACCGGCGCCCGCCGCCGACCCGAGGCCGCGGGCGAATTTGCCCGAAACACGGGGAAGGCGCATCGGCATGACCCCGATCACCAGCGGTGTCCGGAGGGCTGCCCGCGAAGACGAAGGATTACCCCTGCGGGAGACCCTTGGTAAGTGTCCCCCGATCGATGTGCCGACCACCTTGGGGTTCAGCTCAGCCGGGCAGCCAGCCGACCTTTCCGATCAGATACGTCGCGCCGACAAGCGCTACGACATCGATCAGCGTGTGTGCCACCACCAACGGCATCACTCGACCCCATCGCCGGTAGAGGTGGCAGAACAGCACACCCATGACCACATTGCCCACGAAGCCGCCGAGGCCCTGATAGAGGTGGTAGGAGCCACGGAGAAGCGCGCTTGCCGTCGTACTGCGTCGGCGGGACCAGCCGAGTTGATCCAACCGACGAGTGAGATATCCGAGGACGACGACCTCCTCGAGCACCGCATTCTGCGCAGCGACTGCGATCAGGACCGGCAGTCGCCACCACGTGTCCGGCAGTTGCGCCGGCTCAACGGTCAGGTTGGCCCCGGAGGCGTGGGCCGCGAGGTAGAACGCCAGACCCGCCCCGCCGACACAGGCCGCCACCGCTGCTCCGCGCACCAGATCCCGCCAAGGGTCGCGCCGGTCAAAACCCAGGCTCCGTAACGATTCACCGCCGCGAGCCAGAAGGTGCGCAACAAGTGCGACCGGCACCAGCGCCGTTGCCACGCCGAAGACCTGCCAGGCCAGGTCCAGCCAGGGCCGGCCCGGGGCACGCGAGCCGACGATCACCGCCGTCTGACCGCTGAGAGGCTGGTGCGAGGTCAGCACACCGGCAAAGGAAATCACCGCCGAAACCGCCGAAGCACCGAGAGACAACGCTAGGACCAGCCAGACTTCCCTCGTCAGCACACCTCGACTCTCCGGAGGGGCCGTAGCAGTCATCTGGTCTGCTTGGCCGGCGTAGTCAGGAGAGTCATCGGAGCCGCTCACACTTTCAACTATGCCCCGATGGGTTGAACCCACGGCTTCTCCACCCGCATCGTCCAGGCGACGACACGAAGTACGGAACCGGCGAGTTGCCCGGCAGTCTCAGCCCAGATAACCGCTGCTCAGCAGGCCGAGTGTGAGGCCGGTGACAATGAGGCCGGCGCCGACGACGACTCGATAGCGCAGCACTGAAACCAGACCTGTGACGGTGAGGATCAGGGCGATGATCCAGAGCGTCACTCCTATGAGCATCGGGGCAATGTAGCCGTTGTTTTCCCGCAGCGGCGGCATTCTCACGAGTCTCTAACACCGATTACGACCTGGCCCGACGGTCATGCATCCTGGCTCGCGTGACGACATCAGAGGACTACGTCGTGCCGGCCACCGTCCGCGGACCGCGCGAGCAATCCGCCGGTAACCGCGGGCTGGCGAGCTGGCTCCTGCAGCACCGCGTGCAGCCAGTCGGCCCGGAGGCGGGCGAAGGGCATGCGACCCCTCAGGCATGGTGGAAGGTGATGTGCCTGACTGGTGTCGACTACTTCTCGACACTGTCCTATCTGCCCGGGATCGCCGCACTTGCTGCCGGCGCCTTGTCCCCACTGGCAACCCTGCTCGTCGTCGCCTTGACCCTCCTGGGCATGCTGCCGATGTATCGGCGAGTGGCCAAGGAGAGTCCTCACGGGCAGGGCTCGATCGCGATGCTGGAGAATCTCCTGCCGTTCTGGCGGGGCAAGCTGTTCGTCCTTGTTCTGCTCGGCTTCGTTGCCACCTCCTGGATCATCACCATCACGCTCTCCTCAGCTGACGCGACCGTCCACCTGATCGAGAACCCCTACACACCGGACTTCCTGCACGGCCAGGAAGTCGCCGTCACCGTGGTGCTGCTGCTGATCCTCGGCGCCGTGTTCTTGATGGGTTTCAGCGAGGCAGTCGGCGTCGCGATTCCGCTCGTCGCGATCTTCCTCGGCCTCAACGCCGTCGTCGTGGCTGTCGGCCTGTACGACGTCGCCACCGTTCCCGGCGCGTTCTCGGGATGGGTCGACGCGCTCACCGACGGCCGCGAAGGCTTCGGCGGAGTCGTCGGACCTGCCGTCGTGGCCTTTCCACTGCTCGTGCTGGGCCTGTCCGGTTTCGAGACCGGGGTCAGCATGATGCCCCTGGTCGCCGCCGACGGCCAGGACACCAAAGAGCGTCTGGCCAACCGGATCCGCAACACCAAGAAGTTGCTGACCGCCGCGGCGCTGATCATGAGCGTCTATCTGCTGGCGACCAGTTTCATCACGACCGTCCTCATCCCGGCCGAGGCATTCGAGCCAGGCGGCGCGGCAAACGGCCGGGCTCTGGCCTACCTCGCCCACGAGGAGCTCGGCGAAATCTTCGGCACCGCCTACGACGTCAGCAGCGTGCTGATTCTGTGGTTCGCCGGCGCGTCGGCGATGGCCGGCCTGATCAACATCGTGCCCCGCTACCTCCCGGCCTACGGAATGGCACCTGAATGGGGCCGAGCCGTACGCCCAGTGGTGTTGGTCTACACCGCCATCAGTGTCGCCATCACGATCGCGTTCGGGGCCGACGTCGACGCTCAGGCAGGCGCGTACGCGACGGGAATCCTGGTGATGATGGTCTCCGGCGCCGTCGCGGTCACCATCTCTGCTCTGCGGCGCGGACAACGGCGTGCGGCGCTGGCCTTCACGGTCCTCACCCTGATCCTGCTCTATGCCTTGATCGAGAACATCATCGAGAAGCCTGATGGCATCGCCATCTCCGGCCTCTTCATTGCCGGCATCATCACCGTCTCGCTGATCTCGCGGGTCTCGCGCACCACTGAGCTACGCGCCGATCGCATCGAGTTCGACGACGCGGCCCGCGGATTCCTCACCGAATCGATCCGTCACGACGGCATCCTCAACCTGATCGCCAACCAGCGGCAGGCCGGCGACGCAGCCGAGTACGCCGCGAAAGAGGGCGACGTCCGGGCAACGGACCCGGTCCCCCGCCGCACAGACATCTTGTTCCTCGAGATCGACGTGGTCGACCCCTCCACCTTCAGTGACGTGCTGCGGGTGAAGGGAGTCGAGATCGACGGCCACCGCGTACTGCGCGCCGACAGCCCCGCCGCGCCCAACGCCATCGCCGCGATCCTGCTGGCACTGCGCGACACCACTGAGGTGATGCCGCATTGTCATTTCGAGTGGTCCGAGGGCAATCCGCTCAGCCACCTGCTGCGTTACCTCATCCTCGGCCGCGGCGACACCGCGCCCGTCGTACGCGAGATCATCCGCCAGCACGAATCGGACCCCACCCGCAGACCAGGCATCCACGTGGGATGAGGACGCGGTCCGCGCAAGGTCGGTCGACCTGCAGCCATGCCGGACATCAGAACCTCTTGGGGAAGATCACTGCGGCGACCAAGTAGGCGATCAGCACCACAGCGACCAACGGCCCGACGACGTTCTCGACGCTCACAGCTTCTCCACGCCTCGCAGTGCCTCGGCAGAACTACTCATAGAACCAGTGCACACCGCTGATTGCCTCGCCAGCTGACTTTCGCAGACCTCTCATGGCCCCTCCGGCGTCCCTCACAGGACTCTCACGCCGCGCCACCGCGATACCAGCCGATCGACCGCGCCGGGTGGTTCAACGCAACGGCGAGCACTCTCAGCGATGCCACCCGCATTTCAGCGTCCAAACGCCCAGGCCACCATCAGCGGGAACTCGGCTTGCCAGAACGGTCCCGGTGATCTGACGCACCCGGACAACGCGGGACGGGATTGGGATCGCGGCGGCGGCGCGTGGATGACAGTGCGGCGGAGCCGGGGTTGCGCGCCTCGCGCGCCGTTTGACAGCGCGTTCACTTGCCTGATACCGAGAGGGGAAGGCGCCACGACCAGGTGACTGGCGCCAGCGTGTCCGGCGTGGATATTAGGGCGGGCCTTTTGACGGTGGCTCCAGCAACTGCCCGGCTGATCGACCGGGGTGATCTTGTCGCTGCCCTGGATCGCGCGGTGGCGCAGAAGGTGACGATCATCTCGGCTCCGGCCGGTAGCGGGAAGACGTGCCTGCTGCGCGCGTGGGCCGGCCGATCGGGGCAGCAGTTCCGGCTCGCCCTCGTGCAGGTACAACGCGACCAGCACGACGCCCAGGAGTTCTGGCTGGCCCTGCTCGACGCGATCGGTCACGGTTCGGCCATTGCCGGCCGCGTGGAACCGCGAGCAGCGACACCTGACTTCAATGCACCGGCGATGGTCGACCGGGTGCTGTCGGAGCTCGCCGACGCTCACGGCGGCGTCACGTTGGTCATTGATGATCTTCACGAGCTGAATTCGCCGGAGGCCCTCTCTCAGCTCACCCGACTGCTGACGAACCTTCCCCCGCGGGTGCACGCGATACTGACCATGCGTCACGATGTGCGGCTGCGGCTGCATCAGCTGCGCTTAGCGGGCGAGCTAGCGGAGATCCGCGCGGCCGACCTGCGCTTTTCCGAACGCGAAACCCGCGAGCTTCTCGATGCCTCGGGCATCGGGCTGTCGGCGGCCGGGGCGGCACTGCTGCACCAGCGGACCGAGGGGTGGGCCGCGGGCCTGCGGCTTGCCGTGCTCTCCCTGGCCGGTCACCCCGATCCGGAACGGTTCGTCGCGGAGTTCTCCGGCAGCGACCGCACGGTCGCCGAGTACCTGATCGCCGAGATGCTCGAGCGCCAGCCGCCCGACGTCCAAGATCTGCTCGTGCGTACCTCAATGCTCGATCGCGTCAATGGCGAGCTCGCAGACCTGCTGACCGGCCGCCCTGGCTCGGAACGGACTCTGCTGGAACTCGAAGACGCGGGCGCGTTCGTCGTCTCGCTGGACCCTGAGCGCACCTGGTTCCGTTACCACCACCTATTCTCGGATCTCCTGCGGCTGGAGCTGCGCGGGACGCTGTCCGAAGAAGTACCGGCGCTGCACCGACGCGCCGCCGGATGGTTCACCGTCCAGGGCCAGGTGGTCGAGGCCATCCGGCACACCCAGGCGGCGGGCGACTGGCCTGATGCGGCCAGGCTGCTCGCCGACCATTCGTTCAGCCTGACGCTCGACGGGCGAGCGCAGACCATGCAGACGCTGGTGGGGGCCTTCCCCAAGGGCGCGGATCACCCCGAGCTGGCCCTGGTGCGCGCGATGGGTGACCTCGCGCAGGGACGTCTGGACCAGGCGGCCGCCCATCTCGCGGTCGCCGAGGCGCACGTCCAGGCGACGCCGCCGGATCGCCAGCGGCGCCTCCGGGTGGCGGTCGCGTCGCTGACGCTGTCACTGGCCAGGCGGCGCGGCCAGCTTGCTGGCGTCATCGAGCAGGCCAGATTCCTGGCCTCCCCGGTCAACGGGCAGTCCGGCGGGGACATCGCGCTTGGCAGCGATCTGCGCGCGGTGGCACTGATGAACCTGGGGACCGCCGAGGCGTGGACGCTCGGGCTGCCAGCCGCGCCGGACGCCGAACGGCACCTGCGGGAGGGCGCCGCGCTGGCCCGGGAGATCGGCCGCCCCTACCTCGAAGTCGGCTGCCTGGCGCAACTCGGGTTCGCATCGCTGGTCCTCCACTCGTTCGCCACGACCCAGCGGCGCTGTCGTGAGGCGATCGCGCTCGCCGAGCGATACGGGTGGGGTGCGGAACCGGTGATCGCGCCCGCGCTGATAATGCTCGCCGCCAACCTGATCTGGACGGGCGAGTTCGACGAGGGCGAGCGATGGCTGCAACGAACCAGACAGGCCCTGCAAACAGACACCGGCCCGGACATCACGCTCCTGCTCCACCAGACGGCTGGGATACTGCATGCTGGACGCGGCCACCATCGTGATGCGCTCGAGGAGCTCGGCGCGGCCGAATACCTGGGATCACAGCTTGCGGACTCGCAGGCGCTGGCGACCCGGACCACCCGGTGGCTGCTGGCCACCCAGGCCCGCCTCGGGATGACCGGCGAAGCGCGCGCCTTGCTCGGGGCGCTCGATGACGAGCGGGCCAGTTCCGGTGAGATCCGTAACGCTCTCGCGGTGATCTGCCTCGCGGAAGGCGAACCGGCCGCGGCTCTAGCCGCGGTGGCCGATGTTCTGGATGGCACGGCCGTGATCCTCGGGGACGTCACGGTCATTGAGGCTCACCTGCTAGCCGGGCTCGCCCATCGTGAGCTCGGTGACCAGCGCGCGGCCAGCCAGGCGGCTGAACGGGCGCTGGCCCTGGCGGAGTCTGACCGGTTGGTCCTCCCGTTCGCGATCACAGGCTCGCGTGAGCTACTCGAGGCGCTGCCCCGGCATGAGACAGCGCACGCCGCGCTGCTCGCCGACATCCTCGATATCCTGCACGGCTCTCCCCCGGCGGCCAAAGAGGAGTCCTCATTGCCACCGACGGAGGAACTCAGCCCGGGCGAGCTTAGAGTGCTTCGTTACCTCCCGACGAACCTATCCCGCCCAGAGATCGCCGGCGAACTGTCCGTCTCGCCGAACACCGTCAGCACGCACCTGCGCAGCATCTACGCCAAGCTCCAGGTCCGTGACCGCTCCTCGGCCGTGCGGCGCGCGCGGGAACTGCGGCTGCTGGCGGCCGGCCGCACACGTTAGCCCGGGGGTCACCTCATACCCGGCACTGGCGCCGGAGCAACCGTCCGCCGTCAACGGCACCTGCCGACTACCAAGCGGGAACTAACTGACGGCGCTGGTTGTTTCGCTTGTTCGAGATCAGCTCTTACGGAGCTGGCCAAGTCGAATTCCGCCCGCCCGTTGGGCCACCAGCGCCTGTGTGGACGATGACTGCGCCGGTGGTTCTGTCGACGGCGGTGAGTTGTCCGGTGTGGAGTCGCTGGATGGCGATCCGGGTTCCGACGACGGCGGGGATGCCGTGTTCGCGGGCCACGAGGGAGGCTACGGTGCCGGCCGCCGGTGACCACGGCACTAGTGTGCGCGAATGTGGTGTCCATGCCGGCGCGGTGGCCCTGGCGACGAGCACGTTGCCGTCGGCAAAGTCGTCGGGGCCGTGCACGAGGTGGACCGGACCGGTGAGCCCTGCGTTAGTCGGATTCGAAGCCGTCGGACCATGAAAGCGCGGAACGCGGATTAGCCGATCCGCCGGTAGCGCCATACGGACAGGGGGATGAATACGGCCAGCAGACCGCCGATCCAGGCCGCGGCCGCGCCCAGGGACGCCGGGGTGCCATAGATCGCGAGCGAGCGGGCGGCGTCGGCGGTGACGGTGACGGGGTTGATTTTCGCGAACGTCTGCAGCCAGTCCGGGAACGTGGCTACGGGCACGAACACCGAACTGGCGAAGACGAGCGGGAAGATCACGACGAACCCGGCCGTCTGCGCCGTCTCGGCGCCGCGGACCGTCAGCGCCACGAAGGCGAAGATCCAGCTGAGGGCCAAGCCGAATGCGGCGACCACGGCAACGCACGCGACAGCTCCGGCTACTCCGCCGAGGAAGCGGAACCCGACCACGTACCCGACAGCGATCATCAGCCCGATGATCGCGATGTTGCGGACCAGGTCGGCCACCGTGCGCCCGGCCAGCACCGCGGAGCGGGCCATCGGCATCGACCGGAAGCGGTCGACCACCCCGCGTGTCAGGTCTTCCTTCAGGCCGACCGCCGTCTGCGAGGCGCCAAAGGTGACCGACTGGACGAAGATCCCGGGCAGCAGGAAGTCGACGTAGGCGACCCCATTCGGCAGCGAGCGGCCGATCGCGCCGCCGAACACGTAGACAAACAGCAGCACGAACAGGACCGGCTGGATAGTGGAGAAGACCAGCAGGTCCGGCTGGCGGATGAAGTGACGCAGGTTACGGCCCGTGACGATGGCGGTGTCGGTGGCCGCCGAGCGCACGGCCTGCGGCGACGGACGACGCAGCCGCAAGACATGCCCGCGAGGCGCTGGCCCGTTCGGCGCCGGCTGCTGGGGCCGGGTGCGGCGCCAGGCCCGGGGGCCGGGTCCGCCGCCGTCCTCGCTGGGCGGGGCACCGGTCAGCTGCAGGAAGACATCGTCCAGGGTGGGCCGGCGCAGCCCGATGTCGGTGACGCCGATCTGTGCCCGGCGCAGCGCGGCGGCCGCCTCCTCCACCAGCGCGAGCCCGTTGCGCGGGGCCGGAAGGGTGAGCCGGTCCGGACGCTCGTCCGGCTGCGGCTCGCCGCAGCCCACCCTAGCGAGCACCGCCTGCGCCCGGTCACGCTGCCCCGCGCTGGACAGTTCTACCTCCAGGATCTGGCCGCCGACGCGGTCCTTGAGCTCGTTCCCGGTTCCCTCCGCGATCACCTTCCCGCGGTCGATGACCGCGATCCGGTCGGTCAGCTGATCGGCCTCCTCCAGGTACTGGGTGGTCAGGAGGATCGTTGTCCCTTCGCGCCGCAACTCGCGCACGATGGCCCAGATCTCGTTGCGGCTGCGCGGATCCAGGCCCGTGGTCGGCTCGTCGAGGAACAGCACCTGGGGGCGGGTGACCAGGCTCGAGGCGATGTCCAGCCGGCGGCGCATGCCGCCGGAATAGGTCCGGGCCGGCCGGTCAGCCGCCTGCGCCAGGCCGAACCGCTCCACCAGCTCCCCGGCGCGTCCGCGGGCGTCCTCGCGGGGCAGGTTGAACAAACGGCCGAACATCTCCAGGTTCTCGCGCCCGGTCAACAGCTCGTCGACCGCCGCGAACTGCCCCGTCAGGCCGATCAGCTCGCGGACGGCGGCAGGCTCACCCCCCACGTCGTGGCCGAAGACCTCCGCACGGCCAGCATCGGGCGCCAGCAGCGTGGCCAGAATCCGCACCAGCGTGGTCTTGCCCGCCCCGTTCGGACCGAGCAGGCCAAACACCATCCCCGCCGGAACCTCCAGCCCGGCACCATCCAGCGCCACGGTCGCCCCGAAACGCCTGACCACACCCTCAACCCGCACCGCAGGCACCGAAGAACCACGTCCGTTCACCCCGGTCAGTGGGCCAGTTCCCGGCTCGACTCGGCTTGCGCTGTTGGCACCTCGGCGCAGCTGCGTAGCGGCGTGCGCGGAAGCATCCGTTGACCTCACCTGCTCGTTGTCCGCCGTCATGTCGGTCCCCTCATACGGTCCGTGCGGGTCTTCGCGGCAGACTCAGGCTTGCCACCAGGCAGGTGATCGGTCGTCACCGGATCGCGGTGATCCGCAGAGCGGGGCAACGCAGGACGTTGCGTCCGGCTGAGTGGTGGAGTTCGGCCGTCACCTTGTGCTGGTCAGCGAGTGGTGCTGACTACGCCGTGGTTCCGAAGGCGCCACCTCCTCGGCTGTTGGTCTGGTATTGAGGGGTACCACGAGCCTTCGGAGAGGTAGCGGCGTTCGGAAACTTGCCATTCGTCGTGGGTTCGACGAGCACCGGTCCGGCGAGGCGGAGTAGTGCGGCGGGGTTTGGGGAAGGCACCGACGACGTCGGTGCGGCGTTTGATCTCCTTGTTCACCCGTTCCAACGGGTTGGTCAACCAGATCTCCTACCAGTGCGACACGGGGAAGTCGGCGAAGGCGGTGACGTCGTCGGCCTCGCAGCATCAACTCGAGCGTCCCGCCATGAGTCTCATTCAGGCTGCGTCGTTGTCTACCGCGTGCCTGAACCCGCCGTAGGCGTTGGTATTGTCGGCGACCGCTGGGATCGAGTTGCGTTATGGAGCTCAGGGGTAGCGACTTCGACCGCATCCGGCGGGAGCATCTGCGTTGGGTGAAGGTGACCGACTTTGCGCGGCTGTGGTTGACGGCAGAGCGGCGAGCCGACGCGCTGAAAGCCGAAGGTCGCGAGGATGGGTACCTGGCCGGCGTGCGATAAACGTGTCGCTCGATCGCTAACGGCAGCTACCGGTACGACGCTCCGCTCGACGAGCGCCACGGTGAGCTGGCCAGATCACCGATCACCTGTAGAGCGTGTTTGCGATCGAGGAGCTGATCGAGGACGAGACGCTGGCAGTGGAGCGGCTGGTCGGGCGATGGAAGTGGCCGGATCGTTCGGGCTACGTCGAGGGTGTGTTTGCGACGTTGGCGTGGGTTTGGCGCCGGTCGGGTGCGCCGCAGATCGCGGTCGAGCGGGCGACCGCCCCTTTCCGCCTTCCCTCGATGGCGTCCGAGCTGAACGACAGCGAGACCGTGCTCACTGGCTTGCTGAAGATCCGTCTGCGTTGTTCGGCGTACTTGCGCAGATCGAAGCGCTCGGCCTCGAACGCTCGAATTGCGCCAGATCACGCCGAATACGCACCGGCTCGAACGGGGCGATGACTCCCGGAACCTGTGGCGGGGGAATCACCCTCATCCGGTGGGGACAGCTCACCTCGGTCGAGGAGATCGTATGCCGCGGAACCACCGAGACAATCTTGCTGGAATGGAGCGTTGATCATGGCTTCAGACGCTGAGCGGGCCGCCCAAGGCAAGCGAGAGGGCGACGAGAACCAACTCGAGTCGTTCGGGGAGACGGTCGTAATACCACCCAACCGCCGATGGTGGGCCCTGGCGGTGATAGCGATCGCTCAGCTGATGGTGGTGCTCGACGGCACCGTCGTGACCATTGCGCTGCCCTCGGCGCAACGCGACCTGGGTATCTCCGACGCTGATCGGCAGTGGGTGGTCACCGCCTACACCGTCACGTTCGGTGGCCTGCTGCTGCTGGGTGGACGGATCGCCGACTACACCGGCCGTAAGCGGAGCTTCCTGGTCGGGCTACTCGGGTTCGCTGCGGCGTCGGCGCTCGGCGGCGCGGCACAAAACGGCGCGACGCTCTTCGGCGCCCGGGCTCTCCAGGGCGCGTTCGCGGCGCTGCTCGCGCCCGCTGCCTTGTCACTGATCACGGTGACCTTCACAGAGGTGAAGGAGCGGTCTCGGGCGTTCGCGGTCTACGGCGCCATCTCGGGAGGTGGCGCCGCGATCGGCTTGATCCTGGGCGGCACGCTGACCGAGTACGCCTCGTGGCGCTGGTGCCTGCTGATCAATGTGCCGATCGCGATTGTGGCCTTCATTGCCGGCACGATCCTGGTCACCGAGAGCAAGTCCGGGCGCGGGAGCTCATATGACATCCCTGGCGCGGTCCTCGGCACGGCCGGACTGGTCGCCCTCGTGTACGGATTCACCCAAGCGGCCAAGACCGGAGTCGGCTGGCTCTCGGTCGAGGTCATCAGCTATCTCGTGGGCGCCGTCATCTTGCTGGTCGCGTTCGTGCTCGTCGAGTTGCGTTCGGCGAGCCCGCTGTTGCCGATGCGGGTGGTGCTCGATCGCAATCGCGGCGGCTCATATCTCGCCTCGTTGCTGGTCTTCGCCGGGCTGTTCGCGATGTTCCTGTTCCTGAGTTACTACTTCCAGTACAACCTGGGCTATAGCGCACTCAAGTCGGGTATCGCATTCCTGCCGTTCAGCGTCGGCGTCATCGTCACCTCGGGCCTGGTCTCGGCCCTGCTGCCGCGCACCGGACCCAAGCCACTCATGCTGATCGGGCTCGCGATGGGCGCGATCGGTCTGGCCACCTTCACGTTCATCTCTGACACCAGCAGTTGGGTCACCAGCGTTCTGCCCGGAGAGTTACTGATGAGCGCCGGCCTGGCGCTGGTGTTGGTGCCGCTCTCAAGCCTCGCGCTCACCGGGGTGAATGACGACGACGCGGGAGTCGCCAGCGCGGTGCTCAACTCGACCCAGCAGATCGGCGGGTCCCTGGGCACCGCGCTGTTGAACACGTTCTATGCGAGCGCGGTCGCGTCCTATGTCTTGGCCCATCACCTCTCACCATCCGCGTTCAATCCGCCCGCCGCGATACACGGCTATCACGTCGCGTTCTGGATCGGGGTCGGTCTGATCGCCGCGGCGTTCGTGGCCGTTCTGGTCTTGGTCAATGCTGGCAAGGACGACATCACCACGCAGCCCGGCGTACCGGCCGGCGCCTAACCCAACGAGAGAAGCAACTCGCTGGCCCGGTCGGATCTGGTGCGCGCCGCGGATGACCTGCTCCACGGGCACCTGGACGAGGCGGCCGCCCATCTGGCGGTCGCCGAGTCGTACGTCGAGACGGCGCCGCCGGGTCGCTTGTGCAGTTCAGCGCGGCCGAACACCTGCAATCGCAGCATCTACACCAAACTCCAGGCCAGCGATCGCTCCTCAGCGGTGCAGCGCGCACGAGCTGCGGCTACTGTCGGCCGGGCGCACGCGGTAGCCCGGGTGGTCACCACATCCTGGTGATGCGGGTTCACCCGCCAGCCCTCGACCATGGCGTCATGGACCCAACGCCCGCCCTGTATGCGATCCGCATCCACGGCCACCTCGGCGCCACGGTACTCTCCGCGTTCCCAGCGCTGGTGCCGCAGCGGCGCGGTGCCGACACCGTGCTCACCGGCCCCCTGGATCGATCGGCACTCTACGGCGTGCTGGCTGAGGTCGACGCGCTCGGCCTCGACCTCCTCGAGATCCGCCAGCTCACCGCTCGCAGATCACCAGAATCAGGTGACAGCCACTCACCTTGACGGCCACAAACCTTGGGCGCGTCCAACCCGCCCGCATGCAGACGACAGCGCAGACAAGCAAGGGGAGCCCAACATGACCGAGACCACCGACTGGAACGCGAAGACCATCGCGGAGTTTCGCGCCAACGAGGGCCGCGTCGGCGGCCCCTTCGAAGGCGCGCCGATCGTCCTCGTGCACCACCGCGGCCGCACAAGCGCGCGCGGGTACGTCAACCCGATGATGTACCTCCCGCACGACACCGACGACAACATCATCTACGTTTTCGCCACCAAGGCGGGCGCCCCCACGAACCCCGACTGGTACTACAACCTCACCGCCGCCGGCGAGGGCAGCGTCGAACGCGGAACCGAGACCTACAAGGTCACCGTCAGCGAGCTCACCGGCACCGAACGCGACCGCGTCTACGCCGAGCAAGCCCGCCGCTACCCCGGCTTCGCCGAGTACGAGCGGCAAACCACTGAAATCCGCACCATCCCCGTGCTCGAACTCACGCGCGTTTAGCCCCGGGTCCAGTACGACTTCGTCCTGGACCCCGCCAAGAGCTGACCGGATGCTGTCCGGATGACCGTTCGCCTGCCCGTCGGGATGGGCGCCGACGAGCAGGCGGACGTCCTCGCGCGCGAGCGGGCCGACAGCCAGGAGCTCCAGCGTGCTGGCAAGTGGCGCCATCTGGCGGATCGTCGGCGAGTACGCCAATGTCAGCACCTTCGACGTGGACAACAACGACGAACTCCACGACCTGCTCGCCGGCCTGCCACTATTTCCCTACCTGGACATCCAGTCACCCCGCTGGCGACCCACCCCTCATCGATTCGTGGTTGATGCCCTCCTCGGGGCCCGGTTTCGAGACCCGACGCCGTGTTGCCGCATCATGGTGGCGCTGCCGACGGACACCCCCGGACGTGCTTCAGCTGCGGGTTCTCCGTGAGAGTGCAGTTGACCGCACGACCTGAGGCCGGAGAGTCGCGTTCGAGGCGCCGACCCTTCCGCACTCCGGCCAGGCGGGCGAGCAGCCGGAATGACGGAAGGGTGACGGGTGGGACGAGCGGCGGTCAGACCAACTCGGGCACCCTCAGATGGTGGACGGCGAGTTCGCACTCGAGGACGTCCACGAACTCGATCCCGGTACGCTCGGCCATCGTGGCCCGCTGCTCGGCGGCGAACTCTCGGGTGCCCTCGAGGGTGGCCCTGCTCTCGAAGCTGACCGTGCCGCACAGCATCCCGGCCTCACGGTCGATGAGCATGCTCGCGCTGCAGAACCCGTCCTGGTTCTCCAGGAGCGGCAACACGTCGGTCTTGAACCCATCCACGGCGGCGCCCAGCTGACCCGCCGGTGGGCGAGCCCACGTCACCCTGGCGCAAGCCCCGGCAGGCGACTCGTGGTCACGGTGGAGGATCGCGATCTCCCACTCCTGGACCTCGAGGCCGTCCCCGCCCAAGGTCTCGAGCAGGCGCTGCCGGACGGGCTGGAGCTGCTCGTTGCTCGCGCGCATGGCCTCCTCGGTCTCCCACGAGCTCGTGGCGATGCAGCGGCCGCTCGACCGGTCGACCAGCATAGACAGGCCCATGCAGCCATCGATGTCGGTCATCATCGACATCAGTTCGTCATTGACCAGCGCGATGCCGCCATCGATACGGTCGGGCTGGGCCATCATGGTGGTGGAGCGTGCGTACACGGCCCACCTCCCTTCAGAGAGGCGACACCCCAGCGGCGTCGCCGGCACTCCTACCCTCGACCCGAAGCCCGTCCCCAGGCAATCCCCCAAACCGGGCGGACGGCCAGAGGTGACACGCTAACAGCGCCTAGCTGCACCGACCCCATGCCCGGGTACATCTAGGCGATCCACCGAACCACACTGGCCAACACCTGCGCGTACAACACCGTCGATGCCACGCCGAACGGGTTGTAGTCGACTGCCGCCCGAGTGGACCGCTAACCCGCACGCGAAGCGGGACGTCGACGGTTCAGTGCCGCACCATGCCTTCAGACGTCAAGCTGTAGGCGTGTGGTTAAGGAGCGTGTCCCTCGTCGGACACATGGGGGTTCAAGTCCCCAGGGATTTGAACCCCGAGTCGATTTGAGTGAGGGCCAAGGAGGGATCGCCTCCATAGCGCGGGTGCTCGTAGACCTGAGCTAACCAGTGAGGTCGGACGCGCATCCTGGCTCAGCATTGCGACGGCCTCCCGCCCAGACTCACCAGCGTTCCTCAGAACTGCACCCGGCCCCGCGGAAGCGCAGGGCACGCCGGCCGACGGAGCCAGCTCGCCACGAGGTCGTATCCGAATGCCGATTGCGACGGTCGGCCCGGAAGGCCGGCGCGACCGCCGACCAACGGCTCGTCGCCCCCTTTCCACCGGTGCCGAGCCTCTAGCCAGCCGCGCCGGCCAGGACCTTTCGCAGCCGCCGCGCGATTGTTGTGGGGTCAGTGCGTCGCGCAGGTCGAGCAGGAAGCTGACCGGGGACTTCTCCTTGGCCTGCTCCCTGGATTCATGTATCTGCCACCATGCCGCGCCGATAACGATCGCCACTCCACCTGTCACGCTGAAGTGTGGCGGCGTCCCGGCCACGCTTGCGATCAATCCGGGTGCCGTCAAACCTCCGCAGATCATGGCGCGGGTTGCTTCGAGCTTGTGCAACCCAAAGCCCCTCTCCAGCTTTCTGAGATCGCCCTCGATGTTCTGTTCCGCGTGCCTGGCGAACTCCTCTAGTGTCGCGGTAACGAAATAGCTTTACCTCGTGGGATCATGGGTTATGGCGTTGACTGTGACCGTGGATGTTCCGGTCGAGGATCGCAGGGTGTTGGAGTCGTGGACGCGGTCGCCGTCGATGCGGGCGGGTCTGGCGCAGCGGGCGCGGATCGTGCTGCTGGCGGCCGATGGGGTGGCGGTGAAGGACATCGTGGCGCGGGTCGGGGTGTCCAAGCCGACGGTGATCGGGTGGAAGAAGCGTTACGCGGCCGAGGGGCTGGGTGGGCTGGACGACCGGCCGAAGCCGGGCCGGCCGGCCACGGTCGATGAGGTCGCGGTGGTGCTGGCGACGTTGGAGCCGCCGCCGGAACGCCTCGGCGTGACGCACTGGTCGTCGCGGCTGCTGGCCGACCACCTCGGCGGGATCTCGCATGTGTGGGTCGGCAAGATCTGGAAGAGGTGGGGCCTGCAGCCGTGGCGGGTCGAGACGTTCAAGTTCTCCACCGACCCCGAGTTGGAGGCCAAGGTCCGCGATGTCGTCGGTCTGTACCTGAGCCCGCCCGACAACGCGATCGTGTTGTCGATCGACGACAAATCCCAGATCCAGGCGTTGGACCGGACCGCGCCGATCCTGCCGCTGCGGCCCGGGCTGCCCGAGAAGCGCAGCCACGACTACCGCCGTAACGGCACCACCACGCTGTTCGCCGCGCTCGAGATCGCCACCGGCAGGGTCGTCGACGCGTGCATGCCCAGGCACCGCCACCAAGAGTTCCTGCGGTTCCTCAAGCAGGTCGCGAAGGCCTACCCACGCAAGAAGCTGCACATCGTGGTCGACAACTACGGCAGCCACAAGCACCCCAAGGTCCGCGCGTGGCTGGCGAAGAACCCGCGGATCCAGCTGCACTTCACCCCGACCAGCGGCTCCTGGCTCAACATGGTCGAGATCTTCTTCGGCATCATCACCCGCCAGGCCATCCGGCGCGGCACCTTCACCTCAGTCCGCGACCTGACCGATGCCATCCGGGCCTTCATCGACGGCTGGAACGACCGCTGCCAACCCTTCATCTGGACCAAAACCGCCGACGACCTACTCGACCACTGCAAACCCGGTCAAAGAACATCGTTTACGCGACACTAGTCGCCTTCGTTCGTTTGGGATTGCGGCCAACACCGCGAGCTCGTCATGGAACGTTGCGACGTGGTCGCGGAACCGCTGCGAGGTGAGCGAAGCCGCGGTAGTTGCGCGAGCGCGCCTCCCACACGAGGTCGCCGCAGCCGAGTCACCGGCCGCGAAGATTCTCCAGCGCGTCTTTGTGCGCCCGAGAACCAGGAGCACGTCGGCTCGCCGGGCCAGGTTCCGCCCGGCGAGCGCTCCCCGGCTGCCGGCGACCGCACGTTCCAGGCACGCAAGCCCTTGTCTGCCGTAGCCGGCTCGCCCGAGGGTGGCGCCGAGGGTGGCCTGTGCATCCAGTTCGCGCCGCCGGTGCCCCGACTGTTCGGCGAGCCGCAGGGTCAGCTGCATCTCCCGGATCGCGGTGTCGACGCGCCCAGCTGGCACAAGCCGATGCCGCGGGCCTGGTGAGCGATCGACGCGGTGAACTGCGGCGGTCCGTTCGCGAGCAGCCGTCGCGCGCCGGAAATCGCATCATGCGGACGCGACAAAGCCAACGTCAGCAGATCCTCCGGCGCCGCCGTCACCTCGACATACCCCTGGTTTGTCGACACAGTGAAATGTTAACTGGCCGGGATGTACCTGCCAGTGATCATCGAGGGGGAGAGAAAATGCCGGACGACAACAACTCGGGCGGGAACAACAACCAGCCTGACGGTGATTCAAACGATAAATTCGAAGACCAGGTCGAGCTGATTCTGGCCGAATTCGGCGACGAGATCGAGATCGATCCGCCGAACTGGCGCACCGCCGGGGTGAACGCCATCTACCGGTCCAGGGGCGTGCTGGTCAGGGATCACGACGCTCCCCGAGCGGTCGATCTCTTCGGCGGTGGAAACGCTCGGCGCAGCAGCCTCGGCGTCACCCGGCTCAACCTGCCGGACGCCGTACCGGCCGACGCACCTGACGGCGACGGCTTCACTGAGATCCAACGTCTCCTGGCGTATGCCGACAGACGGTTCGGCCGCGGCTATGTCACGCCGGAACACCTGTTCTACGTCTGCAGCGTCAGTCCTTGCCCCGCGACGGAACCCGAGGAAGTGCTCGAAGGCGCGCTCCCAGATCCATTTCTGACCGAGGTGGGCAATGCCGACGGCCACGGGGTGAAGGTGGTCGTCCTGGACGTCGGCTGGACCCCGGCGCCGAGTGCACCCTGGCTGAACGGCGTGAGCGGCGACCCCGAAGTGGCCTTCGACCCGGTGACCAAGCTGATCCGCCCGTACGCGGGTCACGGAACCTTCATCGCGGGCGTCGTCCGCGCGATCGCGCCGCAGGCCGAGGTGGTGGTGAAGAGCTACTTCAACAAAGCGGGGGCGGTGTTCGAGGCGGATCTGGCCGATCGACTGGCCGAGGTGATGGACGAGGATCCGGACATCATCAGTCTCTCGGCCGGCTCCACGACGCGCTTCGACGTACCGTCGATGGCTCTCGACACCTTCACCCGGCCGCGGCAGGGCAGCGCGGACGGACCGGTACTCGTCGCCGCGGCCGGTAACGACGGCACTGACCAGCGGTTCTGGCCGGCCGCCTACCCCGAAGCCGTTTCGGTGGGAGCACTGGCCGCCGACGGAACCAGCCGTGCGCCGTTCAGCAACTACGGCAGTTGGGTCGACGTCTACGCACCGGGCGAGAATCTCGTGAACGCGTTTCTGACCGGGCGCTACAAATGCACCGAACGACCGAACGCAGGCCGGTTCCGCGACTTCGCCGGTATGGCGCAATGGAGCGGCACCTCATTCGCAACTCCCTTGGTCGCGGGCCTGATCGCCGCCCGAATGTCGTTGACCGGTGAACGCCCCAAACAGGCAGCCAACGCCCTGCTCGCCTTCAGCCACCGCCGCGTTCTGCCGGCTGTCGGGCCGGTGCTCCTGCCAGATGACGCGCAGGCGTCGACCGACAGCTAAGCGCACGCTGACGCGGTACGGCCGGTCAGCTCGGTTCGCACCGCGTCAGCCTCCCCCCGACCCTATTAGGTCGAGGCACCGACGCCGCCGCTGATACAGCAGCCGTGCCGCGTATCTCTCCGGACACCCAAAACTCCGTCCGGGTAGAAGGGGGTTCACCCAGCACCCGGCAGGGACCGTTCGTGGACAGATCCGTGCGCTGAGAGGTGCGGTCGGCCTCAGTGGAGTCCTGAACGGCAGTTCGACGGTAGTCATGGAGCCCATTACCGGTCGCGAGTACAGGTGTCGGTCGCCAATCCAGAACGTGCCATGGACCGCACGCGTTGATGGGTGTGAGCGCGGCGCCGAGCGGTGCGGGCGGTCGCTGATGGCGCCGCTTGGCCGGAGTCACCGATCGACCCTTCCTCGGCTGGGTGAATGGGCATGCGCGCGGCGTTGCCCTTACTCGGCGCTTACGGCTGGGCCATTGCCGTTGACCACGGAGGTCGTCTGTGGGTCTGATAAGCCTGCCGCCCGCGGAATCAATCTGCACGATGAGTGGAGGAGTATGTCAGGACAGGGGCCCGCGCCTGTGCAGGGCCTGCATCCGCTGCTTCGTGCCCGGTGGAGCCCCTTGGGCTTCGACGAAGGTCCGGTCGTCGCACGCGAGCAGGTTGAGTTGCTGTTGGAGGCCGCCCGATGGGCTCCTTCTGCAGGCAACTCCCAGCCTTGGTCGTTCATTGTTGCCCGGCGCGGCGATGAGGCGCACGGCCGAGTCTTCAAACACCTCGCCCCGAGTTCAGCTGCATGGGCACCTCGGGCGAGCCTGCTGGTCGTGAATCTGTGTCACCGTTTCGTCGAGGACAGCGACTGGGAGTACTCCGAATTCTCCAGCTACGACCTCGGGCAGGCGGTGGCGCACATGACATTCCAGGGCCTCGCGATGGGCCTGACCGCCCGACAGTTCCGTGCATTCGACAAGGACGGGCTCAGCTCCGAGTTCGCCTTACCCCCCCACTGGGAAATCTCGACCATCACCGCGTTCGGGCCGATCCCGCAACGAGACCCAGGTGCACGTGACCGCCGACCGACAAATGACCTCCTGTGGCCGGCGGACACCGGTGATGTGGCTTAGTCTCGTACGGGCGATTCGCTGGGCGTCGGCGCGTGCGGATCGGTCGGGTAAGCCGGCTCTTCGGAGTTGAGCGTGGGTGAGCCGTTCGTCACTGTCGGCGTGGCGTAGGCGGGGAAGGGGTCAGGGCCTTCACGATCAGCAGCGACCA
>NZ_SLWM01000025.1:0-108147 GCF_004342085.1 Kribbella orskensis
TCAAAACCCACACCCCCTACAACCCCCACACCGCCTGGGCCCACCGCACCCAAACCACCGCCGCTTGACACCCCTAACACCAGGGATGTCTGTCGTTCGGTACAGCCGTGCCGGAGCAGTTCCTCGGGGCGGCGTCCAAGAAGGCGAGCCGAGTCCCAGGCCCACCCCTCGCGGCGACCTTGTAACACCCGAGCCCGCTCCACGAATATCCACTCCACCGCTGGCGATCCCTGCCCTCTGGCCCGATTCCGGTCTGTTGGGCGTCGCCGTTCTCACGGCCGCGGCAGTTCTGCTCGCAGTACTCCGCGACCGCCCGGCATACGCTCAGCGGCGACGTAGGAGCCGTAACCCGGGGTGGGCATGCGAGGCAGTACAAGAAAAGGTAGGCCCGAGCGCGCTCCCGGGTGGGAGGGCTCGGGCACTGGCCGGCCGCCATGCGCCTGCGGGCGGCAGGCCTGTCCCCTTCCAGTCTGACGGGACCCCCGGGTCGGCCTCTCACCCGGGGGTGTTGCTGTCAGGCCTCTAGGTCGACCGTGCGGGCCGTGTCAGCCTGGACCACGGTGGCGATGTCGTCGAGGACGGCGGGGCTGATGCTGGAGTCGACGCTGAGGGCGACCAGCGCCTTGCCGCCCTTACGGTCCCGGCTGACCTGCATCCCTGCGATGTTGATGTCGGCCTCGCCGAGGATCCGCCCGACCGCGCCCACGATGCCCGGCCGGTCCTCGTAGCTGAGGAAGGCCAGGTGCGCCGAGAGCTCGATCTCCAGGTCGAACCCGTCGATCTCGACCAGCCGCTCGGACTGCTTGACGCCGACCAGCGTGCCGGACACCGACACCTGCCCGCCGTCGGCGAGGGTGCCGCGCAGGGTGATCAGGTTCCGGTGCTCCGGGCTGTCGTGGTCGGTGACCAGCCGGACCTCGAGACCACGCTCGGCCGCGAGCAGCGGCGCGTTCACGTAGGACACGTTGTCCTCGACGACGTCCGCGAACACACCCTTCAGCGCGGCCAGCTCGAGCACCTTCACGTCGTACTGGGTGATCTCGCCGCGCACCTCGACGTCGAGCTGCTGGGCGACGCCACCGGCCAGCGCGGTGAAGATCCGGCCGAGCTTCTCGGTCAGCGCGATCCCCGGCCGGACGTCCTCGGCGATCACGCCGCCCTGGACGTTGACCGCGTCCGGGACCAGCTCGCCGGACAGCGCGAGGCGGACGGACTTGGCGACGGCGATCCCGGCCTTCTCCTGCGCCTCGTCGGTGGAGGCGCCCAGGTGCGGCGTGGCGACGACGTTCTCGAACTCGAACAGCGGGGAGTCCGTGCACGGCTCCTTCGCGAACACGTCCAGCCCGGCCGCCGCCACCCGGCCTTCCTTCAAAGCGCTGTAGAGAGCCTGCTCGTCGACGATGCCGCCGCGGGCGGCGTTCACGATGATGACCTCGGGCTTCACCTTGTGCAGCTGCTCGTCGCCTATCAGACCGATCGTCTCGGGCGTCTTCGGCAGGTGCACGGAGATGAAGTCGCTGGCGGCCAGCAGCTCGTCGAGGGAGGCGAGCCGGACCCCCATCTGGGCGGCGCGGCCGGCCTGCACGTACGGGTCGTACGCGATCACGTTCATGCCGAAGGCGGCCAGCCGTTGCGCGACCAGGACGCCGATCTTGCCGAGGCCGACGATACCGACGGTCTTCTCGAACAGCTCGACCCCGCTGAACTTGCTGCGCTTCCAGTCGCCGTTCTTCAGCGACAGGTCGGCGGCCGGCACCCGGCGGGCGGCGGCCAGCAGCAGCGCGACGGCGAGCTCGGCGGCGCTGACGATGTTGGAGGTCGGCGCGTTGACGACCATCACGCCGGCCTGGGTGGCGGCCTTCACGTCGACGTTGTCGAGGCCGACGCCGGCGCGGGCGACGACCTTGAGCTTCTTGGCGGCGGCGAGCGCCTCGGCGTCCACCTTGGTGGCGGAGCGGATCAGGATCGCGTCGACGTCGGCGATGGCCGGGATCAGCTCGGCGCGGTCGGCGCCGTTGATCTGCCGGATCTCGAAGTCGGGGCCGAGCGCCTCGACGGTGGCCGGGGACAGTTCTTCGGCGATCAGGACGACGGGTCGGGCTGCGACAGTCATGGAGATATCTCCTGCAGAAGCGGTAGGGGCTCGTAGAGTCAGAGCACCGCGCTGTGCCCGCTGTACTCGATGGTACCCCGTCCCGGTTCCACCCATCCGCGGGGCCACCATCCGGTACGCCGTACCGCCGTGGTCTGTGGCGACCGCTGAGCCCGGACCACACGTGGCTCGAGGGGCCGGGTCAGTCGGTGTCGCAGTTCTGCGGTTCGCTGACCTGCCGGGACAGGTCGACGCGGAGGCGGCCACCTTCCCGGACCAGCTGGTACCGGTTGTCGAGCCGGTTGCAGGTCTGCCCGGCGGCGCCGTTGCTGTTCGGCGAGAAGAGCACGGTGAAGGTCATCCGGACGTTCGCGCCGCTGACGCCGTTGCGGGTCACCTCGATGATCCTGCCCCCGAACATGAACGACGTCTCGTGCCGGTCAATGTCCTGCTGCTCGGTCATCCTGCCCGCGAGCCGCTTCGAGTAGAGCGTCCGGATCCCCCGGAAGTCATGCTTGTTCATGGCGGTCAGGTAGGCCCTGAGCACGGCCAGGGACTCTCCGGCCAGCGGCGTGTTCGCTACCACCAGCTCCGGGGTCATGGTGATCTGCGGCCCACGCGCCCGCTGGCAGCTGCCACCTGGCTCCGGCGTGATCCCGTCCGCGCCGGCACCGGTGTACTGGCGGAGCCGAGCGAGCGGGACGACCGTGGCGTCGGCGACCGTGTTCCCGGTGATCAGGCCGACGACCTGGCCTGACTTGTCGAGCACCGGTGAACCGAGCTTGGTGGGGTTGAGCACCGACGGGAGTGGTCGGGGCTCCTTCGTCGTGCCGACCGGCTGGATCGTCTGGCGTCCTGCCGCGATGAACCCGAGGACCGCCAGTTCTGCTCGCGGCGCAGGCACCTCTTGCGCCAGGGTGGCCGCGCTGTCGTCGAGCCTGCCGATCATCCGGAGCAGCGCGACCCCGTCGGAGCTGCTGCCGAGCACGTTGGCCCGGCGTACTCGGCCGTCGGCGGTGAGGAAGGCGACGGACATCGGCTGCTTGATCGCCGAGGCCGCGGTCAGGATCAGGCCGTCGGGCAGCAGCACGCCGGTCGATTCACCGGTCCCCTCGCAGGTCGTCGCGAACACGCGGACGACGCTGGGACCAGCCAGTTCGAGCACCTCGGCCGTGTCCAGTCGCAGGCTGTCCTGACGGATGAGCCAGCCGGCTCCCGCACCGACGACCAGCGCGAACCCGATCAGCGGGACCAGGAACCGCCACCGCAACCTCGGCGGCAGCGGCGGCTCGGAGGACGGCACCGGCGTCGGCGCCTGGATCGAGGTCAGCTGGGCGGTCGCCCCGGAGGGGACGCGTCGCGGTGGCCTCGGCAGCTCACGCCTGCCGTCCTCCACCATTCGCAGCCCCCTGCTCGGATCCCGTCCGTCACCGATTGTGTCAAACATACGGACAACGTCCGGGCCACCGAGGCGGTGACCCGGACGTTTCGTCCAGCCGGTACTGCGCTCAGCCGGTCATCGTGCGCCCGGCCGGCTCTGCGGCAGCCGGGTGATCGTGCGCCCGGCCAGCCATGGTCAGCGGGCGGAGGTGCCCTCCACGTAGTCGTCGTCGTGCGACTTGACCCAGGCCATCAGCGAGCGCAGGTCCTTGCCGACGGCCTCGATCGGGTGCTCCTCGCTCTTCTTCCGGAAGGCGGCGAACTCCGGCGCACCGGCGTCCTGGTCGGCGATGAAGCGGGCCGCGAAGGTGCCGTCGGTGATGTCGCCGAGGACCTCCTTCATCCGCTGCTTCACCGAGGCGTCGATGATCCGCGGGCCGGACACGTAGTCGCCGTACTCGGCGGTGTCGGACACGGACCAGCGCTGCTTGGCGATGCCGCCTTCGTAGATCAGGTCGACGATCAGCTTCAGCTCGTGCAGGCACTCGAAGTACGCGACCTCGGGCTGGTAGCCGGCCTCGGTCAGCACCTCGAAGCCGGACTGGATCAGCGCGGAGACACCACCGCAGAGCACGGCCTGCTCGCCGAACAGGTCGGTCTCGGTCTCCTCGGTGAAGGTGGTCTTGATCCCGCCGGCGCGGAGGCCGCCGATGCCCTTGGCGTAGGACAGCGCGAGCTCCCAGGCCTTGCCGGTCGGGTCCTGCTCGACCGCGACGAGCACCGGCACGCCGCGACCCTCGCTGAACTCACGACGGACCAGGTGACCCGGGCCCTTCGGCGCGACCATGAAGACGTCGACGCCGGCCGGAGGCTTGATGTAGCCGAACCGGATGTTGAAGCCGTGACCGAAGACGAGCGCGTCGCCGTCGACCAGGTTCGGCTCGATCGCCTCCTTGTAGAGGGAACGCTGGGCCGGGTCCGGAGCCAGCACGACGATGACGTCGGCCTCCTCGCAGGCCTCGAACGGGGTCAGCACCCGCAGCCCCTGGGCCTCGGCCTTGGCGCGACTCTTCGACCCCTCCGGCAGGCCGACCCGGACGTCGACGCCGGAGTCGCGCAGGGACAGCGCGTGGGCGTGGCCCTGGCTGCCGAAGCCGAGCACGGCCACGTTACGGCCCTGGATCACCGACAGGTCGGCGTTGTCGTCGTAGAACATTTCTGCTGCCACTGGGAGCTCGTCTCCTTGATTTTCTCGAGAGGGGTCGACTGACGATCGGTACGTCGGTGCCGGCCTGGGTGGTTCGCCCTGACCCTGGCGGGCCGGGGTGATGCGCCGTCAGCCCTGGCGGGCGGGAGCGGCGGGGCGGTGACCCGGCGGCGGCGCCGGCACCGGGTGGGACGGTGGGTTGGCCCCGTTCGCGGCGGTCTGGCCCGCGGGCCTGGCCTGGAGCGCGGGGGCGCCCGTCGCCACGTGCGGCGGCGGGACCGGGACGGGGCGCAGGGTGCGGTCGGAGATGGAGCGGCTGCCCCGGCCGATCGCGACCATGCCGGACTGGACCAGCTCGCGGACGCCGAACGGTTCCAGCACCCGGAGCATGGCCTCGAGCTTCTCGGGGTTGCCGGTCGCCTCGATGGTGATCGCGTCCGGAGCCACGTCGACCACCTTCGCACGGAACAGCTGGACGGTCTCCAGCACCTGTCCCCTGCTGAGGGTGTCGGCCTTCACCTTGACCAGCAGCAGTTCGCGCTGCACGGTCGCGGCGGGCTCGAGCTCGACGATCTTGATCACGTTCACCAGCTTGTTCAGTTGCTTGGTGATCTGCTCCAGCGGCTGCTCGTCCACGCTGACCGCGATGGTCATCCGGGACACCTCGGGGTGCTCGGTCGGACCGACCGCGAGCGAGTCGATGTTGAACCCGCGCCGCGAGATCAGCGCGGCGACGCGGGCCAGCACACCGTGCTTGTTCTCGACCAGGATCGAAAGAGTGTGTTTCGACATCTCTACAGTTCCTCCGAGTCCCAGTTGGGGGCCATGTCGCGGGCGATCCGGATGTCGTCGTTACTGGTGCCGGCGGCAACCATCGGCCAGACCATCGCGTCGCGGTGCACGACGAAGTCGACCACCACCGGCGCGTCGGTGACCGCCATCGCCTTCTCGATGGTGGCGTCCACGGAGTCCTTGTCCGAGCACCGCAGCCCGACGCAGCCCATCGCCTCGGCCAGCTTGGCGAAGTCCGGGATCCGGGCCGAGTGCAGATCGGTGTTGGAGTAGCGCTTGTCGTAGAACAGCGTCTGCCACTGCCGGACCATGCCGAGCGACTGGTTGTTGATCACCGCGACCTTGATCGGGATGCCCTCCAGCGCACAGGTGACGAGTTCCTGGTTCGTCATCTGGAAGCAGCCGTCGCCGTCGATCGCCCACACCGTCTTGTCCGGCCGGGCCACCTTCGCGCCCATCGCGGCGGGCACGGAGTACCCCATCGTGCCGAGGCCGCCGGAGTTCAGCCAGTGCAGCGGCTTCTCGAACGGCAGGTAGTGCGCGGCCCACATCTGGTGCTGCCCGACGCCGCTGGTGTAGATCGCGTCCGGGCCGGCGATCTGCCCGATCCGCTGGATCACGTACTGCGGGGAGAGGCTGCCGTCCTCCGGCTCGTCGTACCCGACCGGGTACTTCGCCTTCACCGAGTCCAGCAGGTTGCGCCAGCTGGAGTAGTCCGGCGTGTGGGAGTTCGCGATCTCGGAGGCCAGCGCCGCGATCAGATCGACGATGACCTCCTTGCAGTCACCCACGATCGGCACGTCGGCGGCGCGGTTCTTGCCGATCTCGGCCGGGTCGATGTCCGCGTGGATCACCTTCGCCTCGGGGGCGAACGAGGAGAGCTGGCCGGTCACCCGGTCGTCGAACCGCGCACCGAGACAGATCAGCAGATCAGACCGCTGAAGTGCGCCGACGGCCGAGACCGAGCCGTGCATGCCGGGCATGCCGAAGTGCAGTTCGTGGGTGTCGGGCAGAGCACCCCGCGCCATCAGCGTGGTGACCACCGGGATGCCGAGCTTCTCGGCGAGCTCCTTCAGCTCGACGTGCGCCTTGGCCCGGATCACGCCGCCCCCGACGTACAGGACGGGCTTCTCGGCGGCGACGATCAGCCGGGCCGCCTCGCGCACCTGCTTGGGGTGCGGGCGGGTCACCGGACGGTACCCGGGCAGCGAGAGCTCGGTCGGCCACTGGAAGTCCACCTTGGCCTGCATCGCGTCCTTGGTGACGTCGACGAGCACCGGGCCGGGGCGGCCGGTCGAGGCGATGTAGAACGCCTCGGCGATCGTGCTGGCGATCTCGTTCGGGTCGTTGACCAGGAAGTTGTGCTTGGTGATCGGCATCGTGATGCCGCGGATGTCCGCCTCCTGGAAGGCGTCCGTGCCGATCGCGGCGCTGGCCACCTGGCCGGTGATCGCGACCAGCGGCACCGAGTCCATGTACGCGTCGGCGATCGGGGTCACCAGGTTGGTCGCGCCCGGCCCGGAGGTCGCCATACAGACGCCGGTCTTGCCGGTGGCGGAGGCGTAGCCCTGGGCGGCGTGGCCGGCGCCCTGCTCGTGACGTACCAGGATGTGGCGGATCTGGGTCGAGTCGAGCATCGGGTCGTACGCCGGGAGGATCGCCCCGCCCGGGATGCCGAAGACGGTGTCCACTCCGGCATGTTCCAGTGCGCGGATCAGAGCCTGTGCCCCGGTCAGCTGCTCACTCATGAGTGCCTTCCCTTGTCAGTCACGGTGGTTCTTTGCTCGGGCCGTTCGGCGATCGATCGTCCTCGGCCCTGGGGCCTGCCGGCCGGCTTCTGGATCACAGAAAACCTGCCTCAACAACAGAAAACCCCCTCCGCCGGGTGGGCTGAAGGGGGCGCGCTCGACTCGGGGTCGCGTCAGTCGGCGCGCCGCACAAGTACGAGGAGAATCGATCGCATGCAGTCACCTTTGCCGACTCCCCTCGATCCGGTCAAGCCTGGCGGAGTTCCGTCCCACCAGCTGAGATGCTCGTCTTACTTCTGAACAGTTTAGGACGTCAGATACAGACTGCTCCCTCGGAGGCCGAACCGACCAGCCGGCGGTACTTGCCGAGGACGCCCTTGGTGATGGCCGGCTCCTTCGGGGACCAGCCCTCGCGGCGCCGCTCCAGCTCCTCCGGTTCCACGTGCAGCTCGAGGGTCCGGTTCTTCACGTCGAGGGTGATCCGGTCGCCGTCGCGGACGAAGGCGATCGGGCCACCGTCCACCGCTTCCGGGGCGACATGTCCCACGCAGAGTCCCGTCGTACCGCCGGAGAAGCGGCCGTCGGTCAGCAGCAGGACGTCCTTGCCGAGGCCCGCGCCCTTGATCGCGCCGGTGACCGCGAGCATCTCGCGCATCCCCGGGCCGCCCTTGGGACCCTCGTACCGGATCACCACCACATCACCAGCCTTCAGCGAGCCGTCCTCGACCGCGTCCATCGCGCCCCGCTCGCCGTCGAAGACCCGCGCGGTCCCCTCGAACACGTCGCTGTCGAAGCCCGCGCTCTTCACCACCGCGCCCTCGGGCGCCAGGGTGCCCTTGAGGATGGTGATGCCGCCGGTGCCGTGGATCGGCCGGTCCAGCGCGCGGATGATCGTGCCGTCGACATCGGGCGGCGCGATGTCGGCCAGGTTCTCCGCGAGCGTCTTGCCCGTCACGGTCAGGCAGTCGCCGTGCAGCAGACCGGCGTCGAGCAAGGCCCGCATCACCACCGGGATCCCGCCGACGCGGTCGACGTCCGTCATCACGTACCGCCCGAACGGCTTCAGGTCGCCCAGGTGCGGGACCTTGTCGCCGATCCGGTTGAAGTCGTCGAGAGCCAGATCCACCTCGGCCTCACGAGCGATCGCCAGCAGATGCAGTACCGCGTTGGTGGAACCGCCCAGCGCCATCACCACGGCGATCGCGTTCTCGAACGCTTCCTTGGTGAGGATCTGCCGAGCCGTGATCCCCTTCGCCAGCAGATTCACCACCGCCTCGCCCGACTTGCGGGCAAACCCGTCGCGACGGCGATCCACCGCAGGCGGAGCAGCCGAGCCCGGCAACGACATACCGAGTGCTTCAGCCGCGGACGCCATCGTGTTCGCCGTGTACATCCCGCCGCAGGCACCCTCACCAGGGCAGATCGCGCGCTCGACGGCGTCCACGTCCTCGCGGCTGATCAACCCTCGCGCGCAAGCACCGACAGCCTCGAAGGCGTCGATGATCGTGACGTCCTTGTCGCCGAGCCTCCCCGGCATGATCGACCCGGCGTACAGGAAGACCGACGCGAGATCGAGCCGGGCCGCGGCCATCAGCATGCCGGGCAGCGACTTGTCACAGCCGGCCAGCAGTACGGAGCCGTCGAGCCGCTCGGCCTCCATCACCGTCTCCACCGAGTCGGCGATGATCTCGCGGCTGACCAGCGAGTAGTGCATCCCGACGTGGCCCATGGAGATCCCGTCGGACACGCTGATCGTGCCGAACTCCAGCGGATACCCACTCGCAGCGTGCACGCCGTCCTTGACGGCCTTCGCGAGCCGGTCGAGGGACAGGTTGCAGGGCGTGATCTCGTTCCAGCTGGAAGCGACCCCGATCTGCGGCTTCACCCAGTCGTCATCACCCATCCCGACCGCCCGGAGCATCCCCCGGGACGCTGTAGCCTCGAGCCCGTCCGTGACGGTCCGGCTCCTCGGCTTGATGTCGGGCGTGGTCTGCGTGGCATCGGTCGACATGGTCCTCACTCTAGGACCCGGGCCCGGCGCTGGGACCTGACCCCGGGTAGCGAGGAAGCCACCCGGGGTCAGGAAACCTGCTGGGCGTTGGGAACCCGCTCGGTGTCAGGACACGCGTTCGGGGGACGGGGTCTCGCGCGCCGGCGGCTGCGGGGTGGGGCCACCCTCGAGCTGGATGTCCGGGATGATCCGGTCGAGCCAGCGCGGGAGCCACCATGCCTTGTCGCCGAGCAGCGTCATCACCGACGGGACGAGCACCATCCGCACGATGCTGGCATCGATGAGCACCGCGACCGCCATACCGACCGCGAGCATCTTCACGGTCGGGTCGTCGTCGAGGACGAAGCTCAGGAAAACCACGACCATGATCGCCGCCGCCGTCGTGATCACGCGGGCCGTCGCGCCGATCCCGATCGCCACCGCGCGATGGCTGTCGTTGGTCGCGATCCACGCCTCATGGACCCGGGAGAGCAGGAACACCTCGTAGTCCATCGACAGCCCGAACACGATGGCGAACATCAGCATCGGCACGAAGGACGGGATCGGAACGTTCTCCTCGATCCCCACCAGCGAGGACCCCCAGCCCCACTGGAAGACGGCGACGATGACGCCGTACGCGGCGCCGACCGACAGCAGGTTGAGGATCGCGGCCTTGACCCCGATCAGGATCGACCGGAAGGCGACCGTGAGCAGCAGGAAGGCCAGCAGTACGACGGCGCCGATCAGCCACAGCATCCGCCCGGCCACCTTCTCGGTGAAGTCGACGTACCCCGCGGTGGTGCCGACGACGTAGGTCTTCTCCTGCTGACCCGCCAGCACGTCGTCCCGGATCCGGTTGACCAGGTCCTCGGTGTCCGCCGACGACGGTGAGGTGGTCGGGATGACGTTGATGATCGCCGTGGTGCCGGCGCTGTTCGTACTGGGTGGCTGTACTGCGGCCACACCCGCCTGCTTCTGCAGCGTGGATGCAAGGTTGGTCAACAGGGTCTGTTTGTCTGCCGAACTCTCACTCGGAAGCGTCACGACCACCGTCAGCGGGCCGTTGGCGCCCGGACCGAATCCCTCGGCCACCAGGTCGTACGCCTTGCGGCTCGAGTCGGAGGTCGGGTCGGTGCCGGCGTCGAGTTGGCCCAGGTTCATCGAGAGCAGCGGGATGGCCAGGACCAGCAGGACGAGCGTGGCGACGATGCCGTAGGGCCACGGCTTGTCGCTCACCCGGCGTCCCCATCGAGCGAAGGCGCTCTGCTCGTGCTTCGCGTCGCGCCGCTCCCGCTCCTCCGCCCGATGCTCCGCGATCGCTGCCTCGTCGGGAAGATCGGCCTCGAGCGAACGTTCCGCCGTCAGGTGATGCCGGTCCGCGCGGTTCAGGACGAGCAGCTTCGCTAGCCCGAGCATGGCCGGTATGAGAGTGAGCGCGGCGAGGACAGTGACCGCGACGACGATGGCCGACGAGAGCCCGAGCGCGCCGACGAACGGCACGCCCGAGACATAGAGCCCGAGGATCGCGATGACCACCGTGCCGCCGGCGACGAGGACGGCGGCGCCCGAGGTCGACTCCGCCCGGCCGACCGATTCCTCGACGGTCATGCCGTCGTCCAACTGCTCGCGGTGGCGGGACACCAGGAAGAGCCCGTAGTCGATCGCGACTCCCAGGCCGAGCAGGGTGGCGACTGTCGGCGCTGAGACCGGGAAGTCCTTCACGGCGGCGAGCAGGCCGAGGATCGCGAGTCCTCCGCCGACGCTGAAGACCGCGGAGACCAGCGGCAACCCGGCCGCCACGATGGACCGGAACATCAAGAACAGCAGCAACAACGCGAGCCCGAGGCCGATCGCCTCCGAGAGCGCGTCATCCGCCTGCTTCCCGATCTGCCCGGCGCCGCCGCCGTACTCCACCTCGAGACCGGCGGCCCTGGCCGGTTGGACGGCCGCGTCCAGCGAGTCGAGGTACGTCGCGTCGAGCGACGCCGGCACCACCGAGAACGAGACAGGAGCGTTGACAATGGCCCCGTCCTTGGAGATGTACGCCGTCTGCGAGGTCGCCAGCGGATCGGTGGCCGCGACGACATCGGGGAGTTCGGCAACGGCCGCCATCGACGTCTTGACCGCGTCGGCCTGATCCGAGACCTTGCCGGACTTCGCGTGGAAGACGATGGAGCCGGAGTAACCGCCCTGGTTGGAGAAATCCTTGTTCAGCACGCTCAGTCCGGCCGAGGACTCGCTGCCCGGCACGGTGTAGTCGTTCACATACGTGCCACCGAAGGCCGAACGGAGTACGAACAGACCAGCGACGAGCACCACCCAGCCGCCGATCACGAACCAGTGATGGCGTGCGGCCCCCCGGCCGAGACGATCCAGAAATGCGTGCATACGGCACCTACCCCCCGCGGGCCCGGACGCAGGCCGGGCCGCACCCACCACTGACGGTAAGTGCGCCCCCAACCTCGCCACAACCCCGAGGCGCAGCCCGACTCCCCACGCTAGAAGACAACCACGTTCCGTCACCACCTCGACCAGCCGAGCCGAGACCCCAACAAACAGTGTTGTTCCGGGCTCGCTCAGCCGCCTGCGACGCTGGGGAGGATGAGGAGTTCGTCGCCGTCGGTCAGGGTGGTGCCGAGGCCGTCGAGGTCGCGGACGTTGTCGTTGCCGAGGAAGACGTTGACGTGGCGTCGGAGGGCGCCTTGTTCGTCGGTCAGGCGTCGTTGCAGCGCTGGATGTTCCTGCTCCAGCGCGGCGAACACGGCACCCACCGTGGTCTCCGCCTCTCCCGACGTGACCTCGACCCGCTCGACGCCACCCGCGAACGGCCTCAGCACCGTCGGCAACTTCACCACCACCGCCATCGATCCACCTCTCTTCAAGTTCCGCCACGACCCGCAGCACCGGGGGTCAGAGGACGGCGGCGCGGACAGTCAGTACGTCGGGCAGGTGGCGGGCCACCTCGGTCCAGGTGTCGCCGGCATCGGCGCTCGCGTAGACGCAGCCGTCGCGGGTCCCGAGGTAGACGCCCGCCGGGTCCGCTTGGTCGACGCACAGCGCGTCGCGCAGCACCGGCGCGTAGGCCGGGACCTCAGGCAGGCCGTTCGTCAGGGCCTCCCACGTCGATCCGGCGTCGCGGGACCGGTACACGTGGCACTTCCCGTCGGCGGGGATCCGGTTCGCGTCCGCGATCAGCGGGAAGACGTAGACCGTGTCGGGCTCGTGCGGGTGCACCACGATCGGGAACCCGAAGTCCGACGGCAGCCCGTCCGCGATCGACTTCCAGATCGTGCCCCCGTCGTCGGACCGGTAGACGCCGTGGTGGTTCTGCGCGAACATCCGCTCGGGCAGCGCCGGGTGCCCCGCGAGCTTGTGCACGCACTGGCCGAACTCGGGGTCCGGGTCGGGCATGAAATGCGCCTTGATCCCGTGGTTCGCGGGCTCCCACGAGTCACCGCCGTCGGAGGTCCGGTAGACCCCGCCGGTCGACATCGCGACGCTCATCCGGGCGGGATCCGCTGGATGCGGGAGCACGGTGTGGATGGCCTGCCCGCCGAAGCCCGCGTCCCAGTCCTTGCGGTGCGGGTGGTCCCACAGGCCGCTGACCAGCTCGAACGTCACTCCCCCGTCGGTCGACTTCCACAACGACGACGGCTGCGCCCCGGCGTACACGACTCCCGGCTGGTCGGCCGGGGCCGGCTGGATCTGCCAGACGCGTTCCAGCGATGCGTCGGCCTCCGCCGGGAAGCCGATCGAGCCCTCCGGCGGCTCGTCCCACGTCTTGCCGAGGTCGTCGCTGTGGAAGACGGCCGGTCCCCAATGCTCGCTGGTCCCGCCGGTGAACAGGCGCGGCCGGTCGCCGCGGGTGTCGATGCCGACGGAGTAGATGCCCTGCATCTCGAACTGTGGCCCGTCGAGCGTCCAGTTCCGGCGCTCGGCGTCGCTCCGTCCGATCCAGAGCCCTTTCTTGGTCCCGATCAGCAGTACGGCCTCGGACATCGTCGTCCCTCCAGATGGTTTGACGCGCATGGTTTCAACGCGGCGGCCCCGCCACGATGTTGATCAGTGGTTCACCCTTGGCATAGCGCTCCAGCTGGGCGCGGACCAGCCTCGCCACCCGCGGCTCGAAGGCCGTCGAGGCGCCGCCGCGGTGCGGGTTGATCAGCACGTTCGGAGCAGCCCACAGCGGATGCCCGGCGGGCAGCGGCTCGGGATCCGTCACGTCCAGCGCCGCGTGGATCCGCTCGGTGGTCAGTTCGGCGAGCAACGCATCGGTGTCCACGACGACTCCGCGCGCGACGTTGACGAGCAGCGCGCCGTCCTTGAGCTGGGCGAGGAACTTCGCGTCGACCATCCCGCGTGTCTCGTCGGTCGCCGGCGTCAGCAGCACGACGACGTCGGCGCGCGGCAGCAACGTCGGCAGGTCGGTGGTGGGGTGAACGCCGTCCCGCGCCCGCCGCGCCACCCGGATCACGTCGCACTCGAACCCGTCGAGCCGTCGCTCCAGCGCCTCCCCGATCGACCCGTAGCCGAGGATCAGCACGGTCCGGTCGGCGAGCGAGTCGTCGAGCTCCTGGTACGACGAGGGCCACTCGCCGCGCTGCTGGTTCTTCACCGCGCGCGGCAGCCGCCGGTACGTCGCCAGGATCAGCCCGACCGCCAACTCCGCGGTGGACGCATCGTGGACGCCACGGGCATTGCACAAGGTGACCCCCTCGCGCAGGTGCGGCAGCAGGTTCTCGAACCCGGCCGTCTGGGTCTGCACGACCTTGAGCGCGGGCATGTCCCGGATGACCTCGACGACGTCGGACGAGCCCATGTAGCTGGGCACGTAGAACTCGACCGAGTCCAGCGAGTCCGGCCGGTCACCACCCACGTAGTACTCCGGGTCGAACCCTGCCGGCAGACCACCGAGGAAGCTGTCCGGGTCCTGCCACGGCAGCCACGTCTTCACCACGTCAACCATGATCGGCAACCTACTCGCACCTCCGGACAGATTTCGAGCCGCTCTCCCGGTACGTCGGAGCCGGTGCCGGCCGCTCGACATCCGGTCGGCAGAAATCTTTTCGCGGCGTAGAACCACTGGACCGGGTGGTCCTAAAGCGGGCTCGAAGGTGGTGAGAAATCCGTGCCGAGGCCGGATTCTCGGAGTACGTTGGATCGGTGCCTACGACATCGGATCTGGCCTCGACTCTCGATCACGATCAGGCGGTAGGACGGTTGCGAGAGTCCTATCAGCGCATCCCCGCCGGTGCACCGGTCCGGCTGGCGAAGCGCAGCTCCAACCTGTTCCGGCCCCGGACCCAGGTGGACACTCCGGGGCTCGATGTCTCAGGGCTCACCGGGGTGATCAGCGTCGATCCGGCCGGTCGCACGGCCGACGTCCAGGGCATGTGTACGTATGAGGACCTGGTCGCGGCGACCCTCCCGCACGGGTTGATGCCGATGGTCGTGCCCCAGCTGCGCACGATCACACTCGGCGGCGCGGTCACCGGACTGGGGATCGAGTCGTCGTCGTTCCGGGCCGGCCTGCCGCACGAGTCCGTGCTCGAGCTGGACATCCTGACCGGCGCCGGCGAGATCGTCACCGCCCGCCCGGACGGCGAGCACGCCGACCTCTTCCGGACCTTCCCGAACTCCTACGGCTCGCTCGGCTACGCGACCCGGCTGCGGATCGAGCTCGACCGGATCTCGCCGTATGTCGCGCTGCGGCACGTGCGGCTCGGCCTGGACGAGCTCGGCCCGGCGATCGAGTCGATCGTTGCCGACAGCACCTACGAGGGCGAGCCGGTGCACTTCGTCGACGGGGTCGCGTTCAGCCCGGACGAGGCCTATCTGACGTTGGGCCGCAACAGCGACGCCGCAGTACCGACGAGTGACTACACGGGGCAGCAGATCTTCTACCGGTCGATCCAGCAACGATCGACCGACTTCCTCACCGCGAACGACTACCTGTGGCGGTGGGACACCGACTGGTTCTGGTGCTCGCAGGCCTTCGGCGCGCAGAACCCTTATGTACGGCGGATCTGGCCGCGGCGGCTGCGGCGCAGCGACGTCTACCACAAGATCATCGGGTTCGAGAACCGCCATCAGGTTGCCGCGCGCATCAATCGCCGCAAGGGCAACCCGGACCGCGAGCGGGTCGTCCAGGACGTGGAGATCCCGGCGTCGAGGCTGGCCGGGTTCCTGCGCTGGTTCGACGCCGAGGTGGGGATGCGGCCGGTCTGGCTCTGCCCGCTGCGGCTGCGCGGGGCCACCGCCTGGCCCTTGTATCCGCTGAAACCGGACGAGACCTACGTCAACGTGGGCTTCTGGGGCACGGTCGCGATCGCCCCGGGCGCCGCCGACGGCGACGTGAACCGCCGGATCGAGGCCGCCGTCGCCGACTTCGACGGGCACAAGTCGCTGTACTCCGACGCTTACTACGACCGAGACACCTTCGACCAGCTGTACAACGTCCCGGCCCTCACCGAGGTGAAAGAACGGTACGACCCCGACGCCCGGCTCACCGGGCTCTACGAAAAGGCGGTGACGCGCCGATGACCGCAACGATCACGACGCAGGTTTCCATCGCAGGTGCGCTCACAGCGGTGGCACCTGTCGGTCTTCCCTTCCGGTTCACCGCGTACGACGGCAGCGCGACCGGGCCCGAGGACTCCCCGATCCACATGCACCTCGCGACCGAGCGAGGGCTGTCGTACATCCTGACCGCGCCGGGTGACCTCGGCCTGGTCCGGGCCTACGTGCAAGGAGATCTGGAGATCGAGGGCGTCCACCCGGGCAACCCGTACGACCTGATGAAGATGATGCTCAACCAGGTCCATTTCGAGCGGCCCACGCCTGCGGAGGCCCTGCGGATCGTCCGCGGCCTCGGCTGGAACCACCTCAAGCCGCCTCCCCCGCCGCCCCAGGAACACCTGCCGCGCTGGCGCCGTACCTTCGAGGGTCTCCGGCATTCCCGCAGCCGCGACAAGGCCGCGATCCACCACCACTACGACGTGTCGAACACCTTCTACGAGCACATCCTCGGTCCGTCGATGACGTACACGTGCGCGGTGTTCCCCACCGAGGACGCGTCGCTGGAGGAAGCGCAGTACGAGAAGTACGACCTGGTCGCCCGCAAGCTGGACCTCAAGCCGGGGCAACGCCTGCTCGACGTCGGCTGCGGCTGGGGCGGCATGGTCCGCCACGCCGCCCGCGAGTACGGCGTCAAGGCGCTGGGCGTGACGCTCTCCGCGGCGCAAGCGGAGTGGGCCCAGGAAGCGATCAAACGCGAGGGTCTGGAGGACCTGGCGGAGGTCCGCTTCTCCGACTACCGCGACGTCTCGGAGTACGACTTCGACGCGATCAGCTCCATCGGCCTCACCGAACACATCGGCGTCCGCAACTACCCGTCGTACTTCGGCTTCCTGCTCGACCACCTACGCCCCGGCGGCCGGCTCCTCAACCACACCATCACCCGCCCGGACAACCGCTACCGCTCCACGGGTGCCTTCATCGACCGCTACATCTTCCCCGACGGCGAACTCATCGGCTCCGGCCGCATCATCGCCGAAGCCCAGGACGCCGGCTTCGAAGTCCGCCATGAAGAAAACCTCCGCGAGCACTACGCCATGACCCTGACCGGCTGGTCCGAAAACCTCGAGTCCAACTGGGACGCCGCAGTCACACAAGTCGGCTACCCTACCGCCAAGGTCTGGGGCCTCTACCTAGCCGCCTGCCGCGTCGGCTTCGAACGCAACACCACCCAACTACACCAAATCCTGGCCGTAAAGCTGGACGCCAACGCCAACGCCCACTTCCCCCTCCGCCCCACCTGGGGCAGCTGACCCACAACCAGAAGGCAGGAAGGTCAGACGACCTTCCTGCCTTCTGTCTGTTCATCGCACCCCTCCTGCGGAGAACTTCGGCGCTGGTGGCGGTGTAGTAGGTGGTGGGGGTTATCGCGCTGTGCTGGCGTAACGGTGGGGACGGGTGGAGCGTTGGAGGGGGCAGTACGTTGGGGGGCAGGTTCGGCTGTGGCGAGGAGATGATGGTGCTTAGGGCAAAGGTCGGGTCTGCCGGACTGGTGGCGGTTGCGTTGTTGGCCGGATGTTCGGACGGCGGTGGGGATGCTCAGCCGTCTGTGTCTACCTCCAGTCCGACCACCACGAGTACTACGTCTGCACCAAGTAGTTCTGTGCCTAGTAGTCCTGCTACGACCACTAGTGCGCCGGCGGGGCCGGTGAAGCTGGCGGTGGCTGGGGATGTGGCTACTGGGATTGAGATACCTTGGGGGTTGGCGTTTCTGCCTGACAAGAGTGCGCTGGTGGCGGAGCGGGACTCGGGGAAGATCAAGCGGGTTCAGGGCAGCAGCGTCAGCGACGTCGGGACGGTGCCTGGGGTGGATCCGTCGTCTGAGGGTGGGTTGCTGGGGCTTGCGGTGGATCCGCAGTATCCGCAGCGGCCTTACGTGTATGCCTACTACAGCAGCGGCGATGACAACCGGATCGCCAGGCTGACCTACAGCAACAACCGGATCAGCAGCCCTCAGGTGATTCTCGACGGGATCCCGGCGGCGGCGATCCACAACGGAGGCCGACTCAGGTTCGGGCCGGATGGGTTCCTGTACGCCGGGACGGGTGACGGGGCGGATCGGCCGAACTCGCAGGACGACAACTCGCTCGGGGGCAAGATTCTGCGGATCACCACAGACGGCAAGCCGGCGCCCGGCAATCCCGGGAACAGGCTCTGGTTCTCCAAGGGCCACCGCAACGTGCAAGGACTCGCGTTCGATGGGAACCAGTTGTACGCCGCGGAGTTCGGGCAGAACACCTGGGACGAGCTGAACGCGATCACCGCGGGGGCGAACTACGGATGGCCCGGCGCCGAGGGGATCAGCAAGATCGACGGGCTGGTGGATCCGATCGCGCAGTGGAAGACGAGCGACGCGTCGCCTTCCGGCATTGCCTTTGCCCAGGGCCACATCTTCATGGCGAGCCTCAGGGGTGAACGCCTCTGGGCGATCCCCGTTGCCGGTGGCAAGCGAACGGGTGAACCGGTCGCGTTCTTCACCGGAAAGTACGGCCGGCTTCGTACGGTCGAGGCGGCTCCGGACGGATCACTGTGGCTGACCACGTCCAACACTGACGGCCGCGGCGACCCCAAGGACGGCGACGACCGGATCCTCCGAGTCACGATCAGCAGATAGACCGCCGGGTCCGGCACCAAGAAGGCGGCCGGACCCAGCGGAGTGTCGGAACTAGATCCCGAGCTTGGAGTTGACCAGCTCGCGGACCTTGGCGGCGTCGGCCTGGCCGCGCATGTCCTTCATCACCGCGCCGATCAGCGCACCGGCCGCGGCGGGCTTGCCCGACTGGACCTTCTCCACCACGTCCGGGTTCGCCGCGATCGCCCGGTCGACGGCCTCGCTCAGCGCGGAGTCGTCGGACACCAGCGCAAGACCGCGCGCCTCGATGATCTCGGCCGGCGTGCCCTCGCCCTTCACCAGGCCGTCGAAGACCTGACGCGCGAGCTTGTCGTTCAGCGCACCTTCGTCGACGAGCTTCTGTACCTCGGCGACCTCTTCCGGACCGACGCCGAGATCGCCGAGCTCCTTGACGCTCTCGTTCGCCGCGCGGGCCAGCTCACCCAGCCACCACTTCTTGGCGGCCGAGGCGTCCACCCCGAGCTCGACGGTCTTCACGATCAGCTCGAGCGCACCGCCATTGATGACGTCGCGCATCTCCAGATCGGTGAAGCCCCACTCGGTCTGCAGCCGCGCCCGGCGGACCGGCGGGGCCTCGGGCAACGTCGCGCGGATCTCCTCGACCCACTCGCGAGCCGGCGCGACCGGGACCAGGTCGGGCTCCGGGAAGTACCGGTAGTCCTCGGCGTCCGACTTCTCCCGGCCCGAGGTGGTGATGCCGGTGTCCTCGTGCCAGTGCCGCGTCTCCTGCACGATCTTGCCGCCGGTCGACAGGATCGCCGCCTGCCGGGTGATCTCGTAGGTGATCGCGCGCTCGACCGACCGGAACGAGTTCACGTTCTTCGTCTCGGTCCGCGTGCCCAGCGCCGAAGAACCGTGCGGCTTCAGCGACACGTTCGCGTCGCACCGCAGCGACCCCTGGTCCATCCGTACGTCGGAGACGTCCAGCGCGAGCAGCAGATCCCGCAGCATGCTGACGTAGGCCTTGGCGACAGCCGCGGCCTTCGCCGGCGGCACCTCGATCGTCTTGGTGACGATCTCGATCAGCGGGATACCGGCCCGGTTGTAGTCCACCAGGGAGTGCGAGGCGCCGTGGATCCGGCCGGTCGCGCCACCGACGTGAGTGGACTTGCCGGTGTCCTCCTCCATGTGGGCGCGCTCGATCTCGATCCGGTACGTCTCCCCGTCGACCACTACCTCGGTCCACCCGTTGAAGGCGATCGGCTCGTCGTACTGCGAGGTCTGGAAGTTCTTCGGCATGTCCGGGTAGAAGTAGTTCTTCCGGGCGAACCGGCACCACTCGGCGATCTCGCAGTTCAGCGCGAGGCCGATCTTGATGGCGGACTCGACGGCGCGTGCGTTCACCACCGGCAGCGCGCCGGGCAGGCCGAGGCAGACCGGGCAGGTCTGGGTGTTCGGCGGCGCGCCGAACTCGGTCGGGCAACCGCAGAACATCTTCGACCTGGTGTTCAGCTCGACGTGGACCTCGAGACCCATCACCGGGTCGTACTGCGCCAGCGCCTCGTCGATGGGCAGCACATCGGCAACAACAGTCATCGGGTGACCTCCAGCTCCGGAGCCTTCGACATCAGGACGCCGCCCCACTGGTCGGCCAGGGCGCTCTCCAGCGCGGCCCCCACCTGGTACAGCAGGTCGTCGCGCATCACCGGGGCCATCACGTGGAAGCCGACCGGCATGCCGTCCTCGTCGGCCAGGCCGACCGGGAACGACGCCGCCGCGTTGCCCGCCAGGTTCGACGGGATGGTGCAGAGGTCGTTCTTGTACATGGCGATCGGGTCGTTAACCCGGTCGCCGATCGCGAACGCCGTGGTCGGCGTCGCGGGCGAGACGAGCACGTCGACCTGCTCGTAGGCCCGAGCGAAGTCCCGCGCGATCAGCGTGCGGACCTTCTGCGCCTGGCCGTAGTACGCGTCGTAGTACCCGCTGGACAGGGCGTGTGTGCCGAGCATGATCCGGCGCTTGACCTCGTCGCCGAACCCCGCCTCACGGGTCAGGCTCATCACCTTCTCCGCGTCGTTCTCGCCGTCGTCGCCGACCCGCAGGCCGAACCGCATCGCGTCGAACTTGGCCAGGTTGGACGAAGCCTCGCTCGGCAGGATCAGGTAGTACGCGGGCAGCGCGTACTGGAAGTGCGGGCAGGACACCTCGACCACCTCGGCGCCGAGCTTGGTGAGCAGCTCGACCGCATCGTGGAAGCGCGCCTCGACGCCGGGCTGGTACCCCTCGCCGCCGAGCTCCTTCACCACGCCGATCCGCATCCCGGTCACGTCGCCGTTCCGCGCCGCGGCGACCACCGGCGGCACGTCCTGCTTGATCGAGGTGGAGTCCATCGGGTCCCAGCCGGCGATCGCCTCGTGCAGCAGGGCCGCGTCGAGGGTGGTCCGCGCGCACGGGCCCGGGGTGTCCAGGCTGCTCGCCAGCGCGATCAACCCGTACCGCGACGTCCCGCCGTACGTCGGCTTGATGCCGACCGTGCCGGTGAAAGCGGCGGGCTGGCGGATCGAGCCGCCGGTGTCGGTCCCGATCGCCAGCGGCGCCTGGTACGCCGAGATCGCGGCCGAGGAACCACCGCCGGAACCACCGGGGATCCGGTTCAGGTCCCAGGGGTTGTGTGTCGTGCCGTACGCCGAGTTCTCCGTCGACGAGCCCATCGCGAACTCGTCCATGTTCGTCTTGCCGAGGATGACGATGCCGGCCGCCCGCAACCGCTTCACCACGGTCGAGTCGTACGGCGGCTTCCAGCCCTCGAGGATCTTCGAGCCGGCGGTGGTCGGCACACCCTCCTGGGTGAGCACGTCCTTCAGCGCCAGCGGTACGCCGGCCAGCGGGCCGAGCTCCTCCCCCGCGGCCCGGCGCGAGTCGACGTCGGCCGCCTGCGCCAGCGCACCCTCGGTGTCCACGTGCAGGAACGCGTGTACTGCGGTATCCGTGCCGGCGATCCGGTCCAGGTGCGCCTGGGTGATCTCCACCGAGCTGGTCTCGCCGGTGCTCATCAGGTCCGCGAGCTCGACCGCGGTCTTACGGGTCAGGTCAGACATCACGCCTCCTCGCTCAGGATCCGCGGCACCCGGAAACGCTGCTCCTCCGCGGCCGGCGCGCCGGACAGCGCCTGCTCCGGCGTCAGGCACGGAACGTTCACGTCCTCGCGCATCACGTTGCTCAGCGGCAACGCGTGCGAGGTCGGCGGGATGTCCTCGGCGGCCACGTCGCTGACCTGCGCGACCAGGCCGATGATCTGGTCGAGCTGCGGTGCGAGGTGGTCGAGCTCGTCGTCGGAGAGCTCGATCCGCGCCAGTCGCGCGAGGTGCGCGACCTCTTCGCGGGTAATCGATGGCATGAAGGGATCCAATGGTCAACAGCGAGTTACTGAGGTGCGTCGGAAGCGACTCACACCTGCGGACCGGCCCATCCTAGTAGGCCGGTGTGACACCTGTGTTGCCGATTCCCCGGGGCCGAAAATGATGACCAGCTGAGAGCCCCGGGCGTGTCAGTTTGTTCCGCTCTGTAACATGGTCCGCGACAGGGCGTAACGTGCGCGGTATTCGGGTGGGAGATGATCGTTCGGTGTTCCTGCTGCGATTGATCATCCCCGATCGGCCCGGTTCGCTGGGCACCGTGGCGACGGCTCTCGGCGAGGTGAACGCCGACATCCACGCGATCGAGATCGTGGAGCACCGGCGCGAGAACGGCACCGCCGTCGACGACATCGTGGTCGACCTGCCGCAAGGCGTCCTGCCCGACCGGCTCGTCTCCGCCTGCAACAGCGTGCCCGACGTCGAAGTGATCTGGTTCTCCCGGTACGGCGCCGGCGGCGGGCTCCACATGGACCTCGAAGCCGTCGAGCAGATGACCTCTGTTCCGGCCGAGGCGGTCGACATCCTGGTCGAGCAGGCCCCCGCAGTACTGCACGCGGACTGGGCCGCGTTGCTGGACGGAACCGGCAGCGAGATCAAGGTCGCGCTGGAGACGAGCGCCACGCCTGAGTTCGGCCAGTTGGTCGACCAGTGGCTGCCGTTGGAGAAGGCGACCACGCTGGTCGCTCCGGACCACAAGGGTCTGGCCGAGTCGGTCCTGGTCGCGGCGCCGCTGGAGTCGAACCGGCGGGTGCTGGTGATCGGCCGCCGCGGCGGTCCCGAGTTCCTCGGGTCCGAGGTCGCTCGCCTCAGCTACCTGGCCAGCCTCGCGGTCACCATCCGCGCCACTGCCTAGAGCACACCGCATCCAGACAGCGAAAGTGGGGCCTCCTGATTCAGGAGGCCCCACTTTCGTGTGACGTCTAGTTCAGCTGGAAGTAGGCGAGGGTCCAGAGCCCCGCAATGATCAGCAGGATGACGAAACCGACCAGGGCGACCATCACGATCGCCTGGACGTTGCTGCCGTCGCGTTCCGGCAGGTCGAACTGGGTCGGCCCCCAAGGGCCGCCCCCGTCCACCCGCTGGAGCGACTCGGGCGGCGGCTTGACCACCGCCCGGCGCTCCCGCCGATCGCGCTTCATCTCACCTCAGGCTTCGTCGCGGCCCTGAGACCGCGGCTCACACGTAGAACGACTCGTAACGGATGGAGATCGTCTGCGACCGGTAGCTGTCGTCGTTGTTGCCGGTGATCTCTACCCGCCACCCGGACACATAAGAAGCGTACGACTTGCCGTCGTTGTGTGCCTCGACGTACGCCTTCAGCGCCGCCGCGTCCGGTCCCTGGACCGCCGCGAACCCGTCGGCGATGACCGCCGGGATGGCCGCCTTCACGTCGGCCGGCTCACCCGAGGCGCGCATCTCGAAGGACCGGATGCCGCCGCTGGTGCCGCCGTACCCGTAGATGCTCTGCGAGCCGTACTTGCCGACCGTCTTGCGACAGGACGACGTGCAGGTGTACTGCTTCGGCTTCAGCGCCGCGTACATCTGCGCCTCGGTGGTGGTGAACTGCTTGCGGGGCAGGTCGTACGAGTCGGAGCCGGACCTGCCGCCGGACAGCTGCAGGTCGTCACCGTTGTTGCGGAGCTGGAACTCGCCCCAGGTGCTGCCGATCTTGCCGGTCTTCTGGCCGGTCTTCACGGCGTCCTGGATCTTGACCACCTCGCTGCCGCCGAAGGTGTCGTTGCCGATCGCCTGCAGCGCCGCGTCGAAGGTGACCTTGGCGTTGTTGATGTTGTCCGAGTCCTCGGACCGCAGCAGCACGCCGATGATGGCGCCGTCCGGCTGGAACTGGAAGATCGCCTCGGCCGAGGTCGCGTCCTTGTACTTGAAGCAGCCGCGGTGCGCACCCTGCGCGCCGTTGAACAGGTCGCTGCACTGGTACCCGTCGGCCTGCAACTTGTCGGTCGCGGACTTCGCCTGACCGGTCGCGTTGCCGAGCTCGCCACCGGCCGGAGTGGACGGTTCACCGCTCGGCTCACCCGACGGCTCGCCGGACGGCTCCGTGGAGGGGTCGCCCGTCGGCTGCGTCGTGGTCGTCGGGTTCGAGATGGGCTCGTCGTCACCGCCGAGCGCCTTGACGCCCAGGAAGATCAGCAGACCGACCAGAACCAGCGCGATCAGACCACCACCGACGAACAGCGGCATCTTGTCCTTGGGAAGACCACCCTTGTTCGGGCCGCCTGGTCCACCGGTCTGCCAGGGCTGCTGACCGCCGCCCTGCTGCTGGTGCTGCCAGCCCTGCTGCTGTCCCTGTCCCCAGGGCTGCTGCGGGTACCCACCGGGCTGCTGACCACCGGGGCGCTGGCCCCAACCACCCTGCCCTGGCTGCTGCCCCTGCCCTGGCTGCTGGCCCTGGCCCGGGTGCTGAGGCTGCTGGCCCCATCCGCCACCTTGCTGCGGAGGTTGGCCCTGGCCCGGCTGGACCGGCGGTTGACCGGGCTGCTGGCCGCCGGGGCGCTGGCCCCAGCCACCGCCACCCTGGCCCGGCTGCTGTCCCCAGCCACCTTGCCCTGGCTGTCCCCCTTGCCCGCCCTGCTGGCCCCCCGGCTGCCCAGGACCCCACGGCCCTTGTGGCGGCGTCGTCATATGCGCTCCTTAGAAACCCACGTGTAGAAGGTGCAAACTAACAGTCCGACGGCTCAGTACCCGCGCCGGATCCCACCTGTCAGCTATGCATCTTCAGGCGCGGGGTTCGTCGCCAGCGCAGCGGCCGCGTCGGGTCCTTCTTCCAACAGGGCTTGGAATCCAGTCGAGTCCAGAATCGGTACGCCGAGCTGGACGGCCTTGTCGTACTTGGAGCCCGGCGAGTCGCCGACCACCACGAACGACGTCTTCTTCGACACCGAGCTCGCCACCTTGCCACCGCGCGACACGATCGCCTCGGTCGCCTCGTCGCGGCTGAATCCCTCGACCGTGCCGGTGACCACGATCGACAGCCCGGTCAGCGTCTGCGCGACGCTCGGGCCGGTCCGCTCCTGGCGCAACTGCACGCCGGCGGCCTTCCACTTGTCCACGATCGCCTGGTGCCAGTCGATCTCGAACCACTCGATCACCGCGTGCGCGATGGTCGGGCCGACCCCCTCGATCTGGGACAGCTCCTCCTCCGAGGCGGCCCGGATCGCGTCGATGTCGTCGTACGCCGCGGCCAGCGCGGCCGCCGCGGTCGGGCCGACGTGGCGGATCGACAGCGCGACGAGCCCGCGGGACAGCGGCTGGGTCTTCGCCTGCTCGAGGTTCGCGACCAGCTTCTGCGCGTTGGCCGACAGTGTCCCGGCCTTGGTGGTGAAGAAGGAACTGCTGGCCAGGTCTTCGTCGGTCAGCGCGAACAGGTCGCCCTCGTCGGCGATCAGCCCGCTGCTGATCAACGCGTCCGCGGCCTTGAAGCCGAGCACCTCGATGTCGAACGCGGACCGCCCGGCCAGATGGAAGAGCCGCTCGCGCAACTGCGCCGGGCAGGACCGGGAGTTGGGGCAGCGGATGTCGATGTCCCCCTCCTTCATCGGCCGCAGCTCGGTCCCGCAGGACGGACATTCGGTCGGCATCACCCAGGGCGCGGCGTCGTCCGGGCGCAGCTCGATCACCGGGCCGAGGATCTCCGGGATAACGTCGCCCGCCTTGCGCAGTACGACGGTGTCGCCCGGGTAGACGCCCTTGCGCTCGACCTCCTTGGCGTTGTGGAGGGTGGCGAACTCCACCGTCGAGCCGGCCACCCGGACCGGTTCCATCACGCCGTACGGGGTCACGCGGCCGGTGCGGCCGACGTTGACCTCGATGGCGAGGAGCTTGGTGGTGACCTCCTCCGGCGGGTACTTGTACGCGATCGCCCAGCGCGGGGCACTCGAGGTGGAGCCGAGCGCGCGCTGCAGGTCGACCTCGTCCACCTTGACCACGACGCCGTCGATCTCGTGGTCCACCGAGTGCCGGTTCTCGCCGTAGTACGCGATGAACTCGTTCACCTCGTCGAGCGTGCCGACCCGGCGGGCGCGATCGCTGACCGGCAGCCCCCACGCCTTCAGCTGCTCGTACGCCGAGGACAACCGGCTGACGTGATACCCCTCCACCCGACCGAGACCGTGTACCACGAAGCGGAGCGGGCGGGTCGCGGAGACCCGGGGGTCCTTCTGCCGCAGGGATCCGGCGGCGCCGTTGCGCGGGTTGGAGAAGGGGTCCTTGCCGGCCTCGACGAGTTGCGCGTTCAGGTCGGCGAAGTCCTCGACCCGGAAGAACACCTCGCCGCGAACCTCGAGGAAGGTCGGCAGGTCGTCGCCTTCCAGCTGGTTCGGGATGCTCTTGATGGTCCGGACGTTCAGCGTGACGTCCTCACCGGTCCGGCCGTCGCCGCGGGTGGCGCCGGTGACCAGCCGGCCGTTCTCGTAGACCAGGTCGAGGGCGAGCCCGTCGACCTTGAGCTCACAGAGGAAGCCGCTGTCGTCGATCTGCTTGACGGTGACCTCGCGCTCCAGCCGCTTCGCCCAGGCCTCCATCTGCTCGGCGGAGAACGCGTTCGCCAGGCTCTCCATCCGGGTCGGGTGGTCGACCGCGGTGAACAGCGTCGAGATCGGGATGCCGACCTTCTGCGTCGGGGAGTCCGGGGTGCGGAGCTCCGGGTACTCCTCCTCGATCCGCTGCAGCTCGTGCATCAGCTCGTCGAAGTCGGCGTCGGAGATGGTCGAGGCCGCCATGTAGTAGCGGAACCGGTGCTCCTCGATCTCCCGGCTCAGCTCGGCATGCCGCTCGCGCACCTTCGGCGACGGGGCGGGCTGGTCAGCGGCAGTGGTGTCGGGAATCTCCGTACTCATGAGCAAAACCTACCGCCGCCCACCGACGATTCCCGGTACTTCGCTTGCGTCCGAAGTACTGCGGACCCGTCTCCGCAGTTCTTCGGACGCAAGGAGTTATGACTGTGCGGTTTCGGCGAGGAACTCGGCGGCGGGACGGAGTACCTGCAGGCGGGACCTGGCGTCAGCGGGTGACGGGGCTGCGGCGAGGCCGCAGGCGGGGGTGAGGACGACGTCTGCGAGTGAGGGGGTCGAGAGGCCGATCTCGGACCAACGGCGGGTCAGAGGCTCGGCGGCCCGCTCAGGGTGAGGGATCTCGCCCGTAGTGGGGACGACGCCTGCGTAGAGGGTGACATCGGCTTCTACAGCGAAGGCGATCTGCTCCCAGGCTGCCTCCGTCAGCAGCGCGAGGTCTACGGCGATCCCATCGGCTCCGGCCTTCCGGAACACCTCGATAGGCGGCCGTGCCGCACAGCAGTGCACCAGCGTGATTGCAGGAGCTACTGCCTCGACCACCCGGCTCAGGAGGTCCACGGCCCCCGGACCATCGACAGAGCGGTGCTTGCTCCACCCACTGGCCGTCGGAACAGCCCCAGCCAGTACTGCGGGCAACGCGGGCTCATCGAGCTGTACGACGAGCTCAGCGCCGGGGACTCGTCGGCGGACCTCTGCGACGTGTTCTTGGAGGCCATACGCCAGGGTCTCCGCAAGGTCGCGTCGGGCGCCGTGGTCGGCCAGGACCTTGTCGCCGCGCGGCAGTTCCACCGTCGCGGCGAGCGTCCACGGCCCGGTGACCTGAAGCTTCAACGGGCCGGCGTAGCCGTCTGCCAGCTCCTCGAGGACGTCCAGGTCCTGCAGCAGGAGGGACCGAGCCCGGCGCTGGTCCAAGCTCGCGCGGGGATCATTGCCGCCGGTCAGGCGCCACCCGGCCGGCTGGAGGTCTAGGGCCAGCTGGGTGAGGAGACCCGCCGCCCGGCTCACCATGTCGCCGTACGGGCGGGCGGGGAGCTCGGGGAGGAAAGGGATGCTGACGACGTCCAGGACGACGCTGACCCACTTGCGCATGTCCTCGCCGGGCAGCGATCCCATTCCGGTGGTCGCCGCTGGGCCAAAAGGACTGCTCACGGGTGGTTCCTGTTCCGCTGGAGGTACCGGGTCACCCGGCCGGGCGTCCTGGTGGCGATCGCGGCCGCGCCGGTGGTGCGCCTCGGCCGCCGTACGAGTTCACCGCCGCAGTTCGGGCAGACGGCGTCCATGGCGTCGGAGCAGGCCGAACAGAAGGTGCACTCGTAGCTGCAGATCACCGCGTCGTCCGTCGGGCCGAGCTTGGTCGCGCAGCGCTCGCAGGTGTCCTTCATGCGGAGCACGGGTCAGACCTTCTGGGTTGCGCGCTCGACCGTGTCGATGGTGGCTGAGCCGATCACGCGCGTGCCGTCGTACAGGACGACCGCCTGGCCGGGGGCGACCGCGTCCGCGGGCTCATCGAACTCGACGAAGACCTTGCCGTCCTCGAGGCGCGCGGTGACCGCGATCTCCTCGCCGTGCGCGCGCAGCTGGGCCTTGGCCTGGATGGTCTCGGTCGGGGCCGGGCCGCACCAGCGTGGGCTGGACGCCGTCAGCCGCTCGACCGCCAGCTCCGCGCGGGACCCGACCGTGACGGTCCGCTCCACCGGGGAGATGTCGAGGACGAAGCGCGGCTTGCCGTCGGCGGCCGGAGTACCGATCTTCAGGCCCTTGCGCTGGCCGACGGTGAAGCCGTGGGTGCCCTTGTGCTCGCCGAGCTTGTTGCCCTGGGCGTCGACGATGTCCCCCGGCGCCTCGCCCAGCTGCTCGCCGAGGAAGCCCGCGGTGTTGCCGTCGGCAATGAAGCAGATGTCGTGGCTGTCCGGCTTGGCCGCCACCGCGAGGCCGCGGCGCTCGGCCTCAGCACGGATCTCGGTCTTGGGGGTGTCGCCGAGCGGGAAGAACGCGTGCTTCAGCTGCGCTTGCGTGAGCACGCCGAGTACGTACGACTGGTCCTTGGCCGGGTCCACCGCGCGGTGCAGCTCGCGACCGGTCGGGGTCTCCACGATCTGCGCGTAGTGCCCGGTCGCGACCGCGTCGAAGTCCAGCGCCAGGGCGCGCTCGAGCACCGCGCTGAACTTGACCTTCTCGTTGCACCGCAGGCACGGGTTCGGCGTCCGGCCGGCCGCGTACTCCGCGACGAAGTCCTCGACCACGTCCGCGTGGAAGCGCTCGGCCAGGTCCCAGATGTAGAAGGGGATGCCGATCACGTCGGCGGCGCGGCGCGCGTCCCGGGAGTCCTCGATCGTGCAGCAGCCGCGGGCGCCACTGCGGTACGACTGCGGGTTCCGGCTCAGGGCGAGGTGGACGCCGACCACGTCGTGTCCGGCCTCGGCCATCCGCGCGGCCGCGACGGCGGAGTCGACCCCGCCGGACATGGCTGCGAGTACCCGCATCAGTTATTCCTTCCCACGTTCTGCAATCCCGCGGACATCGCCCGCTCGACGACCGGCCCGATCGCGTCCAGTACTGCGTCCACGTCGGCCCGGGCGGACGTGTGCCCCAGGGTGAACCGGAGCGACCCGCGCGCCCGCTGGTCGTCGTACCCCATCGCCAGCAGCACGTGGCTCGGCTCGGCCACGCCGGCGTTGCACGCGGACCCGGTGGAGACCTCGATGCCGCGCGCGTCCAGCAGGAGCAGCAGCGAGTCGCCCTCGCAGTCCTTGAACGACAAGTGTGCGTTAGCGGGCAAACGGCCGACCGGGTCGCCGGACAGCTTCGCGCCCGGCACGGTGGTGGTGATGCCCTCGATCAGGTGGTCGCGGAGCTCGATCAGCCGGCGCGCCTCGTCGGCCTGGTGCTTGACCGCGTGCTCGACCGCGACCGCGAACCCGGCGGTCGCCGGGGTGTCGAGGGTGCCGGACCGTACGTCGCGCTCCTGGCCGCCGCCGTGCACGATCGGCACCAGCTTGGTCTCCTTGCGGACCACCAGCGCGCCGATCCCGTACGGACCGCCGACCTTGTGGGCGGAGATCGTCATCGCGTCGACGCCGAGGTCGGCGAAGTCCACCGGCACCTGCCCGACGGCTTGGACGGCGTCGGTGTGCACGGGGATCTCGTACGCCTTGGCTAGCGCGGCGATCTCCTTGATCGGCTGGAGGGTGCCGACCTCGTTGTTGGCCATCATCAGCGTGACGAACGACACAGAGTCCGGGTCCTGCTCGATCGCCCGCCGGACGTCCTCCGGGTGCACCCGGCCGAGGTCGTCGACCGGCAACCACTCGATCTCGGCGCCCTCGTGCTGCGCGAGCCAGACGGCGGGATCCAGTACGGCGTGGTGCTCGATGCCGCTGAGCAGGATCCGGCGGCGGCGCGGGTCGTCCTTCAGCCGGGCCCACCACAGGCCCTTCAGCGCCAGGTTGTCCGCCTCGGTGCCGCCGGAGGTGAACACCACCTCGCTGGGCTGGGCGTTCAGCGCCTCGGCGATCGTCTCCCGCGACTCCTCGACCGTACGCCGCGCCGCCCGGCCGGAACCGTGCAGGGAAGAGGCGTTGCCGGTGCGTCCGAGATGGGAGGCCATCGCCTCGATCGCCGCGGGCAGCATCGGAGTCGTCGCGGCGTGGTCGAGGTAGACCGTGCGACGAGCGGGAGGAGTCATAACACCCTCAAGGGTAAGTCCGCCCCTGATGTTCCCGCCCCGCCGCCCCGGTCGGCGGACCTCCAGCCCATCAATGGCAGCCGCCTCCGCACTCGCCGAGCGCGCCCCCAACCCCGGACCAGGCCGTTCGATGGCCTGGGGGTCCGGCCTAGCGGATCTGGTCGAGCCAGACGTGGTCGGGGTGCAGGTGGTGGACCATGTCGGCCAGCCAGGTTCGCCGGGCCGCCGAGAGCAGCGGCAGGGTGTTGGCGAGGTCCTGGCGGTCCTTGGGCCGGTCCGCCTTGGCCTTGTAGCAGATGGCCATCTCCGGGTTGAGGTACCGGATGCCGTCGTCGGCGATCCAGGTGACCTCGTCCAGGTCGAAGTCGAGGCTCGGGTCACGCCGGAACACCCAGCGCCCGTCGCGATCGGGGTTCAGTACGACGTCGTACCGCCAAGGCGCGAGGGCATGCTCCCGGAGCCAGACCTGGTCGGCGGTGTCCGGGACCTCCGGCTTCTCCACCGACAGCGGGTGGATCCCGGCGCTCCCGGCTGACCAGACGTGGTACCGGCCCTTCGAGTGCTCCACCAGTTGCGGCACGTTCCTCCGCCAGAAGGACACGTCGAGGTCGTCGTGCGGCCGGGATACCCCGGTGAACGCCTCGATCGACCAGCCGCCGGCGATCCACCAGGGCAGGCCGAGTCCGCCGAAGAACTCCTTCGCCTCCGCCCGGGTGGCCGGCAGGACCGGACCGTAGAGCCGCTGGAACTCCAGCTCCTCCGGGTCCAGGCCGTCCTCGTACCAGTACCGCCGCTCGCTGCCCATCCTCGGATCCTCACACCGACGGCCGGGGGTGGCCAGCCGATTAGCCGCCGGGCGGGGCGATCGGCTTCGTCCGCCCGGACGGATTCACGCCCAGTCCTCGTCCGCGGGGACGAATACTGTCTCCCGCGCCGGTCCTACGGTTCGGGAATGGCGACCCTGAGCGAGATCCAGAAGTGGCTGGACGACCGGCTGGCGACGTTGCTGGCGGAGTACCAGGTGCCCGGCGCCGCGGTCGCGGTGTCGTGGCGCGGTGAGGTGATCGACGCGGCGGCCGGCGTGCTCAGCAAGGCGACCGGTGTCGAGGCCACGGCCGACTCCCTGTTCCAGGTCGGCTCGATCACGAAGGTGTGGACGACCACGCTGGTGATGCAGCTGGTCGACGAGGGTCTGGTCGACCTGGACGCGCCGGTCCGCGACTACGTGCCCGGCTTCGTGATCGACGACGAGGCTGCCGCCGCGGCGATCACGGTGCGGCAACTGCTGTGCCACACATCCGGTTTCGAGGGCGACATCTTCACCGACACGGGCAACGGCGACGACTGCGTCGAGAAGTACGTCGCGCAGCTCGCCGGGGTGACCCAGCTCTACCCGCCGGGCGAGATGTTCTCCTACAACAACGCCGCCTTCTCCGTGCTGGGCCGGCTGGTCGAACTGGTGCGGGGCAAGCCGTACGCCACCTGCCTGCGGGAGTACGTCTTCACCCCGCTCGGCCTGACCCATGTGGCCAACGACGCGAACGAGGCGATCCTGCACCGCGCCGCCGTCGGTCACATCCGGCCGGAGCCGGACGCCGACCCGGTGCCGGCGCCGGTGTGGTCACTGATGCGGTCGATGGCTCCGGCCGGCGCGATGCTCGCCATGCGTCCCCGGGACCTGCTCGCCTTCGCCCAGCTCCACCTCGACGGCGGCAAGGCCCCCGACGGTACTGCGGTGGTCGGATCCGGCAGCGTCAAGGCGATGCAGGACCGCCAGGTCGAGCTGCCGCCGCTGGGGATGATGGGCAACGCCTGGGGACTCGGCTGGGAGATCTTCGACTGGCAGGGCAGCACGGTGATCGGCCACGACGGCGGCACCATCGGCCAGGGCGCCTTCCTCCGGGTGGTGCCCGAGCACGGGCTCTCGGTCGCCCTGCTGACCAACGGCGGCACCATGATCGGCCTCTACCAGCAGGTCGTCGGACACGTGTTGCGGGAGCTGATCGGGCTGGAGCTGCCGTCACTGCCCACCCCACCGGCCGACCGCGCGCCGCTGGACGACGTCACCCGGTACGTCGGGACGTACAGCTGCGACGTCGCCGAGATCACCGTCAGCCAGGCCGACGACGGCCGGGTCTGGCTCGACCACACCCCCAAGGGCGAGATCGCCGAGCTAGGCGGCAAGCCGGATCCGGTCGAGCTGGTCCGGCTCGACGGCGACACGCTGATCACGCTCGAACCGCAGCAGGGATTCCACCAGCCGCAGGCCTTCATCGGCGACGACGGCAGCGGCCGGGCCCTCTACCTCCACAGCGGCCGCGCGATGCGCCGCGCGCAGTCCTGACGGCACCGAATCCCCTCGGAGGCACCACCATGCGATCTCCCCAGACCCTTGTCCTGGCCGGGACCCTCGCGCTCGGACTCGTCCTGACCGCGTGCGACTCGGGCTCGGGCTCGAGCGCCACGGTCGGCAACACCGGCAAGTTCGCCGAGGGCCAGACCTTCACGATGGCGATCAGCGCCGACCCCGGCAATCTCGATCCGCACTTCACCTCGTTGTCGGTCACCCAGCAGGTCGACGCGTTCATGTACGACTCCCTGATCAGCCTCGACCCGGCCGGGAAGATGGTGCCCGGACTGGCGGAGAAGTGGGAGAGCACGACCACCAAGGCGACGTACACGCTGCGCAAAGGAGTGACGTGCGCCGACGGTACGCCGCTGACGGCGACCACCGTCGCGGCGAACATCAGCTTCGTCGGTGACCCGGCCAACAAGTCGAGCCGGATCGGGGTCTTCGTCCCGCCCGGCGCCAAGGCGACGGCCGACGACGCGGCCGGCACGGTGACCGTGACGGTGCCCGCGCCGGACGCCTTCCTGGACCGCAACGTCGGCGGTCTGCACATCGTCTGCGACAAGGGCATGAAGGACCGCAACCTGCTCAAGCAGGCGGGCGACGGGACGGGCATGTTCACCATGACCGAGGCCGTCCCCGGCGACCACTACACGATGGAGCGCCGCAAGGACTACGCCTGGGGTCCGGGCGACTGGAAGACCGACCAGCAAGGTCTGCCGGACAAGGTGGTGCTCAAGGTGGTCAGCAACGAGACGACCGCGGCGAACCTGCTGCTGTCCGGGCAGATCAACCTGACCGCGATCGCCGGACCCGACAAGCAGCGGCTGGCGGCCCAGAAACTCTTCCAGCGCGAGGCTTCCACTCCCCTGGGCGAACTCTGGTTCAACCAGAAGGCCGGCCTGCCGACCGCGGACCCCGCCCTGCGAAAGGCGCTCACGCAGGCACTGGACCTGACCCAGCTGGGCAAGGTGATCACCGGTGGAACGGGCAATCCAGCGACCGGACTGGTCGCCCCCGGAATGGGTCCCTGTACCGAGGACACGGTGACCGGCAATCTGCCTCCGCACGACCTCGCGGCGGCCAAGTCGGCCCTGGACGCGGCGGGCTGGAAGGCCGGTACCGGTGGCGTCCGGGCCAAGGACGGCGCGAAGCTGTCGCTGATCTTCTACTACCCGACCAGCCTCGGTCCGACGCTGCAGAGCGGAGCGGAACTGGTACAGAAGGCCTGGAGCGACCTGGGCATCGAGGTGAGTCTGAAGGCGGTCTCCACCGCTGAGATCGGCACCGTGATCCTGGCCGGCCAGGGCACCTGGCACGCCGTGCTGATCCCGCTGACCGTGACCCTGCCGAGCCAGCTAGTGCCCTTCCTGTCCGGAGCGACGCCGCCGAACGGCAACAACTTCGCCGGGATCAAGAACCCGGCGTACACCGCGGCCGTCCAGAAGGCCTCGGCGGTCGTCGGTACGGACGGGTGCCCGGACTGGGCCGCGGCGGAGAAGGCGGTGGTGACCGCGCAGGACATCGTGCCCTTCGTCGACTCGACCGTCCCCGCCTTCGCCAAGGGGGCGACCTTCGAGCTCAGCTCGGGCAGCGTCGCACCGGGGTCGCTGCGGATGCTCGGCTAGGCGCCCGTGCGATCAGCGACGAAGGACGGAGGAGTCGGCCGGTGACGATCTCGAGCACGCAACCGCGGACGACCGGCGGCATGGCGGCCTGGAGCACCCACCCGTGGGTCCGGTTCGGCACCCGCCGGCTGGCGCGGCTGGTGATATCGCTGCTGGCCCTGGTGACGGCGTCGTTCCTGATGATCCACCTGATCCCGGGCGACCCGGTCAGGAGCGCCCTGGGGCCGGCCGCCAGCCAGAGCCTGGTCGAGGCGCGGCGCGAGTCGCTCGGGCTCAACGATCCGCTGTGGGTGCAGTACTGGCACTTCCTCCGCAGCCTGGTCACCGGCGACCTCGGTACGTCGATCACGACGGGGCTCCCGGTCTCTGACGTGATCGGCGACCGGCTCCCCGCGACCGTGCAGCTCGCGGTGGCCGCCTTCGTCCTCGCCGTGCTGGTGTCGGTACCGACCGGCCTGATGATGGGTGTCCTGACTCGCGGCGGTCGCCGGCCCCGGGCGGAGCTGAGCTTCACCTCGGTCAGCGTGGTGCTCGCCGCGATCCCGGAGTTCCTGCTCGCCGTCGGGCTGGTGTACCTGTTCGCGGTGAAGCTCGCCTGGCTGCCGGTCGCGGGCCGCAGTACGCCGGCGTCGTACATCCTGCCGGTGCTCGCCCTGGCCATCGGCCCGGCCGCCGTGCTGGCCCGGATCTGCCGGGTCGAGCTGCTGTCCGTACTGCAGACCGACTACCTGCGCACCGCCCGGGCCAAACGGTTGCCAGCGGCCACTATCTATCTGCGGCACGCGCTGCCGAACGCGGTGACCGCGACGATCACCCTGGGCGGTCTGCTGCTGGGTGGGCTGGTCGCCGGCACGGTGCTGGTGGAGAACGTCTTCGGCTGGCCGGGGCTGGGCAGCACGATCGTCTCCTCGATCCTGTCCAAGGACTACCCGCTCGTCCAGGGCGTCGTGCTCGTCTACGGGATCGGGGTGCTGCTGGTGAACCTGGTCGTCGACGTCGCGCTGGCGCTGCTCGATCCGCGCTCGACGATCCGGGAGAACTGATCGATGGCGACCAGAACGACGAAGAGCCGGCGCCGCTGGACCGCCGTGATCCGGACACCACTCGGCCTCAGTGCGGGACTGCTGTTGCTCCTGGTCCTCCTGCTGGCGGTCTTCGCGCCGGTGCTGTGGTCCCACCAGGCGAGCGCGATCGACACCGACCACCTGCTGGAGGGCCCCTCGGCGAGCCACTGGCTGGGCACCGACAACCTCGGCCGCGACATCTTCTACCGCGTCCTGGTGGCCACCCGGCAATCGATCGCACTGGCCTTGGTGGCGACCGCGATCGCCGTCGTGACCGGCCTGCTGCTCGGTACTGCGCCCGCTGTGCTCGGGCGACGTGCTGGACGGCTGGTGACGGCGACCGTCAACGTGGCGGTGGCGTTCCCCGGTCTCCTGCTGGCGCTGTTCTTCGCGGTGATCTTCGGCGTCGGCGCGAAGGGCGCCGTACTGGCGATCGGCTTCGCCGGTGCGCCCGCCTTCGCGCGGCTCACCCAGACCCTGGTCGCCGGGGTGGCGGCCCGCGACTTCGTGGCCGCGGCGCGGATCGCAGGAGCCGGCCGGATCCGGCTGCTGGTCCGGCACATCCTGCCGAACATCTCCGAGCCGCTGGTGGTGAACGCGACTATCGGGGCGGGCGGTGCGCTGCTGGCCTTCGCGGGCTTGTCCTTCCTGGGGCTCGGCGTCCAGCCTCCGGCGTACGACTGGGGCCGACTGATGGGTGAGAGCCTCAACAGCATCTACGTGCACCCGGCGGCCGCGCTCGCACCAGGTGTCGCCGTGGTGATCTCCGGGCTGGCGTTCAACCTCTTCGGTGAGGCCGTGGCGAAGGGGTTGGGGGTGGAGTCCATCGGCGTAAGCCGCTTCCGCCGCCGCTCGGACGACTCCGCCGCGCCCGAGGCGCCGACCTCGCAGTACGTGGTCGAGGACGTGGTGCTGTCGGTGCGGGACCTGCGGGTCACCTTCCCGGGACCGGACGGTCCGATCACTCCGGTTCGCGGTGTGAGCTTCACGATCGGCCATGGCGAGGCCGTCGGGGTCGTCGGCGAGTCCGGCTCGGGCAAGAGCCTGACCGCACTCGCGGTGGCGCAACTGATCGAACCTCCCGGCCAGGTCAGCGCCGAACGACTCGAGTTCCTCCGGGAGCCGTTGCTCGAGACCCCCGACGCCGACCGCCGCCAACTGCTCGGTACGTCGTTCGCGATGGTCTTCCAGGATCCGACGACCTCGTTCAACCCGACCAAGCGGATCGGCGCTCAACTGGCAGAGGGGGCCCGCGAACACCAGGGGCTGACCCGCCGGCAGGCGACGACCCGGGCGATCGACCGGCTGCGGGCAGTCCGGGTGCCGGCCGCGGAACGCCGGGCCGGGCAGTACCCGCACGAGTTCTCCGGCGGGATGCGGCAGCGGGCGATGATCGGGATGGGCCTGATGGGAGAACCCGCGCTGATCGTCGCCGACGAGCCGACCACCGCGCTCGACGTCACCGTGCAGCGCCAGGTGCTGCGGTTGCTGGAGTCGATCCGGACCGACGACGGGGTCGCGTTGCTGCTGATCAGCCACGACATCACCGTGATCGGCCAAGTCTGCGACCGGGTGCTGGTGATGTACGCCGGCCGCGTCGTCGAGGACCTCCCCGCGACCGCCCTGGCCACGGGGGCCCGGCATCCGTACACGCGCGCGCTGCTGGCCGCAGTACCGGATCTCGACACCGACCTCGAACAACCGCTCGCGGTGATCCCGGGGCGTCCGGTGGATCCAGGGCGGCTGCCGTCGGGCTGCGCGTTCGCTGCGCGGTGCGAGTTCGCCGACGACCGGTGCCGCACGGAGGACCCTGAGCTGGAGACTCAACTGGACGAAGGCCACCGGGTCGCCTGCTGGCACCCCCAGGTGGTCGAGCTCGGATGGCCGATGCGGATGGAACAAAGATGAGCGAACTCACGTTCGAGCAGGTGACTGTGCGGTTCGGCACGGGCAGCCGCGCGCTGACAGCCGTCGACTCGGTGGATCTCACCGTCCCTTCGGGGCAAGTGGTAGGGCTGGTCGGCGAGTCGGGCTCCGGCAAGTCCACGCTGGCCCGGGCTGCGGTAGGGCTGACGGAGCTCGCCGGCGGGCGGATCCTGCTGGACGGCGTACCGCTGCGGCACAGCAGCCGAGGGCCTCGCCCGCTGCAGCTCGTGTTCCAGGATCCCTACTCGTCGCTCGACCCCCGGATGACGATCGGCAACTCGATCGCCGAGGCGGTGCCGAGGTCGGCGGACTACTCGCGGGCCGGCGAGGTGGCTCGGCTGCTCGAGCTCGTCGACCTCGACCCGGAGGGCGCCTCGGCTTACCCCGCGGCGCTGTCTGGTGGCCAACGGCAACGAGTCGCGCTGGCCCGGGCGCTGGCCGGGCGGCCCGAGGTGATCCTGGCCGATGAGATCACCTCGGCCCTGGACGTGTCCGTCCAGGGCACGGTGCTGAACCTGGTGCGCGACCTGCAGCGGCACCTTCACCTGTCGATGCTGTTCATCTCGCACAACCTCGCGGTGGTTCGCTACGTCAGTGACTACATCGCCGTCATGTATCTCGGCCGGATCGTGGAGTTCGGTCCCGCCGCCGAGCTGCTCGGCGACCCGCAACATCCCTACACCCGCGAGCTGCTCGCCGCCGCACCCCGGCGCGGGGCCCTGGCCCTGGACGCCGAGGAACTCGATCCGGCGCTGCGAGCCGTCGCGGACGCCGAACCGGCCGACCCGCACCACCCACCGCCCGGTTGCCGTTTCCATCCGCGCTGCCCGATCGGCCCGCTGGTCCGGCCCGATCGCGAACTGTGCCAGACCGTTGACCCCACCCCCGACGCCGGAAGACACCGGCACCACACCGCCTGCCACTACGCGGCGGCCGCGCTCCAAGCGGTTGATCTCGTCCAGTGAGCCCGCTCTTTCCCAAGGAGGAGTCGTCGTGACCCGACGCCCGCGCATCGAAGACCTGACCGAGTTCGCAGTACCGCAGCAGCCCGCCCTGTCGCCTGACGGGAGCCAGCTGGTCTACGTACTGCGAACCAGCGACCTGGAGGCCGATCAGGCCGAGCACGCCCTGTGGCGCGTCGCGTCGACCGGTGGCGAGGCCCGGCAACTCACCCGTGGCAACGCCGACCTGTCGCCTGCCTGGTCGCCCGACGGGACGCGGATCGCCTTCCTCCGGGCCCAGGACGGGCCGCCCCAGGTATGGGTGCTTCCGGTCGATGGAGGCGAGCCCGAGCGGCTGACCACGCTGCCTCTCGGGGCCGGCGCTCCGACCTGGAGTCCGGACGGCGAGCGGATCGCCTTCAGCTCGGCGGTCGACATCGTCGCCGCAGCGGAGGAGGACGACGAGGCCCGCACCAAGCGGGCCAGCGCGCCGATCGTGACGGAGCGGCTCGACTACCAGGCCGACGGCGCGGGGTTGTTGCGCACCATCCGCAAGCACGTCCACGTTCTCGAGGTCTCGTCGAAGAAGGTCCGGCAGGTGACCGACGGCGATTGGCACGCGGGCGATCCGGCCTGGTCACCCGACAGCAAGAAGCTTGCCTTCGGCGCGGGCACGGCTCCCGACGCCGACCTGTTGCCCACCGCTCCGGCCTACGTGCTGGACGTCTCGAACGAGAAGGCAACCCCGCAGCTCGTCGGTCTCGCTGAAGGCCTGGCCGGGCCGATGCTCTGGACCGCGGACGGCGAGGCCCTGCTTGTCGTCGGCAACCTTGACGGCCCGGTCGGCCATGCCCGGCTCTTGCGGCTTCCACTGGATGGCGGCGAACTCGTCGACCTGGCGGCTTCACTCGACCGCAACGTGATGCCCGGCGGCCCGGCGTACCCGGGTGCTCTTCCGCTGCTCGTCGACGACGGCGCGACCGTCCTGTTCTGCGTCCGCGACCGCGGCTGCTCCCACCTGTACGCCGTACCCACCGCCGGCGGCACTCCTCAGCACGTGCTCGGCGAGCCTGGCCAGAACGTCTCCGGGCTCTCGGTTGCCAACGGCAACGCGGCCGTGGTGCTGAACACCGCCACGTCGTACGGCGAGATCGTGGCCGTCGACCTGGGCTCGGGTGCGACGCAGACACTGACAACGCACGGCGCCGAGGTCGCCGAGGTCTTCCCGCGGGTGGAGCGCGAGTTCACCATCTCGGACGGCACCAAGGTGTCCGGCTGGCTGGTCCGCGATCCCGAGGCCGCCCAGCCGCAGCCGCTGCTCCTCGACGTGCACGGCGGTCCGCACAACGCGTGGAACGGCGCCGCCGACGAGGCCCACCTCTACCACCAGGAACTCGTTGCCCGCGGCTGGGCGGTGCTGCTGATGAACCCGCGCGGCAGCGACGGGTACGGCGAGGAGTTCTTCAACGCCGCGCTGGGCAACTGGGGTACGGCCGACGCCAAGGACTTCCTCGAGCCGCTGGACGAACTCGTGGCCGAGGGCCTCGCGGATCCGAAGCGCCTCGCGGTCGCCGGCTACAGCTACGGCGGCTTCATGACGTGTTACCTGACCAGCCGCGACAACAGGTTCGCGGCGGCTGTGGCCGGCGGCGTCGTCAGCGATCTGACCAGCATGTCGGGCACCTCCGACAGCGGCCATTTCCTCAGCGCCTATGAACTCGGCGATCAGCGCGACCGGTTCGACGAGATGTCACCGCTGAGCAAGGTCGATCAGGTGAGGACGCCGACGCTGATCCTGCAGGGCGCGGCCGACGTCCGCTGCCCGATCGGCCAGGCAGAGCAGTGGCACACGGCACTGCGCGAACAGGGCGTCCCCGCGCAACTCGTGCTCTACCCCGAGGCCGACCATCTGTTCATCATCCAGGGCCGTCCGTCGCACCGGCTCGACTTCAACCGCCGGATCCTCGGCTGGGTCGAGCAGTACGCCGGCGACGCGGCCGGTCCGCGGCGGCCGCGGATCGACGTGGAGCACTGGCAACGCCGCCTCACCGCGCTCGCCGCGCGGCACCGGGTTCCGGGTGCGACCCTCGGCATCCTGCGACTCCAGCCGGGCTTGGAGGACGAACTCGTCGACGCAGCGACCGGCGTGCTGAACAAGGACACCGGGGTCGAGGTCACCACGGACTCGCTGTTCCAGATCGGGTCGATGACGAAGGTGTGGACGGCGACGCTCGCCCTGCAACTCGTGGACGAGGGACTCCTGGACCTCGACGCCCCGATCTCCGTCGTACTGCCTGAGCTGGCGCTGCGCGAGCCCGATGTCGCCAAGCAGGTGACCATGCGGCACCTGCTCACCCACACGAGCGGGATCGACGGCGACGTCTTCACCGACACCGGGCGGGGTGACGACTGCCTGGAGAAGTACGTCGACCTGCTGGCCGAGGTGGCGCAGAACCACCCGCTCGGCGCGACCTGGTCGTACTGCAACTCCGGCTTCTCGCTGGCCGGCCGAGTGATCGAGAAGCTGACCGGAAAGACCTGGGACCAGGCGCTGCGGGAGCGCCTCTTCAAGCCGCTCGGACTCGAGCACACCGTGACGCTGCCCGAGGAGGCGCTGCTGTACCGCGCGGCCGTGGGTCACGTCAGCGAGGGCGGGGCCGAGCCGAAACCGGCGCCGGTGTGGGGGCTCCCCCGCGCCCTCGGGCCGGCCGGGCTGGTCACGTCGACGGTGGCTGACGCCCTCGCCTTCGCCCGGATGCATCTGGCCCGTGGCCTGGCCGCGGACGGCACTCGCGTGCTCAGCGAGGATTCGGTGGCCGCGATGGCCGACAAGCACGCGGACCTGCCGGACAGGTACTCGCTGGGTGATTCCTGGGGCCTCGGCTGGATCCGCTTCGGCTGGGACGGCCACCGGCTGATCGGCCACGACGGCAAGACCATCGGCCAGGCCGCGTTCCTGCGGGTGCTGCCGGACCAGGGTCTGGCCGTCACGCTGCTCACCAACGGCGGCAACGCCAGGGATCTGTACCAGGACCTGTACCGCGAGATCTTCGCGGAACTGGCCGACGTGGCAATGCCCGCGCCGCTGGCGGCGCCGGCCGAGCCGCCGACTGTCGACGTACAGCGTCACGTCGGCCGGTACGACCGGGCCAGCGTCATGGGCGAGGTCCTGGTGCGAGACGGGCAGGCGGTTCTGCGGCAGACGGTGACCGGCCCGCTGGCCGAGTTGATGCCCGACCCGACGCACGAGTTCGTGATGGTGCCGGTGGACGAGACCGGCGACCTGTTCGTCGTCCGTGAGCCGGAAGCGCTGACCTGGAGCCCGGTGACCTTCTACTCGCTGCCGACCGGTGAGAAGTACCTGCACTTCGGTGTCCGGGCCACTCCGAAAGTTGGTTGAGATGGGCAACGAAACGTCTGCGCCGCGGGACGCGCCACGCGAGTCGGCGGCCGCGTCGCCGGGCGAGTCGGTGGCTGAGTTGTTGGCTGATCTGGAGGCGCTGGTGACTTGTGAGTCGCCGTCGGCGGATCTGGCAGCGGTGGCTCGCAGCGCCGACGTGGTGGCGGCGGTCGGGACGCGTCGGCTCGGGTTCGCCCCCGAGCGGGTGGTCCTCGATGGGCGGCCCCACCTCCGCTGGCGGTTCGGCAGCGGCGCGAACCGCGTGCTGCTGCTCGGCCACCACGACACCGTCTGGCCGACGGGCTCGCTGGCGACGCACCCCTTCGGTGTCGACGACGGTGTTCTCCGTGGACCGGGCTGCTTCGACATGAAGGCCGGCGTAGTGATCGCGTTCCACGCGGTGGCGGCCCTGGCCGATCCATCCGGTGTCGCGATCCTCGTTACGGGCGACGAGGAGCTGGGCTCGCCGTCCTCCCGCGGACTCATCGAGGCGGAGGCGGCGGGCTGTGCGGCCGCCCTCGTCCTCGAGGCGTCGGCCGACGGGGGCGCGCTGAAGACCGAACGCAAGGGGATCTCGCTCTACCAGGTCACCGTGCGAGGTCGTGCGTCGCACGCCGGCCTGGAACCGGAGCTCGGCGTGAACGCGTCGATCGAGGCCGCTCATCAGGTGCTCGCGGTCAGCCAGCTGGGCGACGCGAGTCGCGGGACCACTGTCACGCCGACAGTTCTCGAGTCCGGTACTACGACGAACACGGTCCCCGCCGCGGCTACCTTCGCGGTGGACGTCCGGGTCCGGGATACCGAGGAACAGGATCGCGTCCATGCCGCGATGCTCGCGCTGCAACCGGTACTGGCCGAGGCCGAGCTCGAGATCACCGGCGGACCCAACCGACCGCCGTTGGAGCGGAGCTCAGCTGCGGACCTGTTCCAGCGAGCGACTGAGCTCGCGGTCGACCTCGGTCTCGGGCCGCTGGACGAGGCCGCCGTCGGTGGAGCGTCGGACGGAAACTTCACCGCCGGGATCGGTACGCCGACCCTGGACGGACTGGGCGCTGTCGGTGGCGGCGCCCATGCCGACAACGAACACGTCCTGGTGGCAGAACTCCCCCGCCGCACGGCGCTGCTCACCGCCCTCATCACCGACCTCCTCGCGGACGACCAGGTGAGCGAGCGGGCGACAGTCGGTGCGGACAGATCATGACTGCTTCCGACAAGCTGACCAAGGTCGGCCCGCTGACCGATCTGACCAATCTCGCCAATCTGGCCAACTCTCCCGCCCTGACCGACGCTCCCGACCTGACCGGGCTGACCGGGTTGGCCGATCCGGTGGCCGATGGGATGACGCCGGCGTACGACGGGTTGGAGTCGGCGCTGGATCTGGCCGTGCGCTCCGCGGAGGTTGCTGCGGCGGCGGCCGGAGTACAGGTTCGCGAACTGAAGGCCCTCGATGAGCTGGATGCCGTCTACCGGTTGTATGACGGCATCTGGCGACCGGACCCGAAGAATCCGCCGGTGACGACCGAGTTGCTCCGGGCCCTGACCAAGGCCGGCAACTATGTCGCCGGTGCGTATGACGGAGACGAGCTGGTCGGCGCCTGTGTCGGCTTCTTCGCGCCACCTTCGGAGGGCGCCCTGCACAGTCACGTCGCCGGGGTATCCGGCCAGGCGCGCGGCCGGAGTGTGGGCTTCGCGCTCAAGATCCATCAACGAGCGTGGGCGATGCTGCGGGGCGTTGCCGTAGTGGCGTGGACCTTCGACCCACTGGTCCGGCGGAACGCGTACTTCAACATCGTCAAGCTCGCCGCTCGGCCCACGGAGTACCTGACGAACTTCTACGGCGACATGCGCGACGGCATCAACAGCGGCGGGGACACGGACCGCCTGCTGGTTCGCTGGGAACTCGACACCCCTGCGGTCGCCTCGGCCTCGGCCGGCGAACCCGTCGCAGCGGATGCGGGGCTGGAGTTGGCGCGTGGGGCGGTCGTCGCCCTCTCGTCCTCGCCCGATGGACGGCCCGTACCCGGCAGCCTGGCCGGGGAGACCTTGCTGGTCGCGATTCCGCCGGATATCGAGGGCATGCGCGGTACCGATCCCGAAGGTGCGCAGGCCTGGCGTACCGCGGTCCGCGAGCTGCTCGGCACGCTGATCGCCGAAGGAGCGCGGGTGACGGGCTTCGACCGGACCGGCTGGTACCTGCTGACCAGGAACCACGACACAGCGAAGGGAACGACGCGATGAAGCTGACCGGGGTCGAACTGCGGCGGATCGAGATGCCACTGGTATCGCCCTTCCGGACCTCCTTCGGGACGGAGACCAGCAAGGACGCGTTGCTCGTGCGGGTGGTCACCAGCGCCGCCGAGGGCTGGGGCGAATGCGTCGCGATGACGGACCCGCTCTACTCGTCGGAGTACGTCGACGCCGCGGCCGACGTACTGCGTCGCTTCCTGGTACCGGCGGTCGCCTCGATCGAGCGGCTCGACGCCGCAGCGGTCGCGCCGGCGCTGGCGAAGTTCCACGGCCACCGGATGGCGAAGGCGGCGCTCGAGATGGGCGTGCTCGACGCCGAGTTGAGGGCCGAGGGGCGACCGCTGGCTCGGGAACTCGGGGCCGTGCGTGATCGGGTGCCGTGCGGCGTGTCGGTCGGGATCATGGACTCGGTCGACCGGCTGCTCGACGCCGTGGGCGGGTATCTCGACGAGGGTTACGTCCGGATCAAGCTGAAGATCCAGCCCGGGTGGGATGTGGAGCCGGTTGCCGCGGTGCGCGAGCGGTTCGGCGACGAGGTACTGCTGCAGGTGGACGCGAACACGGCGTACACGGTCGCGGATGCGCGGCACCTGGCTCGGCTGGACCCGTTCGACCTGCTGCTGATCGAGCAACCGCTGGACGAGGAGGACCTGCTCGGCCACGCGGAACTGGCTCGTCAACTGAAGACGCCGGTGTGCCTGGACGAGTCGATCACGTCGGCTCGGGCTGCGGCTGCTGCGATCAGCCTGGGCGCGTGCTCGATCGTGAACGTGAAGCCCGGCCGGGTCGGCGGCTACCTGGAGGCGCGACGCATCCACGACGTCTGCGTGGCTCACGGCGTACCGGTGTGGTGTGGCGGGATGCTGGAGACCGGGCTAGGTCGCGCGGCCAACGTCGCGCTGGCCGCTCTACCCGGCTTCACTCTTCCCGGGGACACCTCGGGCTCCAACCGCTACTACCAGACCGACATCACGCCGCCGTTCACGCTCGTCGACGGCCACCTCCCCGTCCCCACCGCCCCTGGCATCGGCGTCGACCCCCTGCCCGACCAACTGGCCGCCGTCACCAAGTCGGTCGAGTGGCTGGCTCTCTGAGCTCTGTCCAACTCAACCAACTGAAGGCCTGAATTGGTCGGCGCGGACGAAGTACGCTGGCCCTCCGACTCTTAGCTTCGGAAGGTGCTGCCTTCTGTGAACGGACGTCCGCGGGCCAGCCTCGGCCGGGTGCTCGACGACCTGGGCGCGACGCTGCTCGAACTGGTGCGGGGCGACCCGGACCAGCCCGAGGAGCTGGGCGGCATCGTCATCTACGACCCGGTGGACGAGCCGGTGCTGACCCCGCACGCGCTCGTCCTGGGCGTGGGGTTGCAGGGTGGTGCGGAGATCGCCGACCTGCTGCGCGCCCTCGGCATGCAGCAGGCCGCGGGGTTGGTGGTGCGCGCCCCCATCCACCCGGACGAGACGATCGATGCCGCGGTGAAGGAGTCCGGCGTCGCGCTGATCGCCTTGACCCGGGGCGCATCCTGGGCGCAGCTTGCCGCCCTGCTCCGTTCACTGCTCGCCGAGGGCGACGTCGGGATCGACGGGCCGGAGTCCCTGGGCGGTATGCCGTCCGGCGACTTGTTCGCTTTGGCCAACGCCGTCGCCGCGCTGCTCGACGCACCCATCACGATCGAGGACCGCAGCTCCCGCATCCTCGCCTTCTCGGGCCGCCAGGACGAGGCCGACAGCGCCCGGGTGGAGACGATCCTCGGCCGCCGCGTCCCCGAGCGGTACTACCGCGCCCTCGCCGACCACGGCATCTTCCGCAAGCTCTACCGCACCGACGAGCCGGTGTTCGTCCGTCCCCTGATGGCCACCGAGAGCGAGTTCACCATGCCGCGTGTGGCAGTGGCCGTCCGAGCCGGCGACGAGATCCTCGGCTCGATCTGGGCCGCGGTCCCCCAGCCGCTGAGCGACGAACGCGCCCAGGCCCTCCGCGATGCCGCAAAGCTCGTGGCCCTGCACCTGCTCCGCGTCCGGGCCGGCGCCGACGTCGAACGCCGCCTGCGCGCCGACCTCGTCAGTACTGCGCTCGAAGGCGGCGTCGGCGCGCGGGAAGCCCTCAACAGGCTCGGCCTCAGCGGCCAACCGGTCGTAGTACTGGCGCTGGCAGTCGTCGAGGCCGCGCCTGACGACGCGAGCTTCGGCGATCCGGGCCTCGCCACCGAACGCCAGCGGCTAGCCGATGCCTTCGCCATGCACCTGAGCGCCGTCCATCCCCGTACTGCGGCCGCCTTGGTCGGGGACGTCGCGTACGGCCTCATCCCGGTGCAACGCAACCGCACCGACGGCGAGGAACGTGCCGTCCGGATCGCGGCGGACTTCCTCGAGCGCATCGGCGACCGCGTGACCGCCTCCATCGGCGTCGGCCCGGTCGCCCACGACGCCGGCGACCTCGCCCAAGCCCGCACCAGCGCCGACCGAGCCCTCCGAGTACTCCGAGCCGGCCGCAGCTCGGCCCGGGTCGCCCGCCTGGCCGACGTTCACGTGGAAGCCCTGATCCTGGAACTCCGAGACCTGGTAGCAGCCCGAGGCGACGAGCCGACAGGCCCGGTAGCCCGCCTCTTCGAGTACGACGCCCGCCACAAGACCAACCTCATCGAGACCCTCCGAGCCTGGCTGGACGCCTTCGGCGACGTCATAGCCGCGGCAGCCGCCGTCTACGTCCACCCCAACACCTTCCGCTACCGCCTCCGCCGCCTGGCCGAAGTAGGCGCCCTAGATCTGGACGACCCCGAAGCCCGCTTCGCCGCCATGCTCCAACTCCGAGTGGTAGCCCCACCACCTCCACGCCACCCCCACCCCTGATTCGCCACCTGAGCAGGTACTACGCGAGGGACCGAGGACAGGTGTTGCGCCGGACCAGCGGAAGCCAGCGCGGGGTAACACGACCAGACCAGCCCGGTACTGCGCGGAAGCCGGCGCGGGTGCTGTTGCGCAGCAAGACGCCGGCGACTAGGTCGTGTCTCAAAGTCGGCTTCCCTACTGCATGGCCAACGGCCTTGCCCGGCTGCCCGGACAGGGGCGGCCCTGAAATCATCTCGCCCGTGCTCGGCCTCGTCCGGTACGGTCGCTGGATTGTTTTCACTGCTGGGAGCCCATGAGGTTCGCGTGTGGCCTACCCGGCAGTCCCAGGCTGAGAGCAGGTTTCGTTATGGCATGTCGTATCAGTGAGCTTGTGCTCGGGTGCCGCGACCCTGAGGTGCTGTCGCGGTTCTGGTGCGAGGTCCTGGACTTCGTCGTGCTCGATCGTATGCACGATGGCTCGTTGGAGATCGGGCCGCGCGAAGGGTTCGGCGGTCCGCAGCCGACGATCATCCTCAGTCGCAGGGATGAGCCGGAGAAGGGGAAATCCCGGCTGCACATCGACGTCAACGCCACCGACCGCGATCAGGACGCCGAGCTCGAACGCCTTCTGGCGCTTGGTGCGCGTCCGGCCGACATCGGCCAGACAGGGAAGGAGCAGTGGCATGTCCTGGCCGACCCCGAAGGCAATGAGTTCTGCCTGCTCAAGGCGCGCCTGGCCCCACTCTGATGCTCACTCGCCCCAGTTCCAGACCGTCCTGGACGGCATCAACGTCCCGCGCATCGGCGACTGACTCCTGACCTCACTTTGAGACAGGCCCTAGGTGACGGCGGGCGCCGGCAATCGCTGTGAACGGGCGAGCGGCGTACGGAACAACAGGAGGTACTGCGTTCTCCCTCCGCCTCAACCGCCTCGGTAAGCGTGGAGATTGACGTTGCGAGCGACTCTTCCTGTCATTCGGTACAGCCGTGCCGGTGCAGCCGCTCGGAATGGACTTCTTCAAAGGCGATCCGGCCCAATCACCTCCTGCAGGGCGAGCTCGGCCGCCTGAACACCTCGCGGCGGCCTGGCAACTTCCCCGGGCCGTCGGGTGACCATGTCGCTCCACCGCGACCACCTGCCATTCGCTGAGCGGGGACGAAGCAGCCGCGCCCCGGGGTGGTGGGAGCGGCGAGGCAGGAGCCGCGCCTGGCGGTCGGTGGGAGCGGCGACGGAGCAGCCGCGGCCCCGGGATGGGTGGGAGTGGCGACGCAGGAGCTGCGCGGGGCATGAAAAGGTGCAGCCCGGCTCGTGGGGGGTGCGAGCCGGGCTGCGGGGAAGCGAGTCAGGGTGGGGGGTGCCTGGCTCGCGGGTCGAGGGGTCAGGACTTCCGCTTGATTACCTCTTCGGTGGCTGCCGGGAGGACCTTGTGGAGGTCGCCTACTACGCCGAAGTCGACCAGTTCGAAGATGGGGGCTTCGTCGTCCTTGTTGACGGCGACGATGGTCTTCGAGGTCTGCATACCGGCCCGGTGCTGGATCGCGCCGGAGATGCCGGCGGCGACGTACAGCTGGGGGGAGACGGTCTTGCCGGTCTGGCCGACCTGGTAGGCGTGCGGGTACCAGCCGGAGTCGACGGCGGCGCGGGAGGCGCCGACGGCTGCGCCGAGGGAGTCGGCGAAGGCTTCGACCGGGCCGAAGTCGCCGCCGGTACCGCGGCCGCCGGAGACGATGATCGCGGCCTCGGTGAGCTCCGGGCGACCGGTGGCCTCACGCGGCTTGGAATCGGTGATCCGGGCGGTCTTGGCGGCGTCGGAGATCGTGACGTCGAACTCCTCCACCTCCGGCGAGGTCTCGGCCGCCTCGGGGGTGGCCGAGTTCGGCTTGACGGTGATGATCGGGGTGCCGTGGGTGATCTTCGCCTGGACGGTGTAGTTGCCGGCGAACACGGATTGAGTCGTCACCGGGCTGTTGCTGTCATCGGCCTGCACGTCGACGGCGTCGGTGATCAGGCCCGAGTCCAGCTTGACGGCGAGACGGGCGGCGATCTCCTTGCCCTCGGCGCTCGAGGAGATCAGGATCGCGGCCGGCTCGATCTTGGCCGCGACCTGCTGCAGCGCCTCGGCCTTGGGTGCCACCAGGAACTGGGTCAGCTCCGGGTTGGTCAGGGCGATCACCTTGGTCGCGCCGTACTGGCCGAGCGCGGGCAGCGCGTCCTGCACGCCGTCGCCGATGTAGACGGCGACCGGCTCGCCGAGGCGGCGGGCGATGGTGAGGAGCTCCGCGGTCGTCTTGCGGACCTTGCCACCGGTGTGGTCAACGAGAACGAGAACGTTCGACATGCTCTGGTCGCCCCTCAGAGGAACTTGTTGGTGGACAGGAACTCGACGAGCTGGGTAGCGCCGCTACCGTCCTCGTCGGTGACGATCGTGCCGGCCGAACGCGGCGGACGGGCGGTCACCTCGGTGACCTCGGTCCACGCGGCGGACGCACCGACCTGGTCGGCGGAGATCTCCAGGTCGGCCAGCGACCAGGTCTCGACCGGCTTCTTCTTCGCGGCCATGATGCCCTTGAACGACGGGTACCGCGGCTCGCCGGACTGGTCGCTGACGCTCAGCACGAGGGGCAGCGTGCCCTCGATCGTGTCGCTGGCGGTGTCACCGTCGCGGCGGATCGTCACGGTGTTGCCGTCGACGGTCACCGACGAGCCGAGCGTGACGCCCGGCAGGCCGAGCCGCTCCGACACCATCGCCGGGACGACGCCCATGCTGCCGTCGGTCGAGGCCATCCCGAACACGACCAGGTCGGCCTCCAGCCTGCCCAGCGCCTTGGCCAGGATCAGCGAGGTCGCCACCGCGTCGGAGCCGTGGATCCCTTCGTCGTTCACGTGGACGCCGGCGTCGGCACCCATCTGGAGGCCCTTCTTGATGGCGTCGGCGGCCTGCTCCGGACCGACGGTCAGGATGGTCACCTCACCGTCCCCCGCCTCCTTCACGGTGAGCGCGGTCTCGACGGCATACTCGTCCAGTTCGGACAGCAGCCCGTCGACACCGGCGCGATCCACCGTGTTGTCCTCGGAGCGGAAGCGGCGGTCCGCCGTGGCATCCGGCACGAACTTCGCGCAGACGACGATCTTCATAACTTGTGGGACCCCTTCTGGTTAACGGTCTCTCCCAGCCTGCCACGGATGTTACTCGCTAGAAACTTATGAACCATGCGAGTCCCATCACAGTCCGGTGGTAGAACAGCAAGTACCCACCGGAACACCCCTAGTCTGACCAGGTGACCGAGACGTTACCGCTCACCGGCGAGAGAACTGCCCCCGGGATCTGGCACGAGAACTACTGGTTCGCGCGCCACGAGGCCGCCTACCGCTGGACCACGGCGAACTGGCTCGACTCCGAGACCCACCGCGTCCTCGACGCCGGCTGCGGCGAGGGGTACGGCGCGGAACTGCTCCACCTGGCCGGAGCGGCACGGGTGATCGGTCTCGACTATGAAGGTACGACGCTCCGCCACCTCGCGAAGGCTTATCCACAGATCAATCCGGTGCAGGGCAATCTCGTCCAGACCGGGTTCGCCGCGAACTCGTTCGACCTGGTCGTGTCGCTGCAGACGATCGAGCACCTCTGGGAGCAACCGCGCTTCATCACCGAGTGCGCCCGGATCCTCAAGCCGGACAGCGTTCTCGTCCTGTCCACCCCGAACCGGCTGACCTTTCCGAGCGGCAACTGGTACCACACCAAGGAACTCACCGCGGCCGAGTTCATCGGCCTGGTCGACGCGGAGCTCGAGGTCACCGAGACCCTCGGACTCTGGCATGGCGACAGGCTGACCGACTGGGAAGCGCAGCACGGCTCCTGCGTGGACGCGCAACTGGCCGCCGACCACGCCCACTGGCCGCACGACCTCGCCGACGTGGTGAGAAGCACCACCTGCGAAGACTTCGAGATCCGGCCGGGCGATCTGGACGACAGTCTCGACCTCATCGTCATCGCCCGGCCGAGATCCACCTGACCGAGATCCACCTGACCGCAGTACAAACAACTACGGGCGGATGAAGCGCTCCAGGAGCTTGCCGGCGATCAGGTAGACCAGCGCCGCGATCCCCCAGTTGACCAGCAGGGTGTTCTTCGCGGTCTCGAGCCGGAACAGGTCCTTGAACGGGCCGACCAGGTCGTGCCCGCGCTCCAGCACCCACTTCACGATCTCGTTGCTCTGGTTCGCCTGGTCGAGCGCCGTGAACAGTGCGCCGAGCGCGAGCACAGCGGCAGCCAGCACGGCGATCAGCCAGATCAGCGAGGCCATCAGATTGCGGAACCGGTTGACGCCGGAACCAACCGCGGACATCGCCGCCTTACTCTTACCTGAGCCTTCCCGCGCGGCCTTGGCCGACACCAGTGGGTTGCCGGCCGGAGCTTTGTTGCCCGGGGCACCAGACTTGCCCGCGACAGGGGCCGACGCCGGCGGCTGCCGCGTGACAGGCTCCGTCACCGCCGTGTCCTGCTTCGCGTCGCCGGCATCCGCCGTCGAGGCCTTCGAAGCACTGGAGGCCTCCGCGGCCGCTCTCTCCCGGGCCCGTTGCTCCGCGACGATCTGTGCCGCGGTCTTCGGCTTCGCCGGTTTGGTCACCGTCGCGGTCGCACCGCGACCGCCGGTCCCCTGCTCGGCCGCGGGAGTCTCCTCAGCCTCCACGTCCGACGGGGTCACCGCCTTCTCGGCATCGGCGGTGCTGGCCGCCTTGTCGTCGTGAGTACCCACGTCGCCCATCTCCTCAGCCGGGGTCGGTTCCTCGTCCGTCGCCGGTGCCGGCACCGGCGGTTTCCTGCGTCGATTACCCGGGACCGGGCGCGGCGACAGTCTGCGCCGCACCCTCCAGATCGATCCGGACGCCTCCACTGGTTGCAGGCCGTCCACAGACTCCAACGTAGCGATCTCCGCACCGTCCGTCACATTCAGCGCCCAGCCGGGTCGCGCCGGTCTGATCAACCACGCTGCGTCTCCTCTTCGACGACTTCCGGGACATAGTGCCCGACTGGCGAGTAACTTGAGAACCCCCTGCTCACGTCTGCTTTATCACCAGTCGTAGACAATCCGTTACCCGCCGCACTGTCCGGTACACGCACCTCCCCCGCACCGTCCGGTACTCCGCGCGCCCCCGCCGCCGGATCATCCGCCTCGTCGCGATCCTCCACTGCCGGTACTACGCCCGCTCCCGCCGCGGGACCATCCGCCGCCTCGCGCTCCTCCGCCACAGGTGGATCCACCGGCGGTTGTCCCGCCCGCAGCCGAGCGGCCGTCTCCTCGTTGCCCCGGGCCAGTTCGGCCAGATAGGCCCGCCGCTCCGCCTCGGCCTCGTACCGGCTGACCCGGTCCCGCACCACCACAGCGGGAATGCCCACCGCCACGGAGTACTCGGGAATGTTGCCACGGGCAACACTATTCGCCCCGATCACCACGCCGCGGCCGATGTCGGCCCCACGCGTCACCGTGACCTTGGTCGCGAGCCAGCAGTCCGGCCCGATCCGCACCGGCGACTTCACCAGCCCCTGGTCCTTGATCGGCAGCCCGAGGTCGTCGGTCTTGTGGTCGAAGTCGCAGATGTAGGTCCAGTCCGCGATCAACGTGGACGCGCCGATCTCGATGTCCAGGTAGCAGTTCACCGTGACGTCGCGCGCGAACACGACCTTGTCGCCGATCCGCAGCGTGCCTTCGTGCGCGCGTAGCCGCGTCTCGTCGCCGAGATGCACCCACTTGCCCAGGATCAGCCGGCCGTGGCCCGGCCGGGCGACGATCTCCAGCTTCTTGCCGAGGAAGACGAATCCCTCGGTGATCACCTGCGGGTGCCGCAGCTTGAACCAGGCGAACCGCCAGTACCGCTTCAGGTAGTACGGCGTCCACGCCCGGTGGCGCACCACCCAGCGAAGATTCGCCGCCGTCAGCAACCGCATCCGTCCAGTATGTACACGTCCTACTTTGCGACGCCGGTGATGGACACGTTGTAGTAGAGCTCGTCGGGCACGACCTGGGAGAGCACCTTGTCGACCTTGGACAGCTGCAGCCACGACTTGTAGGCGAACATCCGCCAGCCGAAGCCGAGCTTCTCCTCCGGCACCGCCGCCTCGAACGTCCGGATCGGCCACCCGACCCATGCCGCCAACAGCTCCTCGGTCACCGTCCGTACGGCGGTCGCGCCCGCGCGCTCCGCCGTACGGGCCAAGGTGTCCGGGTCGAAGGTGTGCAGGTCGACCACGGCCTCGAGTGCCGCGGCCCGCGACGACTCGTCCAGCTCCGACTGAGGACGACGCCAGTGCGACAGCGCCGGCAGCTTCGTGACGTTGGTGGTCGCCCACCAGGTGAAGCGCGAGAGCCGCCGGGCCACGTAGTCGCCGTACCGGGTGGGTTCGCCGCAGATGACGAACCGGCCGCCCGGCTTGAGCACGCGGAGCATCTCACGGAAGGCCAGCTCGACGTCCGGGATGTGGTGGATCACCGCGTGCCCGATGACCAGGTCGAAGGTGTCGTCCTCGTACGGCAGCTTCTCCGCGTCGGCGACCTTGCCCTCGATCGCGAACCCCAGCGTGTCGGCGTTCCGCTTGGCCGCCTCGACCATGCCGGGCGACAGGTCGGTCACGTGGGCCTCGGCGAGCACGCCCGCCAGCTTCAGGTTCAGCGTGAAGAAGCCGGTGCCGGCGCCGATCTCCAGGGACTTGCCGTACGGCCAGCCGTCGGTGCCGGCCACAGCCTTGAACCGGTCGCGCGCGTAGTCGACGCAGCGTTCGTCGTACGAGATCGACCACTTCTCGTCATAGGTCGACGCTTCCCAGTCGTGGTAGAGCACCTGGGCCAGCTTGTTGTCGTTCCACGCGGCCTCGACATCTTCGGCGGAGGCGGCGGGCTTCGGTCCAGCAGTAGTCATCTGTATCTCCTAGAGGCCCTTGAAGTCGGCCTTGCCGGGGCCGTTCTCGACGAAGGACTTCATCCCGATCGACCGGTCCTCGGTGGCGAACAGCCCCGCGAACTGCTGCCGCTCGATCTCCAGGCCGGTGTGCAGGTCGACACCAAGACCCGCGTCGATCGCTTCCTTGGCGGCGCGCAGCGCGAGCGCGGCACCGCGGGAGAACTGCGACGCCCAGGCGACGGCCGCGGAGTACACCTCGGCGGCGGGAACGACCTTGTCGACCAGGCCGATCTGCAACGACTCGGCGGCGTCGACGAAGCGGCCGGTGTAGATCAGGTCCTTCGCCTTCGACGGACCGATCAGGCGGCTCAGCCGCTGAGTACCACCGGCGCCGGGGATGACGCCGAGCAGGATCTCGGGCTGGCCGAGCTTGGCGTCGTCGGCGGCGATCCGGTAGTCGGCGCACAGGGCGAGTTCGCAGCCGCCGCCGAGGGCGTAGCCGGTGATCGCGGCGACGGTCGGCTTCGGGATCGCGGCGACGGCGGAGAGGGAGGCCTGCAGCGGGCCGGAGCGGCGGACCATGTCGGCGTACGACATGTCGGCCATCTCCTTGATGTCCGCACCGGCCGCGAACACCCTCTCGCCGCCGTAGACGACGACCGCCCGTACTGCGTCGTCCGCCGCGGCCTGCTCGGCCGCCACGCGGATCTCGTCCTGCACCTGGACGTTCAGCGCGTTCATCTTCGGCCGGTCCAGCCGGATCGTGCCGACCCCGTCGGCCACCGTCAGGTTGACGAACTCGCCCATCTCCTGCTCCTCACACGTCATCGGGTACCGGCCGAGCCTACGGCTACCGGCCGGTCACATCCCCGGCACGGTACCGGACCGGTACCACGATGACGCCAGGAGGACATCAGGATTCGTACGTCACACCCAGCCGCTCGAGCAGCGGACGGAGGTTGTTCACGTCCAGGCTGAGCTCGCCGGCCTGCAACCGGACGCGGTTCCGGGCCTCCTTCTCCTCGCGGAGCCTGGCCGCCTCGACGACCGCCGCGACCTCGGCTCGCGGGATCACCGTGACGCCGTCGTCGTCGGCGACAACCAAGTCACCCGGGGTGACCGTTGCGCCTCCGCAGACGACTGGCACGTTCACCCAGCCAGGCGTCGCCTTCACGGTCCCGGCAGCGCTGATCGCGCGCGACCAGACCGGGAACTTCATCTCGATCAGGTCCCGCCGGTCCCGGGCCCCGGCGTCGAGGATCACGCCGGCGATCTCCTGCGCCCGGCACTGCGTGGCCAGCAGTTCACCGAACATCCCGTCGGTCGACCGGCTCATCGTGGCGACCACGAGCACGTCACCCGGTTCGCACACCTCGACTGCCGCGTGCAGCATCAGGTTGTCGCCGGGGTGGTTGAGCGAGGTCACCGCCGGGCCGCAGGCGTGCAACCCCGGTACGACCGGGTGGATGTCCACCATCAGGCCGCGGCGCTGGGCCGCCTCGTGCAACGTGGCGACGCCGTACGACGCGGCCGCCTTGACCAACTCCGGGGCGGGACGCTCGATCCGGCGGATCACGCGTGCGCTCATGACTGCACTCCTACCAGCGACAGGTGCTTGGCAGCACGGGGGAAGACCTTCAGCGCGTTGCCGGTCAGGACCTTGGCCCGGTCCTCGGTTGACAGCCCGAGCGCTTCGACATCACCGAGGATGTCGTCGAAGAACCGGCCGGACTCGGCGTCGCGCGTCTTCGCGGTACCGAACATCTCGGAGCCGAAGAGCACGTTGTCCACACCGATCTTGCGGATCAGCATCTCGAGTGAGTCAGCGTCGTACACGGCGGTGTCGAAGTACAGGTTGCGGACGACTTCCTCGAACGGGGGCAGGGATTCCGCGACGTGCAGCGCCCGGTTCCGGTTGAAGTGGAACGGGATCCCACCTCCACCGTGCGGCACGATCAGCCGCAACGTCGGGAAGTCCTCGAAGACGTTCGACGAGCACAACTCCACCACGGCGGCGTAGTGCTGCGCGATGTAGTGCGAGCCGTTCAGGTGCAGCGCCGGGTTGCGGGTGGAGCTCGCATGGATCATGCCCGGCACGTCCAGCTCGACCATTGCCTCCCACAACGGGTACCACGACCGGTCCCCCAGCGACGGCGTGAACGGCGCCAGCCCACCCGATACGTCGGGGTTGATCAGGCAGCCGACGAACCCGAGTTCCTCGACACACCGCCGAAGCTCCTGTACCGCGCGTTCAGCCGGTACGCCGGGACTCTGCGGCAACTGGCAGACCGGCACGAAGCGGCCCGGGTACAACCCGGCCACCCGCGCGATCAGGTCGTTGTTGATCTCGGTCCAGTGCCGGCTGATCACCTCGTCGCCGACGTCGTGGCCCATCGCCGAGGCGCGCGGCGAGAAGAACAGCGAGTCGATGCCCCGGCTGGTCATCTGGTCGAGGTGCCCGGCCAGCGACGCGGCGATCTGCTCGTCGGTGACCGACAGGCTGCCCTTGACCGGCTTGTTCTGCAGGGCCATCTGGCGGCCGCGGTAGGCGTTCAGGGCGGCGGGAGCGGTGGTGTAGTGGCCGTGGATGTCGATGATCATCTACCACTCCCCCCTCGGCTGGCCGGCATCAGTTGTGCTCCTCTTCCTTCCAGGGGGCGATCTTGGCTTCTGCACGCCGCAGTCCGGCGGTGAGGCCGACACCCAGCAGCATCAGCACCAGGACCGGCACCAGCATCGAGGCGGTGTCGAACTGGTTGCCGTACTTGATCACCAGCGCGCCCAGTCCGGTGATGGCGGTGAAGAACTCGGCGACGACCATGCCGATGATGGCGCGGCCGACCCCGAGCCGGAGCCCGGTCATCGTGTACGGCAGGGACGCGGGCAGGATGATCTTGGTGAAGATCTGCCACTCGCTGGCGGCGAACCCGGCGCCCACGTCGATCAGTGAAGGCGCCACGTTCCGCACTCCGCTGGCGGTGTTGATCAGCACCGGGAAGATCGCCAGCAGCACCACCACGAACAGCTTCGCGCTGAAGCCGAGGCCGAACCACAGGATCACCAGCGGGACCACGGCGACCAGCGGCGTGGCGTACAGGGCGTTCACCAGCCAGTCGGTCGCCACCTCCACCGTCTTGTAGCGGCCGATCAGCAGACCGGCGACGACGCCCAGGATCGCGGCGATGAAGAAGCCGAGCGCGAGCGTCAGCAGGCTGCTGGCCAGCGCGGACGGCAGTTCGCCGTTGGCGGTCAGGGTGACCGCGGCCCGGGCCACCGCGCTCGGGTACGACATGAACAGCGGGTCGATCTGCCGGCCGACCAGTTCCCACACGCCCAGCACCACCAGGATGGAGGCGAGTCGGATCAGCCGGTACTTGCGTCGGTTCCGGGCCTGCTGGTCGCCGGCCGAGTCGTTGCTCTCGGCACTGACACCGGCAGCGGCCAGGAGCTGCGGCGCCTCGGTCTCAGTCCTGGACATGCGCACTCCCTGAGGTGTTCTCCTGTGAACGGATCAGCTGCCAGACCTTGCTGCGCAACTGCTGGAACTCGGGCAGGCCGCGGAGCGCGGTCAGCTCGAGGCGGGGCCGCTCGAACGGCACCTCGATGACCTCCTTGACCCGGCCCGGATTGGCGGCCAGGATGACCACCCGGTCGCTCAGATAGAGGGCCTCGTCGAGGTCGTGGGTGACGAACAGGACGGTCTTGCGGGTCTCCGCGTGGATCCTGATCAGCTCGCGCTGCAGCACCTCGCGGGTCTGCGCGTCGAGGGCGCTGAACGGCTCGTCCATCAGCAGCACGGCGGGGTCGATGGCGAGCGCCCGGGCCAGCCCGATGCGCTGCTGCATGCCGCCGGACATCTGGTGCGGGAAGTGCTCGGCGAAGCCGCCCAGGCCGACCAGGTCGAGCAGCTCCTTGGCCTTCGCCGAGCGCTCGGCCCGCGACAGCCCCTGCAGCTCCAGGCCGAACTCCACGTTGCGCCGGGCGGTCCGCCAGGGCAGCAGGTTCGCCTGCTGGAAGACGAGTCCGCGGTCCCGGCCGGGCCCGTGCACGACGTTGCCGTCGACAACGATGTCGCCCTCGTCCTGCTGGAGCAGGCCCTGGACGATCCGCAGTACGGTCGTCTTGCCGCAGCCGCTCTCGCCGATCAGGCTGACGAACTCCCCCTCCGCGACGCCGAAGGTGAGGTTGTGCAGCACGGTGTGAGCGGGCCGCCGGGCGGTCTGGAAAGTCTTGGAGAGCCGCTCGATGCGTAACTTCTCCGGTGCTTGGATCATGGTTCCTGCCTTGTCGGGTGCGGTCGGGTGCGGCATCTCAGCCGAACAGCTCGGAGACGGCGAGCCGTCGTGGGATCAGGCCCTGGTCGTAGGCGTAGCGGGTGACCAGTTCCAGCGCCCGCTGGTTGGCCGGCAGCCCGATCGGGGTCATGTCGATCCCCGCCGGTTGCGGCGCGTTCTTCTTGGCCCGGGCGAACAGGTCGAACAGGTCGTCCATCAGTCCCGGGCGTTCGGCGGCCAGGTCCGCGCGGACCACCACCATGTGGTTGATCGGTACGGCGTTCTCCCGCCGGTACCAGTCCTCCGCGGCCGCCTTCGGCTCCGGGATCACCGGCACCAGCCGCGGGTCGTCCGGCAGGTCCTGGCCCATGATCACGGCGTCCAGCTCACCGGCGTACAGCATCTCCACCAGCTTCGAGCCTTCTGGCGCCCGCTCGACCTGCTCGGGATCGCGGAACTCGGCGAGGTGCCCGTCCTCGATCGACACCCACTGCACCTCGTCCAGCGGTATCTCGTACTGGTCGGCGAGGATGCCGCGCAGCCAGACCCCGGTGGTCTGTGCGTACGTGCGGACGCCGACCCGCTTGCCGGCCAGGTCGCCCGGGCCGATCGGGTTGACGGCGAGGCAGACCAGGTGGTCGTGCTGGAACCGCGACCGCAGAACCACCGGGAGGAGCAGCAGCGGCTTCCCCTCGGCCCTCGCCTGCAGGTAGGTGACGATCGCCATCTCGCAGACGTCGTACGCCTGCTCGCGCACCATCGCCGGGAACGCCCGGTGCACCGGGTCCACCTCGATGAACTCGAAGCGCGGTCCGTCGAGCGTGCCGTTCTTCAGGTCCCGCACGTGCTGGTAGTCCGCGAGGACGGTCCGGAGCGGGGTCACGCGGCCGCTCCCGGGTAGAGCCGGTCGGCCGTGCCCTGGAAGAACTGGTGCCGCACGTCCTCCGACAGGATGTCCGTGATCCGCCGGCTGGTCTCGGTCAGCGTCGGCAGGTCGTCCTCGGCCGCGGGGAAGTTCGACCCCCACATCAGCCGCTCGGCGCCGAACTCGAGCACGAGCCGGCCGAGGAAGCTCTCCGGGTCCGCCGGCGCCTTGGTGCTCGCGACCAGGTTCCGCTCGGTGACCTTCAGTACTACGCCCTCGTAGCGCGACAGGTCGAACAGCTCGCGCGCAGCGTCGTACGGCGAGCCCTCGCTGAGGTCAGGCCGTGCACAGTGGTCCAGGACGACCGTCGCGTCGGGGAACCGCTCCAGAAGATCGCGGAGCGGCGGGATGCCCTCGGGCTGCATCTGCACGCACAGCGGGAGCTTGTGCTCCTCGGCCCAGGCCCACGCCGGGTACGACCGCTCGTCGGCCAGCCACGAGGCCTGACCCGGCATCGTGCTGCCAGTGGTGAACAGTCGCGCGCCCTGCAGTCCCCGGGAGTGCCAGTAGGCCAACTGCTCGGGCGCATCCGGAGCGAGCATGTCCACGGAGAACACACCGGAGAAGCGATCCGGGTGAGCGGCCACCGAGTCAGCCACGTAGCTGTTGTCGTGCCCGTAGGCGGTAGATGCCTGGACTACGACCGCTCGTGCGATCCCTGCCTTGTCCATGGCCTCGATGAGGTCCGCCGCGCCGACCGGCCGCGCCTGCGACCACTTCGACTCGACACCGCCGATCGGGTTGCGCGGGTAGGCCTCGCGGTCTTCGGCGATCACGTGGCAGTGCGCGTCGACCGCTGCTATGTCCTGCATGGTTTGTCGTCTCCTCAGGAGCCGGTGGTAGCGAGCTGGGGGAACAGCAGGTCGGTGCTGCTGTCGGTAGGGATCAGACCCTGCTGCTTCGAGTACGCCATCAGGGCGCCGATCGAGGCGCGGTTCTCCTCGAGTCCGTACGGCAGCGGGTCCCCGACCACCTCGGCCAATCGCCGATAGCGCAGGTCCTCCGGCAGGCTGGCCGACGTGTCCGCGAGGTAGCAGTCCTTCGCCGCGCTGAACGCCCGCATCAGCGAGTCCGCCAGCCAGTCGTACTCGGCCAGCAAATCCTCCCGGACCACGACGACACCGTGGATCGGATAGACCGCCGTACGCCGGTACCAGTCGGCCGCGAGCTGATCAGCGTCAGCCAGGAGTTCGTGGTACCGGACCGAGCCGCCGACCGTCACCGCGGGATTGCCGATGCCGGCTCCCCGGGTGAACGCGGCCGCCAGCTCGCCACTGCGGAAGAGGTCGAGCAGCTTTGCTCCCGGCCGGCTGACGTTGCGCGGGAGCACGAGGGACTCCACGTGCTCGTCGTCGTCCACGATCCAGTTGACCTGGTCCGCGTCGACGCCGTACTCGTCGCTCAGCACGCCACGGGTCCAGACGGCACTCGTCACCGAGTAGGCGCGTACTCCGACGCGCTTGCCGTGCAGGTCCGTCGGCCGCTTGATCCCGGCGTCCTCGCGGACGACCAGACCCTCGTGGTGGAACCGCCTGCTGAGGAAGACCGGCAGCGCGACGTACGGGGCGCCCAGCGCGCGGGCGATCAGGTAGGTGGTGGGGGCCAGTTCGCAGACGTCGAACTCGACCGAGCGGACCATTCGCCGGTACGCCGGGATCATCGAGTCGAACTCGACCGGCTCGAGCCGGCAGCCGTCCACCAGGATCCGGCCGTCCAGCAGGTCTTGGGTGTGCCCGTAGCGCCCGAGCGCGACCCGCAGCGCGAGTTCGCTCACAGCATCTTCACCGCGTCGTTCGCCAGCGACATGTCGGCGATCTGGTCGAACGGCAGCACCTTCGACTGCACGCCCTGCGAGACGTTCAGGTCCTGCATGTACTTCAGCCGGTCCTCGTTCAGCGCCAGATCCACCGCGTACGCGCCGGGCTGCTGGGCGAACCTCCACATCGAGCCGGCCTCGGTCGCGTCGCTGCTCGGCACCGCCTTCTTGTAGGCGTCCAGGTAGGTCGTCTTGGAGTCCGGCGAGGAGATGTAGCGGAAGAGCTTGGCGTAGGCGGCCAGCGTGCGGACCAGGACGTCGCGGTTCTTCTTGATCGCGGCGTCGGAGGTGTACGCGCCCTGGTAGGTGTACTCCGGCAGCTCCTTCCAGAGCTCGGCGACCGCGTGCACGCCGTACTTGTCCTGCTGGTCGTAGACGTCCACCAGGGACGGCCCGACGTCGACCTTGCCGGCGGCGACGGCCTTGAAGACGTCCGCGCTGGAGCCGATGTTGACGAACTTGACCTGCTCGCTCTTGATCCCGTGCTTGGCCAGGAACGCCACCATGATCTGGTGCAGCAGCGCGCCGACCGGACCGGTGCCGATGGTCTTGCCGACCAGATCCTGCGCCGACTTGATGCCGCTGTCCTTGGCGTAGACCGCGTGCGCGAGCAGCAGCCCGGAGCCGGAGATGATCTTGAGCTTGGCGCCCTTCTCGATCGCCGGCAGCACCTGGCCGAAGCCGGACAGCAGGGTGATGTCGGTGCTGCCGTTGAGCAGGCTGGCGATCAGCTTGGAGCCGTCGGACACGTTCTGGGTCTTGGCGGACAGCTCGACCGACGGCAGGTAGCTCTGCCGGTCCAGCAACTCCTGCAGGACCAGGGTGCTGTTCGAGCTGGTGTTGACGATGGTGACGGCTTTGCCGCCGCCGGCGCCGGCCGCCTCGTTGCCGCCACAGCCGGTGAGCCCGGCCAGCGAGGCGAGCGCCCCGAACTTGAGCAGGGTACGGCGGGACGGGTGGGCGAGCGTCGCGGGGATGCCCTGGGACATGGTGGTTCTCCGATGGTCAGCGAGGTGATGCGGAGCGCCCGGACGGGGCGGAGATCCGGGATGGTGCAGCGGTCCGAGGTGTTCGGGAGGCGTGCGGGTGCTGCGCGGGGGTCTGGGTGGTGCGGGGTGCTGCGGAGCGCCTGGCTTGGGGTGGGCCGGCGTAGTACGGAGAGGCCTCGTGGACCTGGAGCATAGGAATGTGTCGACAAAATTGTCAACATTATCGTCAACAGATTATGCTGCCGTTCATCAGCAGGCCGGATCGCACGGACCTGCCAACCGCCACCGGACCCGATCGGCCGCCAGACTGGTGCGTCAGCAGGCTCCGGCGTAGCCAAGAGAGGGGGACTCGCCATCCACGACAACATCGACACCCAGCCCGGGCTCGCAGCCACGGACGCGCACGCCGGTGACGGAGCGGTGAGAAGCGCCGGCCTGAACGGCATGGCTGCTCAGGAGCACGTCCGGGACGCGGTCCGCGAGGACATCGCGACGGGACGGCTCGCGCCGGGGCAACGCCTGGTCGAGGCCGACCTCGCCACGCAGTACGGCGTCGCGCGCAGCGGCGTCCGGGCTGCCTTGCTGGACCTGTCCGCCGAAGGCCTGGTCGAGCGGATCCCGCAGCGCGGTTCGCGGGTGCGCACGCTCTCGCTGGCCGAGGCGATCGAGGTGACCGAGGCTCGGATGGTGCTCGAGTCGCTCTGTGCGGCGAAGGCGGCCGCGAAGGTCAGCGACGCGGAGGTGGCCGGCCTGGCCGACCTGGGTGAGCGGATGCGCCAAGCGGTCGCGGAAGGCGACGTGCTCGAGTACGCGGATCTCGACGACCGGCTGCACCGGCTGATCCGGGAGCTCAGCGGGCAGAACACGGCGACGCTGATCATCGAGCGGCTGCGGGCGCAGAACATCCGGCACCACTTCCGGATGACGCGCATCCCGCGCCGGACGGAGACGTCATTGGCCGCGCATCTGCGGATCATCAACGCGATCTGCGCCCGCGACGCGGCGGGTGCGTCGCAGGCGATGACGGATCACCTGCAGGACGTCATCACCCACCTGGAGGCCGCCTCCCGCAAGTGAGCGAGAGGCAGCCACCCCAGGTTCGGGCCGCCCGGATGTTCGCCGGGCGGGGACTACGGCGACCGGATCAGAGGTCGACCGGCTGGCCCGAGGCGACCGAGCGACGCGCGGCGTCGACGATCCTCAGGGTGCGGAGACCGACCGCGCCGTCCGGCTGCGGGACCGAGGCCGGCGGCTGACCCGGCGTGGCCGGACCGGAGGCGCGGACCGCGGTGAGGAACTCGGCCAGCATCATCGCGTCGAGGTTGCCGCCGACCGGGAGGTACACCTCGCCGGACGCGTCGGTGCCACCGACGTGCGGCTGGAACGGCGCGATCTCCACCGAGCCGTTGGTCCCGGTCACCTGCAGCGTCACCCCACCCCAGGTCGGCCCGTTGTCCGGGACGCTCCAGGAGCAGTCGATCGTTGCCAACAGCCCGTTCTCGTAAGTGATCGTGACGAGACCGCCGGTCTCGACCGAGACAAACTTGTCCTGGTGCAGCACGTGGTTGGCGACGGCATGGACCCGCGAAGCCTCGACCCCTCCGGTGAGCCCGTCGATCAGGTCCGCGCAGTGCACCGTGTGATCCACCATCGCTCCCCCACCGGCGAGCTTGGCGTCGGTGAACCACTGCCGCTGGTCGTACGGGATCTTCCCGTTGTTCGTCCCGAGCACGGCGAACACGTCGCCGAGCCGCCCCGCCTCGACGAACGCCTTCAACCGCCCGTACGACGGCGCGAAGCGGACCGGGTACGCCGTCATCAGGATCACCCCGGCCGCCTCGCAGGCAGCGAGCATGGCTTCTCCGTCGGCGACCTCGGTGGCGAGCGGCTTCTCGCAGAGCACGTGCGCCCCGACCGCCGCGGCACGTTCCACCAGCCCACGGTGCAGGGCGTTCTCGCTCGTCACCACGACGGCGTCCGGCCCCCAGGCGAAGAGCTCGTCGTACGAGTCGACGTACGGCACCCCCATCGCGGACGCGAACTCCGCGCCGCGCGGTCCCGCGTCCGGCGCCGCGGCACCGTCGGGGTCGGACGAGAGCACCTCGACGTCGGGCATCGCGCCGAGCAGACTCGCGTACGACGCCGCGTGGGTGTGCGCGAACGAGGCGAGCGCAACCTTCAAGCTCATGCGACAACTCCTGACGGGTCGAACGTGCTCATGTCGATCGTGCGCCCGGTCGCCATCGACTCGCGCGCGGCCTCGGCCAGGTAGACCGCGGCCGCTCCGTCGGCGGCGACGACCCGGGGTTCGGGTCCACCGCGCAGCGCGGCGGCGAGGTCCCGGAGTTGGGTCAGGTAGGGGCTCTCGTACAGCGTCGACGCCGGGATCAGCAGATCGCCCTGGGGAGCCAGGCCCTGCAACTCCTCCTGGAACCCGGTGTCGGTGTCCGACGAGTACTGCAGCGTGCCGGTGGACCCGGCGATCGAGAAGCCGGACTTGAACTCGGTCCCGGTCGCTCCCCAAGTCGCCCGGAGATGGCTGATCGCCCCGGTGACGTGGGTGAGGGTGACATGCGCCGCCACGTTGACCGGGCTGATCCCGTCCACGGTCGGCGGACTCTGTACGGCGTACAGAGTCCCGACCTCGCCGCAGAGCCAGCGGGCCTGGTCGAGGTCGTGCACCATCAGGTCCATGATGACGCCGCCCGAGCGCGCGACATCGCGGTACCAGCCAGCGCCGGCGGGTGAGCTCGCCTGCCGGTAGAACCGGGCCACGGCCACGTCGCCGATCCGTCCGGCCCGCACCGCGTTGTACGCCGCGGCGTACGCGGGGAAGTAGCGGACGACGTGCGCCGGGTAGATCCGGACGCCGGCGGCCTCCGCCGCAGCAGACAACTCCTGCGAGTCCATCGCCGTGAGGGTCAGCGGCTTCTCGCAGATCACGTCGCGGCCGGCCTTGATCGCCGCGAGCGCGATCTCCTTGTGGGTCGCCGACGGGGTGACGATGTCGACGAACGCGACCTCCTCGAGCAGGCCGTCCAGGGTGGCAGCGACCTCCAGCCCGTACTGCTCGGCGAGTTCGGGCGCGCCGGCCGCCGAGTGCACCCGCACCCGGGCGCCGAGCGCCTTCCAGGCCGCGACGTGCACGTGCGCGATGTTGCCCGCGCCGATCAGTCCGACGGTCAGCTCGGACAGTGGGGGTTCCGACATGAGCTCCCTTTCAAGGGACCTTGCGCGTGGGTGTTCGCAACTACCGATTCTGAACACTAGCAACTTGGTTGTGGGCATCTCCTGCCTCCCCCGAGGCAGGTTTGACCTGTCATGGGCACAATGTGCCGGTGACCGAAGCCACCGCCGCCGCCCCGAACGAGCTCGGCCCTCCTGTGTCCCCCGATCCGGATCAGCGGCTCGGGGCGGAAGTGCACCCCGACGGCACCACGTTCACGGTGTGGGCGCCGGCCGCCGAACGGGTCGAGCTGGCGCTGATCGGCGACGACGGCAGCCAGCGCAATCTGGACCTAGCCCACACCGGTGAGTACTGGACCGGTTTCGTCCCCGCTGTCGGCCACGGCCAGCGGTACGGGTACCGCGTGCACGGTCCCTTCGACCCGTCGCACGGGCTGCGGTTCAACCCGTCGAAGTTGCTGCTCGATCCCTATGCGCGAGCCGTGGACGGATCGCTCGACTTCGCCAGTCCGCTGATCTACGACTCCTCCGACGGCGACTCGGCCGGCCACGTGCCGGTCGGGGTGGTCGTCGCGGCCTCCGAACCACCGCCGCCGATCAGCAGGCCGGTCCCGTGGGGCGAGACCGTGATCTACGAGCTGCACACCAAGGGCTTCACCAGGCTCCACCCGGAGGTGCCCGAGCACCAGCGCGGTACGTACGCCGGTCTGGCCCATCCGTCGGTGATCAACTATCTGGTCGAGCTCGGGGTGACCTCGGTCGAGTTGTTGCCGATCCACCACTTCCTGACCGAGCCCTCGATCGCCGCCCGGGGCCTGCCGAACTACTGGGGCTACAACTCGCTGAACTACTTCGCGCCGCACGCGCCGTACTCGTCGTCGGGGTCCTTGGGCGAGCAGGTCGCGGAGTTCAAGGCGATGGTGGCCGCGTTCCATGCCGCGGGCATCGAGGTGATCCTCGATGTCGTCTACAACCACACGGCCGAAGGGGGTTTCGACGGGCCCACGCTGAGCTTCCGCGGCCTCGACAACCGCGCGTACTACCGGCTGACCCAGACGGGCACCATGTACGACGTCACCGGCACCGGGAACTCCGTCGACACCTCACACCCGCAGGTCCGCCGGCTGGTGATGGACTCGCTGCGGTACTGGGTCGAGGAGATGGGCGTCGACGGGTTCCGCTTCGACCTGGCGGTGACGCTGATCCGCAACGAGCGGCACGAGGTCGACACGGTCGGGCATCCCTTCCTGGCGGAGGTCGCCGCGGATCCCGTGCTCGGCCGGGTCAAGCTGATCTCCGAACCGTGGGACGTCGGCCACTTCGGCTACCAGGTCGGCAACTTCGGCACTCCCTGGTCGGAGTGGAACGGCAAGTTCCGCGACAGTGTGCGAGACGTCTGGCGTACTTCGTCGCACGGCGTCCAGGACCTCGCCTACCGGCTGTCCGGCTCGAGCGACCTGTACGGCGACGACGGGCGCTACCCGTACGCGTCGATCAACTTCATCACCGCACACGACGGGTTCACCCTGCGCGATCTGGTCAGCTACGACCACAAGCACAACGAGGCCAACCACGAGCACAACCGGGACGGCACCGACGACAACCGCTCGTGGAACTGCGGGGTCGAGGGCGAGACGGACAGCCGGCGCGTGATCGCACTCCGGAAACGCCAGATGGCCAACCTGATGGCGACCCTGGTGCTGTCGACCGGAGTACCGATGATCACGGCGGGCGACGAGTGCGGGCGGACGCAGCACGGCAACAACAACGCCTACTGCCAGGACAACGAGACCTCGTGGTTCGACTGGTCCCTGCCTTCGGAGTGGTCGGATCACCTGGCGCTGACGAAGAAGCTGCTCGCTCTCCGGGCGGCACACCCGACCCTGCGCCAGTGGCACTACTTCTCCGGCCAGCCCGTCGTACCGGGCGGCCGGAAAGACCTTTCCTGGATCGCCCCGCACGGCAGCGAGATGACCGAGGCCGACTGGCACGACGGCAACCTCCGCACCATCGGCATGTTCCTGGCCGGCGACGCCCTCCGCGGCTTCGATGTCGAAGGCAACCGCCAGACCGACAACTCCTTCCTCCTGGCCCTCAACGCCACCGCCGAACCCCGCGAGGTCACCGTCCCCGACGCCTCCTGGGCCCCCGCCTACGAAGTAGTCCTGGACACCAGCAACTCCGGCGCCACCGAGGTAGAAGCCGGCGCAGTAGTCCCCCTCTCCCCCCGCTGCCTAGTCCTCCTCCGCGCCCTCTGATCTGCCGGTGTCAAGGGACTTGCTGGACCGGTGGTGTGCGTACTCTCGGCTATGGCTGGTCGTGGGTGGCTGGTGGGCGATGGGGAGGGTATGGAGATTCCGGCGGCGTTTCATGGGTTGCTTGGGTCGACGGCGGTGGCGTTCGTGTCGACGATCGGGAAGCGCGGCGAGCCTCAGGTCACGCCCTTGTGGTTCTTGTGGGATGGGGACGTTGTTCGCTTCAGTCTGGTCGAGGGGCGGCAGAAGTTGCGGAATCTGCGGCGGGATCCGCGGATCGCTCTCGTCGTCGTGGATCCGGCGCGGCCGACGCATTACATCGAGCTGCGGGGGACGGTCGGCGAGCTCGTGGTGGATCCGGACTGTGCGCTGGAGCGGGCGATCGCGGAGAAGTACGCCGGTGAGTGGGCGGACGTGGAGCCGCCGGGCACGCCGCGGTACGCGACCAGCATCGTTGTCGAGAAGACGACGATGCAGCAGGGGGCGCCTGAGTAGTCCCAGGGAGAGGCCCGCCGACCGCCGGCGGCCTCTCCCTCCTTTGTGCCCTCCAGCGGAACGGCGGGTTGTTCACCTTCGTGTCGTACCGTCGCTGTTCTCCATTCGTTCACCGCAGAGCCTTGTCCGCGACACCCGCGCACGGCTGCTGTTCGCTCGGACTTCAGAGGGGGGCGCTGGATGTTGTTGCTGCGCCAAGGCGAGCGCGTCAATCGCGAGCATCAGACGCCGATCGGCGTTCTTCACCATCTCGTCGTCCGGTGGGGCGACGCCGAGACCGCGACGGCCCGGCGTGCACTCAAGCGGTGGTTCAACGGCGTCGCTTTCGTCGACGTGCAGGCGCAGACCTTCGCCGACTTCTGGCGGGCGAACAACAAGACCGCCATCGCCGGCAATGGTCCGCTCTGGGTCGTTCTCGGCGACTCGACCGCCCAGGGCGTCGGTGCCTCGTCACCGCTCAACGGCTACGTCGGTCAGGTGATGTCGGCGTTGGCGGCCAGGAGCAGCCGTCCCTGGCGGGTTCTCAACCTGTCCCGTTCCGGTGCGCAGACCTGGCAAGCGATCGACCAGCAGCTTCCGGTCCTCGAGGAACTCGGGCAGAAACCGGACCTGGTCACCTGTGGCATCGGTAGCAACGACATCTTCGCCACTGCCCCGAAGCGCCTGCGCTCCACCCTGCGTCAGTTGATCGACCGGCTACCACGCTCCTCCGTCATGCTGGATCTCCCGCTGCCCGATGGCCTCTGGACCGTCGGCAGCCTCTGCAGCCCGTACGTCGCCAGCATCAACAGAACCATCCACAGCGCTGCCGCGAGCCGAGGCTTCCCTGTAGCGGAACTCTCCCGCCACTTCGCCCGACCCTGGCGCGGCCAGTTCGCTCCCGATCTCTTTCACCCCAACGACCTCGGCTACCACCACCAGGCCCGAGCCGTCCTCGCTGCGCTGCCCCCGGCCATACTCCAACCTCAGTAGCCATCAGCCCGGCCAGCCGGTGGTACCGCGTCGTTCTCCTAGGCCTCCAGCTTGCTCGCCAGCCGATCGAGCGACTTCCTGCTCTCCCGGCGAACGCCGAGCGGGATCAGCGCCGCCCGGCCGGGGACGCGGACGCCGCCGGTGAGAGCTACTCGCGTGCCGCCGGTGGGGTCCTCGGTGGCGGCCATGCCGATCAGGAGGAAGCGGCTTTGCAGCCAGCACCAGCCGGGGCGAACTACTCCCTGCAGGCGGGCTCTCATGCCGAAGGTGCTGCGGACGAGCATCGTGATCCGGTCGCCCTCGCGCTGCACGCTCTCCACCGAGCGCATGTCGGGCTGGAACTCGATGAAGCGCCGGCCGTCGCTCCACATGAGATCCCAGACGGCTGGGAGCGGCGCGTCGAAGACCCGCTCGGTGACCTCCGCTCCGGGGATGCCGGCTGCCAGGGCGTGCAGTCGGCGAACGTCGTCCAGTTCTGCTTGCGGCCAGTTCGTCATGATCCCCATGCCTTTCGGAAACTCGCGCGGGCTCGGTGGAGCCGGGACTTGGCTGTGCCGGCTGGTAACTCGAGCAGTACGGCAGCCGCCTGCTCGTCGAGGCCCTCGATATCGCGCAGGACCAGGAGCGCGCGGTGCTCCGGAGTCAGCCTTGCCAGCGTGTCCCGTACGTCGACCAGCAACTGCGGGTCGTTCGGCGCAGGCAACTCGTCGAGATCCGCGGCGACCTGCCGCTGGTCCTGCCGTGCCACCCGGATCGCTTCGCGGACGGCGATGGCGCGAACCCAGCCGAACAGGGCTCCCGGTTCCTTGAGAGTCCGCAGCGACCTGAACACCGCGACCAGCGCCTCCTGGGTGGCGTCCGGTCCGTTGCTCAAGGCAATCGGCCCGCAGATCCGGCCGACGTACGGCGTGAGTTGGTCGAGCAGGTCGTTCATCGCGAGGGTGTCTCCACCCTGCGCCCTGCGGACCAACTGCTCTGGTTCTTCGATCACGCGGGCAACTCTGTCAGTTGCCTGGTCCGGAGCAGCCGCAGATCCACAGCCAGCAAGGAGATGCAGGCAGGGGTGTAGAAGAAGAGGTTCAGCCAGTAGAACGCAGTACCGGAGTCCGTGCCGAGGCCGAAGTCCCACACCAGACCGGCCGCGGCTCTAACGGCCAGGCCGGCTGCGAGACCTGCCACCACCAGCTGAGCCAGTCGAAGGCGGTCGACCTTCAGCACAGCCACGGCGAGCACCACGTGCAGAGCTGCAAGAGGTAGCACGACCTGTGGTGCGAAGGAGACCTCCTGGCCGAGCACAGCTTGCGACAGCGATCTCTGATCGGTCGCGGGCCACGTCGCTCCGGTCGCCCAGTAGACGTGCACCGCCGCCAGTAGCACATGGACACCGGCCACGACCTGTCGAGCATTCATGGGTCATCTCCTCCTCAGAACTGTCGAGATGCCTGGAAGAGGAGGCTGGAACGCAAAACGTTCCATCGCGTGACGCAGCTCTCACTGCGCCACGCGATCAGTCGTTCGGGTCCTGGGGACCGTCGGCGAGCAGCAGGTAGAGGGAGCGGCGTGCGTCAGTCAGGATCTTGGCTGCCGCGGCGCGCTGTTCCTCGGTGCCGGAGCGGCCAACCTGCCGGGTGGCTGCGTGCAGTTGCTCCAGCAGGCCGCGCAGGTCGGTGGCAGGCTCGGACCTCTCGTACTCGGCGAAGGGGTCGTAGCCGGTCTCGCGACGGGCGTCCGCCTGCTCGCGACCGGAGTCGGTCAACGTGACGAGCCTGCGACCGGCATCGGCGACGACGCTGACCAGGCCTTCGTCTTCCAGTTGGCTGATGGTCGGGTAGATCGCGCCGGGACTGGGTGTCCAGCGACCGTCGCTGCGGTCGGCGATCGCCTGCATCAACTGATAGCCGTGCATCGGCTCCTCGGCGAGCAGCGTCAGGACCGCCGCACGGACATCGCCGCGGGGGGCCCGACCGCGGCCGCCACGCCGCCGATGCATGGGCATTCCTTCACCCGATCGCGGTCCGCCGCGCCGGGGATGGTGGTGGTGACCGCGTCTGCGGTCTTCTCGTTCGGTGTTCATGGATTCCTCCTCGATATATCTCATGACACTAACGATATATCGCTAGTGTCATGAACGCAAGCCCACTCTCCCGCCGCGGCGGGCTTCACTTTGCCCCTGGGGCAGGGTGTTGACTGGCCGCATGGAGGGGACGAAGGACGAGTTGACGATCAGCGAGTTCGGTCGGCGGGCCGGACTCTCGCACAAGGCGTTGCGGCTGTACGACGTATCGGGGCTGTTGCCGCCGGCCCGGGTGGATCCGGTCAACGGCTACCGCCTGTACTCCGCGGACCAGTTGGAGCGGGCTCGCCGGATCAGCGTGATGCGGCAGCTCGACATGCCGCTGAGCACGATCGCCGAGGTACTGACCGGGACCGACGACGAGGCGCTGATCCGGCTGGACCGCTGGTGGGCAGCCGAGGAGGCGAACACCGAAGCCCGGAGGGCGACGCTGGAGTACCTCCGCGACCGGCTGACCCGCTCCGGCTCCCCCGGGTTGACCCCGCGGCCGGTGCTCGTCCGCGACGTACCGGAGACCAAGATCGCCTCGATCCGGGTAGACACTGACCAGCAACTGCTGATGGGCGTCATCGTGTCCTCGACGATCGAGATCCGCGCACACCTGACCCAGGCAGGCGCGGGCCTCCCCGGCGGCTCGTGGGTGATCTACCACGGCGCGGTCACACCGGAGAGCGAGGCGACGGTCGAGGTGTGCGTGCCGTTCACCGGGCTGGTGGATCCGGCCGGGCCGATCGGCATCCGCGTCGAGCCCGCCCACACCGAGGCCTACTGCACGATCACCAAGGACGAATGCGTCTACCCCCGCATCATGCTCGCCTACGACCTGGTCGTGGACTGGGTCCGCAAGTACGCCGGACCGGCCGCGGGCCCATCGCGCGAGGTGTACCACGCGGGCTACCAGCACATTCCCGGCGACGGCCCAGCGGTCGACGTCGCAGTACCGATCCATCCACGTGAGGGGAAGAACCGATGAACTATGCCGAGCAGTCCGCCTACAGCGACCCCGGCGCGCACGCCGCTCTCCTGGACGAACTGCCGTCCGACATCGCCGAACTCACCGCGGTGATCCGCAACCTGCTGATCCACTACCGCGGCGGTGGCATCGAATTCACCGGCGACCGGCTCGAGGAGATCAACCACCGCTGGGTCGAGGCGATGCTGGCCACCGACCAGCGCCGCAACGGCACTCCCCTGGCGGCGCCGCGCGAACCGGCCGACCGGATCGTCGGCTGCTGCCGCGACTACACCCTGCTGATGATCTCGGCCCTGCGCCACAAGGGCATCCCGGCCCGCAGCCGGGTCGGCTTCAGCTCGTACTTCGCGCCCGGGTTCCACCACGACCACGTCGTCGTCGAGTACTGGAACGGCGACCGCTGGGTGCTGCTGGACGCGGAATTGGAGCCTGCCGAGCACTGGGGATTCGACGTCCACGACATCCCGAAGGGGAAGTTCGACTCGGCCGCCGAGGTGTGGCGGGCGTTCCGCGCGGGCGAGATCGACGGCGACGTCTACGGCGTGGACCCCTCGCTGCCGTTCAGGGGCGGCTGGTTCATCCGCAACTACGTGTTCCTGCAGTTGGCGCACCTGCAACGCGACGAACTGCTGCTCTGGGACGGCTGGGGCGCGATGGCCGACGACCTCGAGATGGACCTCACCCCGACCGACGAGCTCGCCGCCCTGCTGATCGCCTCGGACGCCGGCGACGAGGCCGCCACCGCCAAGCTCCGCGACCGGTACCGCGAGGACCCGGACCTGCATCCGGGCGATCGGGTCCTCGTCCACTCCCCCTCCGGTACGCCGCCGACCTGGGTCGACCTCAGCACCCGCCAGAAGGTGGATGCGCCGTAGGAGTACCTCGGATGAAAGTACGCGCGAAGCCTTCCCGGCGCCGACGCCCGGGAAGGCCGGCCATCGTCATTCGTTCGCGAAGGACGATGGCCCCCGCGTAGGCGCTGATAGATCGCCGTGAGTCGGCCAGTGCCGAGCGTGGCACCAGCTTGGGAGAAATGGACGGGCCCCGCCTAGAGGTAGGCGGGGCCCGGCGTTGTTCAGTGACTTAGAACTCGGAGCCTGCTGGCAGGTCCGGGGTTTCCGGGTCTTCGGGGTCGGACGGGCCGGCCGCCAGACCGAGCTCGGCCGGGCTGGCGAGCATGTCGTGCTTCGGGAGCACCCGCACGGTGTAGCCGAACGGACCGGTGCGGTCGAGCTTGAGCTCGCCCTCATACCGGTGACGGTTGCCCTCGTACGTCTCGGCGAGAGACAGCGACACCCGGACCGGATCGGTGATCTCGTCCTCGGAGTTCACCCGGCCGTGCATCGCCTCCACGTCGATGTCGGCGGCGGTCAGCTCGCCCAGCGAGACGAACGCGCGGATGCCGACCGTCGTACCGAGTTGCGGTACGTCGCCGAGGCCCTGCAGCTCCACGTGGTCGACGCGGATCTGCGGCCAGGCCGCGCGGACGCGCTTCTTCCACGCGGCCAGCTCGCGCGCACCCTCGTAGGTCGAGTTGAGCCGGCGGGAGGAGTGTGCGGCCGGTACGTAGAGCTGCTGTACGTAGTCGCGGACCATCCGGGTGGCGAGCACCTTCGGCCCGAGCTCCTTGATGGTGTGCCGGAGCATCTCGATCCAGCGGCCGGGGACCTCGCCGTCGTAGAAGCGCGGCGCGACCTGCTTCTCGATCAGGTCGTACAGCGCGTGCGCCTCGAGGTCGTCGCGGCGGTCGGTGTCCTCGATCCCCTCGGCCGACGGGATCGCCCAGCCGAACTCGTCGTCGTACCACTCGTCCCACCAGCCGTCGCGGATGGACAGGTTGAGCGCGCCGTTCAGCGCCGCCTTCATGCCGGACGTGCCGCAGGCCTCGTACGGGCGGAGCGGGTTGTTCAGCCAGACGTCGCAGCCCGGGTACATCGGCTGCGCCAGCGCGATGTCGTAGTCGGGCACGAAGACGATGCGGTGCCGGACCTCCGGGTCGTCGGCGAACCGGACCATCTCCTGGATCAGCTTCTTGCCGCCCTCGTCGGCCGGGTGCGCCTTGCCGGCGATGACGATCTGGATCGGCCGGGTCGGGTGCAGCAGCAGCGCCTTCAGCCGGGCCGGGTCACGCAGCATCAGGGTCAGCCGCTTGTACGACGGGACGCGGCGGGCGAATCCCATCGTCAGCACGTCCGGGTCGAGGATCGAGTCGACCCAGCCGAGCTCCGCCTCGCTCGCGCCGCGGTTCACCCAGGAGGCGCGGACGCGGGCGCGGGTGTCGTCGATGAAGCGCTGCCGCAGCATCCGCTTCGTCTCCCACAGCGCCGCGTCGGTGGTCTTGTCCAGACCCTCGAACATGCCCTCGGAGTCGCCTTCGTCGGCGGCCGCGTAGGTCAGGTTCGAGATCTCGCGCGCCACCCAGGTGGGGGCGTGCACGCCGTTGGTGATCGAGGTGATCGGCACGTCGGACGGGTCGAAGCTCGGCCACAGGCCGGCGAACATGCCGCGGCTGACGACGCCGTGCAGCTTGGAGACGCCATTCGCCCTCTGAGCCAGGCGAAGGCCCATGATGGCCATGTTGAAGACGCCGGGGTCGCCGCCTTCGAAGTCCTCGGCGCCGAGCGCGAGGATCCGGTCGATCGGTACACCGTCGCCGAACGCGTCGGCGGAGAAGTGCTGCTGGATCAGCTCGACCGGGAAGCGGTCGATGCCGGCCGGGACCGGCGTGTGGGTGGTGAAGACGGTGCCGCCGCGGGCCACCTCGAGGGCGGTGTCGAAGTCGAGGCGCTGGTCGTGGGCCAGCTCGCGGATCCGCTCGATGCCGAGGAAGCCGGCGTGGCCCTCGTTGGTGTGGAACACCTCGGGCGCCGCGTGGCCGGTGACCCGGCAGTACTCGCGGACCGCCCGGACGCCGCCGACACCCAGCAGCAGTTCCTGGAGCATCCGGTGCTCGGTCGTCCCGCCGTACAGGCGGTCGGTGACCTCGCGCTCGGCGGGCTCGTTGTCCTCCATGTCGGCGTCGAGCATCAGCAGCGGCACCCGGCCGACCTGGGCGACCCAGATCTGGGCGCACAGCTTGCGGCCGCCCGGCAGCGTCACGTTGATGCCGGCCGGGGTGTCTCCGTCGCGGAGCAGGCTGATCGGCAGCCCGTCGGGATCCACCAGGGGGTAGCGCTCCTGCTGCCAGCCCTCGCGGTTCAGCGACTGGCCGAAGTAGCCGTGCCGGTACAGGAGGCCGACGCCGATCAGCGGGACACCCAGGTCACTCGCTGCCTTCAGATGGTCACCCGCCAGGATGCCGAGGCCACCGGAGTACTGCGGCAGCACGTGGGTGATGCCGAACTCCGGGGAGAAGTAGGCCACCGAGCTGACCGGCGAACCGGCCTCGGCCTGGAACCACCGGTCGTCGGTGACATAGCCGGTCAGGTCGGCTACAGCCAGCTCCAGACGGCGGAGGAAGGCGTGGTCGTTCGCCAGCTCGTCGAGCCGGGCCGCCGGGACCTCGCCGAGCAGCCGGACCGGGTCACCGCCGGTGCTGCGCCAGAGCTGGGGGTCGACAGCCTCGAAGACGTCTTGCGTCTCGGGGTGCCAGACCCAGCGCAGGTTGTTCACCAGGGTGCCGAGACCGGTCAGCGGCTCGGGCAGGACAGGGCGGACGGAGAATCGTCGTATCGCTCGCACCGGGACACCGTACCGGCCGATGGACCCGAACTCACCCTCGGGCTGCATCGATTTTGCAACGCGAGCAAGAACTTGCAGCCCCTGTTCCGCAGTGTGGACCGAGAGCCCGGCCCACAAGACCCGGTACGCCGGAACGAGGACCCGGGCAAGCAAGGGTGTGCATGGCCCCGCGAACCGTGGGGAACCGATAACGTCAGTGCTGCACAACTCCCGTGTCAACCACCGCGAGTCGGAAAGCGAAGGTTCGTTTACTCCATGACTGGGCGCATCCCGATCACCGAGGTCACCCCGACCGTCGACGCCGGCGCGTATCCGGCCAAGTCGTCGGTGGGCGAGACGTTCACCATCGCGGCCACGGTGTTCCGCGAGGGCCATGACGCGGTGAACGCGAACGTCGTGCTGACGTCGCCGACGGGCCAGACCAGACGGATGCTGATGACCCCGCTGGGCCAGGGCAGCGACCGCTGGACGGTCGACGTCACCCTGCAGGAGCAAGGCGCGTGGACGTTCGCGGTCGAGGGCTGGAGCGACCCGTACGGGACCTGGCGGCACAACGCGGAGATCAAGATCCCGGCCGGTATCGACGTGGACCTGATGTTCGCCGAGGGCGCCGCCTTCTTCGACCGCGCCGCGGCCGGCGTACCGCCCGCGGTCCGCGTCGACCGCAGTACGTTGAGCGACGCCGCGCAGGCGCTGGCCAACCCGGCGCTGCCGCCCGAGGCCCGGCTGGCCGCGGGGATCTCGCCGCAGGTCCGCTCCGCGCTCGGGCGCTACCCGGTGCGCGAGTTGATCACCTCGTCCGAGACGTACCCCGTCTGGGTGGACCGGCGGCTCGCGCTGTACGGCAGCTGGTACGAGTTCTTCCCGCGCTCCGAGGGCGCGACGTACGACGAAGAGAAGCAGGAGTGGAGCTCCGGCACCTTCCGTACTGCGGCCCAGCGGCTCGACGCGGTGGCCGCGATGGGGTTCGACGTGCTCTACGTGCCGCCGGTCCACCCGATCGGCAGGTCGTACCGCAAGGGCCCGAACAACACCCTCGACCCGAAGCCCGGCGACCCCGGATCCCCGTGGGCGATCGGTTCCTCGGAAGGTGGCCACGACGCGATCCACCCGGAGCTCGGCACCTTCGAGGACTTCGACTACTTCGTCAGCCGGGCCCGCGAACTCGGGCTCGAGGTCGCGATCGACCTGGCCCTGCAGGCCTCGCCGGACCACCCGTGGGTGACCGAGCACCCGAAGTGGTTCTCGGTCCGCGCCGACGGGTCGATCGCCTACGCGGAGAACCCGCCGAAGAAGTACCAGGACATCTACCCGATCAACTTCGACAACGATCCCGAAGGCATCTACGCCGAGGTGCTGCGGATCGTGAAGCTGTGGATCTCGCACGGCGTCACCGTGTTCCGGGTCGACAACCCGCACACCAAGCCGGTGAACTTCTGGGAGTGGCTGCTCGGCGAGGTCCGCAAGACCGACCCGGACGTGGTCTTCCTGTCCGAGGCGTTCACCCGGCGGCCGATGATGCGCGAGCTCGCGAAGGTCGGGTTCCACCAGTCGTACACCTACTTCACCTGGCGCAACGAGAAGTGGGAGCTGGAGGAGTACCTGCAGGAGCTGACCAAGGAGACCGGCCACTTCCTGCGGCCGAACTTCTTCGTGAACACGCCGGACATCCTGACGGCGTACCTGCAGTACGGCGGTCCGGGCGCCTTCAAGATCCGCGCCGCGATCGCCGCGACGGCGTCCCCGGCCTGGGGGGTCTACGCGGGTTTCGAGCTGTTCGAGCACGTCGCCCTGCGGCCGGGCTCCGAGGAGTACCTGGACACCGAGAAGTTCCAGCTCCGCCCGCGCGACTGGGACGCCGCCGCGGCCGAGAACCGCACCCTCGCGCCGTACCTGACTTTGCTGAACAACCTCCGCCGCCGGCACCCCGCGCTGCAGCAACTGCGCAACCTCAGTCTGCACAGCGTGGACGACGAGGCGATCATGTGCTTCTCGAAGCGGGTCACCGGTCCTGACGGGCACAGCGACACCGTCATCGTGGTGGTCAACACCGACCCGCACTCGGTCCGCGAGTCGCTCGTCCACCTCGACATGGCAGCGCTCGGCATGCGCCCCGAAGACACCTTCACCGTGTACGACGAGATCACCGGCGCGACCTGGCGCTGGGGCCAGCAGAACTACGTCAAGCTCGACCCCAACGGCGAGCCCGCCCACATCCTCGCCGTCCGCCGCGGCCAGGCCTGATCACCTGACATCATCGCCCTCACAAGAAGAAGTGGGGGCGATGATGTCGGTGCTGGAACGGGAATCACCGGAGGCCCGGCGCAAGACGGGGTGGTTCCTGCCGGTCGGGGTGGCCAGCGGGATCAATGCGTTCGGACCAGATGGCGGGACTCCGGTCTCTGCTTCGCCGGAGGCGTGCTGGCAGGTCTGGTGCTGACCACCGGTCGGCAACAACTGCGCGCCCAAGACCTCTAGAGCGGCACGGTCTCCGGGTACTTCAAGCCGGTTCCGGTGTTGAGGGCAACGACCTGGTCGTCGGCCTTGATCCAGCCGGACTCGCGCAACTGCTGGACGGCGGCGAAGTTGGCGGCGCCCTCCGGGCAGATGAACGAGCCTTCGAGCTCGGCCACTCGCCGTTGGGCGGCGAGGATGTCGTCGTCCTCGATCGCGATCGCGCAGCCGTCGGTCTCCTTGATCGCCTGCAGGACGAGGAAGTCGCCGAGGGCCTTCGGCACGGTGATGCCGAAGGCAACGGTCTTCGCGTCCGGCCAGGCTTCGCTCTCCGGCAGGCCCTTCTCCCAGGCCTGCACGATCGGCGCGCACCCGGTCGCCTGTACTGCGACCAGCCGCGGCATCGGCCCCTCGACCCAGCCGAGCTCGGCGAGCTCCGCCAGGGCCTTCCAGATCCCGATCAGCCCGACACCACCGCCGGTCGGGTAGAGGATCACGTCCGGCAGCTTCCAGCCGAGCTGCTCCGCGATCTCCAGCCCCATCGTCTTCTTGCCCTCGATCCGGTAGGGCTCCTTCAGCGTCGACACGTCCTGATAGCCCTCGCGGGTGGCGAGCTGCTCGCGCACCCACGCCCCGGCGTCACCGATCAGCCCGTCGATCAGCTTCAGCTCGGCGCCGACCACCTTCACCTCGCGCCGGCAGATCTCCGGCGCCGCGATCGGCATCGCGATCAGCGCCTCCATCCCGGCCCGCGCCGCGTACGTCGCCCACGCGGACCCGGCGTTCCCGTTGGTCGGCATCGCGATCTTCCGTACGCCGACCTCCCGCGCCCGGGACACCCCGACGGCAGCCCCGCGCGCCTTGAACGTCCCGGTCGGGATCAGCCCCTCGTCCTTCATCAGCAGCCCGTCCACCCCGAGCTCCCGCCCGTACTGCGGTACTGCGAGCAGCGGGGTCATCCCCTCCCCCAGGCTGATCACGTTCTCCGGCGTACGCACCGGGAGCAGTTCGTGGTACCGCCAGAGGTCGGGTGGTCGCGCGGCCACGTCGTCCTTGCTCAACCCGGCCCGCACCTCGTCGAGGTCGTACCGGACGAGCAGTGGCGATCCGCACGAGCACAGGCCGATCACCTGATCCGCGGAATGGGTGAGGCCGCACTTGGGACATTCGAGGTGACTCATAGCCGAGAAGCGCACAAACCCAGAGGCTACCCCGCCGCTCGCGGCTCAGCAGGTCGATCTCATGTCAGAGCACGGACAGCAGCTTGCGCAGGGTCTCGCGCGCGGCATCGAGCTCGGCGACGGTGACCCCTGCCCGGGCAAGCCGCTGGGACCGGTCGGCATCCGAGGCAATCACGATCTTCCGAAGCGTCTCGCGCCCGTCCGTGGTCAACGCGAGCAGCGGCGATCGCTGATGGTCAGGATTGCCCGAACGCTTGACTACCCCGTCGTCGACCAACTCATCGGCCACCCGCTGCACGCTCTGCCGGGTCAGCCCGAGCCGCCTCGCGATCGCGGGCACGGTGAACGCCTGGTCCGACAGCACGCTCATCACATGCCAGCGAGCCACCGTCTGCCCCTGTTCGGACGCGATCTGCTCACTACTCCCCCGCGACACGCCCGCCAGCTCGTACACATCGGCCACCAGCAAGCGGTAACTCTCAGCCCTTGTCACCTTGACAGCCTACTGTCAAGGTGACTCACCCCGCGCGGAGGCCGCTGATCGAGGTGCGCTGGTGGGACGTGGTGGACGGACGCTGGTGGTCGGTGAGGCGGAAGCCCGTACCGCGGACCGCGTCGATCGTGACGGTGGTGCCCAGCTCGTCGAGCTTGCGGCGTACTCGTTTCACCAGCGAGTGCACGTCGGCCGTGCCCTGCAGGTGCCGGTTGCGCCAGACGGCCTGGTGCAGCGCCTCGTACGTCCACACCCTCAACGGCTCCGTGATCAACCGGGTGAGCAGATCGTGCTCGAGATCGGTCAAGGGCACCTCCCGCTCCCGCCACTGCGCGACCGACCGGGCCGAGTCGATCGTCAGCACGTCGGCGCCCCGGTCGCCGCGATCCGTACGCCGGTCCGGCACCTTCCTGGCGACGGGTTCGTCGACGGCCTCCGGCTCCGGGGGCTCCGGCTGCTCAGGTGGAGCCGGCGGCGGCTGTTGTGCGGGCGTGAGCAGTCTGCGGAGTTCGTCCAGGCTGGAGACGAGCAGCAGCGGCGCGACATCGTCGACGAGTTCCGCGAGCCGGACCCGCTCCTCCATCGACGCTGCCACCGCGATCAGCAGTGGGAACGGCTCCTGGGCGGATCCGGTCAGATCGAGGGCGCCGGCGGTCGGGGCGGGGACACGGGCGGTGACCATCTGATTACGATGTCAAGCACTGCCTCAAATCGTCAACGTATTGACAAGCAATGGCGAAACCTTGCTCACGAGCAAGGGACTGTTAGTGACATCTTGCTCACCAAGTGTGCTTGTTCCGCTCCGCATCTGACACATAAGGTCCACGTCAGGCTCTCGGCGTAACACGTCGCGACCTGGAGTGCACGGAGCGTTCGCAGAACCGGTTCACCACGATCTACCTGCGAAGCCCTGCACCTCTGCACCAAATGACTCGGGGGAGTCGACTCGGGGTCGTACAAGTGAGGGGCTGCAGAGATGTCACATCAACGAAGAAGGGGACTCGCCAGATCACTGGTGAGTGCTCTGGCGGCGGTGGCCGTCGTCACCACCGGGCTGGCCGCCACCGGCCTGGCCCAGGCGGCACCACCCACCAAGCCCGGCGGAACGCCCGCGCCGGCCGCCAAGATCAAGCCGGACGTGCTGTCGAAGCTGGAGGGCAATGACGCCAAGGAGGCGACGGACTACTGGGTCCGCTTCACCGCCAAGGCCGACCTGTCCAAGGCCAGCACGATCACGGACTGGAACCAGCGCGGTACCGCGGTCGCCGCGGCGCTGCGCAAGACCGCTGCCGAGAGCCAGGCGAAGGTACGCGCCGAGCTCGACGCGTCGAAGGTGAAGTACCAGGCCTTCTGGGGCACCAACGCGATCCGCGTCTCGAGCGGCACGCTGGCCACGGCGCAGAGCCTGGCCACGCACGCCGAGGTCGAGGGCATCTACAACCCGGTGGCCCTGGAGGTTCCGAAGGTCACCGAGGGCAAGACCGAGCGTGAGATCAACGCGCTCGAGTGGGGTATCGCGAACATCAACGCCGATGACGTCTGGAGCCAGTACGGCGACAGGGGCGCCGGCATCGTCATCGCGAACATCGACACCGGTGTCCAGTACGACCACCCGGCGCTGGTGAACCAGTACCGCGGCAACAACGGTGACGGCACGTTCGACCACAACTACAACTGGTTCGACGCGGCCGGCACCTGTGGTTCGGCACCGTGTGACACCAACGGCCACGGCACCCACACGATGGGCACCATGGCCGGTGACGACGGTGCGGGCAACCAGATCGGCGTCGCGCCGGCGGTCAAGTGGATCGCCGCCAACGGGTGCTGCCCGTCGGACGCCGCGCTGATCAACTCCGGTCAGTGGATGCTCGAGCCGACCGACCTCGCCGGGCAGAACCCGGACGCGAGCAAGCGGCCGAACATCATCAACAACTCGTGGGGTACCACGCTGCCCTCCAACGAGCCGTTCATGGAGGACATCACCAACGCCTGGACCGCGTCCGGCATCTTCGGTGCCTGGTCCAACGGCAACAGCGGATCGGCCTGCCAGACGAGCGGTTCGCCGGGCAGCCTGGTGAGCAACTACTCCGCCGGTGCCTACGACATCAACAACAACATCGCCTCCTTCTCCGCCCGCGGTGTGGGCCAGAACGGCGAGACCAAGCCGAACATCTCGGCCCCGGGCGTGAACGTGCGCTCGAGCGTTCCGGGTAACGGCTACGCCAGCTTCAACGGCACCTCGATGGCCTCCCCGCACCTCGCGGGCACCGTCGCGCTGCTGTGGGCGGCGGCTCCCAGCCTGAAGGGCGAGGTCGGGCCCACCCGCGCGTTGCTCGACGGCTCGGCCGTCGACAAGGCGGACACCCAGTGCGGTGGCACCACCGACGACAACAACGTCTACGGTGAAGGCCGTCTCGACGCGCTGGCACTGCTGAACGCCGCTCCGATCGGTGACACCGGCACGCTGGCCGGCACCATCACCGCCACCGGCGGCGCGCCCATCTCCGGTGCGACCGTGACCGTCACCCAGGCGGGCACGCCGGACCGTACCCTCACCACCGGCGCGAACGGCACCTTCTCGTCGGTGCTCCCGGCCGGCGACTACAACCTCGCGGTGGCCGCCTTCGGCTACGTCGGCCAGACCGGCACCGCGACCATCACCCTCAACGCGACCACCACGAAGAACTTCACCCTGGCGTCCGCGCCGACGGTGAGCGTCGGTGGCACCATCACGGACGGCTCCGGCCACGGCTGGCCGCTGTACGCGAAGGTGAGCGTCGAGGGCCCGGGTGGCGTGTTCGACTACACCACCCCGACCAACGGCCGGTACACCCTCCAGGTGCCGTCCAGCGCGTCGTACTCCCTCAAGATCGAGACTCAGCTGCCCGGCTACCAGACCGTCAGCCAGCCGATCACGGTGGGCACGGGCAACCTGACCAAGAACGTCGCGGTCCCCGTCCGTACCGACGCGTGCACCACGGCGCCGGGGTACAAGTGGGGCTCCGACGGCGTCTACGAGACGTTCGACACCAAGGCCGCCCCGAGTGGCTGGACCGTCGTGGACAACAAGAACAACGGCCAGGTCTGGAAGTTCGAGGACGTCGCCAACCGCGGCAACCTGACCGGCGGGTCCGGCGGTTTCGCGATCGTCGACAGCGACCGGTACGGTCCCGGCCAGCAGCAGGACACCTCGCTGGTCAGCCCGGTGGTCGACCTGACCGCGGTCACCGCTCCGGTGGTCAAGTTCAACCAGGAGCTCAACTGGCTCGGCGGCGAGAAGGCCGATGTCGACCTGTCGATCGACGGTGGCGCCACCTGGGCCAACCTGACCTCGCAGGTCACGGACCTTCGCGGCGTCAAGCAGATCGCCATCCCGCAGGCGGCCGGCCAGTCGGCCGTGCAGGTCCGCTTCCACTACTACGACGCCTCGTACGAGTGGTGGTGGGAGGTCGACAACGTCCTGATCGGCAGCCAGGTCAACTGTGAGCCGGTCGGCGGCGGTCTGGTCGTCGGCAACGTGAAGGACGCCAACACCGGCGGTTACGTGAACGGCGCCGTCGTCACCCGTGACGACAAGCCGGCCGAGACCGCGACCACCGTCGCGACGCCCGAGGACACCGGGCTGGCCGACGGCTTCTACTGGCTGTACTCCTCGGACTCCGGCGAGCACGGCTTCACCAGCAAGGCGGGTAACTACGTCTCCTCGACGCAGAACGTCAACGTCGAGGCGGACTGGGTCACCCAGGCCGACTTCAGCCTCGCGGCCGGCCGGCTCTCGGTCACCCCGGGGTCGATCGAGGCCAGCCTGAGGCTGCCCGGCGGCAAGGTCACCAAGTCGGTCACCGTCAAGAACACCGGTGGAGCGCCGGTGGACGTGAAGTTCGGTGAGCGCGACGGCGGCTTCGAGATCGAGAACGCCGACGGCAGCACGACCACCAAGTCCGAGGTCTTCAACAGCACCGGCGCACCGCTGCAGCGGCTGCAGGTGGCGACCTCGTTCGCCAACCAGCTGTCGGGCAAGATGGCCGGCACGCCCGCCGCGGCCAAGCCGATGGCGGCTCCGTGGACGGACATCGCCGACTACCCGGCGACCGTGATGGACAACCGGGTCGTCAACCTCGACGGCAAGGTCTACTCGATCGCCGGCGGCAACGGCAGCGCTTCCACTGGCAACAGCTACGTCTACGACCCGGCCACCCTGGCTTGGACCGCGATCGCCCCGCTTCCGGGCGCCCGTAACGCCGTCACCGTCGGCGCTGTGGGTGGCAAGATCATCGCCAGCTCCGGCTGGGGCGCGTCTGGTCCGGACGCAGGCACCTGGGCCTACGACCCGGCGGTCAACGCCTGGTCCGCGGTAGCTGCCAACCCGGCGCCGCGTGCGGCCGCCGGCCAGGCTGTCCTGGACGGCAAGCTGTACGCCGTCGGTGGCTGCACCACCTCCAGCTGTACCCCGATGTCCAACTCCGTGGTCGCTTACGACACGGCGTCGAACACCTGGGCCACGCTGGCGAACTACCCGAAGTCGGTTGCGTTCGCCTCCTGCGGCGCGATCGACGGACTGGTGTACTGCTCCGGTGGTAACGACGGCGCGGCCGCGCAGAAGTCCGGCTACGTCTACGACCCGAGCAGCAACTCCTGGTCCACCATCGCCGACGCCCCGGCTGACCACTGGGCGGCGTCCTTCGCCGTCGCCGGTGGCAAGCTGCTCGTCGTCGGTGGTGTCCAGGCCGGCGCCGTCACCAACGCCGGCTTCGCCTTCGACCCGGCCGCCGGTACCTGGGCGGCTCTGCCGAACGCCAACATGCCGCGGTACCGCGGTGCGGCGGCGTGTGGCTTCTACAAGGTCGGTGGCTCCTCCGGCGGCTTCAACGCGACCGTGGACAGTGAGGCTCTGCCGGGCCTCGAGGACTGTGCCGAGTCGTCGGCGGACGTCAGCTGGCTGTCGATCGACAAGACCGAGGCCACCCTGGCCCCGGGCGCGTCGGTCGTCCTGAAGGTGGGCCTGTCGGCCAACGTCGACCAGCCGGGTACCTACACCGGTACGGTCACCGTCGGCGAGAACACGCCGTACGCGGTCAACCCGGTCGACGTGAAGATGAACGTCACGCCGCCGACCACCTGGAGCAAGCTGATGGGCACGGTCACCGGGGTAGCCACCTCCGGCGCGACCGCTCCGCTCCCCGGCGCCATCGTCCAGGTCGACTCGTGGGCGCAGTCGTACACCTTCATCACCGAATCCGACGGCACCTACGCCTACTGGCTGGACCGTCGCAACAACCCGCTCACCCTGATCGCCGCAAAGGACGGCTACAAGCCGCAAACCCGCACGACGAGGCTCGTCGCAGGTGAGCCGGCCGTGGAGGACTTCGCCCTGAAGTCCATCAAGTAACCACGACCTAGCCCTGACAAGCCGGCCCCGGACAGGACCCTCTGTCCGGGGTCGGCACGCTCGGGTGGGTGGCGCGGCTCCTGAAGGTGGAGGCGTGTCCGCCTGAGCCTGACCGCCTGCCAGCGTCCCGGCAAACGGCGGAGCAGCGTGGGGAGGTTCTAGGCGGCTGGGAGCAGGTGGAAGCCGACGCCTCGGACTGCGTGGATGGTTACGGAGGCGCCTAGTTCGGCGAGTTTTTGGCGGAGGCGTTTGACGACTGAGTGGATGTGGGATCCGTGGCCTAGGTGTTCGTTGCCCCAGACCGCGTGGTGGAGGCGCTGGTAGGTCCAGACCTGGCCCGGTTCTTTCACCAGGCAGTGCAGGAAGTCGTGTTCCAGGCGGGTCAGCGGGATCTCGCGGTCCTTCCAGCGCGCCACCCGACGGTCCTCGTCGAGACGTAGCGCCTCGTCAGCGGCCGGTACTGCGGCCACCGCCGCAGGCGGACCCGCCACCGCCGCAGGCGGACCCGCCACCGCCACAGGCGGACCCGCCACCGCCACAGGCGGACCCGCGACCACCGCGGGTGGGGCCGCGACCACGGCGGGCCTGGTGCCCGGGTGGGGACCAGACGTGGGCAGGGGTGACTCGATCTGGGCAGTGACCGCTCCCCTGGATGCCGTGGGCAACACTGTGGGAGTCAGTACCACGGGGGTCGAGTCGCAGGCGGTGGTGAGGTCCAGGAAGGCGCGGGCCTGTTCTGCGCTGGAGACGAGCAGCAGCGCGTCGGCACCACCCAGCAGCCGGGCGAGTTGCACCCGCTCGGCGGTGGACGTGGCCACCCCGATGATCAATGACGAGTCCGGCAGCCTCTCCATGGAGCCCCTCCGTTCACCGCATGCCGGGGTCGGACGCAGGATAAGTACGGCCAACCACGAAGGTTTAGTCAAGGGATTACCTGCGCGCACCGCTGGCACAAATGCGCCCTGGCCTAAGCCGGACACTCTTGGACAGGGGTTCTCTACGGAGCGCCACGGAAAGGGCCTTCCACGGTCGCGCTGAGTCGCGGCGACTGCGGGATCAGGTGGCCGAACGGGCCACCCAGAAGGTTCGGACGAAGGCGTTCATCGTCTGATCGACCACCGCCTGGCGCTCCTCTTTCGGCAGCCGCGCCAGCGGGCCTTCGAGCATCAGCAGCGACAACCCGTGCACCAGCGACCAGGACGCGACCTCCGATCCGACCCGGTACTCCTCCCCGACGAAACCCAGCCGGATGAGTTCGTCGATCCCTTTGACGAGCATCTCGTGCGGCCCGTCCGAACCCCGGAAGTCCGGCGCCGGCTTGTCCACGTCCAGCACGAACGCGGTCCGGAACAGGCCGGGCTCCGACAGCGCGAAGTCCACATAGCCACGGCCGATCGCTTCCATCCGGGCCATCGCCGCCTTGGCCTCGTCCGGCTCCGGCGGCAGTGCGGCCAGCCGCTTGCGCATCGCCTCGCCCATCTGGTCCAGGGAGTGCGCCTTGGCCGCGGCGAGCAACGCCTCATGCCCGGAGAAGTGCCGGTACGCCGCCGTCGGGGTGACGCCGGCGATCCGGGCCGCCGCGCGGATCGTGACAGCGCCCGGCCCGCCCTGTTCGGCCAGCTCGGCCGCCGCGGCGATCAGGGCGTTCCGCAGATCTCCGTGGTGATACGCATCCCGACTGCTCATCTGGCAGATGTTGACGGCTGTGCACATCTCTGGCAAGTTAACACCCATAAAGTTTACACCCGTCAACTTTCTGCGGATCGCCTGCCGGCGCGCTCGGGGCGGCCCGACCTCCCTTGCCAGTTCCTGACCTGACGGAGTCCCGCCATGTTGCATCGCCTCGGCACCTTCATCGCCCACCGCGCGAAACCGGTCCTGCTGATCACCGCTCTCCTGCTCATCGCCGCCGGCGTCGTCGGCTTCGGCGCCTTCGGCAAGCTCGCCGGGGGCGGTTTCGACGACCCCGGCGCGGAATCCACCCGGGCCGCCACCGCACTCGCGGACAAGTTCGACGGCCAGGCCGACCTCGTCTTCGTGGTCGACGCCGGCCGTAGTGTCGACGAACCGGCCGTCGCGAAGGCCGGTACCGAGCTCACCCGCCGGATCTCGGCCGAGCCCGACCTCACCGGCGTCGCGTCGTACTGGTCGACCAAAGCGCCGGCCATGCGGTCCGAGGACGGGGCCAAGGCGCTGGTGGTCGCTTCGATCAGCGGAGACTTCGACTCCCGGACCGAGATCGCGAACCGGCTGATCAGCACGTACGGCGGCGAGCACGACGGGCTGACGGTGAACCTCGGCGGCGAGGTCGGGGTGAACCATGACGTCAACGCGCAGGTCGGCCGTGACCTCGCGCTGGCCGAGGCGATCGCAGTACCGATCATCCTCGCGCTGCTCGTACTCGCCTTCGGCAGCGTGGTTGCCGCGTTGCTGCCGTTGGCGGTCGGCGCGATCGCGATCTTCGGCACCTTCGCCGAACTCGCGCTGCTCGGATCGGCCACGGATGTCTCGATCTATGCGGTCAACCTGACCACGGCGCTCGGACTCGGCCTGTCGATCGACTACGCACTGCTGATGGTCAGCCGCTACCGTGAGGAACTCGGCAAAGGCGCCGACGTCCAGGCAGCGGTCGTCCGCACGGTCGAGACCGCCGGCCGCACCATCGTGTTCAGCGCGCTGACCGTCGCGGTCGCCCTCGCCGCGCTGCTGCTCTTCCCGCTCTTCTTCCTCCGCTCCTTCGCGTACGCCGGGATCGGCGTGATCGTGATCGCCATGGTCGGGGCTCTGGTGGTCTTGCCGGCGCTGCTGACGGTGCTCGGTCACCGGGTGAACGCGGGCCGGCTCCCGTGGGCGAAGGGTGCGCCGAAGACCGAGGCGCCGTTCTGGGGACGGCTGGCCGCGTTGGCGATGCGGCGGCCGGGTCTGACCGCGCTGCCGGTGCTCGCCGGATTGTTGCTATTGGCAACTCCTCTGCTGCATGTCGAGTTCGGGACACCCGACGACCGGGTATTGCCGACCACAGCCTCCAGTCGAGTGGTGGGCGATGCTCTGCGCGACGACTTCGGCAGCGACGACACGAACGCGCTCAACCTGATCAGTGCCGGCCCGGTCGCCACGAGCAACCTCCCGGAGTACGCCGTGAAGCTGTCGAGCCTGCCCGATGTGGTCCGGGTCGAGTCGGCGGCCGGGACGTTCGCGGGCGGCCGGCAGGTCGCGCCGGCGAATCCACGACTCGTCGCCGACGGTGTTCAACGGCTGGCGGTCGTGACAGAGGCCGACTCGCGGTCCGCGGAGGCGCGGCAACTGGTGGACTCGGTGCGCGCCCTGCCGGGGCCGGGTGAATTCCTGGTCGGAGGCAACACTGCGCGGTTCATGGACAGTCAGCACGCGATCGGTTCCCGGCTGCCGCTGGCCGGCGGCATGATCGCGCTGACGACCTTCGTGCTGTTGTTCCTGTTCACCGGGAGTCTGCTGCAGCCGCTGCGGGCCTTGCTGCTGAACATGATCGGGCTGTCCGCGACGCTCGGTGCGATGGTGCTGATCTTCCAGGACGGCCGGCTGTCGGGCTGGCTCGGGTTCACCCCGTTGCCGCTCGACACGAGCATGCTGGTGCTGCTCTTCTGCATCGCCTTCGGGTTGTCGATGGACTACGAGGTGTTCGTGCTGAGCCGGATCAAGGAACAGCACGACGAGGGCGCCACCCTGACCGACTCGGTCACCACGGGGTTGGCGCGCAGCGGGCGGATCGTGTCGATGGCGGCGGTGATCCTGTCGGTCAGCTTCTTCGCCTTCGGGACCAGCTCGGTCAGCTTCATCCAGTTGTTCGGCATCGGCAGCGGCCTGGCCGTCCTGATCGACGCCACGCTGATCCGGGGCATTCTCGTGCCCGCCGCCTTCGGTCTGATGGGTCGCTGGGCCTGGTGGTCCCCCGCTCCCCTGCGTACTCTCCACACCCGCATCGGCCTGACCGAGTCCACCCCGGGCTGATCCACACGGGCACGTTCGCGGGTTGGAGTGCGCAGTGGCCGTCTGACGGAGTAATGTCCTCGCGCACGGTCACTTTTGACCGCATCCGACGGAGGAACAGTGCCCGGATCCCCGGACGAATCCCGGTCCGACAACACTCCGGCCGCCACGACGAGTACCGGAATCGTCCGGCGGCGGCCCGCACTTGTCTGGGTGCTGGCTGCCCTGATCGTTCCGGTCCTGCTCACGGCTGTGCTGATCGCGGTGCGCACCGGCCCGACCGAGGACGACCTCCGCGACCGTTCGCTGGCCGCACTCGACGCCCGCGGCATCACCGGCGTACAGGTCGATTTCTCCGGGCGGGACGCGACGGTCGTCGTACCGGCCGGGGGTGACGCGACCGAGGCCAGAGCTGTGGTGGCCGCGGTGGATGGGGTTCGGACAGCAAGCACCAGGGGCGGCAGCAATGTCGCCCAGTCCGAGGTCACAGCCGATCCGACCGCGACGCCCACCGGGCCGCCGACGACCACCGCGGAAGAGGTGGCGATCGCGCCCTTCGCGGTGACGAGGACGGACGACTCGCTCACCGTCCAGGCGGTCGTGCGGGACCAGGCCACCAAGGACTCCGTGGCCAAGGAGATCGACGGTCTGCTCACCGAGGGCATGAGGTTCGACAACCAGCTCAGCGTCGACCCGGCCGCGGGCCTGCCCAACCCGGCAGCTCTGACCGCATTGCTGCAGGCGCTCTCGAGCGCGACCGGTGAGGCCTCGGTGAAGTACGACGGCACTACGGTCACCCTGAGCGGTAAGGTCGCCGACCAGGCCAGCAAGGCGACCGCGGCCCGCGCCGTGGCCACCGCCGTACCGGGTGCGGTGATCGCCAACCAGCTGCAGGTGCCGACCGCCGACAAACCGCAGGTCAGCGAGGCGTGCCAGACCTTCGAGGCGCGGCTGGCCCGGCTGATGACGCAGAACAAGATCGTCTTCCTGTCCGGGACCGCCATCGTGAACGAGGCCTCCCGGCCTTCGGTGGTGCGCGCGGCCTCGCTGCTGAAGAGCTGCGACTCCGTCGACGTCGAGGTCGGCGGCCACACCGACAACCTCGGCAGCCCAGCGACCAGCCTGCCGCTGTCACAGCAGCGTGCCGACGCCGTCAAGGCGACGCTGGTCCGGCTCGGCGTAACCGCCGGGCGCATCACCAGCCACGGCTACGGGGAGACCCGTCCGGTGGCGCCCAACACCACCTCCGCCGGCCGGATAGCGAACCGCCGGGTCGAGATCCGAGTTCCATAGAGTTCCTTAGGGGAATTTGATGAGTTGGCTGATCGCCCAGGCCTGGATCCTGCTGCTGGCCGCGTTCGTGGTCGGCAGCGCCGCCGCCTGGCTGCTGCACCGTGCCCTGCCCGCGCGTTCGAAGGGCGTGCGCTGATGGGCTGGCTGGTACGGCACAACTGGCTGTGGGCGTTGCTCGCGTTCGTGCTCGGCGCGGCGATCACCTGGTTCCTGCTGGCACTCCGGGAGCAGTCGCAGGCGAAGGTGGCCAGGGAGCAGACCCGCGAGGCGGCCGAGGATTCCGAGGAGAAGAGTGAAGTTCTCGTCGGGGCCGGCGTAGCAGCAGCCGGTACTGCGTCCGCCGCGCCGCCCCGCCGCTTCGAGGAACCAGCCGAGCGCCTGCCTGAGGAACCGGTCGAGGCCTTCGACCAGACTCAGCACGAGGAATCCCAGGCAGCCACCCCGGAACCGCTTCCCGAACCGGAACCCGTCGAGTCTGAGGAGAAGGCCGAGCCCGCGCCCGTAGTACAGGCGAAGGCGGTGGCTGCTCCTGCGTTCTCGCGGCGGATGGATGTCGAGAACGGGAACACCGAGCCGACCCTGTTCGACGACCCCGGGCCCGCGGCGGACGAGGTACTGGCTGAAACTGATGCAGTTCCGCCGGGGCGGTACGGCGAGGGCTCGGCCGAGGCGGTGCCGCATCAGGGGCCGCCGGACGGGTTCACGATCAAGGGCAACGTGCAGTCGATGCTGTTCCACACGCCCGACTCGCCGTACTACGGCCGGACCAGACCCGAGGTCTGGTTCCGCGCCGAGGCCGACGCCGAACGCGCCGGCTTCACCAAGTACGTCCGCAAGCCGCGCAAGTCCGCGAGCCCCGGAAAATAACGACCCGCGGCCCGGTAAGCAACGCAGTCCGGGTCACGAATCGGACCGTGAATAGGGCGATCGAGCCCCCATTTGCTTGTACTGGCAAACGCCCGTCACACTGAGCAGAACGCCGTCCGGACCGCCCATCCCGCAGCGTTCAATTGCTCGGACTCACCTTCAGCCGTGCCTTCTGCAGGACTGTGCCGATCGGGGTTCCCTTTTGGGACCGCGCCGATCGGGTATGGGAGAACAGAGGATTCCCGTGCTGGGGCAGGAGTCCACCCGCGCGTCGCCGGATCGACCCGGTGGCGGCAGCCCGCAGTACCGCTAGGTTTGGACCGAGGGGATACACCCGATGGAGGTGAGCGTGACCGACATGCTGCCGGAGCAGCACCACGGACTGACGAAGAGTGACCCGCTGTGGTTCAAGCGGGCCGTCTTCTACGAGGTCCTCGTGCGGTCCTTCAAGGACTCGAACGCCGACGGCATCGGCGACCTGCAAGGCTTGACCGAGAAACTCGACTACCTCGAGTGGCTCGGCGTGGACTGTCTCTGGCTTCCGCCGTTCTACCCCTCACCCCTGCGTGACGGCGGCTACGACATCTCCGACTACACGAACGTGATGCCCGAGGTCGGCACGATCGCCGACTTCGCCGCGTTCATGGAGGCCGCGCACGCGCGCGGCATCCGGATCATCGTCGACTTCGTGATGAACCACACCTCGGACCAGCACCCCTGGTTCCAGGAGTCCCGCAACAACCCGGACGGCCCGTACGGCGACTTCTACGTCTGGTCCGACACGGACACGGCGTACGCCGACGCGCGGATCATCTTCGTCGACAGCGAGACCTCGAACTGGACCTGGGACCCGGTCCGCCAGCAGTACTTCTGGCACCGGTTCTACTCCAACCAGCCCGACCTGAACTTCGAGAACCCGGCCGTCGGCGACGCGATGATCGAGGCGCTGAAGTTCTGGCTCGACCTCGGCGTCGACGGGTTCCGGCTGGACGCGGTCCCCTACCTGTTCGAGGAGGAGGGCACCAACTGCGAGAACCTGCCCAGGACGCACGAGTTCCTGAAGCGGGTCCGCAAGGAGGTCGACGCGAACTACACCGACCGTGTCCTGCTGTGCGAGGCGAACCAGTGGCCCGGCGACGTGGTCGAGTACTTCGGCGACCGCGAGTCCGGTGGTGACGAGTGCCAGATGGCGTTCCACTTCCCGGTGATGCCGCGGATCTTCATGGGGGTCCGGCGCGAGTCGCGGTTCCCGATCTCGGAGATCCTGGCCCAGACCCCGCAGATTCCGGACACCTGCCAGTGGGGCATCTTCCTGCGCAACCACGACGAGCTCACCCTCGAGATGGTGTCGGACGAAGAGCGCGACTACATGTGGGGCGAGTACGCCCAGGACCCGCGGATGAAGGCGAACATCGGCATCCGCCGCCGGCTCGCGCCGTTGCTCGACAACGACGTGAACCGGATGGAACTGTTCACCGCGATGCTGCTGTCGCTGCCCGGCTCGCCGATCCTGTACTACGGCGACGAGATCGGCATGGGCGACAACATCTGGCTCGGCGACCGCGACGGCGTCCGTACTCCGATGCAGTGGTCGCCGGACCGGAACGCGTCGTTCTCCACGGCCACCCCGGGCAAGCTGGGCCTGCCGGTGATCATGGACCCGGTCTACGGGTTCCAGGCGGTGAACGTCGAGGCGGAGATGGAGAACGCGTCGTCGCTGCTGCACTGGACCCGGCGGATGATCCAGACCCGCAAGCAGCACCCGTGTTTCGGCATGGGTACTTTCACTGATCTAGGCGGTTCCAACCCGAGCGTGCTGTCCTACGTTCGCGAGTTCGGTGACGACGTGGTGCTCTGCGTGAACAACCTGTCACGCTTCCCGCAGCCGATCGAACTGGACCTGCGGCAGTGGCAGGGCGTGGAGCCGGTCGAGCTGCTCGGTGGGGTGCACTTCCCGACCATCGGCGAGCTGCCCTACCTGCTCACGCTCGGTGCGCACGGCTTCTACTGGTTCCGCTTGCCGGTCAACAAGGCGGCTGATCGTGAGGAGAGCTCTTCGTGACTTCCCATCTGGACCAGGTCCAGTCCTTCTGCGCCAACCAGCGGTGGTTCGGCGAGAAGGGACATGACGTCCACGTCGACGCGATGGCCACCTCGGCCTGGCTGTCGGACGAGGGCGCCTGGCCCGCGGTCCGGATCGGGTTCGTCTACTGCGCCGGCCCGCCCGGTGCGGAAAACGCAATCCGGGTCTACCAGCTGCCGCTCAGCTATCACGCCGCCCCGGTCGACAACCACAGCCACGCGTTCGTGGGCGACTGGGACGAACCGGACCTGGGCGACACCCGGGTCTGGGTGTACGACGCGCTGCACGACAAGGAAGCGACGCCGTACTGGCTGGACGCGCTGACGCACGGGCGCCGGCTGGAGGGACTCGAGTTCCATCCGGTGCACGCGCCCGAGCGCAGCCTCGTGGTACCGGACGACGCGCAGTCGCTGGTGCTCACGGTCGAGCAGAGCAACACGTCGCTGGTCTTCGGCGACACCGCGCTGCTGAAGGTGTTCCGCCGGCTCGAGCCCGGGAGCAATCCCGGGGTCGAGATCGAGTCTGCGCTCACCGAGGCCGGCTCGGACCTGGTCCCGGAGGTCCTCGGGTCGGCGCGGGGCTCCTGGCCGCGCGCCGGCGGCGGGACCGACTCCGGCGATCTGGCGATGATGACGGCGTTCGAGAAGAACTCCACCGACGGCTGGTCGTACGCGACCACCTCGGTGCGCGACCTGTACGCCGAGGCGGACCTGCACGCCGAGGAGGTCGGCGGCGACTTCGCGGGAGAGTCGCACCGGCTCGGCGCGGCGACTGCTGAGGTACACGCGGAGCTGGCGAAGGCGCTGGGCACGGACATCTGGGAGCCGTCGCAGATGGTCGAGCACTCGGCCGCGATGAAGCGCCGCCTGGACAAGGCGGTCGCGGCGATCCCCGAGCTCGGCCAGTACGCCGAGGGCCTGGGCCGCGCGTTCGACGCCCTCGCGGCATACGACGTACCGGTCACGGTGCAGCGGATCCACGGTGATTTCCACCTGGGTCAGGTGCTGCGGACCATCGATGGCTGGAAGCTGATCGACTTCGAGGGTGAGCCGGCCAAGTCGCTGATCGAGCGGCGCGCGCTGGACACCCCGGTCAAGGACATCGCGGGCATGCTGCGCTCCTTCGACTACGCGGCCCGCTCCTTGCTCGCGGACCACCAGGGCGACCAGCAGATCGCCTACCGGGCCGCCGAATGGGCCACCCGGAACCGCCGCGCCTTCTGCGACGGATACGCCGAGGTGGCCGGCTCGGATCCCCGCGACGAGAGCGTCCTGCTGAGCGCGTTCCTCGCCGACAAGGTCATCTACGAGACCCTCTACGAGGCCCGCAACCGCCCCACCTGGCTCCCCATCCCCCTAGCCGCCGCAGCCCAACTCAGCGCCACCGAGTAAGTGCCGCCGGCGCAAGTCAGGGCAGCAGTTCGAAGGCGTCGACGTGTAGTGGACGAACGACGCTGAAGTGACGGCGGTCGAGGGTCGCCACCTGGGCGATGCCGAGCCGTTCAGCTGCGGCCACCACTGACGCGTCCGCAGTACCGAGGGGCAGGTCCCGATAGACGGCTGCCAACTCGGCGATCCGCAGCCAGTCCCTCGGTACTACGGGCTCAGCGACCAGGTTGCCTTCGGCCAGGTCGCCGAGGAACCGTACTTCGGCGGTCGTCCCGAGCCGGCTTGCCAGCAAGTAGGTGACCTCGGTGATCACGAGGGTCGGGACCAGCAGGGGACCTGGATGCGTGGCCAGAAGTTCAAGGCATTCGGCGTGATGCCGATCGTCCGCATCGACGTACGCATAGAGCGGACCAGCATCGACGATGAGCGCTATCGCTCGACCTCCGCCGCGAGGATCTCTTCGATCCGCTCGGACACGTCCGACTGTCCACTGCGGCCGGCACCGGCGGCGAGCAGCCGACGTCGGCGACCGTGACGACCGGCCAGGTGGGACTCGACGGCCTCGCGGGTCAGCTCGGAGATCGTCATGCCACGCCGAGCAGCCTCGTGCCGTAGCTGGGCATCGAGCTCATCAGGCAGCTTCACCGTCGTCCTCTTCATGGTATGCCAGCATACCTCGGCCGGTCCGTGCCCGAGCTGTGTAGGTCTTGGTTGGGCGGGTACGGGGTGCACTGGAAATGGCTTCGATCGGGCAGGATGGGCGTATGGATTCGAGCGAGCGCGACCAGGCGGGACAGTCGGCCTCCGAGGCGACGGGCGAAGAGCGTCATCAGGCCATCGAGATGCCGGCCGGTCCCACCTCGGAGCCGGCTCCCGAAGCCGCACCGACCACCGCTGAGCCCACGCCCACCGAGCCGCTGGAACAGCCCGAGTCGAGCGGGCTGGAGGACTTCGCGGCGCCGCAGGTTCAGGCGTTTGAGCCTGCGCAGGCGTCGGCTTATGAGGCTGCGCACGTCGAGCCGATCGGGAGGTCCTCGGGGAGCAAGGCGGTCACGGTCGATCGTGGGGTGCTGGAGAGGCTGATCGGCGGGACGTATCACGATCCGCACCAGGTGCTCGGGCCGCATCTCGGCGATGAGGTGGTGACGCTGCGCGTGCTGCGGCCGTTCGCGAGCACGGTGACGGCGGTGTACGACGACCAGCGGGTCGAGCTGGAGCACGAGTTCGAGGGTGTCTGGGTCGGCGTGCTCGACGTCGACAAGGTGCCGGACTACCGGCTCGAGGTCACCTACACCGACGGACCGGCGCTCGAGGTCGACGACCCGTACCGGTACCTCCCCTCGCTCGGCGAGATGGACCTGCACCTGATCGGTGAAGGCCGGCACGAGCAGTTGTGGACCGTGCTCGGCGCGCACGTCCGCCGGTACGACGGCCCGACCGGCACCGTCACCGGTACTTCGTTCGCCGTGTGGGCGCCCAACGCGCAGGGCATCCGGCTGACCGCCGACTTCAACTTCTGGGACGGCCGCGCGCACCCGATGCGCACGATGGGCTCGTCCGGCGTCTGGGAACTGTTCGTGCCGGGCGTCGGCCCGGGCACGCGGTACAAGTTCGACATCTGCGGGCGGGACGGCGTCTGGCGGCAGAAGGCCGACCCGATGGCGAACCTGGCCGAGACTCCCCCGGCGAACGCCTCGGTGGTGCACGACTCGTCCTACGAGTGGAAGGACGCGGCCTGGCTCGACCACCGCGCCTCCTCGCACGCGTATGCCGAGCCGATGAGCGTCTACGAGGTGCACCTCGGCTCGTGGCGCAAGGGCAAGTCGTACCGCGAGCTCGCCGACGAACTCGTTGCCTACGTCACCGAGATGGGCTTCACCCACGTCGAGCTGATGCCGGTGATGGAGCACCCGTTCGGCGGTTCCTGGGGTTACCAGGTCACCTCGTACTTCGCGCCGACGTCGCGTTTCGGCGACCCGGACGACTTCCGGCTGCTGGTCGATTCGTTGCACCAGGCAAACATCGGGGTGATCGTCGACTGGGTGCCGGCGCACTTCCCGAAGGACGCCTGGGCGCTGGCGCGCTTCGACGGGACACCGCTGTACGAGCACCCGGACCCGCGCCGCGGCGAGCAGCCCGACTGGGGCACGCTGGTGTTCGACTTCGGCCGGCCGCAGGTGCGCAACTTCCTGGTCGCGAACGCGGTCTACTGGGCCGAGGAGTTCCACATCGACGGGCTGCGCGTCGATGCCGTCGCCTCGATGCTCTACCTGGACTATTCCCGCGAAGACGGCCAGTGGGTGCCGAACCAGTACGGCGGCCGCGAGAACCTCGAGGCGGTGTCGTTCCTGCAGGAGATGAACGCGACCCTCTACAAGCGGGTGCCGGGCGTCATCACCGTGGCCGAGGAGTCGACCTCCTGGCCGGGCGTCACCCGGGCGACGCATCTGGGCGGACTCGGCTTCGGCTTCAAGTGGAACATGGGCTGGATGAACGACTCGCTCCGCTACCTGGAGCACGAGCCGGTCCACCGGCAGTACCACCACCACGAGATGACGTTCTCGATGATGTACGCGTACTCCGAGAACTTCGTGCTGCCGCTGTCCCACGACGAGGTCGTGCACGGCAAGGGCTCGCTGCTGCGCAAGATGCCGGGTGACCGCTGGCAGCAACTCGCGAACCTGCGCGCCTACCTGGCGATGATGTGGGCCCACCCGGGTAAGCAACTGCTCTTCATGGGCTGCGAGTTCGGCCAGGAGTCCGAGTGGTCCGAGAAGGGCGAGCTGGACTGGTGGCTGCTGGACCACAGCGACCACCGGGGCCTGCAGCAACTGGTCAAGGACCTGAACGGCAGCTACAAGGACACCAAGGCGCTCTGGGGCACCGACCACTCCCCCGAGAGGTTCTCCTGGATCGACGCGAACGACGCAAGCAACAACGTCTTCTCGTTCGTCCGGTACGGCGAGCCGGGAGAGCCGACGCTGGCCTGCGTGGCCAACTTCTCCGCGATCCCGCACCACGGCTACCGCGTTGGCCTGCCGTACTCCGGACACTGGCAGGAGGTGGTCAACACCGACGCCGACCGGTACGGCGGGTCGGGGGTCGGCAACTTCGGCGGCGTCGAGGCCGACAGCCCGGGCTGGCACGGGATGGCCGGCAGCGCCGAGATCTCGGTTCCCCCGCTCGGCACCGTCTGGTTCCGCCACGACGGCTGATCCGCAGTACCGGCCACGCCTCAACTCGAGAGCCGTGCCTGGCCCGATCGGGTAGCGTTCGCGGGGTGACCGCCGTGCCTCCCCAACCGACCTTGACCGATGGCGAGCTGACACTGCGTCCCTGGCGCGACGAGGACATCGACCTCGCCTACGGCCTGGCCGACGACGAGATGGCCCGCTGGTTCGACTTCCCCGGAACTCCGACCCGCGAGAACCTGGCCGAGGGGGTCGAGCGGTGGCGCGCGCAGTACGCCGATGACCGGGCGGTGGTGAACTTCGCCATCGAGCTCGCCGGGCAGCCCGGACCGGTCGGCAACGTCGAGGTCCGCCGGATCTCCCCCGGCGTCGGGTCGGTCTCCTGGACGACGTACAAGCCGTACCGCGGCCAGCGGGTGGCGCGCCGCGCAGTACGGCTGCTGGTCGTCTACGCCTTCGGCGAGCTCGGCCTGGAACGGCTGCAGGCGGAGGTGGATCCCGAGAACCGCTCGTCCGCGCGGGTCGCCATCCGCTCCGGCTTCCGGCGCGAGGGGCTGTTGCGCGGGGGTGCCGTGCTGCAGGGCGAGCGCCGCGATGTGGTGGTGTACGGCCTTCGCCGGGAGGATCCCGCCGTCGACTCCTTGTCCGGCTGGACCGCGCTGATGGACTCGGTGCTGCCGAAGAAGCGGGTGATCGCGCACGTGGTGATCCGCGATACCGCCGGCCGGGTGCTGCTCTGCAAGGTCGGCTACAAGAAGGACCTCGAGCTCCCCGGCGGCGTGGTCGAGCCCGACGAGGACCCAGCGTCGGGCGCGCTGCGCGAGATGCAGGAGGAGCTCGGGACGACGTTGCCGCTCGCGGGAGTGCTCGCGATCGACTGGCTGCCCCGCTGGGAAGGCTGGGGCGACGCTATCGAGATCCTGTACGACGGGGGCCAGCACGACGCGTCGTTCATCGAGTCGCTGAATCCCGACGGCTTCGAGATCCTCAACATCGCCTGGTACTCCGTCGAGGAACTCCAGGGTCTGGTGTCGCCGCTCAACGCACGGCGACTGCCGCTGCTCCTCGCCGAACCAGGTCTGCTGCACAACCTCAGCGACGGCAGTCCGATCAAACAGCGTCCCGGAGATCTGCCCGGTTGAGGTTGTTCACGCACCACAGGTAATGGCCGTCGCTCGCGTCCGCGCTGTAGATCGTGGCCGTGGTGATGGAGTAGGCGGCTCGGTAGAGGTACATGCGCTCACGCGAGTGGCCGGCGGCTTCGAAGCGGTCGAGCAGCAGGTCGTCGATGACGCGGGCGTCGGGTCCGTACATGTCGAAGAAGCCGGCCGCGGTTGAAGCGTCGAAGGTGTTGTCGCCGGCCGTTGTGAGGAATCCCCAGTCGAGAAGCGCCATTCGGCCGTCCTCGTCGACGAGCAGATTCGGCGGGCAGATGTCGCCGTGCAGTATCTGCAGTTCGTCCGGCTTGATCGCCTCCAACTTGGCCTGGACGCTCGCGAGCAACTGGTCGAACCCGTCGACGTCCTTCTGTAGATGCTGGCCTGACGCTGCTGCCCGTCGGTCGACGACTGCGGCCAGTGTCTCTCCCCAGGAACCGCGCCACGATTCGGTCGACTCCCCGATCAGTGGAAGCGCCTTGCTCGCCGGACCCGCTGTGGTCCTACCGAGCGCTTCCACCACCTCCGCGAACAGGTCCAGGCCTTGTTGCCGGGTGATCGCGCCGGTGGCCAGGGATTCGCTCAGCGGAGTACCGAGGAGTTTGGCCTCGATACTCACCGCGCGGCCGTCGACGGTGTCCACGTGGGAGACATCCGGAGTACGGAACGGCAGGTCTTGGTGGTTGAGCTCGTTGAGGAAGGCCTGGAGTGGGAGCACGTCAGCGGGTCGGCGGTCGAACCAGACCTTGCCGACCAGGTCGTCGCCGAGGTCGTAGACGGCACCCTCCATGCCCTGGCCGATCAGCTGGACCGGGCCGTCGGCGTACTGCTCGAAGTACTCGATCGCTGCGTCCACAGCTCCAGTGTTTCAGAGCAGGGCGGCGCGGCGACGTTGGAGGAAGCGGTTCTCGGTCTCGTTGACGGTGAGCGCGATGGCCTCGTCGTAGGCCTTGACGGCTTCGGTGGGGCGGTCGAGGCGGGCCAGGATGTCGGCGCGGGCGGCGGGCAGGTAGGCGTAGGACTTGAGTGCGGGCTCGTTGCCTAGGGCATCCAGCTCGGTGAGTACCGCGTCCAGGTCGGCGCCGGGGACGAGGCTGTGGGCGGCTGCTCGGTTGAGGGCGACGATCGGCGAGGGCCAGCCGAGCAGCATCGCGTCGTACATGCGGACTACCTGATGCCAGTCGGTCTTCTCCCACGACGGGGCTGTCACGTGCAGGCCGGCGACCGCGGCCTGCAACGCGAAGCGGCCTCGGCCTTCGTGCAGTGCGGCGGTCGCTCGCGAGACACCTTCGGCCAGCAGGCGGGCGTCCCAGCGGGAGCGGTCCTGGTCGGCGAGGAGCACCAGTTCGCCGTCTTCAGTGACTCGCGCGTCGCCTCGGGCTTGCGTCATCAGAAGGAGTCCGAGGAGTGCCTGTGGTTCGGGCTCGGTTGGCATCAGTCTCACAAGTAGCCGGGCGAGCTCCAGTGCACGGCCGGTCAGGTCGGCTCGGGTCAGCTCGGGACCGGCCGCGACGTGCCCGGCGGTGTAGACGAGCTGCACCACCGTCAGTACTGCGTCCAGGCGGTCGGGGAGCTCGTTGTCGGCGGGGATCCGGTACGGGATTCCCGCGGCGGCGATCTTCTTCTTCGCCCGCGTGATCCGGGCGGCCGCGGTCGGTTCGCTGATCAGCAGGCCGGCGGCGACCTCGCGGGTGGTCAGGCCGCAGATCAGGCGGAGGGTCAGCGCGACCTGGGAGTCGCGGGCGAGCGCCGGGTGGCAGCAGGTGAACACGAGCCGGAGCGGGTCTGTCGGCTGCTCGCCGTCGCCGGGCGCGGCCGGGTCCTCGATCAACAGCGGCAACTTCCGCCGCAGCGTCGTCTCCCGCCGCAGGCGATCCAGCGCGAGCCTGCGGGCCACCGTGGTGAGCCAGCCGGCCGGATTCGTCGGAACTCCGTCGGGCCAGGTCCTCAAGGCCTGTACGAAAGCGTCCTGCGTGCAGTCCTCCGCCAGATCGATATCCCGCGTCAACCGCACAGTCGAAGCCAGCACCGTGGACCAGAACTCCCGATGCGCCTCATCCACCACCCGCACAACTTCCCGAGCCCCCACCCCACCCATACTCACCTACCCACCTCCTCCCCGCCTCAAAATCAACCCCTAAACACAACCCGCGCCCCTCGCGCGAGCCGGTCCCCTCCCCCATCTGCCCCGCTGAGCACGCGAGCGAGCTCGCAGCAGTTGTTGAGGTGGGCGCCCATCCCACCGCCGACTGCCCCTGCGGCTGAGGTGGGCGCCCACTCCACCGCCAACTGCCCCAGTGGCTGGGGCAGCCGGCGCCACTCGTCCGGCTGCCCCGCTGGGGACGCGAGCGAGCTCGTAGCAGTTGTTGGTGTAGTTGTTCAGGCTGGGGGTTCGGCGCCGGAGCGGGTGTCCATTACTGGGCGGACCTCGACGTTGCCGGACGGGCAGACCTTGGCCAGGGCGAGGGCCTGGTCGAGGTCCTTGCACTCGATGACGTAGAAGCCGCCGAGGGCTTCCTTGGTCTCGATGAACGGGCCGTCGGTGACGAGCGGCTGCCCGTTGTTCTGCTTGACCGTGCTCGCCGTGGAGGACCGCTCGAGCGCCTCACCACCGAGAATGCTGGCGCCGGCCGCCTCCACCGCTTCCGCGAACGCGGTGTGCAACTTCATCTGGGCCTGGAACTCCTCCGCCGTCACCCGGTCGTACCACTCCTCGGAGTCGAACAGCAGGAACATGTACTGCGCCATCTCTGGCTCCCTTGTGTCGGGGTATCTACTGACATCTTGCTGACGAACGGCGCCGGACGGAATCGACAAACACCCCGGCCGGGTTTTTCGCCTACTGTTGACTGGGCACTCAACAGACCGAGCGGAGGAACGCGTGGAGCAGCTGGACGTGCTGGTCGTCGGAGCGGGGCTCTCCGGGATCGGGGCTGCCTACCGGCTGCAGACCCAGAGCCCGCAGCACTCGTACGCCGTGCTCGAGGCGCGGGAGGACCTGGGCGGCACCTGGGACCTGTTCCGGTACCCCGGGGTGCGCTCGGACTCCGACATGTTCACGCTCGGGTTCCCGTTCCACCCGTGGACGGCGGCGAAGGCGATCGCGGACGGCCCGTCGATCCTGGAGTACCTGCACGAGTCGGCGACGACGTACGGCATCGACAAGAACATCCGCTTCGGGCGCCGCGTACTACGGGCCTCGTGGTCGTCCAGCGACGCGCTGTGGACGGTGGAGACGAGCCAGGAGACGTACACCTGCTCGTTCCTCTACGTCTGCAGCGGCTACTACAACTACGACTCCGGGTACGTCGTGGACTTCCCCGGGCTCGACGAGTTCCAGGGCCGGGTGGTGCATCCGCAGCAGTGGCCGGAGGACCTCGACTACAGCGGCCAGCGGGTCGTGGTGATCGGCAGCGGGGCGACGGCGGTGACGCTGGTACCGGCGATGGCTCCGCAGGCGGCGCACGTGACGATGCTGCAGCGGACGCCGAGCTACGTGGCGTCGCGGCCGGCGAAGGACGCGTTCTCCGACCGGCTGCGGGCGGTGCTGCCGGAGAAGCTCGCACACCGGCTGATCCGCGGGAAGAACGTCGCCTTCAGTTCCGCGGTGTACAGCGCGTTCCGGCGCTGGCCTGCTCATGCCGCCTGGCTGCTGAACAGCACGGTCGCCAAGCAACTACCGGACTCCATCCCGGCGGATCCGCACTTCACGCCGCGCTACAAGCCGTGGGACCAGCGGTTGTGCCTCGTGCCGGACGCCGACCTGTTCGAGTCGCTCCGGGATGGTTCGGCCTCAGTGGTGACGGATGAGATCGACACCTTCACCGCGAACGGCATCCGCCTCCGGTCCGGCGACCACCTCGAGGCCGACCTGGTGGTGACCGCGACCGGACTCCAGATGGTTGCCCTCGGCAAGATCGAGCTGACGGTGGACGGCGAGCGGGTCGACCCGCACGACACGTTCGTCTACAAGGGCATGATGCTGAGCGGAGTACCGAACCTGGCCTGGTGCATCGGCTACACCAACAACTCCTGGACCCTGCGCTCCGACCTGACCTCGCAGTACGTCTGCCGCCTGCTCAACCACCTGGACCGCACCGGCAGCCGGATCTGCGTCCCCGAGATCGACCCCGCGGAGTACGACGCGCCGCCGCGGCCGGTGGTGGACCTCTCCTCCGGCTACATCCGGCGCGCCGCGTCCATCCTGCCCCGCCAGGGTTCGTACGGCCCCTGGCGGCTCCGCCAGAACTACCCCCGCGACCTGGTCACCTTGCGCTACGGCTCCCTCGACGACGGCACCATGCACTTCAGATCCGCCGCCCCGCAGCCAGTCGGCTGACTCGGCCGCGGAGTTGGTTCAGCTGGGAACGGGCACCGGCGGGACCGGGCCGACGTAACGGGCGGCCGGGCGGATGATCTTGGGGTCCTCGGACTGCTCGAGAATGTTGGCGGACCAGCCGATCACCCGGCTGACCGCGAAGGTCGGGGTGAACATCGCCCGCGGCAACCCGCACAGCGACATCACCACGCCCGCGTAGAACTCGACGTTGGCATACAGGTTGCGGCCGGGCTTCAGCTCGGCGAGCACCTCGACGATCCGCCTTTCCACCGTGGTGGCGAAGTCGACCAGGTCGCCGCCCAGCTCGACGGCGATGTCCCGCAGCATGATCGAGCGCGGGTCCTCGGTCCGGTAGACCGCGTGCCCGAAGCCCATGATGCGATCCCCCGCGGACACCTTCGCGCGGACCCACCCGTCGATCCGGTCCGGCGTACCGATCTCGTCGAGGCTGGCGAGCGCGCGGTCCGGCGCGCCGCCGTGCAGCGGCCCGGAGAACGCCCCGATCGCCCCGGCGACGGCCGACACCACGTCGGCGCCGGTCGACGCGATCACCCGGGCGGTGAAGGTCGACGCGTTGAAGCCGTGGTCGATCGTCGAGATCAGGTAGTGCTCGATCGCCCGCGCCTGCTCGGCCTCCGGCTCACGGCCCGTCACCAGGTACAGCCAGTTCGCCGCCGCGGTGAGATCCGCCCGCGGTTCCAGCGGTTCCAGCCCTTCGCGCAACCGGTACAGCGCGGCCAGGATCGTCGGCGTCACCGCGCACACGAGCATGGCGTCGGCCTTGCGCCGCGCGCCATCCGCGTCCCACAGCGGCGGCAGTTGGCGAGCGGCGGCCAGTACGGACAAGGCGGATCGCAACCCGGCCAGCGGGTTGAAGACCGGGCCCGCCGAAGCGATGGCCGGCAACACCGCCTGTACTTCGGCCGGCAGCACCCGTAGCGGAGCCAGTTCGGCGAGGAAGTGGTCCCGCTCCGAGGCGGTCGGGAGCCGTCCCTCGAACAGCAGGAACCACACGTCCTCGACCGTCTTCGAGCGAGCCAGGTCGATCGCGGAGTACTGCCGGTAGTGATAGAAGCCTTCGCCTCCCCGGACGTCACCGAGCTCGGTCTCCGTCACGATGACGTTGCGCAGCCCCGGGGGTACATCGATCGGACCATCCACTGTGATTGTCATAAGCTCAGCGTTGAATCGCGATCAAGTATTGTCAATATTGATCCAGTCAATGTGAGCGCTCGGAGGAGCGGCGGATGGCGCAGCAGCGTGACGAGAATTACCTGACGACGGCCGAGGTGGCCCGCCGGCTGAAGGTGAAGCCGGAAACGATCTACGCCTACGTGAGCCGCGGTCAGCTCACCAGCGTCCGGGCGCGCGGCCGTCGCGGCAGCCTGTTCGCGGCGGCCGATGTCGAGCGGCTGGCAAGCCGGACCGTCGATCACCCCGGCGTGGTGGAGCGGATCGAGTCGGAGCTGTCCCTGCTGGCAGACGACGAGTTGTACTACCGGGGTCACTCCGTCCGCGACCTGGCGACCACGCAGTCGGTGGAATCCGTCGCACAGCTCCTGTGGACCGGCCTGCTGGAGGAGAGCGAGCCCTTCCCCGTGCCGCCCGAGCTGGTCGCCCTGGCCCGCACCGCGATGGACGTTGCGCCTCCGGCTGCGCGCATGACGGATCAGCTGCGCATCGCCGTCGCAGTACTGGGTGCCGGTGATCCGATGCGGTTCGACCTCGCGCCGGAGTCCGTGGTGCTCGCCGCGCGCCGGCTGCTCGGAGTACTGATCGAGGCGCTGCCTGGCGAGGCCGGCGAGGGCTCATTCGGAGCGCGGTTGTGGCCCAAGCTGTCGACGCGACCGCCCGAGCCGCGTGTGCTCGAGGCGGCGGCGATCCTGCTCGCCGATCACGGGCTGGCCGTCTCCACCGTCGCCGCACGTGTCGCCGCCAGCGCCAGAGCCAACCTGTACTCCGTGGTGTCGGCCGGACTCGGCGCACTCGACGGGCATTACCACGGCGCCGCGACCACCTTGGCGTACCAGTTCCTGGACCGAGCTCTCAGCGATCCCGTCGAGGCGTTGTCGGACCAGCTGCGCTCGGGCGAGCCGGTGCCGGGCTTCGGGCATCGGATCTACCAGCAGCGCGATCCACGAGCAGAGGCGCTCTTCGAGCTGATCGCCGACGAGCCGGTGATGGAGACGGTCCGGGTGATCACCGGGCAGCTCGCGGGCTTCCCGAACAGCGATCTGGCCGTCGCCGCGATGATGCACGCGTACGGATTCCGGCCCGATGCGGGCGAGGCCTTGTTCGCCCTCGCCCGCATCATCGGCTGGACAGCCCACGCGCTGGAGGAGTACGCCGAGCCCGGGCTCCGCTTCCGGGCCCTCGGCGTCTACACCGGCCCCGCGGTCACCTGACCTGGAGCCGGCGTTACCTCACCTTGAGCCGGAGCAGGGTGGCAGCGCCTGGCGCGAGGTTCACCGGTACGGCGCTGCCGCGCTGCGCGGCGAACTGCTGAGAGATCGCCTGGAACACCTCGACCCCGGAGACCTTGGCCGGGTCGACCGTCACCGTCGCGCGGGTACTGGCGCTGTGGGACCGGTTCGCCACCAGCAGCCAGCGATCCTTGACCGCGGTGTCGCGGCTGCGGAAGGTGCCCACGACAACTGGTTGCCCGGAGACCCCGGTGACCAGCTCGGTCGGGGTGAAACCGACGGTCCCGTTCGGCAACGGCGTCTCGTTGGCGTGCACGACCGACTCGGACACCAACGGCTTGAGCTCGCGCCCGACCTGGTGGAGCCAGGTGGTGTTGATCTTCTTGGCCGCGGCGTACCGGCTGGTGCGCTGGCCGTCCACGGTGATCAGCGCGGGCCCGAATCCCTCGCCGCGCGCGGCCTCCGGAGTCCAGTAGGTGAAGTACTGGATGCCCTTCGCGCCGTAGGCGAGGCTGACGTTGACCTGCCAGAGCAGCTCGGCCGCGGTCGGCTCGCGATGTCCGTTGTAGGCGAGCGTCTGGATGAAGACCCACGCCGGTATGTCGCCTCGCAGGGCGGCGTCCCGCACGATCGCCCAGTTGTGGAAGTAGTTCGCGTCCTCGCGGCCTTCCGAGAGCAACGGGTACCGGTCGAACGAGACGAGCGACGGCTGCACCACGTCGACGAAGTCCCGGTAGTAGTTCGGATCGTCCGACGGGAACAGGTTGATGTAGGGCAGCAATTGCGGCGCGAGCTCCCGCGAGACGGCCAGCGCCTTGGCGAGCGTGCCGAACCAGCCTGGCCCGGGTTCGTCGTAGAAGTTGAACCCGGCCAACGACGAGAACGGGCCGTAGGCATTTCTGGCCCGGGTGTAGAACTCGCGCGCCTCGGCCGGTGTGATGGTGAGGAAGTCGGCGGGGTTTTCGGAGATGGCGAACCAGCGGGACATGTTGCGGATCTGGATGTCGTCCGAGATCAGCATCTGCAACCCGGCGTCACGGGCCAGACCGAGCTGGTACTGGAAGATGTTGCCGTCACCCGCGTAGTTGCCCGAGATGACGAAGTCGAACCCGGCCTCGGCGATCTCGGTGAAGCGCTCCGGCGTACTGGCGTAGGGATGTGGCGGCCAGAACAACCCGACCGGGAACTCGGGGCCGCCGGTCAGCGGCAGAGTGTCGGGCGACGGGATCGCCGCGGCGTCGATTGCAGCATTGTTGCCTGCAGCAATATTGGCGGCCGAGGTGCCGGTCGAGGCGGCTGAGGTGGCGGTTGAGGCTGCTGCGGTGCCGGCGGTGGCACCGGCTGCTGCCAGCGAGGCAGCGGTTGCGCCGGCACCGAGTAGCAGGGTGCGGCGGCTGGGGCCGAGGATCCGGTGGGGGCTTTGCATGGTTCTCCTCCAAGGGCGGTCGAGGGAGTTTCTGCTGAGGTGGTGCTCTGACTCTGGCTGTGGCTGTGGCTGTGGCTATCACTCTGGCTATGGCACTTGCTCAGTTGGCGCGCCTGGTGCGGTGGGTGGCGACGGCGTCGGCGGTGACGTCGAAGGCCTGTTCGGCCAGCGGGTAGTCCCGTTGCGCGACCCCGATGTAGATCGCGTCGAGCACGATCATCTGGGCGTGCCGGCCGGCCATCCCACCGGTCCGGAAGGTGACGTCCCGGGCGGCCGTGACCAGCACGATGTCCGCGGCCCGCGCCAACGGCGACCGCGGATAGTTGGTGATGGCAACGGTCCGGGCTCCTTGCCGCCCGGCCCGCTGCAACGGTTCCAGTACTTCGATCGTCTCGCCGCTGTGCGAGATGCCGACGGCGACATCGCCCGCACCGAGCAACGCGGCACTCGTGAGCGCGTTGTGGACATCGCTCCAGCAGTTCGCGCCACGCCCGATCCGGTGCAACCGCAGCCGCAGATCCTCCGCGACGCAGGCGGATCCGGCCACGGAGTACAGGTCGATCCGGCGGGCGTCGGAGATCGCCCGGACCGCTTCGCCGAGAGCGTCGAGATCGAGTGCCGCGACGGTGTCCTCGAGCGCCCGGGTGTCTGCCCGCAGCAAGGTGCGAACCACCTCGCCGAGGCTGTCGTCCGGCCCGACCTCGGACCCGGTCCCCCGCTCCCAGCTCGTACTGCTCCGGCCGCTCTCGGCAGCCAACGTCAGCCGCAGCTCGGCGTACCCGCTGAGCCCGAGAGCAAGACAGAACCGGGTCACGCTCGGCAAGGAGGTGCCGCACCGAGCGGCCAGCTCGCCGATCGTCGACGATGCCACCGCACCCGGATCACGCAGTACTTCGTTCGCGACGCGAACCTGCGCCGGGCTCAGCGCCGGCAACAACCCATGGATGCGCGCCTCGAGACTCGGCGGCGGCGACTCCACAACACTCACGTGAATGATTCTCAGAATGAATCACCGTGACTGTCAATAGTTCACAGCCAACCAGGCCTCAACCAGGGCTCAACAACTGCCTCCATCGGGCCTCCGTCAGGCCTCCATCGGGCTTTCATCGGAACAGAGCCCACCGATCCAGGCTTTACACCATCCACGCACGCACGACCCGTGGCTGCGGCTTGTGGACAACTCGTCCGGATCCGGAGTGTCGGCACAATTTCGGACGAACTTCGGAATCCCTTACAAATAAGGGCCTTCCGGGCCGGAAACTGTCGGCGGTGGTGTCTAGGGTCTGGGGTATGGAGATCTTGGGTG
>NZ_SLWM01000026.1:0-97766 GCF_004342085.1 Kribbella orskensis
ACGATCAACCGGCCGATACGAATTCGCCATACCCAATACTCGAACGCCCACCCGGTGACCCACACCACCGCCACACCCATTTCTCAACAGGCTCTCTAGGGCGCCAGCGGCCGGACAACCCGTCATCGGGCAAGCCCGGTGCGTGGCGTGGAGCCGCTGACGGTGGCGGGGGTGCAGCGGTGGGGACCGGGGACAACCTTTCGGGGTGTGGGCGGACCGCCTTGGGGGTGGTTGGTGGTTTCGGGAGGTCGCTGCCGCCGTGGGGGAGTCTGGGTCCCAACGGACTGGAGTCGACAGCGGCACTGCCTGGGGAGTCTCATATTATGGATGAAGTATCTCAGTAAGCGGGCAATCATTCGGCATGGCTGAGCTCGATCAGTAGGATTGCGGTCCAGGTCGAGAGGCGCTGCGACGGGCCCGCTGGGTTCGCCACGCTCGGCCTGGGGGTTTGACTGCAAGGGCGCCTCCGGATCTTTTCTGGAGGTGGGCCGAGGTGAACGAACGTCAGACGGAGTTGCGCACCCTGCTGGACCAGCGGGTGGCGGTTCTGGACGGCGCCTGGGGCACAATGCTGCAGGGCGCGAAGCTGACTCCCGAGGACTACCGCGGTGATCGCTTCGCCGACCACACTCACGACGTCAGCGGTGATCCCGATCTGCTGAACCTGATGCGCCCGGACGTGATCCTGGACGTCCACCGGCAGTACCTGAACGCCGGCGCCGACATCACCACCACCAACACCTTCACCGCGACCAGCATCGGCCAGGCCGACTACGGACTGCAGTCGCTCGTGCGGGAGATGAACCTCGAGGGTGCCCGGCTGGCCCGTCAGGCGGCCGACGAGGCCGGCGGCCGGTTCGTGGCCGGGTCGATCGGCCCGCTCAACGTCACCTTGTCGCTGTCCCCGCGCGTCGAGGACCCGGCGTACCGCGCGGTGTCGTTCGAGCAGGTCCGGGACTCGTACGCCGAGCAGATCTCCGCGCTGGCCGAGGGCGGTGTCGACCTGCTGCTGGTGGAGACGATCTTCGACACGCTGAACGCGAAGGCCGCGATCGCCGCCGCCCGCGAGGTGGCTCCCGACCTGCCGCTGTGGATCTCGGTGACGATCGTCGACCTGAGCGGCCGGACCCTGTCGGGCCAGACCGTCGAGGCGTTCTGGAGCTCGATCGAGCACGCCAAGCCGATGGTCGTCGGGGTGAACTGCTCGCTCGGCGCCGCGGAGATGCGCCCGCACGTCGCGGACCTGGCCCGCTTCGCCGACACGTACGTCGCGTCGCACCCGAACGCGGGACTGCCGAACGCCTTCGGCGGCTACGACGAGACCCCGGCGCAGACGGCCGAGATGCTCGCCGAGTTCGCGTCCTCGGGCCTGGTCAACATCGTCGGCGGCTGCTGCGGCACGACGCCCGCCCACATCGAGCGGATCGCCAAGTCGGTGCAGGGGATGGCGCCGCGCGAGGTCGCTCCGGCGAACACCGCCACCCGGTTCAGCGGCCTCGAACCGTTCTCGATCGGTGCGGACACCGGGTTCGTGATGATCGGTGAGCGGACCAACGTGACCGGTTCGGCGCGGTTCCGCCGGCTGATCGAGTCCGACAACCACCAGGCCGCGGTGGACGTCGCGCTGGAGCAGGTCCGCGGCGGCGCGAACCTGCTCGACGTGAACATGGACGCCGACCTGCTCGACAGCGAGCAGGCGATGACCACCTTCTTGAACCTGGTCGCGACCGAGCCCGAGGTGGCCCGGATCCCGATCATGATCGACAGCTCGAAGTGGTCGGTGCTCGAGGCCGGGCTCAAGTGCGTGCAGGGCAAGGGCGTGGTCAACTCGATCAGCCTGAAGGAGGGCGAGGAGGAGTTCCTCGACCGGGCCCGGCGGATCCGCGACTACGGTGCCGGTGCGGTGGTGATGGCCTTCGACGAGCAGGGCCAGGCCGACACCGTCGAGCGCAAGGTGGCGATCTGCGGCCGCGCGTACGACCTGCTGACGCAGATCGGCTTCCCGCCCGAGGACATCATCTTCGACCCGAACGTGCTCGCCGTCGCCACCGGGATGTCCGAGCACAACGGCTACGCCAAGAACTTCATCGAGGCGCTGCCGCTGATCAAGGAACGCTGTCCGGGCGTCCACATCAGCGGCGGGATCTCGAACCTGTCCTTCTCCTTCCGCGGCAACGACGTCGTCCGCGAGGCGATGCACTCGGCGTTCCTGTACCACGCGGGCCAGGTCGGCCTGGACATGGGAATCGTCAACGCCGGCCAGCTCGCGGTCTACCAGGACATCCCGGCTGACCTGCTGGAACTCGTCGAGGACGTGATCTTCGACCGGCGCGACGACGCCACCGACCGGCTGGTCAGCTTCGCCGAGAACGTGAAGGGCAAGGGCACCCAGCGCGAGATCGACCTGACCTGGCGGGAGGGCTCGGTCGAGGAGCGGCTGTCGCACGCGCTCGTGCACGGCATCGTGGACTTCATCGAGGACGACACCGAGGAGGCCCGGCTGACCAGGGCCCGGCCGCTCGAGGTGATCGAGGGCCCGCTGATGGACGGGATGAAGATCGTCGGCGACCTGTTCGGCGCGGGCAAGATGTTCCTGCCCCAGGTAGTGAAGAGCGCCCGGGTGATGAAGCGCTCGGTCGCCTACCTCGAACCGTTCATGGAGGCCGAGAAGGAGCAGGCCCGGCTGGAGGGCCGCGAGGAAGCGGTCCGCGGTCAGGGCAAGGTCGTACTCGCCACCGTCAAGGGCGACGTGCACGACATCGGCAAGAACATCGTCGGGGTGGTGCTCGGCTGCAACAACTACGAGGTGATCGACCTCGGCGTGATGGTGCCCGCGGCCCGGATCCTCGACACGGCGATCGCCGAGGGCGCCGACGTGGTCGGCCTGTCCGGGCTGATCACGCCGTCGCTGGACGAGATGGTCGCGGTGGCTGCCGAGATGGAGCGTCGCGGCCTCGACTTCCCGTTGCTGGTCGGTGGGGCGACCACCTCCAAGCAGCACACCGCGGTCCGGATCGCACCGGCGTACGGGAACACCACCGTGCACGTGCTGGACGCGTCCCGGGTGGTCGGCGTGGTGTCGGACCTGCTCGACGACGGCCGGGCCGAAGAGCTTGCCGTCAGCAACCGTGCGGCCCAGGAGATCCTCCGCGAGCAGCACGCCAACAAGCAGCGCAAGCCGGTGCTGCCGATCGAGCAGGCCCGGGCGAACCGCGAGCAGGTCGAGTACGGCGAGCTGCCGGTGCCGGCGTTCACCGGGCTGCGGGTCGAGGAGCCCGACCTGGAGACGCTGCGGGCGATGATCGACTGGCAGTTCCTCTTCCTGGCCTGGGAGTTGAAGGGCAAGTACCCGGCGATCCTGGAGCAGCCGGTCGCTCGCGAGCTCTTCGACGACGCGAACACGCTGCTGGACCAGATCATCGCGGACGGCTCCTTCACCGCGAAGGGCGCGTACGGGTTCTGGAACGCGCACAGCGAGGGCGACGACATCATTCTCGACGACCTGGGTGTCTCCTTCCCGATGCTGCGGCAGCAGACCGAGAAGCCGGAGGGCCGGGACAACCGCTGCCTGGCCGACTACGTCGCACCGGCCGGGGACTACCTCGGCGGGTTCGGCGTCGCCATCCACGGCGCCGAGGAGCTGGCCGCGCGGTACGAGGCGGACAACGACGACTACCGGGCGATCATGGTGAAGGCGTTGGCGGACCGGCTGGCGGAGGCGTTCGCCGAGTGGATCCACCTGGAGGCCCGCAAGGCCTGGTTCGAGCCGGACGCCGACCCGGTGCTGGAGGACCTGCACGCCGAGCGGTTCCGGGGGATCCGGCCCGCGCTGGGGTACCCGGCGAGCCCGGACCACAGCGAGAAGAAGCAGTTGTTCGACCTGCTCGAGGCGGAGAAGCTCGGCCTCGGCCTGACCGAGTCGTACGCGATGACGCCGGCCGCCGCGGTCAGCGGGCTGATCTTCGCCAGCCCGGCCGCGAGGTACTTCAGCGTCGGTCGCGTCGGCAAGGACCAGATCGAGGACTACGCCGCCCGCCGCGGTATGCCGCTGGCCGAGATCGAACGCTGGCTCCGCCCGAACCTCGCCTACGACCCGGACTGAACCGCCAGGGTGTTTATGACCGTCTCGCTGCGCGCTGCCACCGCTGCTGACGCCGATGCCGTCGCCTCCATCTGGTACGCCGGGTGGGGCGACGGGCACTTCGGGAATGTGCCGGAGGAACTCGTTGCCATCCGCACCAAGGAGTCGTTCTGGGAGCGGGTGCCGCCGCGCATCCCCGACACGACGGTCGCGGTGCTGGGTGACGAGGTCGCCGGGTTCGTGATGGTGGTGGCCGCCGAGGTCGAGCAGGTGTACGTGTCCGGCGAGCATCGCGGTTCCGGGGTCGCCGGGACGCTGATCGCCGAGGCCGAGCGGCAGGTCAAGGCCAACGGGTACGACGAGGCCTGGCTGGCTGTGGCCACCGGCAACGCCCGGGCCAGGCGGTTCTACGAGCGCAGCGGCTGGGCCGACGGCGGCGAGTTCGACTATCCGGCGACCACCGAGGCCGGGCCGATCCCCGTGCCCTGTCACCGGTACGTCAAGAAGGTCTGACCGCCTGGAGTCGCCTGGTGGCCGGCACGATCAGCAGCAGGGACGCGCAGACCAGGCCGAGTCCGGAGGCGAAGATCATCAGCGGGCGCTCACCGGTCACCGACGCGAGTGGTCCGGCGACCGAACGACCCAGCGCCATCGTGACGAGCGACCCCGCGACGTCGTACGCGTAGACCCGGTTGAGTAGTTCGGCGGGGACCTGGGTCTGCACGGTGGTGGACCAGATCACCGCCCAGAAGGCGATCCCGCTGCCGGCGATCGCCCAGCCGATCACCAGGACGACGAGGTTCGGGCTGAGGGCCGGGACCAGGGGGTAGATAGCGAACAGCGCCCAGCCGATCGAGCCGGCGGCCAGCGGCCGGGCCGGACGGATTCGGATGGCGAGCGTCCCGCCGACCGCTCCACCCGCACCGAAGGCGGCCAGGCCGATCCCCAACGCGGCCGAGTCGAGGTTGGTGACGATGAGTTCCGCGCCGATCGGCAGCGAGACGCCGACGACGAAGAACCCGTACAGCAAGAAGATCGTGATCACGCTGAACAACCAGGTGCGGGACCGGAACTCGTGCCAGCCTTCGGTCAACTGGGTCAGGAACGACGCCCCGGCCGCGGCTCTGGTCGTCTCCAGCCGCAGCGCGAGCAGGCAGAGCGCGCTGATCGCGTAGGTGGCCGAGTAGATCGCGAAGACGACGCTCGGTCCGGCCACGCTGACCAGCACGCCGGCCGCCGCCGGCCCGAGCACACCCGCCATCGACTCGGCGATCCGGAGTACTCCGTTGGCGCGCTGCACGTCGTCCGCGACCTGCGGGACCATGCTCGCCACGCCCGGCTGGAACATCGCGCTGGCGACACCACTGAGGAACTGCAGCACCACGATCGTGACCAGCGAGGGCGTCCCGAGCGCGAAGAGCACGGCCATCCCGGCGTGCAGGACGAACCGCGCGAGGTCGGCGAGCACCATCATCCGGCGAGCGGTGAACCGATCAGCCAGCACGCCGCCGACCAGCATGCACAGCGCCACCGCGGCCAACCAGGACCCCAGCGCGTAGCCGACGCCGCTCGCGCCGTACCCGGCTTGGAGCACGCCGACCGACAACGCCACCGGCAGCATGGCGTCACCCAGCAGCGAGGTGGTGCGCGCCCCGAAGTACAGGCGGAAGTTGGGTGACCACAGCGTCCGCGCCGGGACGACGACGGTCGGCAGGTCGGTGGTGCAGCTCATTCCGTCGGCTCCTCGGGGACTCATCAGTGACGGCTGATGAGTCAGAAGATATCATCGACGGATGATGCAAGGTCAAGGTGTTCCAGCGCCGCTGATGCTCGAGGTCGGCCGGGCGCTGAGTTGCGAGGTCAGGCTGTCGCTGCTGATGGCGCTGGCCGACGGCGAGGCCACCGTGAGCCAGTTGGTGGACCACACCGGAACCACCCAGCCGAACGTCTCCAACCACCTCGCCGTACTGCGGTCCGTCGGGCTCGTCGCCAGTCAGCGCGACGGCCGGACGGTGCATTACGAACTGGCCTCGCCGGAGGTGGGCAACCTGGTCAAGGCCCTGGTCGCGGTCGCCTCGGAGCCGTCGGACCGGCGCTGACGACGCTCGCCGGAGGATTTCCCTGGACTTGGGTGCGGGGGAGGAGCGGTCGGCAAGGACGGGGTTAGTTTGCTTTTGCAAGCTTTCGTCCTGGGAAGAGGGTCATCATGTTCAACCGTTCCTGGCGCCGGCCATCGCGCCGGCTGCTCCTCACCGGTGTCGCCACCCTGGCCGTCGCCTCCGTCGCCGGCGGTGTCGCGTACTCCGCCGGGGTCGCCTCCCAGCAGCCGGCGATCCAGACGTCGACGCCGCGGTCCGAGAAGCAGGTCACCAACATCGACGTCCTGCGCCAGCAGCTCCGCAACTACTACGGCGATCCGCTGGGCACCGGCACCTTCGGCGCGAACAGCAACTACGCCAAGGAGGCGACCTCGGTGGCCGCGTCCGGTAAGCGCTGGCTGACCGGTAGTCACCACACCCGCGGCACCAAGGCGATCCTGCTGGACGTCGACGACACTTCGCTGGCCACCTGGAACTACGAGATCTTCAGCAACTGGGCGTTCAACCCGACGACGAACGGCACCTTCGTCACCGAGCAGCGGTTCCCGGCGGTCCCGGGCATGGTCGACCTGGTGACGACGGCCGAGCGCGAGGGATACGCGATCTTCTTCCTGACCGGCCGGGGTGCTGCCCAGGAGCAGGCGACACTCGGCAATCTCACCGCGGACGGCGTCGGCATCGACGCGGGATTCCCGAAGCCGACCGGGCTGCGCAACGGTGAGGACGGCCTGTTCACCAAACCGGCCGTCGCCGACTACCCGGCCTACCTGCAGAAGGCGTGTGCCAACGACCCGAACGGTTCCTGCACGACGATCCACTACAAGTCCGCGACTCGCGCTCACATCGAGTCGCTCGGCTACGACATCGTGGCCAACTTCGGCGACCAGTTCAGCGACCTGAAGGGCGGCTTCGCCGACCGCACCTTCAAGCTCCCGAACCCCAACTACTACTTGCCGTAAGCAACAACTCCTGGGCCGGCCCGGCGCTACGCACTGGGCCGGCCCACTGCTACGCCGGGCCGGCCAGCAGACCCCGCAGATGAATCTCGAGGGTCTCCTGGAGGTCGGCTGCGAACTCCATCCGCAGCGCCGCCAACTCGGGATCGCGGTCGTAGACGGCGAGGATGGCCGACGCGGGGTTGGCGTGGGCCCAGATCGCGCCGATCAGCATGCTGGCGGCGGCGATGAACCGTCCGGCGCCGTCCTCGCCCAGCTCCGGCAGCGTGCCGAGCAGGACCCGGACCAGGTCGCGGTAGCCGGCGATCGCGGCGCGCTTGAACCGCAGCGCCACGTCGGTCGAGATGTTGTGCTCCAGCACGGACGCCTGTGCACTCACCAGCGCGCAGAACATCGGCCTCGACGCCAAGGTCGCCACCACGGTCTCCACCAGCCGTCGCACCCGCGCATCCACCGACTCGCCGGAAGCCGGTACTCCGAGCGCGTCCTCGAGTTGCCGCGTCCAGTCGCGCATCTCCGTGTCGAGGAGTTCCAGAAGGACGGCCTCGCGCGACTCGAAGTACTTCAGCACGTTCGACTTCGCCAACCCCACGCGCCGGCTCAGCTCGTTCAGGCTCAGGTCCGCGACCGGCATCTCGGCCAGCATCGCGGCCGCGGTCTCGAGGATCGCCTCGCGCCGGACGGCCCGCTGCTCCTCGCTGCGGGCGCGCTGGAAAGTCGTCATCGTCACAGTCTACAGACCGCTGGTCTGTTGTCATCAGACCAGCGGTCTGATAGCGTCCTTCATAACAGACCACCAGTCTTTTACTGAAGGAGCGCCCCATGTACGTCGTCCCGGACCAGACCGGCAAGTACGCCGTCGTCACCGGCGCCAACAGCGGCACCGGCAAGGAGACCGTCCGGCGACTGGCCGGTGCCGGAGCCCGCGTGGTGATGGCCGTTCGCACCCTCGCCAAGGGCGAAGCGGCCCGCGCCGAGATCCTCGCGCAGTACCCGAACGCCCAGCTCGAAGTGCGGCGGATCGATCTCGCGGACCTCGCCTCCGTGCGGGAGTTCGCGGACGGGCTGATCGCGGACGGCACACCGATCGACCTGCTGGTGAACAACGCGGGGGTGATGGCGCCGCCGACCCGGATGGCCACGACCGACGGCTTCGAGCTGCAGTTCGGCAGCAACTTCCTCGGCCCGTTCGCACTGACGCTGCGGCTGCTCCCGTTGCTGCTGGCCGCGCCGGCTCCGCGGGTCGCCACGATGAGCAGCGGTACGGCGAACTTCGGGCGGATCCACTTCGACGATCTCCAGTGGGAGCGGAGCTACCGGTCGACCACGTCGTACGCGCAGTCCAAGCTGGCGGACCTGATGTTCGCGCACGAGTTGGCTGCGGTGGCGGCCGAGCGCGGGTGGAACCTGATGAGCACGGCGGCGCACCCGGGCTACACCAGGACCAACCTCCAGACCGCCGGAGCGAGTCTCGGTCGCGACAAGCTGCCGTGGTGGCACTCCTTCGTGGAGCGGTTCAACCCGCTGCCGTCTCAGGGAGTCGAGCAGGGCGCCGAGCCGCTGCTGTTCGCGGCGACCAGCCCAGAGGCCAAGGCCGGCGCGTACTACGGACCAAGTCAGCGTCTCGGTCTGGTCGGCCCGACGAAGCTGGCCAACGCCCCGCGCCGATCGCTCGACGCGGAGACCAATGCGCGACTCTGGTCAGTGGCCGAGAAGCTCACCGGAGTATCGCTCTCGACGGTGGTCCGCTGACGACGGTGCAGGCTTATCCTGCCGAGATGGACGAATGGTCGAGTGGTGAGATCTACGAGTCGTACGTCGGCCGCTGGAGTCGCCTGGTCGCGAAGGAGTTCGTGGCCTGGCTCGACCAGCCCGAGGCCCTGACCTGGCTCGACGTCGGCTGCGGGACCGGCGCCCTGACCAGCACGATCCTCAGTACTGCGTCCCCGGCGGCGGTGCTCGGTGTGGATCGCTCGGCCGGGTTCGTCGACTACGCGCGGAAGACCGTGCAGGACGAGCGAGCCCGCTTCGAGGTCCGCTCGGCCGAGGAACTGACGGACGAGTCGTTCGACGTTGTCGTCTCGGGGCTGGTGCTCAACTTCCTGCCGGATCGGGTCGAGGCACTGCGCAAGCTGCGGTCGATCGGGAAGACCGTCGCGGTCTACGTCTGGGACTACGCGGACGGCATGCAGCTGATGAAGTATTTCTGGGACGTCGTCGGTGACCTGCGGCCGGCGGATCGCGACCAGGACGAGGGGCTCAGGTTCCCGTTCTGCAGCGCGGAGGGACTGGAGGGCCTGTTCACCGAGGCGGGGTTCGCGGACGTCACCACCCGGGCGATCGACGTACCGACGGTGTTTGCCTCGTTCGACGACTACTGGAAGCCTTTCCTCGGTGGCCAGGGCGTTGCCCCGGCCTACCTGCGCACGCTCGACGAATCCGCGCAGGCTGCCGTTCGGGACGTTCTCCGGGACAGGTTGCCGACCGAGGCGGACGGCTCGATCGACCTGACCGCGCGGGTCTGGGCGGCCCGAGCCGTCAGCTGAGCCAGTCGGAACGGAGCAGGCCGAAGAGCAGGTCGTCGGTCCACTCGCCCTTGAACCACGTGTTGGCGACCCGCAGACCTTCCTGCCGGAAGCCGAGCCTTGTCAGCAGTCGCGCCGACGACTCGTTGCGCGCGTCGCACTCCGCGGAGACCCGGTGGATGTTCCGTTCGCGAAAGAGGTGGTCGAGCAATCCCCGCACAGCCTCCGTGGCGTAGCCCTTGCCCTGGTACGCGGGCGCGAGGGTGTAGCCGAGGTCCGCCTGCCTCAGGTTGTCATGCAGCTTGAGGCCGATGTCCCCGATCAGTACTCCGTCGAGGTCGATCGCGTACTGGAACCACCCGGCCTGGGTGGGATCACCTTCCGCGTACTGCGCGACCGTCGTACGGGCTGTCTCCAAGCTGACGGGTGTGTCCCACGACTGGTAGCGGGCAACCTCCGGCGCCGAGCGGTACGCCGCGAACGCGTCCGCGTCGCCGGGCTGGAAGCGTCGCAGCGTGAGCCGGTCCGTCGAGATCATCCACCCAGTATCGGGTGGCAGCCAGTCGCGGATGTCAAGAACAGCAGGTCTGTCTCGTACTTCTCGTGAGGGTCGCGGTGAGCGGCCGGAGCGGAGGTGGGCGATGAGGTACCTGCTGATCATGCAGGTCAACACGGCTGTGCTGGCGCGCCTCACGGAGGAGCAGCGCAAGGCGGTGCACGCCGGGCATCAGGAGTTCCAGCGGGTGGCGTCGGAGGCGGGGGAGCTGATCAGTACGCAGGCGCTCGCCGATCCGTCGACGAGCACGGTACTGTGCAGCCGCGGCGGCGTACCGGCGGTGTCGCACGGGCCGTTCCGGGAAACGGACGAGTTCATGGGCGGCTACTACCTGATCGACGTGGATAGCAAGGAGCGGGCGATCGAGCTCGCCGACCTGCTGCCCGACACCAGGATCGACGGACTCGCCGTGGAGATCCGCGCGGTGATGTACTCCGCCGGCGCCGACTTCTGAAGGCCTAGACGAGGCCCGCCCTGACGCCGTACCGCAGGAAGACCACGCCGTTGGCGAATCGCCGCTCATCCAGCAGTTCGAGGTCGACGCGGACGTCGGCCGGGAAGAACGGGTTGCCGCCACCGACGATCGCCGGTCCGACGAAGACCTGGTACTCGTCGACCAGGCCGGCTTTGATCGCCTGCGCCGCGAGGTGCGGGCCGTCGACGGTGAGGTCCCGGTCGGACTCGGCCTTCAGCTTGCGCGCCGCGTCCGGGTCGAAGGTTCGCTCGATCCGGGTCCGCTCGCTGGCGACCTCGTTCAGCGTGGTGGAGTAGACGATCTTGTCGGCGACCTGCCAGACCCGCGCATACTCCACGACGAAGGGCGGCTGCCCGGGCTCCTTGTGCGCCGTTTCCCAGTAGACCATCGTCTCGTACATCCGCCGGCCGTACAGGTAGGTGCCGACCGATCGGAACTGCTCGTTGACGAACTCGTGCACCTCCTGATCCGGAGCACCCCAGCCGAAGTTGCCGTCGGCATCGCTGACGAAGCCGTCGAGCGACGTGATCATCGAGTAGATGAGTTTGCCCATCGGTCACACCACCTTGAACCAGAGGCTGGTGGCCAGGGGCACCTGGCCGACTGAGAGGCGTTCCAGTTTGGTGTTGCGGCCGCCCGGGTGGTTGAAGAGGGAGACACCGTCGCCGAGAAGGACGGGGGCGATGAGGGTCAGGACCTCGTCGAGTTGGCCGGCCTCCAGGCACTGTTTGCCCATGCTCGCGCCCATGACGTTGACGTACTTGTCGCCGGCGGCTTCCTTGGCCTGCGCCAGGGCAGTGGCGAAGTCGTCGACGAACGTCGTGTTCGGTGGAGCGGTGGCGGGGAGGTGGTGGGTGACGACGAACTGCGGGCCCTCCCAGCCGCCGCCGAAGGCCTTGCCCTCGCCCTCGTCGCCCTTGTGCGGATCGTCCCCGTCGTACGTCCGGCGCCCGACGAGCAGGGCGCCGATCCGCCCGATCAGCTCGTCGATCTCCGGGTTGGGGCCGAGGTACTCCGTCATCCATGACATGTCCCCGCCGGGTCCGGCGATGAAGCCGTCCAACGACATCGTCACCGAGTACAAGACCTTCGCCATGATGTGTGTCTCCTCCGAGTTTCCGGTTGTGTCTCAGTAGAGACGAGCAGGCCCGGAAAAACTCATCGCAACGCGGTCGGTCGGTGATCGCGACGCGGTCACCAGGTCCAGGTGTTCGGAGGATCAGGGGTGTCACCGGTCCGGTCCCACGGATCTCGGTCTGGACAACTGTCAGGAAGGACCTGTGCACCGGGCCTACGCAGACCGGTGCCGGGGTAGCCTCCGGTAATCATGAATTTCGGATCCGGGTAGTTCTGATTCAGGAGGCTGGGCGATGGGCGAGGGGGGCGACGTCCGATCGCGCACGCCTGAGGTCGATACCAACCGGCCTAGCGGGGCCCGGGTCTACGACCTGTTCCTCGGTGGGAAGAACAGCTTCGAGATCGACCGGCAGTTGTATCGGCAGATCCTGAAGATCGCTCCCGAGACGCCCGAGCTCGCCAAGGAGAACCGTCGCTGGCTCGCCAAAGTCGTCGACCTGATGGCTCGCGACCGGGGGATCGACCAGTTCCTCGACCTCGGTTCCGGCCTGCCGACCTCCGAGAACACCCACGAGGTCGCGCAGAAGGCCGCTCCGGACGTGACCGTGGTGTACGTCGACAACGACCCGACGGTGATCTCGCACGGCCAGGCTCTGCTCGCCGACGAGTGGCAGCGGGTCTACTTCGCGGCCGCGGATCTCACCGAACCGGCTGCCGTCCTCTCGGATCCGACCGTGACCGGCGCACTCGACCTGAACCGGCCCGTCGGGCTGATCCAGTGCCTGGTGCTGCACTGCATCGCCGATCTCGCGCAGGCCCGCGGAGTCGTGGCCGGCTATGTCGACGCGCTCCCGGCCGGCTCGTACCTGGCGGTGACGCATGCGACCAACCCGCGCGACGGCAGCCGTCTCGCCGAGTTCGCGACCTCGGTGGAGGACAAGGTCCGCACGGCCTTTCCCTCGATGACGTTCCGTACCGCGGACGAGATCGCCTCGCTCTTCACCGGACTCGAGCTCGTCGGCCCGGGGCTGGCCGGCCTCGGCGACTGGTGGCCGACCGACGGCAGCCGACGCACCCCGGGCGGAGCCAGCCGCCTCCTGCTCGGAGGACTCGCCCGCAAGCCCTGACGGCCAGTGCCGCGGCCTTGACAGCCAGGGCCGAGGCGAAACCCGGTGACAGGTCACCGGTGGTTCGCCGATGATGGGGTGCATGTCTGCTGGAACGGCTGCTGCCGCTCACTGATCCGCGGGATCCCCGTGTGATCCCTGTGTGATCACCACCGGCCACCTCGCGTGGTGCCGGTGCCCGACCCGGCCTGCGCGGCCGGGATCTTCGGCGTGCAGCCACGTTTCCCCAGGGAGCAGCCATCCCCATGCATTCGCGTCCTCTCGAGATCGCCTGTGACGAGTCCGGATTCACCGGCACCAACCTGCTCGATCCCACCTCGCCCGTGATCACCCATGCCGGCGTTCACCTCGACCGCCCGGCAGCGGCGGAGTACGTCGCGCTGGTCCGGGCGAGATTCCGCCACACCAGCACGGAGTACAAGGCGACCCAGATGCTCCGGCAGCGTCCGGTGCTGGAGTGGTTGCTCGGCTCGCTGCGCGGCGTCGGGCACGTGCACCTGACCGACAAGCCGTTCTTCATCACCTGCCGCATCGTCGACTTCCTGCTCGGCGAACCCACGTACGCCGCGGGCACCAGCCTGGCGACAGAACTCCGCCCCGCGGCCGTGACTCTGTACCGCGACGGCCCGGCGGTCTTCGGTCAGCTGAGGTGGCGCGCATTCCTGGCCACTTTCGTCAAGGTGATGCGGACCAAACGCCGCCAAGTGATCAACGCAGCCGCCGTCGACGAGTTCTACGCCACCCTCGGGGACCTTCGTTCCACACTCCCGAAGCGACAGGAATCCGACAGCCTGCAAGGGATTCTCGACCACCTGAGCAAGTCCCGGCCGCAGCTCGAAGAGGTGCTCACCCTCCTCCTCGACGACCGCTCGTCAGTGCCACCGGCCCTCGAACCCCTGCTCCCAGCGCTCCTCGAAACCGCACTCCACTGGAGCACCGCACTGGACTGGAGCGGGGGCGGCCGCTCCGTCGCCATCGTCCACGACGAGCAGAGTGCCCTGACCCGGCATCGCGTCGCTCAGGTCCAGGCGATCCTCGCTGAGGTCTCCTCCGGCCCGCCGCCGCTCCTGAGCGTCACGATGACCGACTCCCGCACGGACCCTCGGGTCCAGCTCGCGGACCTCCTCGCCGGCGCCGCCCGCCACATCGCCGTCGCCGAACTCCACTCCCGCTCGGACCCGGCCCTCACCGAGCTCCTCCGGCCCTACCTCTCCCACAACTCCCTCTGGCCGGACGCCCCAAGCTGGCAGCGCCCGACCGGAGCGCCGGAAATCCGATCCGTGACGAGCCGTTGACGAACAGCCACCAACTCGGCCGACGGCGACATCGTCACCCAGCCAGGATCGAGCTTCACCTTCAGCGGTCAGTGACCCACTGAGACCACGGGCCCCCACAAGCGCTGTGGGGGCCCGTGGCACTGCTCCTCCGGCTCACCAGGTGCCGGTCACGTCGACGGTGGTTCCCGCGATGACGATCGGGCCGCGCCGGGAGCGCAGGACGGCCTCACTCGAGGACGAGGTGAACACCCGGTGCAGGCGTCCGTGGGGGCGTGCGTCGAGCACCGTCAGGGCAGCACCCGCGGACTCGCTTGCCAGCGCGAAAGGAGAGGCGCGGCGGAAGCGCACCTCGGGGAAGGCATCCTGGCACATGCGCAGGGCCTCCTTGAGGACAGGTCTGGCCGGTTTGGCCAGCACCGTGACTCCGACCCCGCGACGCAGGGCGGCACGGAAGGCCACTCCCAACGCCGGCCTCGGGTCCCCGGTCTCGCCCAGGCACGCGACCACCCGTCCCGCCGAGGGCCCTCGCGCTTCGTGGCCGAGCAGATCGACGATCGCCACCGGGCCCGCCGCCCGGCGGGCCACCCGCAGGCCGGGCGGTTCGGATAACGGGGTGGTCCAGTGCGCGCGGGAGCAGCGGCCGAGGACGATCAGGGAGTCCCACCGGCCCTCCCGGAGCACCGCTTCGGCGGGGGAGCCGCCTTGGAGGTGGGTGCTGACCCGCAGCGTCGGCGCGATGCGGCGAGCGCGCCTCGCGGCCTCCTCGACGATCAGCCCGGCGGCCAGTTCGGCCTGCGGATCCCGGTGCACCATCATGAGCCCGCCGAACGCGTCCATCGGGAAGGCCGACCAGGTGTAGGCGTGCACGATCCGGAGGACGCTGCCGCGGGCGGCCGCCTCGGCGGCGGCCCAGTCCAGCACCCCCCACCCCTTCGGGTGGCCGTCCACTGCGACGAGGACCGAACCCGACTCCTCGCGCAGTGGCAGGCCGATCGTCTTCCGCCGGCCGGGCGTGGGGGCCGCCCGGACCGGCGGCCTCACCTCGTCTGCTTGCAGCCGGCGGAAGAACTTCATCAGTGGCTCCGTTCTGAGTGACCAGGTGGCGTCAGCGCGCGGCGATGTGTTGCTGGAGCGCGTGCAGTGCGGAGACGTAGATCTCCGAGAAGGTCGGGAACGGCTGGATGGTGTCCACCAGCACGTCGAGCGGGAGCCGGGCCCGGATCGCCAGCGTGGCCTGCTGCAGCCATTCGCCCGCTTCCGGGCCGAGGGCATAGGCGCCGGTGAGCCGGTCACCGTCGCTCAGCAGCGTGAGGAAGCCGTTCGACTCCGCGTAGGCCCGCGTGTACGTCGCTGTCTTGGCGACCTCCGCTACCGGGACGGTCGAGCTGAACACGTCCTCACCGACGCCCACCGAAGCCGCCGCCGGATCGGTGAAGGCGACCCGCGGGACCGCCTCGTAGTTGGTCTGCCGCGATCCGCCCAGCAGGTGATCGGCGACCACATCGCCCTGGTACTTGCCGACGTGGGTGGTCGGCCAGATCCCGGTGACGTCGCCGATCGCGAAGAGCCGATCGCCGGCGCGCAGGTGTTCGTCGACCGGGATCCCGTCCGGTTCGGGCTCGATGCCGACCGTCTCGAGGCCGATCCCGTTCACCCGCGGCCGCCGGCCGGTGGCGACCAGCAGGCGATCCCCGCGCAACTCCGTGCCGTCGTCGAACTCCACCACGTACTCCGAGCCGTCGCGCCGGGCTGCGATCGCCTGTACTCCGAGGGCGATTTCCACACCCTCCCGGCGGAGCACCGCCGCGACGGCTTCACCCAGCGGCGCGGGTTCCCGTGAGAGCAGGTGTTGTCCCCGGTTGGCGAGAACGACCTCGCCGCCGAGGCGGAGTACGGCCTGGGCCATCTCGACGCCGACCGGGCCGCCGCCGAGGATGACCAGGCGACGCGGGATCGCTGTCATCGCGGTCACCTCGCGGTTGGTCCAGATCCCCTCGAGGTCGCCGAGCCCGGGGATCGGCGGAATGACGGGGTCCGCACCGGTCGCGACGACGACATTTGCCGCGGTGTACCGGACACCGTCGACCTCGACCGCCCCGGGACCGGCGAGCCGGCCGCTGCCGCGGATCAGGGCGATGCCGGCCTTCGCCAGCCACCGCTCCTGACCCACGTCGGTGTGGTCGGACACCATGAAGTCGCGCCAGGCCAGGGCTTTCGCGACGTCCACCTCGGCGACACCCTCGGCGTCGCGAGCCGCTTGGACGGCCTCGCCCGCCCGCAACAACGTCTTGGACGGGATGCACGCCCAGTACGAACACTCGCCGCCGACCAACTCCCGTTCGACCAGCGCGACCCGCAGCCCACCCTCGGCCAGCGCGCCGGCGCAGTGCTCGCCGGGTGCCCCTCCGCCCATCACGATGACGTCGTAGTCGTAGTCGTTCTTCGTCTCCACGGTCGGACCTCTCTGGCGTGGTCGGGGCAGCACTCCGGCGGTACCGCCACGTTCACCGTCGCCCGACGGGCCATCCGTTCGCGCCCGGGAGATGCCCTGGCCATGCCCTGGTCATCCCTGGCCCAGGGCCGGGCGCGGGGTGTCAGCCACTCAAAGGCTCAGCGGTCCGAGCGGGCGCTCCAGGCGGCGATCTGGCTGCGGGTGGCGAACCCGAGCTTGCTGAGGATGTGCTGGACGTGGTTCTGCGCGGTGCGTTCGGACAGCACCAGGCGCTCGGCGATCTGCCGGTTGGTGAGCCCCTCGGCCACCAGCGCGGCCACCTCCGCTTCCCGAGGGCTGAGGCCGTTCGGCGCGTGGCCGGCGCCCAGCAGCGCGGCGGTGCGGTCGGCGTACGCGGTCATGCCGAGCGATCTGACCAGCCGGTCGGCGTCGCGGGCCACGGTGAGGGCGCGGTCGCGATCACCCGCTGCGTTCCTCGCCCGCAATGCAGTGGCGAGGTGGAACTCCGCCTCGGCGACGAACCCGGGTGCACCGGCGCTCTCGGCCTGGCGGACGGCCGTGGTCAGATCGTCGATCGCGGCGTCGAAGCGCCCGAGGGCCGCCGCCGCCCGTCCGAGGGCGAGCTCGGCCGGGCCCATGAAGGCGACCCCGTTGCCGACCATGTGCTCACCGCGGAACGGTTCGAGCCGCTCGAGGAGTACTGCGAGGTCGTCGTGCCGCCCGAGCCCGGCACACGCCAGGGCGGCGTACACGTAACCAGGCAGGACGAAGAACGCAGGCAGCGACCAGGTCTCCATCGGCCCGGCCTGCCGGTACGACGATGCCGCCTCGTCCGGGAGGCCCGCACACAACTGCAGGTACGACCTGGAGAGCCGGGACATCGTCGCGAACCGAGGTGGTGGGTCGAAGGCCTGCCGGGCGAACGCGGCCGCGTCCTCGCTGACCCCGACGTGACCCGCCAGCGAGGTCAGCAGGGCGAAGTAGGCACCCGACGCGGGCGCAGGTTCGACCACTCTCATCCGGTCGAATCCCCGGCGCGCGATCGCGGCAGCCTCGTCGTACCGGCCTCGGGCCTGGGCCAGACAAGCGGCGACGCGGTCGTGGTGCCACGCGCTGACCGGTCCACCGAGTCTCTTGACCGCGACCTCCAGCGCCGGGAGTCCCTCGGCGGCTGCCGCGAGTTGTCCGCTCTCGATCAACGCGTCGAGTCGCCAGAGCTCGCCCCACATGGCCGCACGCGCACTGTTCGTTCGTTGCGCCAGCGAGAGCATCTCGGAGGCGAGCTCCAGCCGCTCGGCGCGGCCAGCCGGACCAGGGCAGGCCTCCTGCCTGGCACGCAACGCGTCCATCAACGCGTGGAAGTCGTGCGAGGTGCGAGCCAAGTCGAGGGCCTCAGCGCTCAGTACGTCGAGCCGCTCCTGCTCGCCGTCGTAGAAGGCGAGGTGGCTACGCTGAGCCAGCAGCCGTGCCCTGAGGGCGTCGTCGTCCGTGATCGCGAGCGCTTCCTCGCACAACCTCTTCGCCGTCGCGTTGATCCCCGGATCGGGAACGGCTTCTACTACCAGTGCGGCCTCGGCCTTCTGCTCAGGACTCTGCGCCGCCTCGGCAGCCGCGGCCGCCGCCGTCACGCATCCTTGGAGATCGCCAGCGAGGTACGCAGCCCGACCGAGCGCCACCTGGATCCGGGATCGCTCCTCTGCGGGCAACGGCGTCGCAGCCAGCGCAGCGCGATAGAGCCGAGCACCTTCCTCATAAGCAAGCCGTCGTACTGCGTCGTCCGCGGCCCGCACCAACCACAGCCGGGCCGTCTCACCTTCCCCGTACTGCGCGAGCTCGGCGCGGTGGCGGGCGATCTCGGCGAGGTGCTCGGACAGATCGTCCGCGAACCGTGCCTCCAGCACTTCCGCCACAGCCCGATGCAGGGCGACCCGGTCGGCAGTCGCCAGGGACGCCTCCACCGCGTCGCGGGTGAGCGCGTGGACGAAGCGGTAGTCCCCACTGTCGTTGACGCGATCGACGAATCCGAAGGCGACGGCCTCGTCGATCAGCGGCAGGCAGTCGTCGACAGGCCGGCCGAGGGTGGTGGCCAGCAGACCCGTCTGGAAGTCCCGACCGACGATCGCCCCTGCCTGCACCAGCCGACGGCAGTCCGGGCTGATCCGGTCCAGCCGCGCGCCGACGATGTCGAGCACTGTCCGCGGCGGCCGATCGGGACGCCACGAACCGTCCCTCATCGCCCGGGCGACCTCGCGCACGAACAGCGGATTACCGCCGGTGACCGCATGCACCTGCTGGGTTTCCTTGATCGTTGCGTCTGGCAACTGTTCGCCGACCTCCGGAACCCCGAAGCCCTTCAAGGCAAGACGTTCCGCCGACGGTGCCCGGAGGAGCTCGGGCATCAGCCGCGTGCTCGCCGGCTCGAAGTCGCGCACCGTCGCCAGCACGAGCACCGGCATCCCGCTCAGTTGGTCGGCGAGATGCCTGAGCACCAGCACTGAATCCTCGTCGGCCCGGTGGATGTCATCGAGTACCACGACCAGCCCGTCGCGCCCGGCCATTTCCTCCACGACCTGGACTATGTCCTCGAAGAGCCGGAAGCGATCCTCGGTCCCCTCGCCCGAGAGCGTCCGGTCCGCGTTGATCCCCAAGGACCGAAGGACCTGCCGCCACGGCCAGTACGCCGGGGCGCCTTCCGTCTCGACGCACCGGCCCCACGCGACAGTCGCCCCTGCCGCCAGCGCGATCCCCGCGAGCTCCTGGGCCAGCCGGGTCTTCCCGATCCCGGCTTCACCGCTGCAGAGGACCAGCCGTCCGGAGCCGTTGCGCGCGGCATCCAGCCAGCCGCGCAACAACCCCAGCTCGCGTTCCCGCCCGACGATCCCCTCGACCCCGCCCCGTGCCGGCGTACTCACGCGACCAGCATCACCCGCCGCAGCTCAAACCGGAAGGAGGATCGCTGGCGGCCTACTCTGCCCGATCGGGCAGAGAAAGGGGATTTTCAGGCACTTCCGGCCTTGCGGGCCAGGGTTCACGATGCGTAGCGGGAAGGTAGTCAGGAGACTAACCTGGGTGACGTGGGCGTCACGCGACGTGGGGGGCCATCGTCGCGGATCGGGTCCACTGAGTGAGAAGGGGGGTGGCCCGGATGAGTGAGCTGCGTGTGCAGCTGTCCGAGTCCGGAGCGGATGCCGAGCGTCTGGACACGTTGACGGGGTATCTGCGGCAGGAACTGGTGCAGCTGGATGTCGGGGACGTCACCGCGCTGCGGGCCGGTCCGCCGCCGCCGGGTGCGCGCGCGATCGACGCGATCGCGATCGGTGGACTGCTGATCACCCTCACTCGCACCGCCCAGGGAGTGCGGAACGTGGTGTCCGCGATCCGCGGCTGGCTCGCCCAGGGCGACGGCAGCAAACGGACGGTGCGGCTGGAGCTCGACGGCGACGTGCTCGAGCTGTCGGAAGTCTCGGAGAAGGACCAGACCCGGCTCATCGAGTTGTTCGTCAGCAGGCACGCGGGATCCGAGGACGAGTGATGGACGGCCGGCGCAAGGCCCTCATCGTCGCGAACGACGAGTACGACCACGAGGGACTGCGGCACCTGCTGTCTCCCGCGGCCGACGCCGAGGCGCTGGCCCAGGTGCTGGGCGACCGGCAGATCGGCGCCTTCGAGGTGGAGACCGTTCGCAACCAGCCCGCGCACGTCATCCAGACCCACATCGAGGACCTGCTCGCCGACAGCCGCGCCGACGACGTACTGCTGCTGCACTTCTCCTGCCACGGCCTCAAGAGCGAGTCGGGCGAACTGTTCTTCGCGGCCAAGAACACCCGGCCGAACCGGCTCAGCTCCACCGCGATCTCCGCCGACTTCGTTCAGCGGTGCATGCGGGCGAGCAGGTCGCGGAGCATCGTGTTGTTGCTGGACTGCTGCTACGGCGGGGCTTTCGGTAAAGGAGTGACGGTCCGGTCGACCGGGGACGTCAACGTGGCGGACAGCTTCCCCGAGAACCGGGTCGGTGGTGGTCGCGGCCGGGCGGTGATCACGGCGTCCAGCTCGATCGAGTACGCCTTCGAAGGAGATCGGCTGGCCGACGACAAGACCCAACGGCCGTCGGTCTTCACGACGGCTCTGGTGGAAGGGCTTGCGACCGGCGACGCCGACCGCGACGAGGACGGCTGGGTCTCGCTGAACGAGCTGTACGACTACGTCTTCGACCGGGTCCGCGCGCAGACCCCGCACCAGACCCCGAGCCGCGACGTCGAGATGCAGGGCGAGCTGTATCTGGCGAGAAGCCGCCGCAAGCGCATCAAGCCGATGCCGATCCCGGCCGACCTGCAGGCCGCGATGACGGACCCGAACATGTTCTCCCGCCTCGGCGCGGTCAGCGAACTCCGCGTCCGCCTGCTCAGCGACAACCTCCCCTCGGCAGTCGGCGCCTACGAGGCATTGGTCGAGATCGCCCGCACGGACATCCAGTACGTCGCCGACCCGGCGAAGGCGGCCCTGGCTGAGGCGGTTCTCCACCCGAGCCACGCCGAGGTCCACTTCCCGCCGGTGGAGCAGGGCTCTGAATCCCCTGCGCAGGTCATCAACCTGCTGGGGCCACCGATCGCCCGCGCTGCCATCCCGCACGCTGACGACTCCTGGATCCGCCTCCAGGAAGCCGCGGAAAACTTCACCGTCACCATCGAAACCACCACCCCTGGCCCCCGCACCGGAACCCTCACCCTCAAAGGCCCCAGCGGCGAACTCACCATCCCCGTCACCACCACCATCACCCCGGCCGCAACCCCAGCACCGCCACCGCCGGAACCAGCACCGCCGCAACCGGCACCGCCGGAGCCAGTACGGCAGCCGGCACCGCCAGAGCCGACTCCAGAAGTAAAGGTCCCGACACCGACCGCGACACCGACGCCCACCACACCGACGCCCACCACGCCGCCGCCGGCCGCGACGCCGGCACCGGCACCGCAGCCAACTTCTCCAGTTCCGACGCCAACACCAACGCCAACGCCTGCGGCCACCACTGCACCGCCACAGCAAGCGCCCCAACCCACACCCACGCAGCCGATCAAGCCCACTCAACCTGCCAAAACCAGTCATCCGGCCAAGCAGGTTGAGGCGGCCAAGCCCGTTCAGCCGGCGAATGCTCAGCCTGGCGCGGGGTCCGTGCTCTGGGCTCTGATTCCAGTGCTGACGCTCGGCCTGTTGACGCCCGCGCCCTTCATCCATGCGGCGAGCAAGCTCAAGGAAAGCGCGCTGTGGACGGCTGCGGTGATCTACTCACTCGCCTGGCTCGTCCTCCTGATCGGACTGGGCTCGGACGCCCAGGTGATGCCGATCTTCATCCTGCTCGCGGTGATCGCCACCGTCCACGCGTTCGTCCTGCGCCCCCGCGTGTTCGCCCCGGCACAACCTGCGTCCCCGCGCCCCCCAATACCCCGACCGTCAGCACCTCCCCGCCAACCCGCGAAACCAGCCGAACGAACCACCCGACTGCTCGGTACGCCGGCGCCGCGCGAACGTCGTACGGCTGAAAGCCCTGCAACCGCAGCGGAAGTCGCCGTCCCGCACTTCCGCGTGGTTGCCCTGGGAGTGGCAGGTTCGGGCAAGACCGTCTACCTGTCGAGCATGTTCCACACGGTCAACGTGCCGATGCCGGGACGTTCCTACTTCCTGGAGACGAACGCCGCGCACCGCGTGTATCTCAGCAAGGTGTTCGACGAGGTCAGCGACACCTCCGAGCCCTGGCCACGCGGTACCAGGACCGGTGAGACGAGAGAGCTCGACTTCGACTGCGTGTCGTTCGATGCCGGGGTCAGGCACACGGTCTTCAAGATCAGCTACCTCGACTACGCCGGCGAACTGCTGGAATCCGAGCAGGAGGCCGGTTCCACCGCGCTGAGCGACCTCGAAGGGCGGATCCGGAACGCGCACGGTCTGCTCGGCATGCTCGACGGCTACCGCGTCCTGCAGTACCTGCGCAACGAGCCGGCCGGCCGCAGGTACTTCCGCAGCCAGATCCAGCCGATGACCGGCATCATGGCCGGCGCCTCGTGCCCGATCCACTTCGTCCTCACCAAGTGGGACCTGGTTCGCGGCTTCGGCGAACCCGAGGACGCGGACGAGAACACCCGTCTCGACCTGGTACGAGACGCGCTGCTCGAGACCGCACACCTCCGAGCGCTGGTCGAGACCCACACCTGGGGGAGTCGGGTCATCCGGCTGATCCCGGTCAGTGCCGTCGGCCCCCACTTCGCCCAGATGGATCACGAGGGTCACGTCCTCAAGCTCCCCGACGGCGAGATGAAGCCGACCAACGTCGAGGTCCCGCTCACCGCGATCCTGCCGGACCTCTTCCGCCAGGTGGAGCTGTCGCTCGACGCCCCGACCCGCACGCGTCTCGCCGAAGAAGCACGATCCAGGCGCGGCCTCACCGACGACCAGTCCCGTACGTCGCTGGGGAATTTCGTCAACCTGCCCGCGGGTCTGGCGCTTCGGCAGAAGCTCCAGGACGTGGTCGGTGGAACCTCTGGCAAAGAGGTGATGGGCATGTTCCTCGACTGGATGGCCGGGGCAACGGCTGAGGAGATCCGGGCTACCGGGCGGGCCAGGCAGCAGGGCAGGCTGCAGGCCCAGTCGATCGAGGCTGCCCGCGGCCAGGTGCTGACGGAGTTCGGCGTTGAGTTGGGTCGACTGGAAGAGCGGCTGCCGGCCTCCCGGCTCAGTGGAAGGTAGGGCGAGTGTCCGATCACCCGGTGCACGGATGGGCCTTCCTGGTCGCGCGCGGTCGGCGCAAGGGCTACCAGTCCCTGCTGGTTCCCGATTTCCTTGTCCAGAGCAACGAGTACGGCGTCCTCGGGCAGGCCGCGAGCGGCGACTTCCCGCCCGAGGGTGCACCCAGGTTCTCCCGGATCAACGGCCTCGCGGCGGGTGACGTGACCGTGGTCTACCTGACCCAGCGGCTCACCCCGGCGGATCTGGACGGGAGTCCCGCCGGTGGCTCGGTGACCGACGAGTTCGGGCGGCCGCTGGATCTTCTGTACGGCTTCGTGTGTCGCGGCGCCGACATCATCGACCTCCAGCAGGCAGACTTCGCCGCGGCCCGGGCGGAGGCGCTGCGGACCTATCAGCGGTTCCTCGCCGATGAGTCCGGGTTCATGGTCGAGTCCTCCAGGCCCTTCATCCTGCGCTCCGTCACCGCTCCGGCCGAGCAACAACAGCCCGTCCTGGAGCCCACCCCGGTCGGCGACGCCACCCCAGCGCCGTACCCACCCAGTCCGCCACCCGTCCCGGCAGGCGCGGCCGTTGCTGCGCCTGCGCCTGGAAGACCGGCCTTCTCCCCGGTTCTGGCGGCCGCTCTGATCGTCGCGGTCTCCCTGATCGCCTGGCTGGTGCTCTTCCGCGGCGACGACGGGAAGATCACCAAGGTCAACTTCCTCGAGCCCTCCTCCAGCAAGGTCTTCTGCACCGCGCCGTTCACGCTGCGAGCCACCGTCACGGCGGACGCGGCGACCAAGATCAAGTACCACTGGGAATCGAACATCTTCCCGCCCTCGGAGCAGCTCGAGCAGTCGATCCCCGAAGGCGACAGCATCCTCGAGACCAAGGTGGACCTCGACGACAACGCCGACCGGGTGGAGCTGACCCAGGCCCTGGTCGTCGACGAGCCGAACAACGTCAGCGGCAAGCACGACTACCACCTGACGTGCGAGTAGCGGCTCGTCTGGGCTGAGCAGGCTCCGCGAAACACCGCGTACCGGTCATTGAGGCGGCCGGGCCGCTAGCCTGGGGGATTCACTCGGCGGGCACCGGCCCGCGTGACCCTGAGGGGGATCGATGACGATCGTTGTCCTGACGGGGCCGCCCGGGGCCGGGAAAGGGACGCAGGCGAAGGTCCTGGCCGAGCGGCTCGGCGTACCGGCCATCTCCACCGGCGACATCTTCCGGGCCGGAGTGGCCGACGGGACGGAGCTCGGCGCGCGCGTCAAGCAGTACCTCGACTCGGGGGAGTACGTGCCCGACGAGCTGACCAACGAGATGGTGCGCGAACGCCTCTCCGCGGACGACACCCACCAGGGGTTCGTCCTGGACGGCTATCCCCGCACACTCGAGCAAGTGGGAGTGCTCGACGACCTCCTCGCGGAGCAGGGTCACGCGCTGGACGGCGCCGTCGTACTGGAGGTCGGTTCCGACGAACTCGTCCAGCGCCTACTCGCCCGAGCTGCCGCCCAACACCGCTCCGACGACACCGAAGAAGTCATCCGCCACCGCCTCGAGCTCTACACCGCCCGCACCCTCCCAGTCCTCGAGGCCTACCGCACCCGCAACCTGGTCATCCCAGTCGACGGCTCAGGCGAGGTCCCCGAGGTAAACCAGCGGATCATCGCTGCCGCGGCGCTACTGTCATAGCTGTGCGGATCCTCTATGTCGGGAACAGCTTTACGGCGCGGAACAATCTGCCTGGGCTGGTTGCTTCGCTTGCGAAGGTGCGGGGGCATGAGGTCGAGCATCGGCTGATCTCGGCGGGTGGTGCCTCGCTTCGGCAGCACCTGAACGCGGGTACTGCGTTGGCGGCGATCGCCGAGGGCGGGCATGACGTGGTGGTGCTGCAGGAGCAGAGCACTCTGCCGGTCAAGAACGCGGCGCGGATGCAGGACAGCGTTCGGGACTTCGATGCCGCTATCAAAGCAGCCGGCGCCCAGACCGCGCTGTACATGACGTGGGCGCGCAGGAACGCCCCGGAAACCCAGCAGGCGTTGACCACCGCCTACGCCACCATCGCCGCTGAACTCGGCGCCACTCTGGTCCCCGTCGGCATGGTCTGGGAACGCTTCCTCGCCACCCACGACCAGCCGCGACTCCACGACGCGGACAACAGCCACCCCGCGCTCCCCGGCAGCTACCTGGCCGCCTGCGTCTTCCTCATCACCCTCCTCAACGAACACCCCGTCGACATCGACCTCCCCGTCAAGGGCCTCGACGCAGCCACCGCCGCACAACTCCGCGAGGCAGCGTGGACCATCTACGAAGACCTGGCCACGCAGTAACGCAGTACTGGTTCACAGGTCCTGGACGTGCAGGACGGCGCCGTTCGGCACGTCGCGGTTGAGTAGGGACCAGATCCTTCGGGCGACGTCCTCGGGTCTGGCGAGGCCGCCGGTCGCCTCGAGCTCGCGGAAGCGGCGGGCGTTCGGGACCTGCTCCTCGGCGGCCGCCCGGAGTTCTTCCTGCATGGCGGTGTCGACCGCGCCGGGCGCCACGGAGATCACCCTGCATCCAGGTTTTCGGCGTTGTTGCTCCAGTCCGACGGCTCGGACCCACTGGTCCACTGCGGCTTTGCCGGCGCAGTAGCTCGACTCACCCTCGTACGGCCAGAGCGCGGCGCCGGACGTCAACATCATCAGGTGCTGTTCGAAGTCCCGGCCGTCCACCGCTTGCAGGAAGGCGTGTCCCAGGACCTGCGCCGCCGCCGAGTTGAGCAAGACGTTCCGGGTGTACTGCGCGGTGTCGACCACGCCGGCGGGTCCCAACGGGGTGAGCGTGCCGGCGTTGTGCACGAAGACGACCCGGTCGCCGTCGAAGTCGGCCAGCCGGCGGGTGAAGTCCTCCTCGACCAGCGGCCACGACGCCGGGTCCGCGAGGTCCACCGCTACGTGCTGTGTCCCCGGCGTACCACCGCGTCGCGAGAGGTCGACGATCTCCGCCTCGTAGGGGATCGTCGCCGCCAGGGCGGCCCCGATACCGGCCGATGCTCCGGAGATCCACACGAGCATCCGGCTGACGGCGCCCATGGCACTACTCGAGTTTCCTGTTCAGTGGGGCGGCGTGCGGAAGTTGTCGATCAGACGGCAGGCATAAGTCGCTCATGATGCAGTTCCCCCCTGCAGCGCCTGGCGGTGCGCCAGTCAGAACGCAGCCTACGTCCCTCCTGCTCGCATTCCCACCTGCTTGAACCCCTTGTCTTCTTGGTGTTTACCCCCTGATTACAGCCGGGGATCGGCGCGCATCGCTCAGCGACGGTGCGGGTGCTGCCAGCGGCGGTGGTGATGCGGTCCGCCCAGCAGCGCGATCCAGAAGAACACCCACAGGAACCAGGGCGCGGCGAAGGTGATGGTGGCGACGACCAGGCCGATCATCAGCACCGGCAGCAACCAGAGGATGGGTGGCGGGCCCATCCGCTGCGGACCGGACCGGAAGCCCGGCGACCACCTGTTCGGCCCCGACTGCGCCGCGGCGGGCTCCGGGAGATCGTCGAAGAGCGGCGCCAGGTCGTCGTCGTACCGCGCCCGGGTCGCCTGGCCGCTGCGCTCCTCGAACTCCTCCTGCGTCAGCCGCCCGGCCACGAAGTGATCACTGAGTACTGCGACCGCCTGGTCACGTTCCGCGTCGCCGATGCGGAGCGGGCCCCGCCGGGCCGATGAGCCTCTGGGACTAGGGAGATGCTGGCTCATGACCGGTCCTGCTCGTCGTCGGCGAGGATTCCGTACAGCGTGCGGCGCAGTTCGATCAGCGCTGTGCGGGCCTGGGCCTGCTGGTCCGGAGTACCGGCGGCGAGGATCTGCCACAACGCAGTACCGACTTGTCCCAGCAGTGGCTTCAAGCCGTCCGCGTCGTCGTCGGCAGAGGCGGTCATCGCCTCCCAGGGAGCTGTCACTTCCTCAGCGTGCTCGGCGACGTAGGTGCGCCCCTCGTCGGTGAGTGAGAAGGTACGGCGTCCTGTCGCGGCGTCCGCCGTGACCAGGCCCTCGTCCTCGAGCTGCGACAGGGTCGGGTAGATGGAGCCCGGGCTGGGCTTCCATGCTCCGCCGCTGCGCGACGCGATCTCCTGGATGATCTGGTAGCCGTTCATCGGCTGCGCGGCGAGCGCCGCGAGGATCGCGGCCCGGACGTCACCGCGCCGTGCCTTCGGGCCCCGCCAGCCGCGCGGTCCACCCTGCGCCCACGGCGGCCCGAACTTCGATCCGCCGAACATGCCCCACTCGGCGCCGAACGGATTCGGCCCGCCATGGGTGCCGGTTCCGCCATGTCCACCGTGGACGCGCCGGCCGCCCATGGCGGCGAACAACTCCCGCTTGATGTCCTCCACGATCGAGCAATGCTGCGCGACCCGCTGCTGCCAGGGCCACCAACCCACGTACGCCGATCCGGTCATCCCAACCACCGTCCCTCACGAAGTACCGCTGCGATAGCTCAACGATATATCGCGACAGATCACCACCCAAGGGCCTTCTAAGCCCCGTTCAGCTGGATGTCGGAGGCGGTCGCGGTGAGCAGGACCGCCTGGCCGTCGACCGTGATCGCCTTCAGCGACGCCCCGAACGGCAGTTCCGGGATCTCGAGGCCCCGGGCGAGCTGGTTGTCGATCGCGTTCCGTACGACGGACGGCACCGTGCTCGGCAGCTCACCCACCGTCAGCCTGATCCGCCCGTTCTGCGCCTGCGGCTGGATCGTCGCGCGGGCCTCGACGCCCCGGACGGTCACCCGTGCCTGCAACTTCCCGCCGACGATCCGCAACGACAGTCCGTCCAGCCCACTGGTCCGAGCGACCTTCGTGAGCGCGGCAGGTGACAACCGGAGGTGGACGTCGGCCGTCCCTACGTTCACGGGCGCACTCGTATCGCCGGTGAGTAGTTCGCGCGGTACCTGGATCGAGTTCATCACCACGGTCAGGTCCTCCGCCGGCACCTTGGAGATTGTCGGCTGATCCATCGTCAACGTGATCTGCGAGAACTCGCCCCGGGCGACCTGGGGCAGGAACCCGAATCCGCCGACCTCGACTGACGTATCCGCTGCCTGCACGTCGTACTGCGCGGCCTCGTCCGCCGCCATCGTCGCCAGTCGGCCCTCGGCGAACGACTCCGCCACCCGATCGGCGACCACCAGCAAGCCCGCCAGTATGACCAGCACGACGATCAGCGACCTGAACCGCCGCCGCGGTCTCCTCGACGCCATCAAAGCCTTCCCAAGGTCGCCCACCGAACCGGGCCCACAATAGAGCCTCGCCCCGAACCTCCCGGCGTAGCGTGCCCCCATGGACCAGATCGGCTACGTCATCCTCTACGTCTCCGACCTCGACGCGTCCATCGCCTTCTACCGCGACATCCTCGGTCTGCCGCACAAGTTCACCGACGCCGGCTTCGCCGAGTTCGCCACCAAAGGCACCCGCTTCGCCCTGTACGAACGCCGCCGCGCCGAATGGCTGACCGCCCACCCGGTGACCCCAGGTCCAGCCGCCGAGATCGTGCTCCTGGTCGACGACGTGGACACCGAGGCAACCCGCCTGACGAAGCTGCAGGTACCGATCCTCAGCCCTCCGGCCGATCGCCCGTGGGGTCACCGAACCCTGCACATCCCCGACCCCGACGGCTTCGTCGTCGAACTGGCCCAGGAGATCCCGCGCCGGCGAGTACGCAGTACCTGATCAGTCCTTGGTGGGCCGGGGCACGTCGTGTGCCAGGTCGTAGGAGTAGTCGCCGTCGTACTCCGGTGTCGCCGTGACCACCGGTTCGTGGTCCTCCTGGCTCGGCGGGGTGACCGAGGCGGTCCCGCGACCCGTCTCGTGGGCGAGGTCGTACTCGAGATCCGTGCCGGGGTCCGAGATGTCCTGGGGTTCCTGACCGCTCACGACTGAGCTCACCGCCTTCACCTGGGTCCCTCCAGTATTCACGCTCGTCAGGGAGTCGCCTGATGGAGCGCGGCGGCGACGGCCTCGACCGCGGGCGTCCGGGTCGCTCGGGTGAGGAGGAAGACCTCGCGGTCGATCGCTCCCTCGGCGAACGACCGCACCGCGACGCCGGGTGTGCCATAGCCGACCACGAGGTCGGGCAGCAGCGCGCAGGCGCCCGCCGTACGGACCAGTTCCACCAGGATCAGGAAATCGTCCGACGCGTAGCGCAGATCCGGTTCGAACCCGCCGAGCTCCCGGCACGCGCGGATCTGCATCTCGCGATGACCGGTGCCCGGCTGGCAAGCGGCCCACCGCGCGTCAGCGAGCTGCGCCATCCGCACGCGGCTCTGGCTCGCCTGCGGATGCGTTTCGGGCAGGACGACGCGCACCTGCTCTCGTACCAGCGACTCCCGGATGAGATCGCTGTGGACGGGACGCGGCTGGCCGGAGTACTCGTCGCCGACCACCGCGTCGAGCTGCCGCAGGCGAAGGGCGGGTACCGACTCCTCGACCTCCGCCTCGGTCACCTCGACGCGGATGTCGGGATGGCTCCGCGCCAGCGCGGCGACGGCAGGCGCCACGATCCGCAGGAACGCCGACTGGAACGCCGACACCCGTACTACGCCGGCCGGGTGCCCGGCCGCGATCGCGGCCACCTCCGCCTCGGCCGCCTCCATGCCGTCGAGCAGCGTGGCCGCATGCCGTACGAGCACGCGACCCGCGTCGGTGAGCCGCACGTTGCGCCCGGTGCGCTCGAGCAACTTGGCGCCGGCCTCACGCTCGAGCACCGTCAGTTGCTGGGAGATCGCGCTCGGGGTATAGCCCAGCGCCCGGGCCGCGCCGTGGACGGTCCCACGGGCGTCCAGTTCGCGCAGCAGTCTGAGTCGGCGAAGGTCGAGCATCGTTCACAAAAGCTACCCGGTTTCGTGCACAAAGAGGAGATGGACGTGAACAGTTGCCCGCTGTCAGCATCGTCACGTGGGACCTCTCCTCTGCCTCCTCTCGGCCGTTTGCTTCGGCGCCATGGCGATCTTCGGGAAGCTTGCGTACGACGCGCAGGTCGACGTCGGGGATCTGCTGCTCGTCCGCTTCGCGATCGCGGCCGCGCTGCTGCTGGTCGTGGCCGGGGCGACCGGTGCCCTGCGTGGGCTGCCCCGCCGGTCGGTAGTCGCCGGGCTCGCGATGGGCGGCATCGGCTACGCGACGCAGTCCGGGCTGTTCTTCGGCGCGCTCGAGCGGATGGACGCCTCCCTGCTCGCGCTGATCCTCTACGTCTACCCTGCCCTCGTGATGGTCGGTGCCATCGCACTCGGCCGGGAACGGGCGTCGACCCGCAGGATCGCGGCGCTGCTGATCGCCTCCGTCGGGACCGCCCTCGTCCTCGGCGGCGCAGCCTCAGGCAGCCTGGACGCCGTCGGTACGGCGATGGGCTTCGGCGCCGCGCTCGCCTACACCCTCTACATCCTCGCCGGCGACCGTGTCGGCCAGGGGATGCCACCGCTCGCCCTGACCGCCCTCGTCTGCACCGGCGCGACCTGCACGTTCGCCCTGGTCTCCGCGGTCCGCGGCGGCCCGAACCTCACCTTCGGCGCCGCCGGCTGGACCTGGCTGATCGCGATTGCGCTGATCAGCACCGTGGCCGCAATCCTCTTGTTCTTCGCGGGTCTGAACCGGGTCGGCCCGTCGACAGCGTCCATCCTGTCGACCCTGGAACCAGTAGTGACAGTCACCCTCGCAGCAACAGCCTTCAGCGAGTCCCTGGGTGTCGTTCAACTACTCGGCGGCGTCTTGGTCCTCAGCGCGGTAGCGGTGATCCAGTGGCCCGCGCGTCGTCGTCAGGCGTCCACCTTGAACGGATCATGCTCAGCCAGCAACTTGTCGAGCCTCGCCTGATCGACGCGATTGGTCACCACCGACATCTCCTGCCGGTCCCGCACCACCTTGCAAAGCGTGACCGTCGACGTGACCAGGTACAACAGGCCGAGCCCCAGGAAGGCCCGGACCCACCCAGCAGCAGGCAGGTAGACCAGGGCAAGGCCCATCGAGGTCAGCGAGATGGCGAACGACGCGATCGCCTGGGCGTAGAACGCGGAGGTCTGCGAGGGCTGAATCGTTTTCGTCATGCGCTCATCGTCAGGCGCGGCAGGCCCCCACCACATGCGGTGAACTACTCAACCCCAGTGGGCCGGTCTGGTCCGCCTGAATCTGTCAGATGACTGGTGCTCGGACGACCGGTACTGGGCGCGGCTGGGTCACAGGTCGAGCTGTGCGAGCTGGGCGCGTCTGCTGACGTCCAGCTTGGGATACGCCTTGTACAGGTGGTGACTGACCGTGCGAGGGCACCGGAGGATCCGGCACGTTCGTTGCCTTAGGCAATTTATCGCGACCCACGGCCGGCAGTTGGTGGCGCCCGGGCCGTCCGCCACAATCGGGGGATGGCCAAACGTTCCGCCCGCCGGCCGGCGGTCTCCCCGCTGTCGCCCGCGGCGCCCTGCCCGTGTGGCCTCGACGCCACCTACGGAGACTGCTGTGGCGCGCTGCACCAGGGCCGGAGTACGGCAGCGACGGCAGAGCGACTGATGCGCTCCCGATACAGCGCTTTCGCCGTCCGCGACGCTCGCTACCTGCTGCGCACCTGGTCCGCCGAGACGCGGCCGCCCGCGTTGCGGTTCGACGACAACATCGAGTGGACTGGCCTCGATATCCTGAGGACGACCGGTGGCAGCGCCTTCCACACCGAGGGAACCGTGGAGTTCCGCGCCCACTTCACGCTCGACGGCCGGCCTGACGACCAGCACGAGAACAGCCGCTTCACCCGCGAAGACGGCCAGTGGGTCTACGTAGAACCACTACCAGAGCAAACCGGATAGCGCTTCCGGTGGGGCTGGCTGACGCCGGTGCCGTCCAACGTGCTCTGGGACGAGCTCCCAGCCGCTGCTACGGCAATGCCGTGAGTGCGTTCGTCAGCAGGGCCGCGAGTGCCTCGAGTTGGAAGTCGGCCGACGACGACACCTCTTCGTCCGAGCCGTCGAGTGCCCTGGCGGCAAGTCCGGCCTTGGTGTCGATCAGGTCCGCGATCCTGGTGTCGATGGTCTGCGCGGCGATGATGCGCCACGCGGTGACGGGCTCCTCCTGGCCGATGCGGTGGACGCGGTCGATGGCCTGCGTCTGTTCGGCGTTGGTCCAGGAGAGCTCGGCCAGCACGACGTTGGAGGCGACCTGCAGGTTGAGGCCCACGCCGGCGGTCAGCAGCGAGCAGACCGCGATGGAGACGTCCGGGTCGTTGACGAACGCGTCGATGTTCTTCTGGCGCGTCCTGGCGGTCTGGTCGCCCCGGATCGAGGAGTAGCGGATACCGCGCTCGGTGAAGAGCTTCTCGGCGGTGTCCATCACCTCGATGTGCCGGGCGAAGAAGACCACCTTGCCGACGTTGTGCGCGAGCTGCGCGGCGTAGTCGGCAGCCAGGCCGGCCTTCGCGTTGCCGATCCGGCGCACCAGGCTGAAGACGTTCTCGCCGGTCTTCGCGGTGTCGGGGTCGGACCGCTCCCACCCGGCGACCCGGCGTACGAGCTCGTGGTCGATGCCGTCCACCGGGGCGTCGGAGTTCCGCGTCGCGAGTGCGCTCTGGTACCGCGCCACGAGGCGGTCGGCGAGCTCGCGCTCGGCCTCGCGGATCGACCGGCCGGCGGCATCGTCGAGCTCGACGGGCAGGTCGGCGACGCGACGGGCGGGGATGTCGGCGGCCACGTCCACCTTGCGGCGACGGACGATGCCCAGGTCGATCACGCTGGCGCGGGCGGCGGCGTAGAACCCAGGGTCGGCCGGTGTCAGGCCGCTCCGCTCGAGGGACTCCATCAGCTCGGCGCGCGGCGCCTTGTCGTCGATCCAGCCGAGGAACTGCCAGATCGCCGTGAAGTCCTCGATGTCGTTGATCAGCGGAGTACCGGTGAGCGCCATCAGCAGCGGCCGCGCGGTACGGGTCCGGATCCGCTCGGACAGCTGGAGCACGTTCCGCGAGCGCTGGGACTTCTTGTTCTTGATGAAGTGGGCCTCGTCGACCACCATGCCGCGGAAGCCGAGGTCGCCGAGCCAGCCGACATGCCGGTCGAGGACGTCGTAGTTGACGATGACGATGTCGGCGAACCCGTCGATCGAGTCCCCGTCGCCGTGGATCACCGTCGCGGTCCGCTTCGGCGTCCAGAGGTGGGCCTCCCGGGCCCAGTTGGTCTTCACGACGTTCGGTACGACGACCAGCAGGGGGTAGGCGTTCGCGGCCTGCGCGGCGAGCAGAGCTTGAGCCGTCTTACCCAGACCCGGCTCGTCGGCCAGCAGGAAGGTCCGATGACCGGCGGCAGCGGCGGCGACCAGACGCGCCTGGTGCGGCATCAGCTCCAGGGCACCCGGCGCGCGCAGGGACGACGGCTCCGGCAAGGTCTTGCTCGCCGAGGCGGCGGCGTACTCGAACGACTTGAGCAGGGGACCGATCAGCTCCCAGCCGGCCAGGCGCCGGGCCTGCGGCTCCCGTGGCGCGGCGGACGAGAAGTCGGGAGCGAGGAAAGGATTGGCAAGCTGCCGCGAGACAACTGACTGCGGCACGACCCGCCGGGCATTCGTTTCGGGCGTGGTCGGAGGCTCACTGGGCGCGGGCTCCTCGGCGGGCGGCTCCGCACCGGCCGCGAGCAACATCTCGCGCTTGAGCGACACGGCCGCTTCGGACATGACAGCGTCCTCGGCGAGCAGGGCAAGCAGCGAGGTGTCGCGAGCGGCGGTCTTCGCGAGGATCGTCGCGATCCCGTCGAGCCGCCTGAGCTGCTCGGCCCGATAGGCGTCGGTGGCGCTCGGGTCGGCGTTCACCCGGGCCCGCTCCTCGCGCACCAGCAGGGCGACGACCTGGAACTTGGTCCGCACCGACGGCCGCACGTTCGCGCGCTCGACGGCCCCCTCGACCTCCCGCACGGCCTTCGCGAGCACCGGCAGGATGCCGTCGACCTCGACATCGCGGACGCGACGCCGACGACGTGACGCAGTACTGCTGGCGCCGGACTGGCGCTGGCCTCGTCGGGCCAAGGAATCCTCCTCAAAACTGCCATGGCACCCCTTGCCATGGCGGAACGACAACACCGCAGGCCATCGACGCGGCCGACGAGACGTCGCGCGGAGCGGCCCGTATCGGCCACTCGACAGCGCGGCTCGGCCCCACCGCCTCCGCAGGCGATCAACCTCTCGAACTCCGACGGAACCGCCCACCGTGTCGGAACGACCACCAGCAGACGGCCTGAGCGCCGGTCATCACAAACAACCGCCGCCGGGACAGGCCTCACCAAGAGATGCTGCCTAGCTATCGACCCCAATACTAGCGCGGCCACGGTCAACCGGGCCCCCAGCCTCCTCCCCACCCGGCTGGGCACGGCTCGCGGGAGGGCAAATCATCCGGTCTGTGTGATGCCTCGACCGGCGCGGGCGAACAGGATGGCCTTGGCGTCGGGCCTCGACGCCGGGACCGAGACCCTGAGGACGGTATTCCATGAGGCGGCGACTCGCGGCGGCCGTCGCGCTGCTGGTGGGGTTGGCGACGATCGTGCTCGGCGTGGTCGTCGCCGTGGACCACTTCCCGCGCGGACTCGGTCTGCTGGTCTGTGTGGTGATTGCCGCTGCGGCGGCCTGGTACGGCGTACTGCGGCGGGGGACCGCGCGCGTGGTGGGGTTGACGGTGGCAGGCCTGGCCCTTGCCGGCGCCCTGGCCTTCCTTATTGCTGGCGGGGGAGTCCTCGCAGTCCTTGTCGTCGTGGCGGGACTCCTGGCCACACTGGCAGCGGCGCGTGCCAGCTACGCCAGTCACGTCGACCTGCCATCTGCCCCGGCCCCGAAGCGAGCGGTGCTGTTCTACAACCCGCTCTCCGGCGGGGGCAAGGCAGAACGCTTCGCACTGGCCGAGGAGGCGCGCAAGCGCGGGATCGAGCCGATCGAACTGAAGCGTGGGGACGACCTCGAAGTCCTCGTCCGCCGCGCGGTCGAGAGCGGAGCGGACGGACTCGCGATGGCCGGCGGAGACGGCTCGCAGGCGGTCGTCGCCGCGATCGCCGCCGAGCTCTCACTCCCGTACGCCTGCGTGCCCGCCGGCACCCGCAACCACTTCGCCCTCGACCTCGGGGTCGACCGCGACGATGTCGTCGGCGCCCTCGACGCTTTCGTCGACGGCGGCGAGCGGCTGGTGGACCTGGCCGAGGTCAACGGCCGCGTGTTCGTCAACAACGTGTCGCTCGGCCTGTATGCCGAGGCGGTCCAGCGCACCGGCTACCGCGCCGCCAAGATCCGGACCATTCTCGACACCGTGCCCGACGTGCTCGGAACCGGTGGCAGCGAATTCGACATGCGCTGGTCGGGACCGGGTGGGAACGAACACAGCGGGGGTGCGGCTGTGCTCGTCTCCAACAACAAGTACCGCCTCGGTCGTGCCGTCGGCTCCGGCACGCGGCCCCGGATCGACGACGGCCTACTCGGTATCACCGTCATCGGGAAACCCTCCGGTGATGGCGAGGCAGGCGGCGCTCTTCAGCGGCCCTGGCGCGAGTGGTCCGCCACGTCCTTCGAGGTCGATGCCGACCGGCCCCTTCCGGCAGGTGTCGACGGGGAGGCGCTGGTCTTCGATGCGCCGCTGCGGTTCCGGATCCGGCCCGGCGTTCTCCGGGTGCGCATCGCACCCCAGCATCCGGGTTCATCGCCTTCCGCAAGGGCCCCAGAGGGCCTCCGCGCGGCCCTGGCCGAGCTGGTGCGCATCGCCCTCGGCCGGGAATCCGCGAGTTCACCACGAACGAGGCCATGAATGGACCTGATGGAGATCAAGGAGAAGGAACTGCTGACCTGGTCGCCGGCCTGACGGTGTGGGCGGTGCTCATCCCGGAAAGTCTTGCCTACGCCTCCATCGCGGGGGTGTCGCCAGTGCTCGGCCTGTATACCATCCGCCAGGGGTCACCGGATGACTGAACCGGTGGAGAACGCAGCGGAGGAGCGGGAGCGCCGGCACCGGCTCAGGCACCCGGTGGTTGTCATCCTGCTCGTGGTCGCCGTGGTACTCATCATCGTCGTGGCGCTGCAGATCCTGAGTGGCGGCGACGGCTTCTCCACGATCGACGAGAGCAGTGGGAACTGGGCCTACCTCGCAGTGTTCCTGCTCGTGTTCGGCGATGCGCTGTGCGCGGTTTTCCCGGGGGAGACCACTCTGAACGCCGCTTCCACGCTGGCGTCCCAGGGGGTGCTGAACCTGGCGCTGATCATGGTGGCCGGTGCCGCTGGAGCCGTCGGCGGCGACTCGGCGCTTTACTGGATCGCCCGGCGCAACAGGGACAGGTTCAAGCCGCGGCTGGATGCGGCGATGCGGCACCAGAAGGTCGCGGCCGGGATGAATTTCATCGGCTCGAGCGCCGCACTGCTGCTGATCTTCGGACGCTACCTGCCCGGACTGAGATTCGTTGTCAACGCGACTCTCGGGCTCGCGGCCTATCCGTACCGGCACTTCCTGTTGTGGTCGGCCATCGGCGGAACCATCTGGTCGGTCTTCACCTGTGGGCTGGCCTATCTCGTCGGAACGGCGCTGGCCGGCTTCCCGCTCGCCTCGGTGATCATCTCCGGCGCAATCACCACCGTCGCGATCGGCGTCGTCATCCTGGTCGCCCGCCGGCGCCGTACCGCCGGTGGGGACCGTGTGCGGCCCTGACCCTTCAGACTTCGGCGAAGACTGTTGCCCAGTCGTTCTTGACGCTCACCACCGTCCAGTCCTGTGCGCGGGCCCGCTCGAGCGAGGTCTCCGCCCCGGAGGTGTAGCTGAACTCGCGTTCCTCGTCGTCATGCAGGATCAGCATCCGGAGCCCGGGACGCGAGGGAAGCCCGGCGTACTGGAGCATCGGGATGTCGCCGTTGGAGTTTCCGCCGGCGATCACGGGCCGTTGACCAGTCCGGCTCCAGATGCGGACGGGCTTCATCGGACCGTCGTCGAAGACGTCCATCTCGGCCTGGTAGACGAGTGATCCTCCGCTGTCGTCCTCCTGGTACCTGAGCCCGGCGGAGCTGCCGATCACCCGCTCGGCCGGGATGCCGTAGATCTCGGAGGTGACCGGTCGCATGAAGTCGCGGTCACCTCCGGACGCGATGTAGGTCGTGAATCCGTTGGCCTCCAGGTAGTGCAACAGTTCGACCATCGGGAGGTAGGCGCAGTCCCGGAGCCGGCGGCCGAGCGTGGGGTGGTGCGTGGTCAGGAGGAATCGCTCGGCCAGCTCCGCGTAGGTGTCGACACTGACCGTGGCGAACGCCTGCAGGATGCCGCCCAGCAGGACTTTCACGTCGCTGTCGTCGCCGTGGTAGTGCTTGGTGAGCACGCCCCCGAGCCAGGCATAGTCCTTCTCCCGGGCGGCCTGCCAGGGCTGGCGGGTTCGGAGGCTCGGGTCCTGTTCGGCCATCTCCGCCAGCCGCTGCAGAACGAAACCGAGTTCGGGCGGCATCGGCTTCTCGCACCACAGCGTGCCGTCGTTGTCGAACACCGCGATCCGCTCGGAGGGCGGAACGTACAGCGCCCCGCCCTCCTGGATCGCGCGGTCGACGTAGTCCACCAACGCCTGGCGCGTCGGGGTGTCGTTCCAGGACGAGAGGTGGGTGTCCGACCGTTGTTCTGTGCTCATCGCGGGCTCCTACTCGCGCATCAGCATCAGAGCGGCTTCGCGTTCGAGATCCATGTACGGCTCGCCGCTGACGTCGATCGCCACCCGGTTGATCGTGCCACCGGTGAACGTGTGCGGGGGCTCGCCCGGGTAGTCGTCGGTGATCGGCTCACCGTTGTGCCTGCCGACGTAGAGACCTGATCCTGCGATGGCGAAGGCGCCGAGCTGAGTCTTGATGTGTCCCTCACCGACCTTCTCGTCCCCGTGGTAGAGCGAGAGTGTTCCGGACGCGGCCTCGGCGTCCATCCCTTCCTTCTCGAAGGAGGCCGACAGGATCAGATTCCCACCCGTCGGGATGTCCGTCGTACCGACCACCTGCTGCTCCACCGCGCCGACGAAGCTGTTCACGTAGTGAAGCCGGTTGTCCTTCACGTACAGGGCGTGACCGCCGAACCGGGCCCCCATGGCGAACAGCACGCCTTCGGCTCCAGGTTCCGGAATGTCGACCAGTGCACCGATCACGAACGAGCGGCCACGGGTGTTGACCGCCTGCCACTCCGAGACCGGGGCGGTGTCCGGGTAGTACACGTACCGGTCCTTCGGCGCGCTGAGCTGGGGCCGGGGGGTAGTGAGGATCTCCAGTGCGGAGCGATCGTCGAGCGGGAAGGCGTTGTTCGCGCCGGCCTCGGCGAACCAGATGTTCACCAGTTCGCGCAGCTTCTCCGGCTGCTCCGCCGCGAGGTTGTGGATCTCGGACCGGTCGACATCGACGTGGTACAGCTCCCACTCGTCGGCGTTGAAGTTGGCCCAGCCCGACACGGTCGGGTGGGTGGTGACCGCCTTCCAGCCCTCGTGCCAGATCGAGCGGGATCCCAGCATCGAGTAGAACTGTGTCGTTCTGCCGGACGCGGCGGACGCGTCCTCGACGCTGGCCCGCATGCTGATCCCGTCGAAGGCGCTCTGGGTGTGTCCCTTGATCGTCTCCGGGGCATCGACGCCGAGGACGTCGAGGATCGTCGGGACGATGTCGATCGCGTGGTGGTACTGGTGCCGGATCTCGCCGCGGGCGGACGAACCCATCGGCCACGAGATGATGCACGGGTCCGCGGTACCGCCGTTGAACTCGTAGCGCTTCCACATCTTGAACGGCGTGTTGAACGCCATCGCCCAGCCGTTCGGGTAGTGGTTGTACGTCTTCGTGCCACCCAGGTCGTCGAGCTTCGCGAGGTTCTCGGCCAGGTCGTCGGGGATCCCGTTGGCGAACTTCATCTCGTTGACCGACCCGTTCGGTCCGCCCTCACCACTCGCGCCGTTGTCGGACACGACGACCACCATCGTGTTCTCCAACTGATCGGTCTGCTCCAGGTAGGCGAGCAACCGGCCGATGTGGTGGTCGACGTGCCCGAGGAACCCGGCGTACACCTCGGCCATCCGGGCGAAGAGGCGCTTCTCGTCGTCGTTCAGCGTGTCCCACGGGCGGGTGTAGTCCAGTTCCGGGAACGGCTGGCCGTCCGGACCGGTGCGGGTCTGGGGCGTGCCGATCGGATTCACCGGAGGCAGTTCGGTGTCGGCCGGCACCAGACCGAGCTCCTTCTGCCGGGCCAGGGTCTGTTCCCGCATCGCCTCGTAGCCCTGGTCGAAGCGGCCCGCGAACTTCTCGATCCACTCCTTCGGCGCGTGGTGCGGTGCGTGGCAGGCACCGGGTGCGTAGTACAGGAAGAAGGGCTTCTCCGGAGCGATCGACTTGGCGTCCTTGATGAACTCGATCGCCTTGTCGGTGAGGTCGTCGGTGAGGTGGTAGCCCTGCTCGGGCGAGCGGGGCTGATCGACCGGGTGGTTGTCGTAGACGAGATCGGGATACCACTGGTTCGTCTCCGCCCCGAGGAACCCGTACCACCGTTCGAAGCCCCGGCCGCTCGGCCAGTTGCGACGAGTCGCCGCGAGGTTCATCTCGTCGGTCGGGCACAGGTGCCACTTGCCCACCATGTACGTGTTCCAGCCGCGCTCCCCGAGGATCTCCGGGAGCATCCCGTTCTCCGGTGGGATCGTGCCGCTCGCGTTCGGGAATCCGATCGCCGCCTCGGTGATGCAGGCCATGCTGTTGCGCGTGTGGTTGCGACCGGTGAGCAGGCACGACCGGGTCGGCGAGCACAGCGCCGTCGTGTGCCACTGGGTGAAGCGCACGCCGCGCGAGGCGATCGCGTCGATGTTGGGGGTCTCGATCGGGCCGCCGTAGCTGCTCATCGCCGAGAAGCCGACGTCATCCAGCACGATGTAGACGACATTGGGCGCACCCTCCGGCGCCTTCGGCGGCTCGAAGGGCGTCCAGTCCGGCTCGGAGTCCCGGATGTCGACATTGACCTTCCCACGGAACTGCACAGGCATAACGTCACTCCTCGTTGGTCGCGGCTCGGCGGGCGCGGCTCACCCCGTCGACGTGGCCGCCGGGACGGCGACGGCGGTTGCCTTCAGCTCAGCCTCTGTCGAGCCCGCTGCCGAAGTCGTCACCCCCAACGGATGAACCGGCACCACCCATCCGCGACCCGATGGTTGATCGTCCGCGCGGGGTGAGGCCTTCCGTCGGAGCCGGAGGCAGGGTGAGGACAAGAGGTATCGGCTGTTTCTGTGCCGGTCGCCGGGTCAAGAGGAGGAAATCGTGGGATCTGACAGCAACGTTCCAGTCGACCTGTACATCGCCGCCTACCCGGACGCGAAAGGAGCCCAGGACGATTGGGCCGCCATCAAGCAGCTCGCCGAGGACGACGTGATCACGGTCGACGGGCTCGTCCTGGTCAGCCGCGGCTCCGACGGGAAGATCAACGTCGACGACGATTTCCACTCGGCCCGCAAGGGAGCCGCGTGGGGTGCGGTCGGTGGTGCGGTCATCGGCCTCATTTTCCCGCCCAGCCTGCTGGCCGGCGCGGCGGTCGGTGCGGGTGCGGGCCTTGGGATCGGTGGCCTCAAGTCTCACCGGGAGAAGAAGGCGATCAAGGCTGAGGTCGAAGACATCCTCCCGCTCAACAGTTCGGGAATCGTGGCGCTGTTCGAGGAGCAGTGGGTCGCGGAGGTCGACAAGGCGTTGTCGCATGCCGACCAGGTCATGAAGCAGGAGGTCGACGCGGACAGCGCGACAGAGGTCAAGAACGCGGCCAAGTAAGCCTCTCCGCGGACCTCTGGCTTCGCGGGGTCGAATAGCTTCGCGGGGTCGAACTCGAACGTCATGAATTCACCCCGCGCGGATGATGCCCACGTCCGGCCCCCGCGCGACGATCCAAGTCGACCGTCCATCCGGTGACGGGCCAGGAGTGCGCGTTAGGAGTGACATGGGGTGCTTGTTCGCCTTGTTTGCGGGCATATTTCCGCGCTTGGCCCTGTTCATCGTCTGGGTGGCACGACCCAAGCTGGTGGACGCCGCCTTCGACACGTGGTTCTGGCCACTGCTCGGCATCATCTTCCTGCCCTTTGCGACTCTCATGTACGTGATCCTCTATACGGGGGGCGGCCTGCACGGCTTCGACTGGTTCTGGGTGGTCCTGGCCGGCCTTCTCGACCTCTTGCACTGGGGCGCCGGGTGGACCCAGCGCCGACAGGCGCCCGGCTATCCAGCCGGCGCCCAAGTGTGAGGTGGAGGCAGGCCGGGCTGACGAGATCGCCCTGAACCGTGAGTTGTGGGCGCTGGTCAACGAGCGCTTCACCGGTCCCGCGGCGGAGGCGCTCTGGTCGAAGCCGGACATGGCGTGGGGCCTGTTCGCGGTACCGGAACTGAGGCTCGGTGCGCTCGGAGATGTCTCCGGGCTCGACGTGCTCGAGTTGGCCTGCGGTACGGCGTACTGCTCGGCGTGGCTGGCCAGGGCCGGCGCTCGTGCGGTGGCCGTCGACCTGTCGGCAGAACAGTTGCTGACGGCCCGTGACCTCCAGCGTCGGACGGGTCCGAGCTTCCCGCTGCTGCAGGCGGATGCGGAGCATGTGCCACTGGCGGGCGGTTCCTTCGACCTCGTGGTCAGCGAGCACGGTACTGCGGCGTGGTGCGACCCGGAGCGCTGGCTTCCCGAGGCGGCGCGGCTGTTGCGGCCGGGTGGACGACTCGTGTTCCTGACCAACAGCTTGTTGTCGGCGCTCTGCGTCCCTGACGACGAGGGTGTCGCCTCGGACCGGCTCCAACGTGGCCAACGCGCGGCCTATCACGTTCGGTGGCCGGGCGGCGGGGCCGAGTTTCATCCGTCGCACGGCGACTGGATCCGGCTGCTCGGCCTGTCCGGTTTCATGGTCGAGCGGCTGCACGAGATCTACGCGCCGGCCGATGCGACGGACCATCCGTACTACGAGATCGTCTCGGTCGAGTGGGCCTCGCAGTGGCCGGCCGAGGAGCTCTGGGTGGCCCGCCGAGCCTAGGAGGAAACAGCGCGTCTGGCTGCCAGCCGCGCAGCCACTTTCGCGGTCAGACCCCCGAGCACGACACCGACCGATGCGCCCGCGACGACGTCAGCCGGGTAGTGCACGCCGGTGTACACGCGGGAGAACGCAACGACCGCGGCTGCCCCTCGCAGTGGCACCTTGAGCTGCGGCAGCGCGGCGCCGACCGCGACCCCGAACGCGGCCGCTGACGCCGAATGACCGGAGGGGAACGAGGCCGACGACGGCATCCGCACCCACCGCTTCTCAGGGACACCCAGGTGCGTACGCTGCGGGCGGCGGCGCTCCCCGGCCAGTTTCATCGGTTGGTTGACGACGAACGAGGTCACTCCGATCGCGGCCACACCGGTCACGGCGGCGCGGCGACCCTTGGCTCCGCCGAACAGGGCCAGCACCGCCGCGACGAGGAACCACGGCTTGGAGAAGTTGGCGAAGCCGGACACCCGGCGCAGCGGAGTGTCGAGCCACGGTGTGGGCAGTTCGGCGACGGCACGATACACCTCACGGTCGACCTTGCCGAGCTTGCGCAGCACCCACACCATCGTTGACGGCCCGCCGTTGCCGTAGCGAGCGCTCAGCCGGTCGGCGAGTCGCTCCTCGACCGGGTCGGGAGGGGCCAGGCGGGTCATCGGGTCCCCGCCAGCTGGCCGATCGCCGTCCGCCACAATGCGACCAGCGTGGGCTTCTCGGCGACCCGTACAGGACTGGGCTTGTCGCCCGCAACCGTCGTCGTCACCTCGTCTTCTCCTTCGGGTCGCGCCAGTTCGCGCCCGTCTGCCGTCTGTACTCCGCGACTGCCTCGTCGAGCGTCGGGAGGAAGTGCGCCGGGTCGATGGTGCGCGTGAGCTCGTACCGCTCGATCTTCTGGCGCACCGGGTCCTTCATCTCCGCGAAGACCAGGGACACACCGCGCGCGTTGAGCCAGGCGTCCAGCTCCTGCAGCATGTCGGAGGCCGTGGTGTCCACGTCGGTGATGGGCTCGGCGGCAACGATGATCCAGCGGAGATCCGGGTGATCCTCGGCCATCTCCCGCACCGCGTCACCGAACATCCGCGCGTTGGCGAAGATCAGCGGCGCGTCGAAACGGTAGACGACCAGACCGGGCAGCAGGTCGGCGTCGGGGTAGCTCTCGGTGTCGTGCAGGCCCGCGATCCCCTCCACCTGACCGAGCTCGGCCCGGTGCGGCCACCAGACGCGCCGGAAGACGTTGAGGATCGACAGGCCCACGGCGATGAGGATGCCGGGCAGCACTCCCAGGAGGGCCACGCCGAGCAGCGCGATGATGGACAGCGCGAACTCCATCCGGCGCTGGTGCCACAGCCGGCGCGTCCCGGCGATGTCGGCCAGCGACAGCGCGGCGGCGATGACGATCGCGCCCAGGGTCGGCTGAGGCACGTGCTGCATCAGGGCGGTGGCGAACACCAGGACCACGGTGATCACTCCGGCGCCGACGACGCCCGTCACCTGGGACCGGGAGCCGGCCTGATCGGCGACGGCGGTGCGGGATCCGCTGGTGCTGACCGGAAAGCCCTGGAAGAACCCGGCCGCGATGTTGGCGGCACCGATGCCGATCATCTCCTGGTTGCCGCGGACCCGCTCGCCCCTGCGGGCGGCGAACGACGATGCCGTCGACATCGTGTCCGCGAGCGCGACGACCGCGATGGCGAGCGCCCCGAGGAACAGCGGTGCCACGTCGCTCCAGTTGATCGACGGAATGCTGAAGGGCGGGAAACCCTGGGGGAGTACGCCGATCGTGTCGACGCCGTCCGACTCGAGGTCGAAGGTGCTGACCGCGAGGGCGGCCAGCACCACGACGATGAGGACGCTCGGGAGCTTGGGCAGCAGCCGGTTCAGGAGCAGGATGCCGGCCAGCGATCCCACCCCGAGGATCGCGGCCGTCGTGTTGGCCTCGCCGTTCGCGAGCCCCGACACGAAGGCGCGTGCCTCCTCCACCAGCCCGTCGGCATCGATCGAGAACCCGAACAGCTTGGCCAGCTGACCTACGACGATGGTCAGCGCGAGCCCGTTCATGTAGCCGATCTGGGTCGGCTTCGACAGCAGGTCCGCGACGAAGCCGAACCGGGCCAGCCCGGCGACCGCCATCACCACGCCGACCATGATCGCCAGCATCGAGGCGAGCGCGACGGCTCGAGCGGGATCACCGTTGGCGAGAAGCAGGGGTGCGACCGTCGCCGCGATCATCGGGCCCAGGGACGAGTCGGGACCGAGGACCAGCACTCTGGAGGGCCCGAAGACCGCATAGCCGAGCAGACACAGGATCGAGGTGTAGAGCCCGGTCACCGGCGGCAGCCCGGCCAGCTGGGCGTACGCCATCCCCTGCGGCACCAGCAGCGCCGACAAGACGAGGCCGGCGACGACATCCTTGGGCAGCCACGCCCGCTCGTACGACCTGGCCAGTCCCACGCCAGGCACGTACTCCTGCCACCCAGGCGGTCTGGCGTCGGGTCCGTTGGTGAGCGCGGCCATGGTGGTCAGCCGACCATCCGGACACGTGTCCTGAAGGGCGATCGTCTGAGTCCGGGCATGTCGCTCCTCCTCAGGTGGTCGCTCGAGGGCGTCGGTCGACCACTATTCGACCGCCCGCGGGAACGTTCTGCATCACCCCTCCCGGATGAAGCCGCGTTCTCATGCGGACTGGATGATGCGGAAGCGTCGCAGTTCGGATCGAATCGGACCAGCAGCTGTCCAGCCACCGAACCGCGAACGAGGGGATGCACCATGTCTGAATCCGCAACCGAGAGGCCGGTCCTCGACCTGCTCGCACAGATGACCGCCGCCTCGGTCCAGGCGTCGAGTCTCGATCCGGCGACCCTCATGCTCGTGCGCATCGCCGCACTGGTCGCGGTCGACGCGGCGCCGATCTCGTACCTGATGAACCTCGGCGTGGCCAGCGAGGTGGGTGCCGACGCCGAGCAGGTCCGCGGTGTACTGGCCGCGATCGCACCGATCGTGGGCACGGCGCGGATCGCCTCGGCGACCGGGAGGATCGTCGAGGCGCTCGACGTCGCCATCGAGGTCGCAGAGCTCGAGGCGCTCGATGCGCTCGATGCGCAGAGCAACGAGTAGATCGCGGCCCCGAACCAGTCATTGATCCAGTGAGAACCGGCTCCAGCCGAGGACCTGACAGCCGGTCGGCGATGGTGGCTCATCGCGGGGGCCTGCTCCGCGCGCGATGAGCCACTGCGGTCGTTGTGCCCGACCAGCCAGGCATCCGGTCAGGACGGCCGCCGCGTTCACTCGAAATGGGTGATGCCCGGGTTCCAGCCCTGGAGCACATTGGGTGAGACAGATAGCCCACCTCATGGGAGGCACAGCATGTCCGATCCAGCGGCGACGGCGCCCAGTGGTCCGGTGCCAACGGTGCCGGTCGAGGTGCCGACGGCGGAGCGGCCGTCGCGGGGGCGCTCGATCGCGGCGGTGGTCTGCTTGGTGTTGGCGGCGCTGCTGACGACGCCGGCGGCGATCGCGTACTGGGGGCAGCGGACGCTGAACGACACGGAGCGGTACGTGAACACCGTCGGTCCGTTGGTGAACTCGCCGCAGGTACAGGACGCGCTGGCGACGAAGGTGACCGCTGCGATCCAGCAACAGGTCGACATCGAGGCGATCCTCAACGACGTGTTCGCCGGTGTCATCACCGACCGGCCGCGGTTGCAGCGACTCGTGGGGCCGCTGTCTGCGGCGATCAACGGTTTGATCGACCGGCAGGTACGGGAGTTCATCGCCTCGGATGCTTTTGCCGATCTGTGGACCGCCGCCAATACCAGGGCCCAGCAGTCCTTGCATCGCCTCCTGACGGGTGACGAGTCCGGCGCGGTGTCGCTGCAGGGGGACCAGGTCGTCCTCGACGTCTCCGAAGTCATCGAGCAGGTCAAGCAGCGGCTGGTCGACCGGGGACTCACCATCGTGCAGAACGTGCCGATCCCTGACAAGGACCGGCAGATCGTGCTGATGGAGGCGCCCCAGCTGAAGCAACTCAGGACGGTCTACGCCTTCGCCAACCCGCTAGCCCAGTGGCTGATCGTGGTCGTGGCGGTGCTCTACCTGGCTGCCCTCCTGCTCGCGCGCCGACGGCCGCACATGACGGTGATCATCGGTGCGCTGTTGGCGGCGAACGCGTTGGTGGTGGCGCTGGCCCTGTCGGTCGGACGGCAGTTGTTCATCGACCAACTGGCGGGGACAGACTTCGGTCCAGCGAGCAGGGTCTTCTACGACACGCTGCTCAGCTACCTCGATCGCGGTCGGCAGGTGTTCCTCTGGTTGGGTCTGATCCTGGTGGTCGTCGGCTGGTTCGCGGGACCCAACCGGTCCGGGACCGCTGTGCGCACGACCGTCACCGGCGGTCTGGAGGGGATCGGCGCCGCGCTGGCCGACAGCCCGGTCGGCGGGGCCGGCCGGTGGACGGCGGCCAACGCCCGGTGGCTGCGGGTCGTCGTCGCCGCGCTAGGAGCCGTGGTCCTGCTCTGGGGCAACGACATCTCGCCGTCGCGGCTGTTCTGGTCGCTCGCGCTCGTCCTCGTGCTGTTGGCCCTCGTCCAGGTCCTCGTCGGAGCCGGCCGGGAGACTGCCGCGGCCCGGACAGCTCCGCCGGCTGAACCCGCCACCGCCGGCACGTCGTAGCCGAGAGCTACGCAAGCGTCTTCACCTGCAGCGCATCGAGGTCTGCCTGATCGATTGTGCGTGCGCTGCGCCGTCAGGTGGGGTCTGCTGGGTCCTGGGCCGCCGCAGGCGCCGTACCGGGGTCGGCTCGGTAGGCTTCGAAGCCCGTCTCAAGGCTGGGGTAGATGTTGTCCTCGCCGATCGTGTCCAGGATCCCGTACGCCCGGAGCGTCGCGAGCAGTTGGGTATCCGGCCGGACGAGCACGAAGCGGGCGTTGTGAGCCCGGCTGTAGTTGACGAGGTTGGCCAGGGTGACCCCGGCCGAGTAGTCGATGTCGTCGATCGCGCCGCAGTCCAGCGCTACCCAGCGGACCGGGTCGGGAGCGGCGGAGATCACCGACTCGAGGTGGTCGGCGAAGCGGTTCGCGTTGGCGTAGAAGAGTTCCGCGTCGTAGCGGAAGACCACCAGCCCGGGCAGGCTCTGTGTGCCTGGCACTGCCGGCAGGTAGGTCGGTTCGCCGGCCTGGTTCTGACCGATGACGAAGTCGCCCGGTGTGTACTGCCGCCGGACGAGGTCGAGCAGCGAGAGTGCGATGGCGAGGATGATTCCCTGCTCGACGCCGACGGCGAAGACGGTGACCGTCGTGATCAGAGCAACCGCGAACTCGTTCTTGCGTCGCCCCCACAGCCGTTTCAGGCCGGGCAGGTCGATCAGGCTGACGCCGATGAGGAACACGATCCCGGCGAGCACGGCCGTGGGCATGTCGGCCAGTAGCCCGGTGAGGAACAACGTGAACAGCAACGCGACGGCTGCCATCGTCAGGTTGGCGAGCTGGGTGCGCCCTTTCTGCTCGTCGACGATCTGCGTCTTGGTCGGGCTGCCGTTGACCACGAAGGTGCCGCTGAGGCCGGCGGCGAGGCTGGCGCCGCTGAGCCCCACGATGTCCCGGTTGATGTCGACGGCGTCTCCGTGCTTGAACGCGAAGCTGCGGGAGGTGGCGGCGCTCTGGGCGACGATGAGCACGAAGCAGGACAGGGCGGTCGGCAGCACCTTGGACACGTCCGACCAGGAGAGGCCCGACGGGAGGCCGATCGGCGGGAATCCGCCCTCCACGGCACCCACCACCGACACTCCGTGCGTGTGTGCGTCGGCCAGGGCGGAGATGGCGGTCAGCAGCACGACGGCGACGATCGCACCTGGGACGACCGGGATGAAACGCTTGAAGACCCGGATGATCACGATCGTGGCCAGCCCGAAGGCGAACGTGCCGAGGCTGATCGAGGACAGCGAGGTGATCCAGTGCCACTGCTGCTCGAACCAGTTGCCGCTGCCCTTGGGGATGCCGAGCAGGTCCGGAATCTGGCCTGACAGCACCTGGATGCCGACGCCGGTGAGGAACCCGATCAGTACCGACGCGCTCAGGAAGTCCCCGATGAAGCCCAGCCGCAGCAGCCGCGCCACGACCAGCATCGCACCGCAGACCAGCGCCGTCAGGCTGGCGAGGGCGAGCCATTCGGGCGATCCGGGCGTGACTCCGGCGATGCCGAGACCGGTCAGACCCGCGGCGAGCACTGCGGCGGTAGCCGAGTCCGCGCCCACGACGAGCAGCCGCGAGGAGCCCAGCAGGGCGAAGATCAGGGTGGGGAAGATGATGGTGTAGAGCCCGGTCACGATCGGCGTCCCGGCGATGGACGTGTAGCCCATCACCTCGGGGATCGCCACCGCCGACAGCGTCAGACCGGCGACGATGTCGCGGGACAGCCAGGCCCGGCGGTACCCACGCAGGGACTCGGGGACCAGGTTCATGCCGGCCTGCGGCGGTCAGATGTCCTGGATGGCGGCGATCCGGTTCGAGCTGATGGCTTTGGCGAAGTCTGCGAAGTCCTGGTCGTTCTGGGCTGCGTAGCGTTCGGAGAAGTCGGTGATCGATTTGTCGAAGGCATCGTCTTCGCCGAGGTAGGCAGCGATGGAGACCGCGTCGCCGGATCGTGCGTGTGCACGGGCCAGGGTCCACCCGCACGTGCGGCCGTAGAAGGCCAGCTCTGCGGGTGCCAGCAGCTCCACGAGCGCTGAGCCCTTCATGTCGCGCAGTTGGCGCCAGTAGAAGTAGCGGTCGGCCTGAACACCCTTGGACCAGCCCAGGAAGATGTCGCTACTGGCCTGCATCAAGCGCTGGCCCTGGACCACCCGCTCGCCCGGTTGCTTGAACGCGCTCTTGCGCAAGGTTCCTTCGAGAACCGACCTGGTGGCTTCCTTGACTTGGAGGAACAGCGGATCGCCGCCGTCGCGGCCCTGCAGGAGGACGACGAACGCTCGAGTTCCGACACTGCCGACCCCGACGACCTTCCGTGCCCAGTCGACGACCTCGAAGCGCTCCAGTAGCCGTCGAAGGTCGAGCCGAAGAGTGGAACGGTAGTCACGGAACAGGCTGAAGACGACTTCCTCGAGCTCCTCGGGCTGTACGCCGTACGTCGTGTGGAGCTCGCGCGCGGGGACGATCACTGGCGGGACACTGGCGATGCGGTAGCGGCCGTCGACCTCTTCGCCGAGCTTGGAGAGGGCTTGGTCGCTGTTGCGGGAGTGCGCCTTCTGTGCGTTCTTCGCAAAGCGCTTCTGGGCCTCTTTCGCCTGCTTCGGCGTCATCCCGCTCATACTGTCCTGCTCGCCGCTGCCCTTGCTCTTGCCCTTCTTGGATCCCTTGTCTTTGTCCTTGCCCTTGCCGTCGGCTCCGGACAGGAAGGCGGCCACCGACTGCCTGATCTGGTCCTCGGCGAGGTGGGCGTACCAGACGTCGAGGGTCTTGATGGCGGCGAACTCGGCCATCGTCTCCCGGTAGGAGGTGACACTGGCCTTCGTGATCGCCCGAGCGTCCGACTCCGAGCAGCCGTTGTTCTGTGCCGCCACCATGAGACTCGCGGCCAGACGTTTGACGTCGTACTCGAACGGGCCCGGAAGAGTCTCGTCGAAGTCGTTGATGTCGAACACCAGGTTTCGCTCCGGCGAGGCGAAGACCCCGAAGTTCGACAGATGGGCGTCCCCACACAGCTGGACCTGGAGACCGGCCGTGGGTGTCTCGGCAAGGTCCGCCGCCATGATCTTGGCAGCACCGCGGTAGAACGTGAACGGCGACGCCATCATCCGGCCGTGCCGCACCGGAACCAGGTCCGCGTCACGCCGGAGGTTCTGCTCCTCGATGAGTGCCACCGGGTCCGGCCGGTCCGCGGCGGGCTTCCACCCTGCGTGACTGTCCGTCATCGCTCGCGTGCGAGCCTCCAGACCGCGTGCGCGGCGCTCCTCCAGAGTCGGATGTTCAACCTTCGTCGCCATGATCGCCCGCCCTCTCTCCGCGTCGCAGGCGCCGCTCGTCGACGAGCCGGGGTCACCACCCTGCAATCCGCGTACACCGCCGACGATTCAGCAAGACTCGGCCCGACGCATCACCCCTGACGGAGGATTGGGCCCCTCGATGCGGTGCCCCTTGGCTTGGGGTTAGTAGTTAGTGACTAGTAACCTCGGAGCCATGGAGCGCCGCCGGAGGATGAGTGGGTCGGACCGCAGACAGCAGGTACTGCGGATCGCGGCAGAGGAGTTCGCCGACGGTGGCCTGCGCGGGGCGTCGACCGAGGTGATCGCCCGGCGTGCCGAGATCACCCAGGCGTACATCTTCCGGATCTTCGGGACCAAGAAGGCCCTGTTCCTGGAGGTGGTGATCGCGGCCTTCGAGCGCCTCACGGAGGGGATGCGCGACGCCGCCGGTACAGAGACCGGTCTCGACGGACTCGCCCTGATGGGTGCGCGGTACAACGAGATGCTGGCCGACCGTACGTCGCTGCTCCTCCAGCTCCAGGGGTTCTCCGCCTGCGGCGATCCAGAGGTTCGCGACGCCGTGCGCGACAGCTTCGGGCGGATGTGGCAGGTGGTCGCCGACGCGACCGGACTCGACCCGGTGACGATCAAGGCGTTCCTGGCCTTCGGCATGCTGCTCAACAACGGAGCCGCCCTCCAGGTCGCCGAACTGGACGAGCCATGGGCGACGGGCGTGCAGACTCGCATTCACGCCGGCCTGTTCGATCACATCACGACCGAGACGAACCAGTGAACAGGCCGGCAAGCCGATCGGAGCCGCGGTTGCTGGTCCCCTCGCTGTTCTTCATCGCTCTGGTCGTCGCCGCGGTCGGCAGTCTCGGCGCACCCCTCATCACCAGCGTGGCGACCACGTTCCAGGTGTCTCTCGCCAGCGCGCAGTGGACGCTGACCATCACCTTGCTCAGCGGCGCAATCGCGACGCCCGTCCTCGGGCGCTTGGGAGCGGGTCCGCATCGCCGTGGCACCATCCTCGCCACGCTGGCGGTGGTGGTGGCAGGAAGTGCGCTCACCGTCCTTTCCCTGCCCTTCGCCTGGTTGCTCGTCGGCCGAGCCGCGCAAGGCATCGGCCTCGGGCTGACCGCGCTGATGATGGGCGTGGCCAGGGACCATCTCCCCGAGGAACGGGGGGCAGCCACCATCGCGCTGGTGTCGGTGGCGTCCACCATCGGCATCGGCGTCGGCTATCCACTCGCTGGTCTGCTGACCGAACTCGGAGGCTTGCGTGTCGCCTACGGCCTCGGTGGTTTCGTCACGGCAGTCGCTTTCCTGGCGGCGCTGCGGAGCATCCCCGTTCCGCCTGAGGGTCGCTCTGCTCGGGTGGACGTGCCTGGCGCACTGCTCCTCGCTGGTGGACTGTTTCTCGTTCTGCTCCTTGCGAGTGAGACCAGCCTGTGGAGCCAGCACGTCTGCCTCGCCGTAGTACTGGCCGCTCTTGCGGTGCTCCTGCTCTGCACCTGGACGGCGTACGAACGTCGCGCTAAGTCGCCGCTCGTCGATGTCCGGCTGGTGCGGCACCGAGCGGTCGCCGTCGCCAACGTCGTCACGCTCGTCGGCGGCGTCGGCATGTACCTCCTGCTCACCCTCATCACCCGGTACGCCCAAACGCCGCGCAGTACCGGCTACGGCTTCGGGCTCACCACTTTCACCGCCGGCCTCGTGCTCGTTCCGTTCTCCTTACTCGGTTTCATCGCCGGCAGGTTCACCCCTCGTCTTCGCGAGCGGATCGGCGCACCTCTGTCTCTGGCCGGCAGCGCCGTCGTCGTTCTCGGCGCCTTCGTGCTCTTCGCGGTCGCCCGGTCGAACGTTGCCGACCTGCTGGTGGCGATGGCAATCCTCGGCTTCGGTGTCGGCAGCTTCTCCGCTGCCATGCCCGCGGTCATCCTGGCCGTCACTCCCCAGAGCGAGACGTCGAGCGCCATGAGCTTCAACCAGGTCGTGCGCAGCGTCGGCTTCTCACTCGGAAGCGCCGTCGGCGGCCTGGTCCTAGCCGCGGGGACTGACACCGGCCACCTCTTCCCAACCGACGTCGCCTACACGACGGCGGCCTGGATCGGCGCCGCGGCAACAGCAGCCGCCGCGCTGACCACCCTCGCCCTCGCCCGTGAACGTACGGCCGCGGCGGTCAGGTGACCTTGCTCCGGCGACCCTGCCAGTAGTTCCAGGCGAGGGTCACCAGGATCGCGCCGGCGATCGACCCGATGATCCCGCTCGGGCGCAGCGAGAGGCCGTCGCCGGCCAGCAAGCTGATGAGCAGGCCGCCGACGACGGAGCCGAGCAATCCGGCGACGATGGCGGTGGTCCAGTTGATGCCGTGTCCGCGGGTGCCGAGCAGAAGTTGCGCCGCGGCTCCCACGATCATGCCGAACAGCAAGATCCCGATGATGAGCATGGCCCGACGCTACGGCCTCGAAGCGCCTGATGGCACTAGCCACTACGAAAGAGGCGCCACATTCACCCGCCTGAGCAGCAGGACGCCGAGCACGACCAGCCACAACCCCCACAGGTAACGTCCGATTCTGACCGCGCTGAGACCAGCACGCTCCTTTCCGGCAGCCCTGTCCATGCTCGAAGAGCTCAACGCCGGCAACGAAACCTGGAAGGGGCCGGTGGCAACTACTATCTGTCCTGCCGGCAAAGTGTTTCCGGCCGCCGGCGTGACGACGTACGCGTCATCTGATACCGGTGCCTTGAGTGCAGTTGACGGGCTGGTCGTTTCCACTGACCTTGAAGTCTTCACAGGTCAGTAGGTGGGGATGCTGGGTGCCCAGGGCGAAGGACAGAACGACGACGAGCGCGATGGCCCCAACCGCCACGACTGTGTCGCGTGGGCGACGGACAGACTCCACGCCCGGAACGACCATGACGAGGACGAGCGCGACCATCGCGGGGAACCCTGCGAGCGTCACCACCACGCCGAGCCAGAACAGGACGTCGTGGCCGGGGCTGGTGTCGGCGGGGGACAACCACGTCAACAAGATCCAGACCGACGGGAGGAGGAGCGAGTAGACGGCGGGCTGCGCCCGCCGTCCGAGCAGGAGCACGGCGACGACGAACGCCGCTGTCGCCGCCGCCCACAGTGCGAAGATCTGCTCGAAGAAGATCGTCTTGTACACACCGAGAGTGAAGGCCGGCCACCACACGATGAGCGTTGTCGCCACTGTGATGGTGGCCAGCCGCCGCAACCCCAGGTCCGTCTGGCGAGCCTCGCGCGAAGGGACCGGCTGCTCAGTCATCGGGGTCGCTCATCGTGTGTGTGAGGAAGTCTGCTGTGACGGCGAGTACGACGCCACAACCACCCTGCGCCTCCGGCCGATTCGAGACATCACACAGATCGAACGAACCCCGTCTCGCGCTCATCCGGAGGGCTCCTCTTGGAGAGGTTCGGGGGTGGTCTTGGATTCCGGCTCCTTGGCCGGCTCCGGCGTACCGGCGATGAGTGGGATGGCCCACCGTGTGCGGGGATCGGCCTCGACCAGCAGGGCCCTGGTGAGCAGGCTCAGTGGGACGGCGAGGAGCGCGCCGAGCGGTCCTATCACCCAGGTCCAGAACACCAGGGAGAGGAAGGTCAGCATGGCCGAGAGTCCTACGGCGTCGCCCACCACCCGTGGCTGGATGACCGACTGGATCACGAAGTTGATCACGCTGTAGACGGCGATCACGGCGATCATCGTCTCGAGGCCGCTGTCCAGCAGTGCGATCAGCGCGGGTGGGATCACGCCGATGACGAAGCCGATGTTGGGAATGAAGTTGGTGACGAAGGCGAGCACGGCCCACACGAACGCCCCGGGCACGCCCATGATCTGCAAGGCGATGCCGTCGAGGATCGCGACGACGAGTCCGAAGCTGGCCGAGACGCCCATGTAGCTGCGGGTGCCGCGCGCGAAGTTGGCCAGCGCGGCCACGGGATGGGGGAAGCGTTCGCCCAGCGTGGCCAGGCTCCGGCGGGTGGAGTCGGTGTCGAAGGCCATGAAGAGCAGGACCGTGAACAGGAAGAAGAGATTGCTGACGACTCCCAGCGTGCTGGACAGCACCGACATCGCGAGGTCGACGAGTTGCCCCGGGTCGACCGCGTTGACCACGGCATTGATCTGATCCTGCTTGACCCCGAGATCGCGCAAGGTGTTGCCCACGCTCGCGACCGCCTCGTTGATCTGGGCGGCGTAGCCGGGGATCAGCGCGGCCAGCTGCGCCACCGAGACGATCAGGGCCAGGGTGAGGAGGAAGAGCAGCAGGTAGGCGGCGAGCAGCATGATGACAGAGGCCGCCCATTCGGGCAGCCGGTGCCGCTCGAGCCGGCGGCGGATCGGGTGCAGGGTGACCGTGATGACCAGGGCCAGGAACACCGGCCCGATGATGTCGGCGATGGACCTGACCCCGGCCATGGCGATCGTGAAGGCGGCGGCCCCGAACAGGAGGGTCAGCGCGAACGGCCGGGTCCGCTCGTAGATGTCGCGTGCCGAGCTGGGCGTGTTCGTCATCTGATTTCTCCTGTCGCCGCCGGTACGGCAGCCGGCGGCCGTCGGTCAGCTGGTGATGTCGCGTCCGTGGGCGGCCAGGGCCCGGATGACGAAGACGTCGAGTGCGATGACCAGCAGTGCCCAGAACGGGTAGTAGTTCTGCTGTGGGGGTTGCCCGGTCATTTGTCTACCCCTCCTTGACCTGCCGCGCGGAGCCTGCCGCCGCGACGGCATGCTTCATCCAACCGGCGCAGGTCCGATGCCGAATCACCTACATCGTGTGAAATCCCGGGGTCCACCTGGCCGGTGAGCTACCCGTCAGCTCTCGGTGTCGGCGTTGGCCTTGCTCTGTTTCACGGCCCCGAGGATCACCTGGATGCCGAGTCCCAGCACCACGAGGTCCAGCAGCATCTGAGCGGTGACGACGAGCCGTGAGGTCTCGGCCTGGGCAGAGATGTCGCCGAAGCCGACCGTGGCGAAGATGGTGACGGTGAAGTAGAGCGAGTCCGACCGGGTAATCGGCTCGCTGAACATCGCGGCATCGTCCAGGCTGAGGATGAAGTACGTGGACGCGAACAACAGGAGGAACAAGGGAGTCGTGGTGGCGAGCGACTGGACCGCGCGGATGCCCGGGTAGGTCGAGCGGATGATGGCCCGTGCCTGCCAGGCGACCACGCCGGCAAGCAGCGCCACGCCGATCGCGAGCTCGGCGAACACATAGGTGTCGGACCGGCGATCGAGTGGCAGGACGTAGTACAGAGCAACCATGACCACCGCGGATGCGAATGCCCGGAGCAGCCCCCGCGCGATCAGCCACCGCCGCCGCCGGCTGGTCAGCGGCGTCATGGGCGCAGGTCATTCATCGTGAGGCATTCCCGCCGGCCGCCACCGGCTCCACCGCGTTCCGCAGCCGCCGGGCCCGTTCGTTGTAGTCGGTCGGCATGTCGACCTCCCTCGTCAAGTGTTTGCTCGATGCTCCGATCGCACTCGCAATGAGAGGGGACCGCATCATGCAGATCGCGTGAACCTGCGGTTCGGCTTTCATTCGCCGGGGATGAGGTCCGCACCCCCCGGAAAACGTAGGTTCTGGGTCGTGTGGGAGGGGACTCGCCCCGCGGCTCCGGCCGCGGTTCAGCTTGATCAATCCCTGCTCGAGGCCAAGCTCTCGATTCCACAGCCTCGCCAGGGGTCGGTCAGCCGCGCCGAAATCATCGACGCGACCCGAGCGAGCGGCTGCCGCGTCGTCGGTGTGACCGCGCCCGCGGGTTACGGCAAGACGATCCTGCTGGCGCAATGGGCGCTCGTCGAGGATCGCCCCGTCGGCTGGGTGTCCCTGGACCGGTACGACGACGACCCCGCGGTTCTGCTCACACTGCTGGCCTCGGCCTACGCTCGGATCTCGCCGGGCAACGCCGAGTTGGTCGCCGACATGGGCGGATTGTGCGTGGATGTGTTGGGACGTGCCGCGCCCCGCCTGGCCTCGGCATTCAGGTCGAGTCCGGAACCGTTCGTGCTCATGGTGGACGACCTTCATGAGCTCCATGCGTCGGCCTGTCACGACGCCCTGGGCGTGGCGATCTCGGGGATACCCGAAGGCTCCCAACTGGTCGCGGCAAGCCGGTTCGAGCAGCCCCACCTGCCGCGGCTCCGCGCGTCAGGCGACGCGGTGGAACTCGAGGCCGGCGACCTGGCCCTGGACGAGGCCGGCGCCGAGCAGATCTTCGCCGAAGCCCGTATCGGCATCTCTCCCGAGCTGGCGGCCGCGGTGACCGAGCGGACCGAAGGCTGGCCGGTCGGTCTCTACCTCGCCGCTTTGATCGCAGGCCACGACCGCGACCGCGGGCTGAACGTTTCCGGCGACGACCGCTATGTGGCCGACTACTTGTACCGCGAGTCCTTGATGCTGCTGCCCAGGAAGACCCAGCGCTTCCTGCGGCGCACGGCGGTGCTCGATCAGCTGTGTGCCCCGCTGTGTGATGCCGTCGTGGGCGAATCCGGCGGGCAGGCACGGCTACGCGCGCTGGAGGCATCGGACTCGTTCTTGATCCCGCTCGACCGGCGCCGGGAGTGGTTCCGCTACCACGCCCTGTACCGGGAGTTCCTCCTCGGGGAGCTGCGACGCATCGAGCCCGAGGTACTCGTCAAACTGCACCTGCGCGCCGCCGACTGGTACGAGTCGAACGGATCTCCTGCCCTGGCCGTCGAGCACCTGTTGAACACCACCGAGCGTGACCGGTGCGTCCAGTTGGTCACGGCCCTGGTGTTGCCGACATACAACGCCGGCCAGATGTCGACGGTCCAGCGGTGGCTCTCGGCGCTGGGCGACTCCGCTGTCGAGGGGTATCCACCGCTCGCCGTACTGGCAGGCTGGGCGACTGCTTTGACCGGGCAGACCGCGGCGGCTGAACGGTGGATGGCGAGGGTGGACGCCGCGTCGTTCGACCAGGTGCCGGTGGACGGTACGGCATCGTTCGACTCTGCCCGGGCCATGCTGCGCGCCGTCATGTGCGCCTCAGGACCCGAGCAGATGATGGTCGACGCCGATGCCGCGGTGGCCCAGGAGCCGCCGTGGAGCCTCTGGCTCGACACGGCGCTCCTACTGTCCGCGCACGCGCGGTTGCTAACCGCCGACCTGGACGAGGCGCAGGTGCTGTTCGTCGAAGCGGTCAGTATCGGGGCGACGCTCGGCAACACCGACACGGTCGTCGACGGCGAGGCCGAGCTCGCACTGCTGGCGATGGATCGCGGGCGCTGGGCCGAGGCGGCCGAACGCGTCGAGCGGGCGCTCGTGGTCATCGACGCGCATCGGATGCAGGACTACGCGGTCAGCCTGCTGGCCTTCGCAGTGGCGGCTCGCCTTGCGGTGCACCGGGGCGATCTGGACGAGGCGGACCGACAGCTCGCCCGGGCGATGCGAGCACGTCCGTCGTGCACCTTCGCGCTGCCCTTCTACGCGGTGCGCGCCCGGCTGCAGCTCGCCAAGGCGTACTCGACACGAGGCGACCAGGCCACCGCTCGCCATCTGCTGCGAGAGATCGACGAGCTCCTGCGCCACCGACCGGCCCTGGGCGCGCTCGTCGACCAGGTATCCGAGGTCCGCCAGACGGTGGCGGCGAACGCCCAGAGCGCAGCGACCCGCGCAGCACCGCTGACCGGAGCGGAGCTGCGGCTGCTGCCCTACCTGCAGACGCATCTGACGATCGGCGCGATCGGGGAACGGCTGTTCGTCAGCCGCAACACGGTCAGCTCCGAGATCGCTTCGATCTACCGCAAGCTGGGCGTCTCCTCACGCAACGACGCGGTGCAACAGGCCACCAGGCTCGGTCTGCTCGGTGGCTGACCGCGATCATCCATCAGGCAAGATCGCGAAGGAGTCGTCGACGTCCTGACCGAGCGCCAGCGCCAGCTTCGGGGCCGCCGCAACCACGCGCGGCAGGCCGACGACCGGAATGACCGCCACCAGCACTTCGACGATCTCGGCAGCCGTCGCACCGGCATCGACTGCCGCATCGGCCTGAGCGCCGTACGACGGAACCGCTCCGCCGACCGCGACCAGAGCTGCGAGCCGCACCAGCGCCACCGTTCTCGGATCGAGAATCGGATCAAGCCCCGCGGACTGGGGGTCCGCACCCCCGAGGACCTCGGCAACGACCCGATCGTCGTGCAGGGAGAGGCGGCGTAACACGGCGGTGTAGTCCACGAGGACGCTTCCTTTCCGGCCGGCACGGCCCGACCTGTCGTCGGACAAGTCCCTGTTCAGGACACTGCCATTGGACGGCGGAGCCGCACCTACCGGCATCACTCACATGATGTGAATTCGCACAGTCAGCGTGATGACCAGGGCACGGGCCAGAACTACGTTCCAGCTAGAGGAGCCGATCTGGAGAGGCCGCGATGCCTGGGCCCGGCGGTGTGAGCAAAACGCCTGTGCCCGCGGCGATCACGACTCCATCGGCCCCGGTCGCTGTCCTGACCGTGAACGCCGACACGGTGTACTACCTGGCCTTCCTCGACCTGTCCGACGGTCCGTTGGTGGTGGAAACACCCCCGGACGCCTTGGGTGTGATCGACCTGCGGGCCATCCTCGACGATGCGGTTGCCGTGGGCAACGCCGCCTCCCGGACCCTCGGGATGGGCGCCCACCCGACGGAGGGCTCCCGCTACTACGACGGCGACTCTGCCTGGTGGATCTCGCTGTGGGTCGGTGGGTTCGAGTTCACCAACCCGCCGCCCGAGATCACCAAGGACGGGATCAAGCCCTGTCCGAACAAGGGCGCCCGCCGGCTGCACTCACGCACCTCGTTCTTCTCCACCGCCACCGGGATCACGCCCGCCATTCACCCGCCGCGGAGGCCGAGGCCGAGGGCAGCTAGTCCGCCCGGGGTGACGCCATCCGCCGTAGCCGGAGACATTGTGAGAAAGACAGGTACCTCGTACGTCGTGCGGTCCTCAGTGAGGCACTGGCCACGCTCTGTGTGTGGTATCCGCCCGACGGACAGTGTTTGGACATCGTGTGGCCGGTCCTCGTGCCGGTCGCCGGATCAGAGGAGAGATCGTGGGATCTGACAGCAACGTTCCAGTCGACCTGTACATCGCCGCCTATCCGAACGCGGAGGGAGCGCGGCTCGATTGGGCCGCCATCAAGCAGCTCGCCGAGGACGACGTGATCAAGGTCGACGGGCTGGTCCTGGTCAGCCGTGACTCCGACGGGAAGATCAACGTCGACGACGATTTCCACACGGCCCGCAAGGGTGCCGCCTGGGGTGCGGTCGGTGGTGCCGTTATCGGTCTCATTTTCCCGCCGAGCCTGCTGGCCGGTGCAGCGGTCGGTGCGGGTGCGGGCCTTGGGATCGGTGGCCTCAAGTCCCACCGGGAGAAGAAGGCGATCAAGGCTGACGTCGAGGACACCCTCCCGCTCAACAGTTCGGGAATCGTGGCGCTGTTCGAGGAGCAGTGGGTCGCGGAGGTCGACAAGGCGTTGTCGCATGCAGACAAGGTCTCCAAGGAGGAAGTCGACGCGGACAGCGCGAAAGAGGTCAAGGACGCCGCCAAGTAGTCCGCCGACCGCCCGCTGGTCTCCTCACGATCAGGAGGCACCCAAGAACCTCGCACCTTCGAGGAGAAACCATGCCGCGAACCAACGCGCGTCGATCGGTCTTTGCCGCGCCGGGTGACCGTTGTGCTCCTCGTCGTACCGATGGCTTGCAGTGACAGCTCACCAGAGGGTCAGCCGAGTCCGTCAGCGACGGCAGCTCCGCCGACAACGGGTGCGTCGGCAACGGCTGAGCCCGCGGCGGACTGCGCTGCTGCGTCCGCGCTGAAGGCCTCGCTTCAGACGCTCACGAACGTGCAGCCGTTGCAGGACGGTCTCACCGTGCTGAACACGGCCATGGCCTACGTCAAGACCAGCCTGGACGCTGCGACAGCCTCAAACAGAAGGCGCCGGAGATCAACACGGCGCTCCAGCAGGTCGGCACCGCGGCGTCGTCGTTGTCCACAGCGTTGACCCAGAGCTGCCCAGGAACCTGACCATCGGCACCGGAGGAAGGGGCAGCGTAGTCAGGCGGTCTTCTTCTTCTGCTGGCGTCGGATCGAGCCGAACGGGATGAGGATGAACAAGGCGATTGCCAGGTAGCCGAACACCGCGAGCAACGGCAAGAACAACCCCACGACGATCACCAGCACATACACACTCAAGGTGGGCGTGAATCGCTTGGTGAGGGTCCGCACGTCCTCGTCGGCCATGTCTGGCCGCACGAGCTGTTCGGCGACCGCGTACCGCCACAACACCGACACCATGATCAACGAGAGAAGCAGGTTGATCCCGTAGACGGTGGCTGCGATGCGTTCGGCGTCGGGTTCATGGGTGTAGTCGGCGAGCAGTCGGGTTGGGAATGGGAGAAACGAGACCACGAGTAGAAGGAGCAGATTCAGTCGGAGGAATATCGAGTTGGCATGGTCGAGGTACTCGGTGATCACCGTGTGAGCGATCCACACAGCGCCGATGGTCGCGAAACTCACCAAATAGCCCAGGTACGCCGGCCACTCCTCGCCCAGCGCCTTCAGCAGATCCTTCTCAGAACCGGCGGGAACTCCGACCTCCAGCACGAGAAGGGTCACCGCGATAGCGAAAACGCCATCGCTGAAGGCCTCCATGCGATCGGTCCGAAGACCCGACGCACGAGACGGCGACTCCTCGTCGGCCATGACCAGATCATGACAGCCACCCCCGATCCGCGGAAGACCAGCGATCCTTGCGCGCGGGGTGTTACAACCGGGAGACCCAAACGGCCGATTCGCACACACCGAGGGCGGGTTTACCGCGGGCCAACCTGCGAGGATGCCCGCATGGATCTGCCGGGCCCGGAACGTTCGTCACTGGTCGACGCATCCCCGCTGTAGCCGCGCCAGCCGTTACCCAGATCCAAGGCGAGGTCTGTCGCCCGAAGGGTTAGCCCCCGCGCCACCTGGCGGTGACCAGTTGCCGTCACCTGCCACGATTCGGTCTGCCGGGGTCGCGAGGTTGCTTGTGGCAACGACTCTGTCAGCACGCGGCGATCAGCCCGATTGCGGGGAGCGGGACGGCTTCGGCGTCTCGTGACTTGGATCCGGGAGAATGTAGGTGATCACGAAGGCCACCACCACAGCCACCACCACCTGCGGTGTCACCGACACGCCGTCGGCACCGAGCAGCAGGGTGGCCAACAGCGTCGAGGTCAGGGGCAGCCGCAGCATGGCGGCGCACATGGCGCCGATGCCCGTGGCGATCGCCGGCGCGAGACTCATGCCGGGCAGGCCACTTGCGGCGATCCCCAGCACCGCACCGATGAACATCGAGGGAAAGACCGGTCCGCCCCGGAAGGCGCTCAGCGAGAGCCCGTAGGCCAGGGCCTTGCAGGCCCCGAGCAGGATCAGTACGCCAACCGAGTAGTCGGCGGCCTGATCGACCAATGCGGGCAAGGCATCCTGGCCGGAGAACAGCACTTGGGTGAAGCTTCTGCCGGAGATGAGCTGGTATGCCATCGCGGTGAGGCCGATGGCCAGGCCGAGAACGGCCGTGACCAGCACCCGGTTCATGTGGACGACCGGGCGCAGCGACAGCCCGATCCACCGGATCGCCCAGCCCAGCAGTGCGCCGGCCGCTCCCATGGCCAGGGCCCACGCCATGGTCGCGATGGTCGGATGTGTTGCCGGCGGCACCGTCGTGAGGGCCAGCGAGAAGTTCCCGAGTCCTGTCCAGTTGTCCAGCCCGACGAAGACCAGTGCGCCGATGCCGGAGGCGAGCAGTCCTGGCAGCGCTACCAGACTCAGCGTCGCACCGCCGATGCCGGCGACTTCCATGATCAGGAATGCGCCGAGCACCGGGGAGCCGAGCAGCGTGCTGATGGCGGCGAAGCTTCCGGCCGAGGCCAGGATCGTCAAGGCCATCGGTGGTGCGTCTTTCTTCACGAGGTGGACGGTCAGCGCGGCGAGGCCACCACCGATGGCGATCAGGGGTGCCTCGGGTCCGAGGACAGCGCCCAGACTGAGCGTGGCGAGTGCGGCGAGGATGATGCCGGGGAGCTCCCGGTCCACGGGTAAACCGCCGGTCTTGAACCCGAAGGCGGGTGAATGGCCCGCGTTGCCTGGCAGGTACCGGATGGTCAAACCGGTGAGCAGGCCGCACAGCACCAACCAGGGCACCGGCCACCACGCGGGGACGCCCCCGGTGAAGAGATCCTGCGGCAGATCGTCGAACAGGAGCGACTGGATCTTGCTGGTCAGGGCCAGGAAACCGTAGGCCACAGCCGAGATCGGGATACCCAGGATCGCGGCGAGCAGCAGGGCTGATAGGTACGGCTTGGAGCGGATGACTTTGGCCGGGTCCATCGCCGGTGGTCCAGCCGGTGGCGCAGCGGCAGTCCGACCCTTCGCGGGGGACACGCCCGAGGGGACTTGTGAGTCGGTCATCAGTTCTCGCCTCCCTGATCCAACAACCCCGGCTTGTGGCGCGTCAGCGGACGTCGACGTACGGGACCTCGACGGCGTTGTTCCCGTAGCCGAGCCGGTTCCAGGGCGGGACCTCCGGTTGCACATTGCCGGCCGCGTCGGTCGCCCTGGCGCGGAGAGTGTGCCTTCCCACGTCGGTCGCATTCCACTCGAACGACCAGTCCTGCCATTGGTACGGGCCTTCGGGTGGTTCGAGATTCGCCAGGTACCACTCGCCCTCGCCGGTGAGGCTGACCTCGACTCGCGTCACCGGTCCGGTGCCCGACCAGGCCTTGCCGCGGACAGTGTGCTTTCCGACGTTGACGGTCGATGCGGGAGCGGGATGGGTGATGCGCGCCCGCACACGCATGAGGCTGACGGCCTCGGCCGGTCGGTCCGGCCACTCGTACAGGTAGTGGCCGGTCTGAAACTCGCCGGTGTACGGCTCGGTCAACACGTCGATTCGCTTCAGCCACTTCACCGACGCGACGGCGTACCAGTGCGGCACGACGACCCGGAACGGGGCTCCGTGGTCGGAGCCCAGGGGGGCGCCGTTCATCTCGTAAGCGATCAGGATCTCCGCCGCCGGATCGGACGCGTGGGCCAGCGGCAGCGCGCGGACGAAGGTGAGGTCGTCCTTGTCGGTCTCCGCGAGGACCGGCTTGAGGTGGTAGGCGCCGTGATCCGCGCCTTCGAACCGTACGTCGACCCCGTCTGCCGCGGGGCGCGCCAACTGCAGCACCTGGTGCAGCAGCGCGCCCGTCCAGCGGGCGGTCGATACCGCGAAGTCTCCCCAGGGTTCGCCGATCGGCAACGGTCGCATCTCGAGGCGGCCGTTGCCCGCGCACTCCAGCGTGACCGCCCGCTCGGTCGCCGGCAGGGCGCGCAGGTCGTCGAGCGTGAGGGTGAGTGGGTTGCCGACTGCTCCGCCGATCTCGAGCGTGCCGTCGTGCACCGGCACCGCGAAGTTGCTGCGGACATAGTGGAGCTCGTTGGGAGTGATCGGCCCGGCGAGCGCCTCAGGCGGTGCCTCTGCGTTGAAAGGAGCCGGGTTGATCATCCGGAGTGCCAGCCGCCCCTGTTCGATACCTTCCGCCAGTGCCATGTCTCAGTCTCCTCGTCGATGCGGTGGTTGACCGCGGTAGCGCAGATCAGTAGTCGGGATCCTGGAAGGTCGGCTCCCGGCCTTCATTGAAGGCGCCGATTCCCTCGACACGGTCGGGATGGACGGCGGAACGCCAGTGCGCGTCCATCATGATCGCGATCGCCTGCTCGACCGGCTGTCCCTCACCCAGGTGAACGGCCCGCTTGACCGCTTGTACCGCCGTCGGCGAGTTGCTCGCGATCTTCTCCGCGATTCTGCGTGCGGCGCCCATCAGCTCGGCCGGCGGGTGGATCTCGTTGACCATGCCGAGCCGGTGCGCCTCCTGGGCGGTGATGGGGTCGCCCGTCATCAACATCTGCAGGGCTTTCCCCCGCGGGAGCAGCTTGGGCAGGAACACCGGCGAGCCCCCGCCCGCCGCGAGGCCGAGCATCGCCTCGGGCTGGCCGAAGGTTGCGTTGTCGGAGGCAATGATGAAGTCCGTGCTCTGGGCCAGCTCGGAGCCGCCGCCGTACGCGATTCCGTTGACCGCGGCAAAGATCGGCTTGCGCAGTTGGCGCACCGTGTACAGCGTGCGATCGAAGTCCTGACGCTGACGGAGCCAGTCCTCCTTCGTCATGCCCTTGCGCTGCCGCAGGTCGCTGCCGACGGAGAAGGCTCGCTCCCCGGCTCCGGTCAGGATGACGACGAGTACTGCGGGGCGGACCGCGACCGTCTCGACGATCTCGGTCAGGCGAGCGCCCATCTCCGTGGTGATCGCGTTGTCGGCGTGCGGCCGGTTGAGGGTGATGAGGGCGATGCGACCGTCGGAGAGGTAGTCGACGAGCACGGGGGAGTCGGGCTCGGCGAGGTCGGACGGCGGCGGACCGAAGTCCAGCGCGCTCCAGCGGTCGGTACCTGTGGAGTTCGTGGCCACGTCGGGTCCCTCTTCTCGATCGAGGCTGTTCACGTCTCGAGCTCCGCTAACCAGCGCAGTGCTCGCAGGCCTGGGGCGAAGCAGTATTCGCCGCCGCGGGTGACGACGAACGGAGGCAACTCCTGCAGCCGGCGACGGATCGGCGTTCTGGGAATGGTGAAGGCCCCCGAGCCGTCATTCGCGCCGACAAGCGGGTCCTTGTCGGCCGGGGCCCCGATGAAGATGCCGTCGTTCAGCCACTGGGTCTTGACGAACTCGAACTGCCGCTTGAGGTGCGCGCCGGCGAAGACGAACATGATGCCCCGGTCGATGCCGTCGTCCTCGAGCACGCCTTCGGGCAGCATCGGGCCGTAGCTCGTACCGCGCCGGATCATCCGGTGGAGACGCACGTTCACACTGCCGTCATGGTCGAGCGCGTCCCTCGGGTTCGCCCGTCGCGCGTGCGCTCCGGCCGGACATTTGAAGCCGCGCGGATCGTCGCCGTACAGGAAGTCGTTGTGGTGGCGCGGGTCGGCGCCGAGCTCGGGATCGTCTCGCTCGGGCGAGAGCGCGAGCGGAGCGCCACTCTGCCAGCGCCCGACCATCTTCGCGCCGAGGAGTGCCTCCTCCTCGCGGCTCGCGGCCCTCGCGTGAAGATACTGCCGGTACGCCGCCACCTTCGTGTGCAGCTTGCGAAAGACGACGTACGTGCCGTTTCGACCGAGCGCCTCCGGAGTCGGCATCGGCGCCAGTTCGCCGGTCTCGTCCGGGTAGCCGAGGACGATCTCACCGGCCTTGAGCGGCTTCTCCTTCGGGTTCGAAGTGGGGATGCCGCTCCCTTCGACCGCAGGCTGACCGATCCCGTCCTTGAACCCGAAGGAGGTACGCCCGGTCGGAAGCTGGTAACAGTCCTGCTGCCAGATCAACTCGATGCCGGGAAGCTCATGGTGGGCGCGGCGTACCTTCTCGAGGACCGCCTGCAGCCGCGCGGCATCGGGGGAGAGCGCAGCCAGGGCGACATGGACGTCAGGGGTGCCGAGCGGCTTCTCCCAGTTGACGGGGCTGCTCTCGCCCACATCCCCCAGCTCGGCCGCGCGCGCCGCCATCCCTTGCTGGAACTCCGGAGCGAAGCTGTCGAGCGAGTCCTGCGGTACGCCGAGCGCCTGCAAGCCGTGATAAGTGAAGGCGACCGTGATCCAGGCGTCGTGGATGGGATCGGACGCGGGTCGTCCGGAGTCGACCAGCGGGTGCAGTCTCCGCACCAGCTCGCGTCCTGCGGCTCGGTCGTCGATGCGCAGCAGGAGGTAGCTTCCGACGTAGGGCGACGGTCGCTCGTGCAGCGCGCCGCTCTGGATGTCGTCGAGTTCGAGGCCGATGGTCTCCCCGGCGGTCACTGCGTTCACCCGCGTTCCATCGCTAGAGGTGCTCGGGCAGTTCGGGTGGGTTCGGATTCGGCGCCGCCAGGTAAGGGAACGTCGTCGAGGCCGGCCTCGACGCCTGGTCGACCCCGTCACGGATGACAGGCCCGTTTCCAGCGTTGACGAGCTGGGTGAAGATCGTGTCGATCACGTCGTCGTTGAGCGCCCGTCCGCCACAGGTTTCGTGTGCCTTGCCCCGGCGAGTGGCAAGCTCGATCTCGAGGAAGGAGCCCCGCTCGGCGTACGGCTTGGTGAGGTCGACGACGAGGAAGTCGGCGAGGACCAGTTGCGTCAGTGGGTGGTCACCGTTTCCGTCCGGGACCCAATCGGTTTTGCCGTCGAGTCCGTCCCAGAAGGCGAGGTTGGCGTTCAGCCGCGCCCTGTAGGCACCCCGGTAGGACTCTCCGAGCTGGAACGCGTCCTCCATGTTGTACAGGTCACGGATCTCGAGGTCCCGGTTCACCGGATCGAACTGCTTCGGCGCCAGCATCATGTTCTTCACCTCGGGTCGCCCGACGCGTTCGATCCGTACGCCGAACTTGCCGCGCGTGAGGGTCTCCGCGACGACCCCGACCAGCTCCGCACCGCCCAGCAGTCTGGAGTCGATCTCGACCACGAGGCTGAGGACGTTCTTGCCGTCGAGGAAGATCGCCCCAGGATCGGTGAAGGCCAACTCGCCCGTCGCGATCGTCTTCAGCGCGGCGGGGGCGTCCATGATGAACGGATCCCAGCGCGGGCCGGCAAAGGCGCGTACTCCGTGCGCCGAGCCGCCCTTTTCGTCATTCACCCGGAACGAAACCGTTTCGCCCGCTGGGGTGGTACAGGTGCCTTCCTGCTCGACGCCTTCACCGCTCAGAGGAGGGGAGAACACGCAGTCGAAGACGAACTCCTCAGGCTGCACCGTGAACGGCACCGGATCCCCCGCGGTCACGGTCAACGGGTGCAGCCGGAGGCGATAGACAAGCCCGTCCGACAGCAGGTCCGAGGGCTTGGCGAAGGGGAGGGTGTTGACCACGAGTACGAGCTGTCCCGGGCGCTCCGGGCTCGGAAACGCGTAGACGTCGGTGATGTCCGCGATCGGGTCGGCCAACGCGCGCGGCCCTGAGATGTGGTCCGACATCGGCGTACTCGGTCTCCGCTTCTGCCTTTCGGCTGGTTAGTCGGCGGCCTCGTCGAGGAGCGGGCGCAAGGCAGGGTGCTGCAACGCCTCCGCGGCCTCGGGATGGTCCAGCACCTGCTGGAAAGCCTTGAACACCTGCTGAGCTTTCCGGATCTCTTTCACGGTGCCGCCGTAGTTCCTCGCGTAGGCCGCCGCGGTCTGCTGCGCGTCGAAGATGAACGCCTTCAGCGCAGCCAGATCCGGAAGACCCGCGTAGCCCACCACGTGCCGGAAGATGACGTCGAAGAGCTCGAGCGTCGGCCCGGACGTGAAGAAGTCCTCCATGTAGGCGTCCCACGGGCCGTCGAAGCTCGTCACGAACGCGAGCCGCGTGTCGTCGTCGAAGAGCACGAACCGCGCCTCGTGGATCGTTGCGACCGCCATGCCGTAGTCGCCCGGACGGTACCCAGGTGTTTCCTGGAGGGCTTCGAGCGCGATCCGGAGGACCTTGCCCTCGCCCGGCTTGACCTGGAAGAACAAGCTGAACTCGCTCGTCGGGCCGACGCTGACGCCCGGGCGAGAGGTTCCAGTCGCCGGTGTCGCCATCGTTCCTCCTCTGAGATTCGCGGCCCCTCCCTGCTCGAGGTCAGCTCGCGAAGTGCATCTGCTGGAGGCCCTGCGAGTCGATTCCGACCCCCCGATCTGCACATGCTGTCGCGCCGGGCGACGCCGGGCCTCATCCTCCGCGGGTGATCTATGCGGTCGGCCGTGAATGCTGCCGGCCGCACACCCGCGCGAAAGCCACCCGAGCAGCGAGCGCACCCGCGACACCCACGACCGGATCCACCGCGTCGTCGACGCCGCCGAGTTCGGCCTCTCGTCACCCAGCAGGGGTGATGCCGCGCTGCCCCTCGCGGTATCAGGGTAGGGGCATGGTCCGGGGAACGATGCTGCCCCACGGTTCCCAGACCACCAGGCGCGCTGCGTGGCCGATGCTCTGGTCGGTCCAAGAATTCCACGATCCGCTGGATCTGGTTCGGCGCTTCTCGATCGCGTGGGCGGAAGGGGTGGCTATGACTGTGAAGACTCAGGGCGGCAGATTGGCGAGCTCCGCCGAGCGGGCGTTCCGTAGAGATTCGAAGCGGGCCGGGACACTCGGGCAGTTGAGCCGTGCGGACCGGGTCGCCCTGGGGAAGGATGCCCGGAGGGTCACTCCGCGTGAGGCGCACGCGGAGTTCCAGCCCGGCGGGCCGCGGGATCCGGTGCGGCTGTTGCTGGAGCAGTCGAAGTCGCGGGTGCCGGAGCTGGTGCCGATCCGGCACGGGCGCATGCTGGTGTCGGCGTTCACGTTCTATCGGGGCGCTGCGCTGCCGATGGCGGCCGACCTGGCCACGACGCCCACCTCAGGGCTGCGGGTGCAGTTGTGCGGAGATGCGCATCTGTCCAATTTCGGCGCGTACGCCTCACCGGAGCGGGAATTGGTCTTCGACGTCAACGACTTCGACGAGACGCTGCCCGGCCCGTTCGAATGGGACGTCAAGCGGCTGGCGGCGAGCCTGGCAGTGGCGGGACGGGACAACGGCTTCGGAGGCAAGCACCGCCGCAAGATCGTCCTCGCGGCGGTGAAGGGGTACCGGAAGGCGATGCGCGGGTTCGCGGAGCAGACGTTCCTCGAGGTTTGGTACGCGCACCTGGACATCGAAGAGGCCATCGGGCAGTTCCGGTCCCAGATGAAGGCCAAAGGGTTCAAGGCCACGGAGAAGATGCTGGCCAAGGCCCACACCCGCGACAGCACCCAGGCGCTGCGCAAGCTGACCACGGTGGACGAGGGCCGTCGGCGGATCATCAGTGACCCCCCGATGGTCGTCCCCGTCGAGGAGGTCTTCGCCGACGGCAGGCCAGTGCAGTGTATGAGCAGATCCGCACGGTGCTGGGTAAGTACCGGCGCACCCTGCAGTCCGACCGGCGGCACCTGCTCGAGCAGTTCACGCTGGTCCAGGCGGCCCGCAAGGTCGTCGGCGTGGGCAGCGTCGGCACCCGCGCCTGGATCGTGCTGATGGATAGTGGAGACGGAGTCGAACCGGTGTTCCTGCAGGCCAAGGAGGCACAGCCGTCGGTCCTGGCGGACTACTGCGGGCGCAGCCAGTACACCAATCAGGGCGAGCGCGTGGTCGCTGGACAGCACCTGATGCAGGCCGAAAGCGATATCTTCCTCGGCTGGACCCACACGCCAGGCCCGGACAGAGTGGACCGCGACTATTACGTCCGCCAGCTCAAGGACTGGAAGTTCTCCTTCCCGATCGAGCAGGCGGCCCCCTCCGGCATGGTCGTCTATGCCCGCGTGTGCGGATGGACCCTGGCCCGCGCTCACGCTCGCTCCGGCGACCGCGTCGCCCTGGCCGCCTACCTCGGCGGCTCGGACGCCTTCGACCAGGCAATCGCCGACTTCGCCGAAACCTACGCCGACCAGAACGAGCGCGACTACGCCGCGCTCCAGGGCGCTGTCGAAGTCGGCAGAGCCGAAGCGACCACCGACATCTGAAAACCGAACCCGGGCGATCCAGCCCGGACGGCCGAGAAGGAAGGGATACGCACCATGGCAGACCCCGCCATCGATCCCGATGCTGAGCACGAAGCGTCCCTGAGGCGCCGGTACTTAATCCGGTTCGAGGAAGACACCCTGCGGCAACGGCCGTTGTGGATCCGGCTGATCATCGAGTTTCTGGGCACCTTCGTACTGGTGACGGTGGCGGCCGGATCGGGTGTGATCAACCATTACGTGGGCAACGAACCGATCAGCAGGACCGCGGCGGTGATCGCGCCTGGGGCGGTGGTGATGGCGATGATCTACGCCTGGGGCCCGTTGTCGGGACTCCACATCAACCCCGCTGTGACCTTCGCCTTTACCGCCCGGGGAGTGTTTCCCACCAAATGGGTGGTGCCGTACTGGGTGGTCCAGTTCGCCGGAGCCATCTGTGCCGCGCTGTTCCTGGAGTTGATGTTCGGCGACGTCAGCACGGGCGGGAACTACCCGGTCAACACTCCCGGCGGGGAGTGGAAGTCGTTCGTGATGGAAGCCGTCCTGACCGCGATCTTGGCCAGCGTCATCCTCAACACTGCGACCGGAGGCCGCAGCATCGGCCACAACGCGGCTATCGCGGTCGGCTCGACGGTCGCCCTGCTCGGCTTGTTCGCCAGCCCGATCAGCGGCGCGTCCATGAACCCGGCCCGCACCCTCGGGCCCGACATCGTCGGCAACGACTACACGGGCTGGTGGGTCTATATCGCAGGCCCGCTGATCGGGGCCGCCATCGCCGTGGCGATCATCGGAACCGTGCGCGGACTGCCCGACAAGGACGAGCTTGAGGCCGCTGAGGGCGGTGCCCTGCCGATGACTGGCACCCCCACCCGCGACAAGTGACTGAGTAGACAGGCCCACAGACATGGTGGCATCCGGCCAACGTCAGGAGCGTGTGTAGATGACGGCTGAACCGCTTGAGGGCCGGGCCGCCGAGGAAGTCCGCAGCCTGGAGGTGCGCTGGATCTTCCCGGGCCGGCTGGAGACCGCGGTGACCGGATGGTTCGGGCGGTTCCCGATCGAGACGGAGTCACGCGAGGACAGCTACCTGTTGGATCCGCGGTTGCCTGGGCTTTCGGTGAAAGTCCGCGGGGGCAGGCTACTCGAGGTCAAGATGTACCACGGGAGCCCGGGGATCCTGGAGGTGGCGGGCCATGCCCGCGGACGCCTGGAGTCCTGGCAGAAGTGGTCCTTTCCGGCCAGCCCGCCCGACCAGTACAGCGGCTCTCCGCCCGGCTGGCGGCCGGTGCGCAAAAGGCGGCGTATCAGCCGTTTCGCACTTGCCGGAGGACAGATCGTGGCGCGCGCATCTGAGCTGGACCAGGAGCCACAGTGCGACGTGGAACTCACCGAGGTCAGCACCATCGGCCAAGACTGGTGGACCCTGGGGTTCGAGGCGAGCGGTCCTGCCGATCTGCTCCGAAGCGCGCTCGAGGCCACCGCCCGGCTCGTGTTCAACCGCCCCCTGCCCGGTGGTGCGGAACCCGATCTCGATGAATCCAAGTCGTACATGCAGTGGCTGTCCCAGCGGCCCGGCCTCAAGACCGAAGTCTTTGACGTACAAAGGTCGGCATCGGATTCGCTGCTGCCCGCTTCGAGTGAGGCGGACGAGCATCGATCAGAGGATTGATCAGATCCAGATAGCCGCCATCGAGTTCATTGTTCGACCCGTCGTAGGATTCGCAGCGGCTCAGATGCCGGTCTGAACCTGGATCTTCCCCTCGGTGATGGCCTGCTGGAGTTGTCCGTAGTCCTGTTCGGCTTGGTCGGCGTACACCTGGGCGAACTCCTCGAGGGCTTCGGCGAAGGAGTCGTCGGTGCCGAGGTAGGCGTCGATCTCGACGGCGTCGCCGCCTCGGGCGTGGGCCCGGGCCAGGGTTGTGCCGCACAAGCGGGCGTAGGCGGTCAGGCCGATCGGTTGGATGGTGGTGGTGTCGACGCTGCCCTTCATGTCGTGCAACTGCCGGACGTAGAAGTCTCGGCCGCCCTCGCCGCGCACCCAGCCGAGGAAGATATCGCTGGCGGCCTGCATGTAGCACTGCCCTTCCACGACCCGCTCACCGTGCTGGGTTGCCGTGCTGGCGCCCAGGTACGGCTCGAGCACCGACGACGTGGCCTCCTTGAACTGCATGATCAGCGGATCGGAGTCGTCCCGCCCCTTGAGCAAGATGATCCCGGCTCGGGTGCCCACGCTGCCCACCCCGACCACCTTCTGGGCCATGTCGATCATGTCGTAGCGCTCCAGCAAGCGGCGGCGGTCCTGGCGCAGCGTCGCCCGGTAGTCGGAGAAGCCCACTTCCACCAGGCGGCGGTCGTCCTCGGTGGCCAGCCGGGACAGCAGCGGTGGGTCCTCCCGGAACTGGTGGTGGCCGTCCACGACCTCGGTCAACTTCCGCGCCGCCTTCATCGAGGTCTTGCGCCGCGCGGCGTCGAAGTTGGCCGTCGCCGTCTTGGTGACCCTCTTCCGAAGCTTCTTCTTCACCTTGCCCTGCTGGTCGCCCATCTGGGCGATCGCGTCGAGCAGCATCTGCTCGTCGATCCTGGTGTACCAGACGTCCAGCGTCCCCAGCTGAGCCATCTCGGTGATCGCCGCCCGGTACGCCTGTAGCGCTGTACGCACCGCGGTCCTGGCCTCCTTGCGCTTGAAACCACGATCCCGGGACGCCAACACGAACGAGGCGACCAGCCGCTTGACGTCCCACTCGAACGGGCCGCGCAGCGTCTCGTCGAAATCGTTGACGTCGAAGACCAGGTCACGCTCGGGGGAAGCGAACACCCCGAAGTTCGACAGGTGGGCGTCACCACACAACTGCGTATGACCCGGAGTCCACGGCTGACTCGACAAGTCGTAGGCCATGATCGCGGCCGACCCGCGGTAGAACGCGAACGCCGACGCGCTCATCCGCCCGTACCGGATCGGCACCAGATCCTTCACCCGGGCGTCATCCTGAGCCCGCAGGATCCTAACCGGATCCTTCCGCCGACGATTGATCTCGTACTTGGCGTGCCCCTCGATCGGCGCCGCATCCCGCCACGCCCGACCCCGCGCGACCCGCTCGTCAACCGTCCGGTACGGGTGAGCCCGCGCGGCACCCCCGGACGAGGCAGCCCGACCCGCCCGAGCCGCGGTTGAAGGCTTTGCCTGTGTCCGCTTTGCCTGTGTCCGCCTTGCCTGTGTCCGCTTTGCCTGTGTCCGCTCCGTCATGGGGAGCTCCCTCCACCGGATTTCGTCGGACCCGAACCTGAGGATCGGGCCTGATCGCCGGCTCTCACCGCCCCGTTGGGCCCAGCTCAAGTGAGGTCAGGTCGAGCACGGTCGGGCTGGACACGGCGCTACGCGGTCGTAGCCGGCGGATTCTTCGCGGCCGCGGCCTTGCCTCGTCTGCGCTGTTCCCGTCGACCTGCTCCTTCGTCACGTTGCTGGCACCCGAGAGCGCCTTGTCGATAGCGTCCGTCCATTGCGGCTCGAACATCGCCACGATGCCGGAGCTGTTGAGCGGCAGCGTCTGTTCGACATCTGCCTTGATCTCCGCCTTCTCGGCGTGCGACACCACCCCCCGTGGCAGGCGGAGGCCGCCCGGGCGGTTCGCCCGGGCGCGTGGGAAAGCGGTCCCGCTGGTTGGGGCCTACTCGCTGTGAGCCGTTACCTGCGGCGCGAGACACGGCGCGCGGTGCGGCGCCCGGTCCGGCGCGCGACCCTGCGTGATCCAAGCATCCGGTTCTCCTCCTCCCTGTCGGTGGCGAACGCCGGCCACCCGGTCAGCTGGCGGCGCCCGCTGTTTCCATCTCGTGCAGTTCCTTGGCTTCGTCGGCCGACACCAGCCCGATCTCGATCAGGTCCAGTGGGCTGATGAAGCCGTCGCTGATACGGAACCCCCCGGCCCGGGCAATGGCATCCCGGAGCGGCACGGCCCAGTGGTGCTCCAGCAGGATGAGCGCCGCGGCGGAGTCGTTCGGGATTTCCTCGAGCACATCCCAGGCATCCTCGCCGGTGAACACGCCCACGCCGCCCTGCTCGGCGACCGCCTCGGCGCCGGCTTCCGCGCCGGCCACCATGCCCTTCTCGCCCTCGAAGCCCAGGCCGATGAGCGCCCCGATCTTGCTGCCCAGCTCGATCGCTTCCTGCTCGGACAGGTTGCTGAGATGCTCCGCCTCCAGGTCGCCGTCCGCGCTCTTGTAGACCGCCAGCGAGTCGATCACGCGGACGGTGTCGCTCGCCCGGAGCCGTTCGAGTTCGGCGATGATCTCACCGTGGAAGTCAGGGTGCCGGAACCCCAGCACGATGAGCTGTACTGGCCCGATTGCCATGTTCCACTCTTCCTCTCCTCTCCTGAGCACTTGCTCAAAGCCGCAAAGTCATCTCGGGTCGCGGTCCGTGAGTGCTGTCAGGAGGCGTCGATATGCCTGCCCCCACACTGGTGCGCGCGTCACCTCTACGCGTCATCCACCACGGATGAGCGTGCCGCCGAACCGGTGCGCAAGGGCACGTCGGTCACAGACCGTCCATCGGGCAGCACCGCCAGCACCGCTTGGTACTTCTGCTCCTGCACGAGTGGTACTGCGTTCCCTTGGGGACTGTTCGTGCCAGTTCTCACGGTGCTCGGCTACCTGGCACTCGCCTCTTGATCTTCATGCCCGTTCGGTGCAATCGGGCAGCGGTCGAGGGGCGTCTGACCCACCTCGCCCCGGATCATCCCCTCGGGGTGATGACCCATCGCGGGGATCGACGGCACGGTGTCACGTGGAGTCCCGCTCAGGAGCCTGACTCGACGCCATCGCAATGCCCAGCGCCGGCGGTTTGGGCGCCGCCACCTCGCGCGGAGCTCTGATGGCGGAGCCGGCAGTGGGCGAAACGATCCGGAGAACACCATGACCACCTCGACTGACAACCCCACAACCAAGCAGGGTAACCGGCGGATGAGGTCGTCCGCGGTCCGTGCTGTCGCGGCTCTCGTGCTCGGCGTGTCGCTTGTGGGCTGTAGTTCCGACAACGCCGCCGTGTGCGATTCCGTCGACAATCTCAAGACGTCGGTGGACAACGCCAAGAAGATCGATGTCACCTCGTCGACTGGCGTCAGTGACCTGCAGAACGGACTGGCGGCAATCGACACCAACCTGGCGCAGGTCAAGACCGATGCGAAGTCGGACTTCTCGTCCGAGCTCACCGCGGTCGAAACGGCCTACAACGCGCTGAAGACCAGCCTTGCCACGGCCAAGTCCGCCCCGGCGGCCGCCACCCTGGCCACGGCCTTGTCGGCGTCTCAGGCTTTCGTCGCCTCAGTGGACACTTTGTCCACCAAGGTCAAGTCGACCTGCTGAGCAGAGCTTCACGAACCTCCACGCCAACCAGCCCGTGACGCCAACAACCTTGGCCGAGGCGTTGCAAGACTCCCTGTGCGGATCGATCATGAGGCAATTGATTGGGCGGTGCGCCGGTTCTGTTCCGAGTCGTCCGCGCCTCCCTGGGGAAGGGGAATCAGATGAGGAAGTTCGTGCTGATCGTGGGAGCCGTGCTCACACTGACGCTGGGGTTGCTGACCTCGGCGAATGCGGCCACACCCGGAGCACTGACACCGGCGACGGCGTCTGCCAACTGCCAGGCATTCTTCGGCGTCGCAGCCGGACCCGAGCCGCTGTCCGCCTGCCAGTGGGACATGCGTGCGATCGGGGTCGGAGCGGCGTCGTACGCCAACGCCACCGGTGACGGTGTCGATGTGGGGGTGATCGACGGCGGGGTCGACTTCACCCACCCCGACCTTGTCGGCAGCATCGACGTCGCTCGGTCGTGCTCGTTCATCTTCTCGACTACGCCGACGGCCGACCCGCGGGAGATCGCCAACGGTAACTGCAGCAACAAAGCCGCCGTCCAGGATCTGCAAGGCCACGGCACGCATGTGTCCAGCACGATCGCTGGTCGGGTCAACGGCGTCGGCATCGCCGGCGTGGCCCCCAAGGCCAAGATCGTGGCCATCAAGGCCTGCACCATCGCGGGTTACTGCTTCGCAGACTCGGTCTCTGCCGCGCTTCGGTACGCCGGTGACCAGCGCCTCGACGTCGTCAACCTCAGCCTCTTCGCCGACCCGTGGCTCTACTTCTGCGGCAACGACGCCGAACAGCGGGCCATGCTCCTGGACCTGCAGAGTGCTGCTCGGTATGCACAGCAGCGCGGCGTCGTGGTCGTGGCCGCGGCCGGCAACGAGGCGCAGGACCTGGGGCACCCGACCACCGACACCATCAGCCCGGACTGGCCGCCGGACGCAGCCGTGACCCGCGAGGTACGCAACAACTGCCGAGTCACGCCTGCTGAACTCCCCGGTGTGGTCGCGGTGTCGGCCTCTGGCGTGACCACGCTGGCCGGCTACTCCAACACAGGAGGTCCGACCGTGGACGTGACGGCGCCAGGTGGCGACGCGGCGCAGACTCCTGGTACGACGTTCGGCCGGGTCCTTGCCGCCTGGTCGAGCACTGATGACACCGGGCAGTGGGAGGCCCTGGCCGCCGCCGTCCCCGGGCGCGCGGTCGAGGACGCCAACGGCGCCCGCTGGGTCTGGATCAGTGGGACGTCCATGGCCTCGCCTCACGTGGCTGGAGTGGCAGCGTTGATCCGTCAGCTCCACCCCAACTGGAGCCCGGGTGCCGTGGCAGCGCAGCTTCGGCGTACTGCGACGCCGACGGCATGCCCGGCCGTCTGGCCGGCCGATGACGTCCGCCAGTGCACCGGCGGGCCGTCGAGCACCACCTTCTTCGGCGCCGGCATGGTGAACGCCCTGGCGGCCACCTCCTGACACCGAAGCGCTGAGTGGGGCGGGCACCAGCCCGCCCCACTCTCGCCGTCTGCGACTCGAAGTCCCGCACTCGTTGCGTGTGGACTCGCTCAGATACGAGTCCTTGTCAGTGACGGACCGGTACTGCGAACCCGTCGGTCTCAGGGACAGGTCTTCTCGTAAGGGCGATCACCGAAGGCCTGGGTCCACTCCTCGGAGGTGAGGTTGCGGCCGGCCATCGCGCAGGCGAAGGCGATGCTCCGGTCGACGCTGGTGTCCCAGCGATAGGTCGTGCCGTCGTACGCCGCGATCGTGACGATGTCATTGCCATCGGTGAAACTCGGAACAGCGGCGACCGGCCGGTCCGCGGGAGCGATTGAGACAGTGCCGAGCAGATCGAGTGTGCGCGCGTCCCACAGGCTGACTGTGCCGTCCCGGGCTCCCGAGACCAGACGTGAGCTGTCTGGTGAGAAGCGGACGACCATGCCCTCATCGTTGTGACTGATGGTCGCTGCACGCCTGACCTGGCCCGACTGCACGTCGATCGTGAGGACCTGGCCGCCGGCTCCGACGCCGGCCACGAGCCGCCCGTCGGGCGAGTACGCGGCGTGGTTGAGGTCCACGGGCAGATCGCCCTCCGAGCGGAGCATGCCCTGCTCCGTGCTGACGATCCGCCAGTGCTCGCCGGCGCCGTCCGGGAAGTGCTCGAAAAGCATCGCGGTACGGCCGTCGGGAGCTCGCGCAGTACAGCAGTCTGCCGGCCACCAGGCGTATTGCCCCTCGGCCCAAAGCTTCTCGTCGAAGAAGATCATGCCCTTGGCGCTGCCGGTGACGAGGCGCTCGCCGTTACCGACGTAGCTGAGCGAGTCGACGTCCTGGAATCCCCTCGACTCGAGCACCTTGCCGGTCCGGGAGTCGAGGGTCGTGATCGTGTCGGCGTCGTGGACGGCCAGGCGCCGGCCGTCCGGGCGCCAGGCGGCCGGTGATCGTGGTCCTTCTTCCAGGTCGAGGCTGAGGTGTGTGGGGGTGGTGGCGGCACCGGTGGCCGTGTCGGCGAAGGACACCCAGGCCCCCTTCGCGTCCCGCCACAGGTAGGCGGTCGTCATGCCGTCATCGGACCTGAGGAGGTGGAGATATTGCCGTGCTGGAACAGCGCGCGTCCGAGGAAGGTAGCGCAGTTGCCCGGCCAGGTCGTAGACCCGCAGGATCCCCTCGTCGCCGGCGGTGTACAGCGTCTGGCCGTCCGGGCTGAAGTCGACGGCCCACGACACTTCCGAGGTCTCGATCCGTTCGCGCGCGGTGCCGGCCGCCACGTCCCAGACGATGACCTCCCCGTTCTGTTCAGCAGTGGCCAGCAGCTTGCCGTCGGCAGAGAAGGCCTGGCCTCGAGTGGTGTCGACCTGACTGCGCAGTACCTTCACCGTCGTGCCTGTGTGCGCGTCGACCAGGGCGATCGTGTCCTTGTCGAGCCCGGTTGCGGCGAACTGCTGAACCGCCAGCAGGTCGCCTTTGGTGCTGACCTCGACTCTGCCGTAGCCGGGCAGCGCAGGGCGTTGCCATTTCCGCTGGCCGGTGGCCACATCGAAGGCGATGAACGGCAAGGTGCAGTAGATGGTGCTGCCGTCGGGACTCAGGGCGATCCCTTGGTACTCACCTGGAAACGCCACCATCCGCGGCTGCCTGCCAGGCGCACGCAGGTCCCAGATCAGGGCATAGGCCGTACTACTGAAGTCATGAACGGACCCGTCCGCCTGCACACCCGCGGCCAGGTAGCGTCCGTCCGCGCTGAAGGCGAGATCGAGATACTGCAACTTCCCCTCCGCTGGAAGGGCTGCTGGCCCTGACTGTGACCGCCGGGCCGGCGATCGCCATCGACCTGCCGGCAAGAGACCCATACGTCCCGACGCCGGCCGTGTTTGAGCCGGGCCCGCCCAACTACCCGAGCTACGACCCGCAGGACGAGGCCAAGCTCTTCCCGCCGGTCGAGCAGCGGAACAGCGGGCTGGACACCACCTCGGTCGCACTCGGTGCACTGGGCGGCATCGCCCTCGGCGGAGCAGCCCTCGGCATCACGCTCATCATCGAGAAGCGCCGCCACCTGACGGCGCTGCGTTCGATCTGAGGGTCAGACCGTGGGGCTGCGTGGCTGGCGGTGGGTTCGCGGATGGGGGGACGTGATGGTGAGGGTGAGGTAGGCAAGCCTGTCCCGGTCCCACAGTGCCAAGCAGCAGGTCACTCGCCAGCCACAAGTCAGTGGCCGGCGATCTGGCCGCCGTCGATGTGCAGGATCTCACCGGTGATGAAGGGCGATGACTCCAGGAACAAGATGCCCTCGACGATGTCGCTGACCTGGCCGACACGCCCGAGGGGGTGGAGTTCGGCGAGCGCGGCGTAAGTTTTCGGTGCGTGCTCCGGCGTCTGGATGATGCCCGGCGAGACCGCGTTGACCCGGATGCCGCGGCCGGCGTACTCGATGGCCAGTGACTTGGTGGCCGAGACGAGGCCGCCCTTGGTGAGCGATGTCAGGACGGACGGCGTGCTGGAGTTGGCGTATTCGGCGAGGGTGGTGGTGATGTTGACGATGTGGCCGCTGCCTCGCTTGAGCATCTCGGCGATGGCGCGCTGGGTCAGCCAGAAGAATCCGGTGAGGTTGATGCCGACAGCCGACGCGTAGTCGTCGACGGTGTAGTCGGTGAACCGCTTGGAGATGAAGACGCCGGCGTTGTTGATGAGGGTGTCGATGCGCCCGAAGCTCTCAAGCGCCCCGCTGATGACCCGGTCGGTGGTGGCGGGGTCGGAGATGTCTCCATCGACGGTGACCACGGCCGGGTCGGCAGCGGGCCTGATCGTGCGAGAGGTGGCCACGACCGCCCAGCCTCGCCGCCGGTACTCGGCGACGACGCCGGCGCCGATGCCGCGAGAGCCTCCGGTGATGATGGCGACCTTGCGGTCCTGTTCGCTCATGACCGTCCCGTCGTCAACTGCTGGTAAGCGCCGGGTCGCTGGGGTGCTGGGTGAGCGGCGTGGTCTGCACGCTCATCCAGTCAGCCAGCGGCTGTCAACCCCAGAAGCCGCCGCCGCTGTCTCCGAGCGTGACGGTGTCCTTCTGCTTGTGGCAGCGTTCGCACTCGAGGTAGTGCGCGCCGCCCTCGGGGTTGCGCCTTTTGACCCACCGGTGAACGCCGATCCTGCATAGGAGTCTCCCCATGATCAGATCGTCGTCTGCCGACCGATACAGCACAACCTTGCACGCTTCGATATGCCCAAACTGGTAGAGGTTCCCAGGCGTCAGGGCGCCTTCGGGCAGTGTGTCGACCAGCACCGCGGCAAGTCCCGCGGCGGCCAGAAGTAGGTCCGCCGGGCGCCTCACGGTTAGGCCCAGCGAACATCGCCTGACGCGGGCCGAGGGTGCATCGTTCGTCGCCCTCTGCGGCCGGCACGCCGGATCGGGCGTGCGCTCGTCGCTCGTCGGCGTCACGCTGGGGATCTTGCTCTCAGTATAATACGCAGTATCATACTGGATATGAGCGTTCGTCATGCGATGTTGGCCTTGCTCAGCGAGGGTTCCAAGTACGGGTTGCAGCTGCGGCAGGAGTTCGAGGCGCGCACCGGCGAGGTGTGGCCGCTCAACGTCGGCCAGGTTTACACGACCCTGCAGCGTCTTGAGCGCGACGGGCTGGTCGCGTCCGACGGCTCCGACGGGCCGCAGAACGTCTTCTCGATTACGCCGGATGGCGCCGAGGAGCTCGCCACGTGGCTGCGCACACCGCCCGACGTCGTGCCGCCGCCACGCGACGAGCTCGTGATGAAGGTACTTGTCGCGGCGCGGCTGCCGGGGATCGACGTGTCCGAGCTGCTCCAGGTCCACCGGCGCCACATGGTGGAGGCGATGCAGGACTACACCCATCTCAAGGGCGAGATGTCTCCTGACGATGTCGAACTCGGCTTGGTCGTGGACTCCGAGCTGTTCCGGATCGAGGCGATTGTGCGCTGGATCGACGCCGCCGACGCTCGCCTCAAGCATCGGCCGCCGTCGAACCGCGGCGCGACCGTGCCGCGCCGCCGGCGGATCCGTCTGGGGGAGAGGTGATGCTCGAGCTGCGCGCGGTGTCGAAGGTGTACGGTTCCGGCGCGGCCGAGGTGCACGCCCTGCGCACGGTCGACCTGTCGGTTCGCGGCGGCGAGCTGGTGGCGGTGATGGGGCCGAGCGGCTCCGGCAAGAGCACGCTGTTGACCATCGCCGGCACGCTGGAGGAGCCAACGAGCGGTGAGGTGCTCGTCGGCGACCGCGACGTTGCGCGAATGTCGCGCAACGACCGGGCGCGGCTGCGGCGGCGGTCGATCGGGTACGTGTTCCAGGACTTCAACCTGATCCCCGGTCTCAGCGCGGTGGAGAACGTCGCGCTGCCGCTGGAGCTGGACGGGGTACGGGTCAGGTCGGCTCGCGCGGCCGCGATCGAGGCGCTGGCGCGTCTGGACCTCGCCGAGCGGACCGACCGATTCCCGGACGAGCTGTCCGGCGGAGAGAGCCAGCGGGTCGCGATCGCCCGGGCGATCGTGGGGGAACGGCACCTGTTGCTCGCCGACGAGCCGACCGGCGCGCTGGACTCGGTCAGCGGCGAGGCGGTGATGCGGCTGCTGCGCACCGCCTGCCGCGACGGCATGGCCGGTGTGGTGGTCACCCACGACGCCCAGCTGGCGTCATGGGCGGACCGTGTGGTGTTCCTGCGCGATGGCCGGGTGGTCGACCAGACCACCCCGCGCCCCGGCCCCGAGACGCTGCTCACTCCTGGGGTGAAGCCGTGAGTCGGCCCCGCAACGGGGGCCTGCCCGCCCGCCGGGCAGTGCTCCGATGGGCCTGGCGGGTGTACCGCCGCGAGTGGCGCCAGCAGGTGCTGGTGATCGCTCTGCTCACGTTCACCGTCGCGGGTGCGCTGCTGGGAGTCTCGGTCATGTACAACACCCCCGGCTCGCTCGATGCCAGGTACGGCACGGCCGACATGCTGATCCGGTACGGCGCAGCGGATCCCCAAGAACTGAACTCCCAGGTCGCCTCCGCCCGGGCCCAGCTGGGCACCGTCGACGTGATCGGGCACCGCAAAGCGACGATCCCGGGCCTGACCCGGCCGGTCGAGGTGCGGGCCCAGGACCCGCACGGCCCGTACGGCGCCGCGATGCTGCGCCTGGTATCGGGCCGGTATCCGGCGGCGGCCGGGGAGGCCGCGGCGACCGACGAGGTGGCCGCCCTGATGCGGCTGCGCGTCGGCGAACAACTGACACTGGCCGACCGGACGTGGTCGGTGGTCGGTGTGGTCGAGAACCCGCACGATCTGAACGCGGAGTTCGTTTTGGTGTCCCCGGCCGGGGCCGACCCGCCGGAGTCGGTGACGATCCTCAGCCTGGGACCATCGTCACGAGTCATCGTGGATCAGAAGAGCACCGGCGCGGCCATCGCGACCCGCGAAGGCGACGCACGGACCGCCGCCGCGACGTACGCGTTCGCTCTGGTAGTCCTGGCGATGTTCCTGGTTTGCCTGGTCGCCGCGTCCGCGTTCATCACGATGGCTCAGCGCCGGATGCGACAGTTCGGCATGCTCGCCGCGACCGGGGCAACGGAACGGCACGTCCGTCTGGTCATGCTTGCCGCCGGCGCCTTGGCCGGCATCGCCGCTGCGGTGTTCGGCACGGTGGTCGCTGCCGCATTGTGGATAGTGGCGATCCCTCGGCTGGAACCGGCCGTGGGGCATCGCATCGAAGCGTTCAGCCTGCCTTGGTGGCTGATCGGTGCGTGCCTGCTGCTGGCTGTGGTCACCGCCACCGCGGCCGCTTGGTGGCCCGCGCGGGCGGCTGCCCGCATCCCGATCACCCAGGCCCTCTCCGAGCGCCCGCCGCGCCCTCGGCCGGCCCGCCGCTGGGCCGTCCTTGGCCTGCTCCTCCTGGCCGCCGGTGCGGCCTGCCTGCGGTTGGGTTCGGACAACGCGGCACTCGTCGTGGCCGGTAGCGCCGCCACGCTCGCCGGGCTGCCGCTGCTGGCCCCGCTGGCGATCCGAGGGCTGGCCCGGGCCGGTGCCCGGCTGCCGGTTGCCGCCCGGCTCGCCCTGCGTGACCTGGCTCGCCATCAAGCCCGCTCAGGGGCGGCGCTGGCCGCGATCAGCCTCGGCCTCGCGGTGGCCGCCATCGTCGTCATCGCCGTGGCGGCCGGCGCACCGACCGCTGCCGAAGGCAACCTGTCTGACCGGCAGTTGCTCATCACGGTTACCGACCGCGCCTACGGGCGTGTCGGAGCTCTCATCCCGGACCGGACACCGGCCCAGATCGCGGCCATCGACGCGTCGGTCGGCCGGTTCGCTGCCACGCTGCGCGGCCCGACGCTGGTCCCACTGGATGCGGCGGTACGCGCGGACGAGGCGGTCATACTCGACTCCGATGGCGGCCCGCCCGGACGGCTGCCGGCGTTCCTGACAAAACCAAACCGGTCCGGCGATCCGAACCAAGCCCCGTGGCCGCTCGACGTGTCCGCGAACCTCTATGTCGCCACCCCCGAGCTCCTGCGCTACTACGGCCTCGGTCCCGCCGCGATAGGCCCGGGTACCGAGGTGCTCACCCCGCACCGCGCCGACGACCTGTCACTCACCGGGGGCAGAGACGACACCCGGGCGGCATCGGCGCCGCTGCGCCGTCCGGCCTACCAGTCACTGCCCGATGGGCTGCTTACCCCGGGGGCCCTCCGGCGCCACGGCTTGACGGCCGTGCGGGTCGGCTGGCTGATCGAAACGGACCGGCCGCTGACCACAGCGCAGCTCGCCGCGGCCCGCGACCTGGCCCTCGACAACGGTCTAGTCGTCGAGTCGCGCGACACCGGCCCACCACAGGCGCAGATACGGGCGACGGCAATGACGGCCGGAGCGGTGCTGGCCCTCGGGGTGCTCGCCATGACGGTGGGCCTGATCCGCGGCGAAGCGGCACGCGACCTGCGCACGCTCACCGCGACCGGCGCCAACCGCGGTGTCCGCCGCACCCTGGCCGCCACCACCGCCCTCGGGCTCGCCCTGCTCGGCGCGATCCTCGGCGTCGGCGTCGCGTACCTGTCCGTGGCCGCGATCCTGGCCGAGGACATCGGTCTGCTCAAGCGGGTGCCGGTCGTCGAACTAGCGGTCACCGTTATCGGCGTGCCGCTGGTCGCCGCGGGAGCCACCTGGTTGCTGGCCGGCCGAGAGCCCCGAAACCTGACCAGGCAGCCGTGACAGGCCGAGCATTGTCGCGGCGCCTCGCTGCTGCACGGCGGGCGGCCAGCGACGACGGGTCTCCCAGGCTGTCGCGGGACTCGTGCGGCGCTAACCTGCATGAGTGAGGAGGACCTAGGTTGTGGCCGACGGATCCGGCTGAGCTCGCCTCCCTGCAGAACAGGCTCGCAGGGGAGACACCAGCGCTCTGGATGCCACCGGCTAGCTACCTCGTGGGCGGCTGCTGGGTCTGCTTTCGTCGTGGGCTGGCGGGCCCTGGGGCTGCGGGCGATCCGATGTGGGCCGCCGCGGTCGTCGTTGACGCTGGTCGCATTGTCGGGCAGCGGGTGGTCGGCGGCTGCGCGTCAGGTCCGTACGTGCCCGGGATGCTGGCCCTGCGGCTCGGCCCGCAGCTCGAGGACGTCGTGCGGCGCATTGCGCCCTGGCCGGAGGTACTGCTCCTGGATGCGACCGGAGGTGACCACCCGCGGCGGGCCGGGCTGGCTGTGCACCTCGGGGCGGCGCTCGACTTGCCCACAGTGGGTGTGACACACCGCCCGTTGCTGGCCACCGGGGCCTGGCCCGCGGACGAGGCCGGGGCGACTTCACCGCTGACCATTGGCACCGACCAAGTCGCGACCTGGCTCCGAACCAGACGAGGAACCCGGCCGCTGGTCGTGCACCCCGCCTGGCGGACCGATCTGGATGTCGCCGTCCGGGTCGTCGAGGCATCACTCGCCGGGCGCCGGACCCCGGAACCACTGAGGTCCGCCAGGCAGGCGGCCCGGCGTGCTCGCGCAGGGCAGTAGGCCTCGCCTTCTCAGCCGATGGCGCCGGCCAGCGCTACCGAGCCGCCGACCACCGGGACCGTGAGCGAGCTGCGGGCCAGGTCAAGGGTCAGCTGCGTCCCGCCCGGCGGCCGGATCGTGAAGTCGCGATCGCTGGAAATGACCATTAGCGCGAGCCGATTCCCGGCCGGCACGACGGTGTCCTTCGGCTGCAGGTCGACATCGATCCCGTACATTCGGCCCGGCTTGATCGGGGCGTCGGCCCAATCGGAGTTGCGATTGGCAGGGTCGATCCAGCCCCGCGTCAGGATCGTGCCGTTGCCTGCCGGTGAATAGCTCACCAGCGCCGCGGTCAGATTCGCTCTCGACTTGCTGAACGCCAACTGCAGCGAGACTGTCGGCGTTCCGCTGATGCGGACGGGCTGCGTGAGTGGCGCCGTCTGGTAGATCAGGCGCACGTTCGAGGAGGCCGTGTTCGCTGAGGTGAGCCCGGCGATCGACGCGTCGTCGGTCAGCATCTCCGTCACGCTCGTCGCGACCGGTGGTGCGATCGTCAGACCGCCGCGCAACGGAGCCCCGGGTGTGAGGTGCAGCGCGACCTCGCTCGATGTGGGGTCCGGCCATTCGGCGTACGGGGTCGGGTTGGCATTGCCGCAGACGAGGCTGACGACTGTGCCGTCAGCGACCTTCTGGCCGGTCCCGGTGGCCACCGCTGAAGCCAGTACCACGTGCGTGGCGTCCGGGATGTCCGTGATCAGGCGCGTCGTGTTCGTGATCGTGCCGTCAAGGTTCGTTTGCGGGACCGTCAGCACGAAGCCGATCCCGAACGGGCTGGAGTCCGCGACCGTCAGCGTCGCGGCGTTCGACTGATCGCCGGCAACCGTCGTCTGGCGAGGTGGGCAGGACGCGGCCTCGCGAACAACCCAGGAGCGCGGCAGCGACTCGACGCCGTTCTGTACGCCGTACAGGTAGCGAGTGAACCAGTAGTTGATCAGCACGTCAGGCGGCATTCCGCCATGACCGCCCTGGTGGAAGTAGAACATGTGCGGTACGTCGCGCTTCTTGAGCGCGGCGTAGAACTGCGCCGCGTTCTTCGTCATGACGTTGAAGTCGTTGTTGCCATGGGCAAGCAGGGTCGCGGCGTGGACGTTGTCGACGTCCTTCATGTAGTTGCGCTCCTGCCAGAACCCACTGCGGTTGCCGGTGGCTCGATCGATGTGCGCCTTGAGGTAGTCGATCTCGGGCTGACAGATCGTGCGCGGCCCGGCCTCGTCGAGACGTGAGTACACGACGTCCGCCAGTACGTCGAGATCCTCACCCTGGAACGCGTTGTTGTTGCCCGTCGGGTTGGACGACGAGTGTGGCGCCCGCACCATGCCGTTGGCGCGGTAGTAGTCGTACCAGTCGGAGATGGCCGAGATCGGCACGATGGCCTCGAGGCCCTCGACCCCTGTCGTCGCCACGGCCTCCGGGATGGTCCCGTTGTAGGACGTGCCGATCATGCCGACCTTGCCGGTCGTCCAGGCCGCGGCCGCCGGAGTGTCGCCATTGCGCGTCGTGTACGCGGCCGTCCGGCCGTTGAGCCAGTCGATCACAGCCTTGGCGGCCAGGGTCTCGTTCGTGCCACCCGAGGTCGGGCAACCGTCGGAGTGGCCGGTACCCGGTGACTCAGCGTGGACGACGGCGAAGCCGCGCGGCACCCAGGTCGACTCGTATCTGGTACTGATCGTGGGGCTGGTGTTGAAGGCTGACCAGAGCGGTGTCGCCGGCCGCGTCGCCGGAGGTGCGCCGAGCTCGTGGTCGACAGCCCAGTTGCTGTACTCCGACGCCGTTCCCGCGTAGTACGGGCTGTCCTCGAAGACGACCGGCACCTTCAGGCCGTCGGTGAGGACCTCCCGCGGCGCGGTGAAGTCGGCGTGGATCCGGTCGAGCTTGCCGTCCTTGTCACTGTCGAACGACGCTTGGACCCACACCTCACCGCTGTACCAGTCGGCGGGGTTGGTCGAGAAGACGGCTTGCGCAAGGCCATTGACAAACGTCGGGACCGCAGATTGCGCCTCGGTCGTGAGATTGCGCGTCGCCAGCGCCGACGCAGGGCTCGCCGCTGCTGCGGCCGCCAGGGCGGTCGCCGCCACGGCCGCCAGAAGTCGAGTTCTCATCGCTGCTCGCCCCTTTGCGTTCGCCCAACACGTCGAAACCTCAGCATCATGCTGCGCCAGAGTCGGAACCGCAACAGTCTGGCCTTGGAGGCCCGCGCGCAGTCTTGAGACCGGAGCTGTGTCGGTTGAACATCGTCCAGAAGAACTCCCGCCCTGACCACTCGACCATTTGGGGGAAAACACAAACCCCGAACCCAATGAGGGTTCGAGGCTGACCCCACACCGTTACTGCTGGTTGCCGGGTTGCAGCCCGAAACCAGCAGTGCGGGCTCGGACTATCGCCTGCGCGCGGTCGGCGACCTGCAGCTTCGCGAAGACGCTCGATACGTTGTTGCGCACCGTCTTCGGGCTCAGGCTGAGACGCTTCGCGATCTCGGCGTTGCCCACACCGGCGGCGATCAGGTCGAGTATTTCCCGCTCCCGCCGGCCGAGCCCGGGGAACAGTCCGGTGTCACCATCGAGACGGCGCCGCGAGCGATGGTGTCGGCGCGGTCGTACGCGCCGAGCCCGATCAGGGCCTGTGCCCGCGCATAGTCGGCGGCAGCCAGGTACACCGGGTCTTCGAGGATCTGTGCCGCCTGGAGGCCCCGTTCGGCCGCGACCCAGGCGAGATCGACGGCTCCGAGGTTCTTGAGGAAGTGGGCCGTCGAGTTGGTGGCTTGGACGAGTGATTGAAGGGCCGGTAGGCGGTTGTCGCTGATGGCGGTTGCGTGCAGGTCGGTCAGGAGCGGGGCGAGAGCGTGCCCTACGAGGGAGTCCTGACAGTTGATCCGTGCCTCCGCGAGCCGCTGGGTCTCAAGGCTCAGCTCATCGATGGTTCGGCTCGGCTTGCCGGTCGGTAGGTCAAGGGTTGTTGCCATCAGCGCGATGCGGATATCCGGAATCGCGGCGTGTGCGTCGCTGTTGGCGCGGTCGGCGATGAAGTGGTCACCGGTCAGGTCGGCGATGCTGACCCGGAGCGCATCGGCGATTGCCTTGATGGTCTTGCGGCGTTCGAGGTTCGTGTTGCCGTTCTCGATCTTGGACAGGTAGCCCTTGGTGATGCCAGCCTGGCCCGCGAGGGCATCGAGGGTCATGTTGCGCCGCTTGCGCAGACGGCGGATCTCCTGCCCGAGGTTCGCCAGGTCGTTGTCCATGCAGGACAACGCTACCGAACCCGGGTTTCCGCTCAGGAAACCTCGGCCCGTACCCGCCTGCTGTTCCACCCGCCTCCGAGTAGAACAACGAGTGACGGCGATCGCCCCGGGCTGGACCGTCACCGACATGGCGGCGATCGTCTACCTGGCGTCCCCAGAGGCCGATTTCGCGGCAGGGACCGTGCTCGACCTCAACGGGGGCTCATACCTTCGCAAGTAGCCTGGCTTCGTCCCACAGGCTGCGGTAGGCGACCGACGCCGGGGAGGTGCGGGCCCAGGCCACCACCGGGGCGCGGCGTACGCCCATCTGCTCGACGACCGAGGCCATTGGGATCGTGGTGCCCGCGACGTCATGGTTTTCCTTCGGGAGTTGCTCGGACAGGTCGCGGTGCAGCCGGCGACGGCGGTCGACCATGGACAGGAACGCGAGCAGGTCCGGCGCAGGCCCCTTGGCCTCGGCGATGAACGACCGCAGCTGGTCGAGCGTGCGCACCGACAGGGGAGCGGGCACCAGCGGAGCGAGGACCAGGTCCGCGGCGCGCACGATGCCCTCGGACACGAGCGACACGCTCGGCGCACAGTCGAGTACGACGACGTCGTACTCGTCGGCCATGCTGTCGAGGAGCCGGCCGAGGCGGCGGGTCGGCTTCTTCTGCGCGTCCAGCAGCAGGTCGAGGTTGCGGTAGGAGAAGTCGGACGGCAGCAGGTCGAGGTTGTCGAAGTCACTGGCTTTGACGGCGTCGCGGAGGTCACGCTTGCCGGAGACGAGCGCCTCGCCGCCGCCCTTGACCTTGGGCCGGATCCGGAACAGGTACGTCGCACCGCCCTGCGGATCCAGGTCCCACAACAGGACCCGGTGTCCGCTCTCGGCGGCCAGCCAGGCCACGTTCGCCGCCGCGGTCGTCTTCCCGACACCGCCCTTGATGCTGTACGACGCGACGATCCTCATCGGCTGGTCACCATCCTTGCGTAGAGACGCTGGTTGTGTGTCCGGTTGAACCGATGCCAGCGGTCCGCCACCTCGGCACGAGCGGCGTCCTGACGGAGCTGCAGGTGGTGTTCGAGGCGACCCATCGCCATCAGCGTCGCCGGGGGCGTCCCGGCCTTGGCGAGTTCGACGCCGTAGTGGTGGACGCTGATGCGTTGGGCCTCGGCGTCCTGGAACTCGCCGAGGATGTCCTGCAGGAGCTTGAGCTCACTCACGGCCTCGCTTCGGGCGTCGGCGCCGTACAAGCTGCCAAAGAACTCGAGCAGGTAGCGCAGCTCCTTGCAGCGCTTGCGCAGGTCGTGCACGGCTTCCGCCGGAGAGGCGTCGGTGATGGCGTCGCCGCGCTTGGCGACTCGCTTCCAAGCGCGGCTCAGCAGTTCGTCGGCGACCTCGATCACCGGGCGCTCGACAGGCCCCGGGACCGTCAGCTCACATTGCCATCCGTCGAGCAGCGCGGCGAATCGTTCGGACCGCAGTGCGCGGTTGAGTACGGCGTGCGCCCTTGTGCAGTGCCGCGTGAGCTGCTCGCGGAACGGTTCGAGCTCGCTCGATGCGGACACCTGGCTGACCAGGTCGTCGAAGCCGAGCAGGTACACGTCGAGATCACGGCTCAACGAGGTCTGATCGGCGAGCCACTTGAGCTCGACGGCGTACCTCGCCCGGATGTCCTCGTCGATCGTTCCGTGCGCGAACTTCAGCACGGCTCGGGTACGGCGCACCGTGACACGCAGATTGTGGAGGAACTCGGTGTCCAGTTGGCGAAGCGTGCCCTCGACATTGTCGAGGACGATCTCTCGTAGTTGCGTGAGCGTGCCGGCCAACGCCTGGGTGGCCGGGATCCGCGGGGTGAACTCCAGGTCGGGCTTCGACCGGAAGCTGCGCGGATGGAGACCGGCGGCCCGGAGGACCGACTCGAAGAGCGGCTCCTTGGCCGGCCCGAACCCGGGGATCGCGTCCAGCGTCCGGCACACCTTGGCCGCGTCCTTGTCGTAGCCGCGGAGAGACTCGATCCTAGCCCGCAGGCCGACGGGCGTGCCGTCCCGGACTGTTGTGGGACCTTCGACGACGATCCGGGCGACGGTCTTCTCGTCGGGGCCGAGCACCGAGAGCACTTGAACCGGACCGCTCGCGACTACGCGCGGCAGCAGCGCCCGCACACCGATCAGTTCGAGGACGCGGTCTCGCGTCACACCGTCCGGAAGGGAGTGCGCGGTGACCGCTGTACGGCTGGTCGGCTGTCGGGAGATCTGCTGCCCTTCGAGGTCGCTCAGCACGAGCCACGACTCGCGCTTCCGCAGGTGGTGCTCGAGCAGCAGCCCTGCCCGGAACAGCCGCCAGTCATGCGTGTCGAACCAGACTCTGCGCTCGGTGTGGTGGACGTCGACGCGCACCGGCAACGCGTCGGTCAGCACTTCGACGCACGACGGCCCGACCGCCTCGTCGACCACGAACTCATCCGCCACCCTCGGCTCCCCGGAAACGCGACGTGAACGATGAATGAATGCAGGTATGTCTCACTCCAGTGAACTACGGCATGCCCCTGTCGGGATGCGGGCGCGCGGACTACCGGTCTGCCGATATTCGGTCGGCAGGACCGCCCGGCGTGACCAGAGTCCTGGTGGTGGCTGCCGATGGTGGTCTAAACGACGGTAGGCCGCGCCTCCGTGTCCGGGATCGTCCGTCGGGGGTGAGGCGGTGCGTCTGGCCGGCGTACTAGAACGGGTATGTCGCGGCTCTGCGACATGCCACCTATCGAGGAAATCCCATGGGAAACAAGACCGTTGTATTGGCAGTGTTCGCGAACGAGGCCGCGGCGGATTCCGCGGCGCAGACCCTCAAGGACTCCGGGCTCGCCAGCCATGATGCGATCGGCGTTCTCGTCCTCAACGAGAAGGGTGAGGTCAAGACCGAGAAGGTAGGCAAACGCAGCACTGGCAAGGGGGCCGGCATCGGTCTGGCGCTGGCCTTGTTCACCCCGGTCGGCCTCGCTGTCGGAGTGGTCGGCGGTGGACTTGCCGGTGCGCTGCACCACAAGGGCCTCGGCATGGACAAGGCCGACCGTGAACGTCTCGGATCCGAGCTCACTGATGGCAAGGCCGCCGTCGGGGTGCTGGCGCCGGTGAGCGAAGCGGACGCCGTCTCGGCCAAGCTGACGGAGCTGGGCGGTACGACGGAGTCGCACACAGTGTCCGACGACGATCTCGACGAGGCCCACCAAGCCGCCACCCCTGCCACGTCCTAGCCGCGTCGCCGCGGGACCGGGCCGGTACCTTCGCGCCGACCGGTCCCTGAACCGCCGCACACCGGCCGCCGCCTGCTGCGCCTGCGAGTTCGCCCGCGCGGGTGGCGAGGGCTCGGATCGACACGGGCTCCGGTGTGGGCACGTGCCACGGGCGACCCCAGGCGCTCTCGTCCGAGGCGACCGCGATCAACGTGCGCGCGACATCACCGACCTATGTCCAACTGTGCGGCGCGTCCAGGTCGGCCGGCGCCGTACCGCGACTGCCTTTGATCACCTTGGGCAGCACCATCACGATGAACGGCGAGACGGCGCTCGCGCCGAGGTAGTCCAAGCCAGGGACCTCTGCGGTGCGGATCCGCCCGATCACGCGGACCTGATCGCCCCGACCGGCGAGCAACTGGGCGGTCGCCGGACCGGCACCGACGACAACGTGCAGGGACGTGGCAGAGCCTTACCTCGGCGGACACGGATGCAACAGTTTCTAACGCAACGTGATGCGCCGCGCAGGTCAACCCCCGCACGTTGCCCGGTGCAACGGTCGCGCCGCGTCCGGTCTTGGAATCCCCGTGTAGCCACAGGATTGAGTCTTGATCCCGTACGGCAGGAAGGCCACCGTAGGGAACATTCCGGGGGTTGCTGGGTGGCGAGTCCGGGTGTACGTTCATTACGCCTCGTAACTGTGATGCTGGGGGTTGCCCTTACGCAGGCGGAGACATCACAGCGGAGCGTAGCCAGGGGTGGGGACCCGGATGCTGGCGACGTTCCGGGGCCAGGGGGAACCATGGATGGATTGTCGCGCGCGCCGGCCGGACCGGTCGGACGCGATCCGCCGGCGCATCGGCGAGGTCAGCTCCGCCCGCTCTGCGGGCGGGAGCTTGAGACTCAGGGATCGACGCCCGGCCCGACGGCCGGGTGACGAAGCCGCGTCTTGACTGGTAGGGCAGCTGCGCTTCCTCCCACCGCTCGGGGCCGACATCGCGCCGCGATCGCGCGCCGCGAACGTCTGCCCGGTGGTCGTTCGACGACATGCCTGCTCACCGTCTCCGGACACGACCCCACACAGCGTGTTCCAACTTTCGGAAGGCAAACAGTGAACAAGCGAAGCAAGCCGCATGCGCTCCGGCGGTTCCGGCGGCCCCTGGTGATCTTGACCGGTACGGCGTTGCTCCTGGCCATCGGGGCCTCGGCCAACGCGAACCTGCCCGGCAGTACCTTCGAGGGCAACGACGGCAACCTCGTCGTCAACACGACAGGCAACAAGGACTGGGTGTCCACCTCGATCAATCGCGTCCGTGGTGACGACCTGGCCAGTGGCTCCGGCGACAATGCGTTCGGTCAGGGCAGCAAGGAAGACGACCCGAACGTATCGGTGGTGACCGGGTCGATCCCGCCGCAGAAGAGCGACCTGACCCGGTTCTACGTCGGGAACGAAGGTGCTGGTGGCAGCAACTTCCTCTACCTGGCCTGGGAGCGCTCGAATGTTCTCGGCTCCGCCAACATGGACTTCGAGATCAACAAGCTGGCGCAGCCGAACCTCACCACGACCGGGCAGAAGACGCTCAACAGAAGCTCCGGTGATCTGCTCATCACGTTCGACTTCGGCGGTAGCGGCAACCCGGTGCTCGGCCTGCTCAAGTGGGTCACCACTGGCGCGACCAGCCAGTGCTTCTCCGCGAACTCCCTGCCATGTTGGGGTAACCGGGTCGACCTCAGTGCTGCCGGCTTCGCCGAAGGCGCGGTCAACAGTGTCACGGTCGCGGACCCGATCGCGAACGTGAGCCTGCCCGCAGGGGAGTTCGGCGAGGCGTCGATCAACATGACTGCGGCGGGGATCTTCCCGGCCGGCCAGTGCACGGCGTTCGGCAGTGCGTTCCTGAAGAGCCGCTCGTCGGCGTCGTTCCCGGCCGAGGTCAAGGACTTCGTCGCACCGCAGCCGGTGAACATCTCCAACTGCGGCAAGATCATCATCCGGAAGGTGACCGAGAACGGCGACGCCAGCTTCGGTTACACCACCACCGGCGGACTCACCCCGTCGACGTTCTCGCTGTCGAACGGGCAATCGCGGACCTACAGTGACGCGACTCAGGTTCAGCCCGGCAACTACAGCGTGACCGAGTCGACCCTGCCGGACGGCTGGACGCTGAAGAGTCTGGCGTGTACGGCGACCGGCTCAGGCACCAGCTACACGACCAGCAGTGCGACCACCAACATCGTGATGGCACCTGACGGCGTGGTCGACTGCACCTACACCAACCACATCAACGCGCATCCGTCGATCGCGACCACACTGTCGGCCGAAACGATCCAGGTCGGCGGTACTGTGCACGACTCGGCGGCTCTGACCGGTGCGACGGCGAACGCCGGCGGAACGGTGACCTACACCGTCTACACCGACACGGCCTGCTCGACCGGTGCACAGAGCGCAGGTACGGTCACGGTGACGAATGGCGTCGTACCCGACTCCAACGCGATCACCTTCAACCAGACTGGTGACTTCTACTGGCAGGCGGCGTACAGCGGTGACGCCAACAACGACGCGGCCACCAGTGTCTGCACCAGCGAGCATCTGGTCGTGACGAAGAAGTCGCCGTCGATCGCGACCACCTTGTCGGCCGAAACCGTCGAGGTCGGCGGTACTGTACACGACTCGGCGACGCTGACCGGTGCGACGGCGAACGCCGGTGGAACGGTGACCTACACCGTCTACACCGACACCGCCTGCTCGACCGGCGCGCAGAGCGCAGGCACGGTCACGGTGACGAACGGCGACGTACCCGACTCCAACGCGATCACCTTCAACGCGGCTGGTGACTTCTACTGGCAGGCGGCCTACAGCGGCGACGCCAACAACAACGCTGCGACGAGCGTCTGCACCAGCGAGCATCTCGTCGTCACAAAGAAGCAGCCGGCCATGACCACGGCGCCGAACCTGATCCCGAATGACGACGCCACGATCTCCGGAGCGCTCAACGCGACCGGCACGATCACCTTCAACCTGTACAACCCAGCCGCGGCCACGTGCGCCGGCGCGCCTGCGCTCACGCAGACGGTGACCGTGAGCGGCAACGGCACGTACAGCACGACCAACACGACGTTCGTCGCAAGCACGCTCGGTACCTGGCGCTGGCAGGTCAGCTACAGCGGCGACGCCAACAACAACCCGACCAGCTCCGCCTGCGGCGTAGAAAGCTTCACCCTCGCCAACGGCTGACACCCCCCACCAGTTGGGGCCGGTCCTCCCGGACCGGCCCCAACCCACGCTCCAGGCCTAGGTGTCCACCTTGAACGGATCCTGTTCCGCCAGCGGCTTGTCCAGCCTGGCCTGATCGAGCCGCCGCGAACCCCGTACGACGCCGCCGCCTGCCCATAAACGCCCGAGTCTGCGAAGGCTGAACTCGTCGTACTGTCGCCGGCGCGAAGCACGCCTTTCCGGAGGATCACTGCCACCAGACGAAAATGTTCCGGACAGGCCCCCCGCCGGCCCCCAAAAGCAACAAGCCCCGAACCCGGAGGGGCGGTTCGGGGCTGTGCCGATGTCCTGAGAAATCACAAGGTGCCCCCGGCAGGATTCGAACCTGCGCCCGCACGGTTTAGGAAACCGGCGCACCCCACCGACATGCGCCCCTCCAGGCATAACCAGGCAACACCAGTTCGGCCGATCTTGACTCCAGTTGACTCGGATCGACCCCTCTTTGTTCCCACAGCGTTCCCACGCTGAGTTGCTCAGCCCGGGCGCCGGCCGCGACGAGCGGCCGGTAGGTCGGCGCGGTCGCTGAGTTGAGCCGCTACACGGCAGTGCCCTGTGTGCGCCGGACCACTGTTGACTGGCCGACCGAGGTGAGGGGGAAGCACACCTGCTCGGCCGTCTTTAGACGATGGACGTTCGCTCGCAAGCTGGACGGGATGTCACTGCCCTGCGCTGTCGAGGCTCCGTCTCCGCGTTGCCTAGCTCGGCTGCAACCGCCAGGTCGCGCTGGTAGGTGGTGTTGCCGGGCTCGGTCTCGGCCAGGCGGTCGCGGATGTCGAGGGACTGCTGGTACAGCTCCCGGGCGCGATCGCTTTGCCCCTCGCCCACCGCCAGGCCGCCCATCCAGCGGCCGGCACCGACCCGGACTTCATCGCGTCCTACGAACCCTGGAACGGACTCACGTACGACACGTAACGAGTCGTTCCGCGACGCCTCACTTGCCGCGCGCTTCTGCCGCAATCCGCACGCTCATGCCGATGAGCGCTCGTTCTTGCGCGCGCTTGTGGGAGTCGGTGATGCCTGCTGAACTGTGCTTGTGGAGGCCGGGACGGGTCGGCGAACAGCAGGTGAACCGCGTTGGGTCGGGCACGACGGCCGCACTCTGCCGGTGGCGGCGCTTGTGCGTGTGGCGCGCGGTCGCGAGGGGATGGCGAGCGCGGTTGAGCGGTGAACAGTTGCGCGTGCTGGCCGAGGAGCAGGCGGCGTTGCGGCGGGTCGCGACGCTGGTGGCGCGCGGGGTGCCGCCGGAGGAGTTGTTCGCGGCCGTTGTCGAGGAGACCGGTAGGCTGTTTTCGGTCGAATACGTGGCCATGGGTCGCTATGAGCCGGACGGCACGTTGACCATCGTGGCCGGCTCGGGCTTGGCAGGCGACAGCTTCCCTGTCGGCAGCCGGTGGGGCCTTGGCGGGAAGAACCTCGGCACGCTCGTTTTCGAGACCGGCCGTCCGGCCCGGCTCAACCTTGCCGATGTCTCCGGCCCGATTGGTGCAGTCCGGCCGGAGGGGATCGGCTCAGGCGTCGGGGCGCCGGTCATCGTCGAGGGGCGCCTCTGGGGTCTGCTGATCGCGGGCGGGACGCCGGAGCAGCCGCTGCCGGCGGACATCGAGGCGCGCCTGGCCAACTTCACCGAGCTGATGGCGACCGCGATCGCGAACGCGCAGAGCCGCGCCGAGCTGATGGCCTCGCGGGCGCGGATCGTCGCCACCGCCGATCAGACGCGTAGGCGGATCGAGCGCGATCTGCACGACGGCATCCAACAGCAGCTCGTCTCGCTCGGTCTGGAGCTGCGCGCGGCGCAGGCGACGGTGCCCCCGCAGCTCGGCGAGCTCGAAGGTGCGTTGGCGCGCGTCGCCGACGGGCTCAGCAGCGTGTTCGACGAGTTGCGCGAGATCTCCCACGGCATTCACCCCGCGATCCTGTCCGAGGGCGGACTGAAGCCGGCACTCAAAGCGCTACGGCTCCGTTCTGCGGTACCGGTCGAGCTGGACCTGCACACCGAGCGACGGCTGCCAGAGCCAGTCGAGGTCGCCGCGTACTACGTGGTGTCAGAAGCATTGACCAACGCCGCCAAACACGCGCACGCATCCGTCGTGCACGTCGAAGTCGACACCCACGACGCGACCTTGCAACTGGCGATCCGCGACGACGGCATAGGCGGAGCCGACCTCGGCCAGGGGTCCGGACTGCTCGGGCTCAGCGATCGAATCGAAGCGCTCGGCGGCACTCTGCAGGTCAGCAGCCCCGCTGGCAACGGCACCACGCTGCTGGTCAAGATCCCACTCGAAGGCCCGGGCAGCAGGGTGTCGCCCGCGCCGTAGCGCCGGTTCCATCACCCACCACGCAACGCAGCTCGACGATGGCGCCTCGCTCCGCGCTGCTCGGTGACCGAAGCGAGGGAACCACGCCGTAAAGTAGAGGGGAAACGGCCTAGACAAACAGCCGGCCTCCTACCGTCAACGCTACGAACGTCCATGTGAGCGGGTCGCTCGCGTATCCCGCGTCGACCAGGCGTCGAGGACGTGTGGCCGTCGGCACGGCCCGGCCGGGGTGGTGCTGACAGGCCTCAGGCGTTGGGGTCTGGTCCTTCGATGGCGAGTAGCAGTTCACGCAGGTCGCCGCTCAGCCGCTGCTGCAGGGCGGGGTCGATGGCGGCGAAGACTTCCTGTTCCGCGACATCGTTGGCCTCGACCGCTTGTTGCTGGCGTTCGAGGCCACTGAGGGTGAGCGTCACGAGAACCTGGCGGCGGTCAGCGGGGTCGACGTCGCGTCGGACGTAGCCGTTGCGCTCGAGGCAGCGGACGCGGTTGGTGATCGCGCCGGAGGTGAGCTGAGCCACGTCCAGCAGTTCGCCGACGGTCAGCGTGCCGCCCGCGCGGCGCAGTCCGCTGAGGATCTCCAGCTCCCACAGCTCCATGCCGAGTGGGGCTAGCCGCCGGCGTACCTCGGTGTCCAACTGGCGGGCGGCCCGCCGCAGTCGCCAGGCGATCGCCTTCGCGGAGGCATCACGCTCGGGCTCAAGCGTGGCGAGGAACGCCAGCATCGAGTCGACCCGGTCGCGTCGAGCGCTTGCTGTGGACATGCCCACAAATATAGCAGCTTGAAGAATCTCAACGTCGTGATAAATTTACCTTCACGTTCAGATAATGAAGGTGAAGGGACCTTATGGCCACGAACGCAAGTAGAGCGGGACGAATCGCCCCCGCGCACTCTCAGCGGCAAGGCGCAGAGGTTGGCGCTCCCAGCACGCGGACCGTCGCGTTGACCATCACGCTGGCCGTTTTGGGGGTGTTCGTGACGTATGTGCCGATCACGGCGGTCAGCGGTTCGCTGACCACGATCGGCGCCTCGACCGGCGCATC